>CAZGIM010000010.1:0-153699 GCA_964525995.1 uncultured Prolixibacteraceae bacterium | reverse complement strand
CGTTGAACAACAATACTCTTTAACTTTTTTGTCTTAATGATGGGGAGTAGTTCAGTTACTTGGCCATTTTGAGTAGAAACAACTTCTAAATCAACAAAAATTAGACCCTTTTCCCCTGTTATTAAATAATAATGTTGAGAAATACTATCAACCATTTGTTGGTATGCAGTGGCCATATCCGATACAGAAATAGTATTGTTCTCTGACAGGGTTATACTAATAACTGAAGAATCGACATGTACGACATCTCTAAAATTATCAGCTCTGGCATAAGTTTCATTTACAGTAGCCTCTATAAGCCAAATGGCACTGTCAAGTGAAATATCTTCTCCACTTTTCAATGGAGTGTTCATTTTGCTTTTAAAACCTTCTATCAATCGAATAACTTTTTCTTGAAATACGTTGCTTGTTTGTTTGTTAATAACATCATTTTCACACTTCTTACAACTGGTAATGAAAATCATCATAAGTACCAATGATATTACCAGAAAATTTAACATATTTTTCATAATTGGAAAATTTTAATGATTAATTTAATGATTAATTGATATGATATATGTATTAAAAATTATGTTTATGGTGGATGGTTTACAAGAATTAAGTGATTAAAGTATTTTCTTATTAAACTACCAAATTTGCACAACTCACGTTTGCTGTTTTGCATAATTTTCTTTATCGATTCAATTGCCACTATGTGTTGGTAATTATCGGACTGATTGTCATAAAAAAAGACTTTTACGAATCATACTGAGTAGTAAATGATTCTCTGTCAAAGAGATTTATCCAGTCCCATGCCTATTTAGAAGTTCGGAATATATGAGACCAGAAGGCATGTAGATATGAAATATTTATACATGATTGGCAGGTATGTACGTGTTTGGAATATTCAAACTCCAAACATAATATAATAAAATTGATTTTATATGGTAAACTTTCCGTAAATATTTTTACGGTTTTCCCTAAATGAGCGTTGATTCAGCGGGAATTATGCTCACGGGAAAAACTTTTAATAGATTTTCGGGTAGCGGTCATTTTGGCAATTTCAAGTTCTCCGGATGAGATGAAGACCGGACAGTCATTTTAAAAACGGGATCGAGCATGGGTTTTACATCGGAAGATAGAAATGTCGAACCGCACGGGGTAAAAAAAGTACTGAAAAACAGTTAGATTTGCCGACTTATTCTTAACCCATTCAGCAGAAACTGTTCGCTTCGTAATCAGATGTGCCATGATGCGCATAAGTTCATCTCCAAAAAAATCCTTGAAAGTTCATTAATTATGAAATTTAGATTTTTGGTGATCTGCTTTGTAACCCTCTCCTTTGTTTCAACAGCTCAGGTCGTTGTTCCATTATTTGGAAAAATTTCTTGCCTAAAGGGTTACGCTCAAGAGCTCAGCGGAGAAAATATCAATTATAACTCTGCACTTCCCGATGTCGCGAAGGTCGCGCTGCTCACCCGATGTACAGATGGTAAGAAAGCGATCGAATGGGAGACGGAAGTCATACCTGAAAATCCGGGGGGAAAATATATTTATTTTGGTTGGATTGCAGCCCATTCAAAGGGAACCAGTAGTGGGGACCGCAGTTTTGATCTTTATATCAACGACTGTTTTTCACTGACATTCAGGACTTGTGCCAAAAAGAACCTGCCTTACTGGTGTTTTACAGGTAAAAAAGGTGAACAACTTGTTTTTGATTGGAAAATGGATGATGCATGCGGCGATGCGCATGGCTATATGTACCTCCGGGTGCCGGCGGCTTTGTATGAAAAGAGAAAGCCTCTGAAACTGAAAGTGGTCGGGCGTCAGGAGAACAGCGCCGACTGGTACATGACATTCAAATATGAGTTTAATGAAAGTGTTGAAATTGAACCGGTACCCTTGCTCACACAAGATAAAAGACAGGTTTTAAACGTTGTCGCAATACATTTCGGCAATCAGGTGCCGTTGACACTTCTGGTTGATAACGCTGAGAAATACCGGTTTATTCTGAAAAATGGTGCGAATAACTTTGATATTTTTCATGATGCGGTTTCATCGGAAACCCTCATAAATGTTAAGGCTTTTATTCCCGGACAGTCAGTCAGAGAATTCAACCTGAACCTGAAGCCTGTCATACAAAGGGAAATATATCTGATTCATCATTCACATTACGATGTGGGATATTCTCACCGTCAACAGGAGGTGGAGAAGATCCAGAACCGGAATATTGCCAATGCACTTCAATACATCAGTCAGACCGGCGATCTTCCGATAGAAGCGCAATTTAAATGGAATATCGAAACTTCCATGGCGGTTGAGAATTTTCTTAAGGTTTGCTCCCCTGAACAAAAAGCTGATCTGATTACGGCTGTTAAGAATGGTCGTATTGGTATCGGAGCGCTCTATGCCGGCATTACCACGGGCTTATGTCAGCCTGAGGAGTTGTTCATACTCACCGGTTATTCCGGGAAATTGGAAAAGGATTTTGGTATCAGCCTTCCTGCCGCTATGATCACCGATATTCCAGGGCTTACCTGGGGTACCATCCCTGCCTTAGCCCGTAGTGGAATTCGCTATTTCTCCGACGGCCCCAATTATGTGGAATCCTACCCCGATGGTGGTGACCGGGTCGGACATTCAAACAAAAACTGGTCTGACCGGCCTTTCTGGTGGGTGTCGCCATCGGGGAATGAGAAAATATTGTTCTGGATGGCAGGCAAGGGATATTCTTCCTGGCATGGCATGAAAGCAGGGGATATATACAGTAGAGGTAAAAAGAAGATTGCTGCTTACATGAATGAACTGGATGCTGAAGGATATCCTTATGAGATGGTTCAATGGAGATACAGCATTGTTGCAGATAACGGTCCCACCGACAGCCTTATATCAGGATTTGTAGCCGGTTGGAATGCAAAGTACAATTCACCAAAGATCATTCTCAGTACCATTGATAGGATGTTCAGAGAATTCGAAAGACGATATGGTGATCAGTTACCGGCATTTTCAGGTGATTTTACACCATACTGGGAAGATGGTGCATACTCCACCGCTGCCTGTATGGCTATGAACCGGGTGAACAGTGAAAAACTCACACAGGTTTCGAATCTGTATTCCATTAAAGGAAGTCCTGTGTGTCCGGCCGATGACATCGCCAAAGCATGGGAAAAAATATTGCTTTTCGATGAACATACCTGGGGAGCCTATAACAGCATTACCGATCCGGATATTCCGTTTGTAAAGGACCAATGGGAATTTAAAAAACAATTTGCCTTAGATGCCGATTCCCTTGTGAAGTACTTGTACAATCCCTTTATACTACCAGACTGTACGCAGACATTCGATGTTTTAAATACTCTTTCGTGGCCAAGAACCGATGTGGTTTACATTGATTCAGCTGCCGCCTCATCGTCGGATGTAGTGGTAGATGACAGTGGCAGGGAAGTCATCAGTCAGAAACTTAACGACGGAAGATTGGCTTTTCTGGCATCAGATGTTCCCTCACTGGGATCCAGGAGTTATTCACTGGTAAAGAAAGAACGCAGGTCTGAAGGGTCATGGTCGGATCATGTAGCCGGACAGATGGAAAATGAATTTTTCAGACTGAAAATCGATACCATTACCGGCTGTATCAGCAGCTTGATCTGGAAACCCTTGCAATTTGAACTCGTGAAAAGCGGTAACGGGGAAGGGCTCAACAAATTTCTTTATGTGCCGGGCCTCGATCCGGAATACGCCGTATCGAATGATCCATCCGGTGAGATCCGGCTGAAGGAAAACGGTCCGTTACTGGCTGTTGTACAGATTAGAAACACCGCCCCGGGATGCCATTCGCTGATCAGGGAAATAACAATCATCAAAGGGATAAACCGTTTGGAACTTGCTAATACCATCGACAAAAAGTCTATCCGGGAAAAGGAATCGGTCCACTTTTCATTTCCGTTTTCCATGAATGACGCAGTAACCCGTTACAATACCGGTTGGGGAGGAATATTTCATCCTGGTGTGAACCAGCTCCCGGGTTCCAACCAGGATTATTATTGTGTTCAGCATTGGTGCGACATTTCCGACCAGCGAGGTGGTGTATCTCTTCTTTTACGTGAAGCCTGTCTGATTGAACCCGGTGACCTGACCGATGAGACTCCCGGAAAATTCGGGGTAAAAGTATGGAAGTCAAAACCGGATACGAATCCTACCCTGATTTCCTATGTGATGAACAATTACTGGCATACCAACTTTAAAGCCGATCAGGAAGGAACCGTGACCTTCCATTATGCCTTAATACCTCATGGGTTGTTTAACCTGCCGGAAACCCAGCGGGCAGGGCTATCGTTCAACCAACCGCTGTTGACAATTCCCACCGAAAGAATGACCCCCGCCGGTTCGCTCTTCACCCTGAGTAATCACAATGTGATTGTTACATCGCTCGCACGTGAAGACCAGGGGTTTTCGGTGAGGATTTTCAATACATGTGAAGCCCCTGAACGTTTCACGATTGTCCCCGGTTCGCTCAGAATTGAAAAACTGAAAATTAAAAGTCCGGATGGTGAAACCGTGCTCAGGCCAATTGAACAACCCCTTGACATTCCCGGCTTTGGGATCATGGAAGTGATCTTGTTGTAAAAGTACCATTCCGGGTACTCTTTAATGATACTTTCATTTTACAGATAAATCCTTCGATCACGGATAAGAATTTGAATCAATGGCCGAGTTTTCTTGTTTGATAGAAGTGTAACTTTGATTTTTGTGGAAAAATTAAATCATGAGCAAAAAAAATATCCTGTTACTGCATCTGTTTCTATGGCTCTTTGCGGCATTTGTCAATTTCAGGGACTTCTCCATGTTCAGCGATCCCGAAAAAATTTCGATGTACCTGGCTTCCACTTTTTACATGGCAGTCCCCTTCTATCTTTTTTATTTCATTATGGTTCCCGCACTTCTGGAAAAAAAGAAATATTCGCTTTTTTTCCTGGTTTCAATAGCGTGCCTGTGTATCCTTACCTTTTTGGGTTATTCGGCGCTGTTTCTTATTAAATCCATTTTTAGCGGGGAATTCCACGGATTTTATGCCCCCTATAGCATCAAGATGCATTTTAGCGGGATGACGGTCATAACCATTGTAGCTACCTTTGGTTCGTTGTTCAGGATTTTGCTGGATTGGCTGAATACCATGAACCAGAAAGAAATTCTTGAAAAACAAAAGGCGGTAGGTGAACTGGCTTTATTGAAAAGTAAAATTAATCCGCACTTTTTATTTAACACGTTGAATAATATTGATGTGTTGATTTACGAAGATCCCGCCAAAGCATCACAGTCGCTGCTTAAACTTTCCGAGATCATGCGTTATATGTCATACGAAACGGCTTCTGATTTTGTCGACCTTTCCAAGGAAATCAACTATATCAGCAATATTGCTTCTTTATACACCTTAAGAATTTCTAATCCTGACCTGATACGACTCGTTGTCCCGGAAAAATATCCCGACCTGCTCATTGCTCCGATGCTGTTTATTCCGTTTGTCGAAAATGACTTTAAATATGCCACATTCAAAGGCGATCATGCCGGCTTTGTGATCACATTCAGGGTGGATGGAACGAAGATCAATTTCACCTCTGAAAACCATTATGATATATTGGGCAGATCCGCCTCTCCAAATCAAAACGGAACCGGGATTGCCAATGTAAAACGGCGCCTTGACCTTATCTATGGTAAAAGGTATACACTGGATATTGTTGATGAATCAGGACTTTTTACAGTAGATCTAACAATAGAAACCCATGGAAATTAAGTGTATTGCCATCGACGATGAACCCCTCGCATTAAAAAAAGTAGCCTCCTTTTCCGAAAGGATAAATGGACTGACTTTGGTAAAAACTTTTGACAATGCGCTTGATGCCATCTCGTTCCTGAAAGAAGAGCAAGTAAGCCTGATATTTCTTGATATTCAAATGGAACAGTTTACCGGGATCCAATTTCTTGAAGCAATTAAGTACCACCCCCAGATCATCATCACAACGGCATACGAACAATATGCTTTGAAAGGTTTCGAATTTAATGTTACGGATTATTTGCTCAAACCCTATTCTTTCGACCGTTTTGTTCAGGCTGTCGACCGTGTAATGGATAACCTTATGGCAGGGTCGAATGGCAAGCAGGAAGAAGAGCATGACTTTTTCTTCGTGAAAACGGAGTACCGGCTTGAAAAGATTTTTTTCGCCGATATTCTTTTTATCCAGGGGATGAGCGACTACCTGCAAATAGTTACCCGGACCAGAAAGATCATGACGCTTCAGAGCTTTAAATTTATGGAGCGCAAACTCAAACCACCTCGCTTTGCAAGGGTTCATAAATCATTCCTTGTTTCAGTCAACAACATTGAAAGCATCGAACGGAACAGGATAAAGATTTTTGACCGGATGATACCGATCAGCATCACGTACCGGGATGCTTTTTTTAAATTGATTAATGATAAACTTCCGCCAAAATTCAACCCACACTGAGAGAAAACAGGATCTTAGGTTGATAAAACACCCGCGCTCCCGTTAACGCCTACAACATCGATTTCATTGCATATCTGGAATGGTTTACGAATGACCGGTAAGATGAACCATGCCGTGGAATTTTGCCTAAATCAATGAGAAAACGTGTAAGGGTAAAAAACCAAAATAACCATTTTACAAAAACAGAAAGAGAAAACGTATGAGTAAAAAAACAAATCCAGCATGGATGATCCGATACGGAATCCTGTTTGCAATAGCAGTTATTTCAATTGTGTGCAGGCTGATTGCAACTGCCGACAGTCACCTTATCCCCGGATTGGGAAGTATGTATTATCCGCTACAGGTTCGATGTCTTCTTGAGAGAGGAACGCTGGGGTACAGCGATGTGCCCCTGGTCTTCTGGATCGAGGCCCTGGCAGCCAGGATCATCATTCTCGTCTCTTCCATGCCGGTTAGCGATTCCATCGTTTTTGCCTGCAGGATGGTCAATGCCGTATTACCATCGCTGATCGTGATTCCGGTCTTTTGCCTGGCACAATCTGTTACAAACCGTAAAATCCACCCGGGGTACCTTGCAGTTGTCCTCGCGTTGTCGGTCCTGAATCCCTCAGTACTCGTTCTTTTTGCCATCGACTTTGATAAAAATGCCATCAGCATGTTATTTGTCTACATGACGCTCTATTATTTATGGCAGTTTAGCAACCATAGAAAAACTAAAGAACTGGTTATGGTTGCTGGTTCGGTAATACTCACCCTTCTGACACACTTTGGCTGCTTTTCATCCCTGTTTATCTTCCTGTTTGTATTCACATTAGTCACTGGTATTTTCAATATCAGCAGGATCATTAAATGGTTCCGTGAATCGGGCATCAGGATTGTTTTCGTAGCATTCTCTCTGCTGGCATTAATCCTTCTGCCGTTTCTTTTAAAGTTGTATGACAATCAGCGATTTCTGCACCTGATTTCATACTTTTCGGATCCGTTGCAAATTTTCCGTAATTCCTTTTTTATGTTGATATGCCAGGGAGAATTAATTTGGGATTGGCAAAATTTACTGTATCTGATCATCATCAATTCCTTTTCAATTATGTCGATCATACTGTTTTTCACGATACGGAAGCGAATGGGGAAAGAGCAATCGATTTTTTACCTGTCGCTGGTCATTTGGTTTGTCTTATTATCCAATCCTTTTATCAATAGCGCAATTTACAACCGGTTGCTATTCATATCTCTGATTCCGTTGACTGTGATCACAATCTTTATATTCCAGTACTGCCGTAAACCGGTCCGGATTCCGATCGCCATCTTACTCGCCCTTCTGCTAACCCTGACTGTAGCAACCAGCGGTGTACGCCGAACCTATATTTCAAAGGAGGAATATTTGGAATTATCATCATTGCGTACCGTTATCCCGAAGCCTTCCTCCACCATTGTATTGGCCCAGCACCGCCTTGAATTCTGGACAAGCTGGACACTGCGGATTAAATCGGGCCAACTGGCCGGTATCAAACCTTACGAATACCCGAAGTATTCTCAGGTCCTCTATGTGGTTCAGAAAAGCAATCAGTTCCAGGAGGAAATCCCGAAAACTGCTTCCCTGATCCACACAGGCAGATATTTTGATCTATACAGGATTTATTGATTCAGGAGGGACATGAACTTTAATCCCTGACACACCTGACCGGGAACCCATTATCGATTCCCGAGGAGTAGAATGATAAGCTTGGATTTATTTGGTTTAACCCTCTTGCATACGCAGATAGAGGTGAATGAAGGGTTGAGGTCCAGAACATGATTCCGGAGGATGCCCCGGAAGAAAAGGACCAGAGGTGACCGGAATAGAAAAAGCCGCTCATAAGCGCATGAAACCCATAATAGGTTCCTTGATCTTTAAGCTGGTCGCCTGCCAGTCCCGGACCGCGGCATGCGTTTGCAAGCTCATTCCATTCCTGAAGCGAAGGTACATGCCATCCGGGTGGACAGATACCTTGTCCTCCTTCGTTATTCTGGTACTGCATCAGCTCATCCCATTGGTAAAATCCGCCAGAAATCGCGCATTGTGAAGTCAGGTTGCCGGCACAATACTTTTCCACCTTACAGTTATCGGTTTGGGACAGAGCCCAGTAAACAGAATCTCCATAATTCAGGTTTTCCGCCATCCAGCATTTAGTGGAAGATCCGCTACCTGCCGAATAAGTGGCATAATGCTTCCCGTCACGAATATCCGTCACTGTGCCCGGGCACCCGGTTCCGCTGTTGGAAGGAAATACTTTAATTGTTACTGTTTCTTCGTTGAAACATTGATGGATGTTTGTATATCGGAATGTTATCAGACAGGATGTACCACCGGGTGATGGCTGGATCAGGGGATCGGATGGATCAAAGCGAAAGACTCCGGGTTCGGGTTGCAACACTCCTGTCCCTAAGTATACGCCCCCGGATCCGATCGGAATTCCGCCTTTCAGCGTAATGGGTCTGGCATTTTTGGTGGTTTTCAGGTCAAAACAGGAGGTAAACGAAACAATGGGTTTCGGATTGACAGTAATGATCTGGAATGGAGACCAGGGGCCGGTACCGCAACCAGAGACAGGTTGAAATCCGATACTTGCGGTTCCGGTAAAATCGGGTGCCCACGAAACCGACATGGTCTGAGATGAACCTGTTACTACTCCTGCATTCAGCGGAAGAAGCGACCAGGTAAAGGAGGTAGCAACAGGATCCGGGTTCACAATGGTGAATGATGCGGGTTGATCGCCCTGGCAGTATATGCCCTGCGGGGTGATGGTTCCACGGGCATCAGGTAACGACAGGACCTCAACCGTTTTGGAATCTGTATCCGAGCAACCATGACTATCTGTCAGGGTATACTGGATTAAATGTGTTCCCACACCGGCAACAGAAGGGTAGAACAACCCGCTGACCGGAACAACACCAGGTCCTGAAAAGATTCCACCGGGAGGATTTGCAAGGAGCTGTACCGGGAGTGCATTGATGCATACCGGACTGCTGACAGTCAGCACAACCTCCGGGGCAGGGTACACAAAAAGAGGTTGGCTTGAAGCGGTATTACAACCGTTGGCATCCGGGATGGTATAGGTGATGGTATTCGCTCCGGGTGAGGCAAGAGAAGGATCAAAGGATCCCGAAACTACTCCGTTGCCTGAATATGTTCCCCCGGGAGGCGTTCCGCCGGTCAACAGGAAAGGCTCATCGTTGGAACAAACCGCCGGGAATGGAGTCAAACTTACTGTGGGCGCTGAGTATACCGTCAGGGTCTGGGTAGCGGAACCGGTGCATCCGTAAGGATCGGTAAAGGTGTAAGTGATAAGTCCGCCGGCTCCGGGAATACCGGGATCAAAAGAAGATGTTGAACTGTTTACTCCGGCACCTGAATATACTCCTCCGGTCGGCGTACCACCGGTAAGAAGAAACGGAGGTTCATTGCTGCATGCAGGCACAAATGGGGAAAGGGCAACTCCCGGATTGGTGTTCAGAGATACCGTCACAGTATTGCTGCCGGCCTGACAACCATTGATATCGGTGACAGTAACCTGATAGGACCCGGAAGTTGTGACGGTAAGAGAAGGAGTGGTCTCGCCACCCGGATGCCATAAATAGGCAGAATATGGACCTCCTGTCGGACTTAGGACAACCGGATTGCCGGTTTCACATTGGGCGATATTATTACCGAGATCCGGGGATAAGGCTGGATACCAGCTTAAAATCATTTCATCCTGTAAGGTGCATCCGTTGTCGATGACCATTGCCCGGTAAGTTCCCGGCTGTGTGGCTGTAAAGGTTTGGGATACCGCACCGGGGATGATAACCCCGTTATAGTACCAGGCATAACTGGTCCTTCCCGGACCTGCATCGAGTAACTGGGGGATACCAGAGCAGACTGATATGTCGGGGCCCAGGTTAAGTGCGGCAAAATTTGAGAAGTACCCGTAACTACATCCACCTCCGTAATCTCCGATCATAAGCCCGAGATGAAATTTTCCGGTCGTGTTTTCAACAACTACGGGTGATCCCACCGGGATTTGCGAAATATCAAAGGTAAGACTGGCTGCTACCCATTGGCCGCCGGTTCCGGGGACATCGGAAAACCCCGATGCAGTGATCAGTGAGGGGCTGCCATTGACAAGGAAATTTCCCTGGTTGCCGTTAGCTGTAAAAAGAATGGTGCCCAGTTGCTGATTGGTGGTTCTGAAAAAAGTGACCCTTGTCGAACCGGTACATACAACGGGTGGGAGCAAGGCTCCTCCCAATTCGCATCCGAAACCTGAAGTCTGGAAAACATAAACCGGCTTGTCGGTGGTTATGTATGTTGAAGGATTCACAATGTTGTCATTGAATATTTGGCCGGTATTGATGGTGGCAACAGGTGTGGCACTACCGTCAAGATAAATCGCGGTGTTATTCTGAGTTGCCAGGATAAATGCCCTGTTCCCGTTGTTGGTCAGGTTTCCTCTCACGGCAATATATTCTGTACCGGTAATTTCAAGAGGGACGATCTGATCGCCGATCACATCGGCACATCCGGTAATCCCGTAAAGCAGATCATCGGTCATCGTGATTGCAATGGGCTTGGTAGAGGTCACGACCGATCCAAAAAGGTGGTCAATAGCCTCCTGTGACGTTGCAAGCGCGGAATAGGTTTGTCCCTTATTGAGACTGATCTGAAAAGGAACACCGGCAGGATGACCGACAATCGCTTTTGATGGAACGATTGTTACCACCGTATTGTTCTCCGTCGCCACAAGGTCAACAGCGTTGTAAGGAACCGGGTTGTAAATGGAATGGTTATTAAAGTGGTTCTGCGTAGGGATGTGAAAGTTGGTGCCTATTGCATTTCTTCCTTTCAGCGTGTAAAGCTCCGGGTTGCACATGCAATAGGTGCTGGCAATTTCATAGTAAACGCTGATCGGGGTTGAGCTGACAATATGGAGTCCGTAGTTCAGAATGGTGTTGGCCGGTTTGTTCTCGACGATGTCGAGAAAAGGAGAAAGATCTACTGAAGTAAATCCGTTCGGAGGTAATGATAATTCGATGGGTGCAAATCCGGGATTTGCAGGCTGTGTGATTGACACCGTGGCTGCCTCCACACCGGATGAAATACGGAAAAATATGGGAATGTCAAAATCCTGAAGGCCGTTCTTTGAAATTTCCGGGGCAACAAACCAGAAATCCGTATCGGTCTGGGAATATCCGTATTGGAACAAGGTCACTAAAAAAACTAGTGGGAAGAATCGCAGGAACAACTTCATCGGTTTATAAAAATAAAGGAACTATAAGCATCTGATTTGCCTGGGCAAGCCAACTTTATCTGGGTGTCATTTCAATGATCGTCTGCTGCGTTCCGTACATCGACATCCGTCGGATCTCTTTGGCGGTAAAGTCGAGCTTTCGCAAGTCGATCATTCGCAGCGTTTGATTTTCGTATGTTTTGAAATAGAGTACACGATTTGTCACATCGCGAAAGGTCACCCACTGGGTCGATTCTTTATCGGTAATGGTACCGTCGGCAGCCTTGTCGGTTATGATCCCGAATGGTATGGTAAAGGTATTGATCACATGCTGGCACAAATTGAGATTATGACTGGCGTCGGATTGAGGATCAACGAAACGGCTAAACATGGCAAGCCTTACAAACCGGCTGGGTGGCGTATAATCTCCAGGCAAGCCGAACATTCCCTGTCCGTGACCCGTCGGAAGAAACACTTGGTTTCCGGCCTGTACAGCCTTTGCATTGGTTGCATCCAAACCGATATACTGACGAAGATTGGTCATCTGCCATGGGAAAGAGGGGGCATTCGTCATGACCCCCAAAGGGTTGTCGTAAACATTGCAAAATCCCTGATCATACTCGATAACAATGCATCCCCCCGATGCGTCATAGACAATAAAATGTAAAAAGACCGGCATCTTCAGTGCGGGATCAATATAGTTAAATACCTTCACTCTGGTCACGGCTGCCCTTACCTCCCCGACATTAGAAAAGCTGCCTAATATCCAATCGGAGAACATGGTTTGTGCTAAAGCCCGGCTGCTGTCGGCAGCCGTCACTTCCTGCCATTTCATCGTGCTTTCATACCAGAGCGAACTGAGCGAAAGTCCCTGCTCATTCATCCCGTCGCTGACTCCAGAGATTTTACCCATTTCAGCAACACCCACATATCCAAACCGGGTTGACCAGGTTAAGCCTTGCCTGGCGGGAGGAAAAGGGCTCGTGAACCGGGAACCGCGCGGCACCACAATGAGATCATAGCGAAGATCAATAGCGAATTCCATCGAACGGGCTATCATAATGCTTCCGTCTTTGGCTTTCATCCTGAAGATGGTGCAGGCCGGCAGGTCGGAGAAAGTGGTGAGACTTATCAGGGTCAAACCAATTAAAAGATGTTTGATTTTCATGGTTGAAAAATAGGAAGTTCGGTCGATGCCACCAAAGTTAACAGAATTCTGGTTTTAAGAAAAAACATAAGCTTGACAAATGCAGATTTTTTTTGTATTACCTTCGTACGAAATCTGTATACAAGAACTATAATTAGAATTCAATGAGCCACAAAAAAGATAAAAACAAGGATAAAAAGGAGAAGAAAGAAAACCTGCAAAAAGAGGAAGAGCTGATTTCCGAGCCTCAAAAGGACAAACCCGTCGATCATGAGCGGGAGAAACTACCGGGAAATTTATACGAGGAGGAACTCGCGAAGCTACAGGTCGAATTGGTTAAGCTTCAGGAATGGATCAAATATAAGGGCCTTCGCGTGGTTGCCTTGTTTGAGGGCCGCGATGCTGCCGGAAAGGGAGGAGCCATCAAACGGATAACAGAATCGTTGAATCCCAGGGTTTGCCGGGTCGTTGCATTGGGAATACCGACTGAAAAGGAGAAAACGCAATGGTACTTTCAGCGTTATGTTTCTCATTTACCTGCCGCCGGTGAGATGGTGTTGTTCGACAGGAGTTGGTACAACCGGGCGGGTGTGGAACGGGTCATGGGTTTTTGTTCGGATGTCGAATACTGGGATTTTTTACGATCCTGCCCGAACTTCGAGACCATGTTGATCCGTTCCGGTATCATCCTGATCAAGTACTGGTTTTCAGTAAGTGATAAAGAACAGGAACGCCGCTTCATTCAGCGCATCAACGATCCGACCCGCCGGTGGAAGATCAGTCCGATGGACGTTGAATCACGCACCAAATGGGTCGAGTACTCTAAAGCCAAAGATGAAATGTTCGCTTACACCGATACCAAACAATCGCCCTGGTATGTTGTGGAAGCCGATGATAAACGTCGTGCCCGGCTGAACTGCATCAGCCACTTGCTGAGTTTGATCCCGTACGAAGAAGTACCCCGCGAAACAATTGTGCTTCCTCCGTTGGCTAAGGATAAAAGTTATGTCAGACCACCCATGTCGGAACAGACGTTTGTCCCCAACAAATATTAGAATCGTTGCTGGTTCTCCGGAGAATGTTGATTGTCAACGGGAGACTGATGGCCTATTCCTCATTTTCCTGCGTTGGTTCTCTAAATGCAGAGAATCTGTACACCGTGGTTTCGGAGAATTGTTCACCGGGCTTCAGGATGGTTGAAGGGAAGGATGGATGATTGGGTGAATCGGGAAAATGCTGCGTTTCGAGACATAAACCAAAGTGTTTTTGATAAACTTTTCCCCCTTTACCGACCAGAGTCCCATCTAAAAAATTTCCGCTATAGAGTTGAATTCCCGGTTGTGTCGTCAGGATTTCAACCTGTCGGCCGCTCCTTGGATCATAAAGTTGAGCAGCCATGGACAACATGCCGGGTTTGTGATCAAGAACAAAGTTGTGATCGTAGCCCCCTTTGACCTTTCCGATCCGTTCACCGATTGCTGCTGAAGCATTGAAATCCATCGGTGTCCCCTGAACCTGCAATAAACGGTTGGTTGGGATCAGCTCGTCGTTAATTTCCGTGTATTGGCTTGCATACAGGGTTAGAATATGTCCCAGAACGCTGGTGTCGCATTCCGAGAGGTTAAAATAGGTGTGGTTGCAAAGATTTACCGGGGTCGATTTATCAGTGGTTGCTTCAATCAGGGTTATCAGTTCATCCTGATCATTCAGCGTGTAGGTGACTTTCACCCGGAGGTTTCCCGGGTATCCTTCCTCGCCGTCCTTACTGAGATAGGTCAATTCCAATTTCGATTGCAGCGAATCATGCGATTCAACTGCATCCCAGACCACCTTGTCGAAACCCTTTAAACCGCCATGAAGGCTGTTATTTCCGTCATTGACAGCAAGTTTGTACTGTTTACCGTCGAGATTGAAAGCGCCTTTGGCGATCCGGTTTGCATAGCGCCCGACGATGGCGCCGAAGTAAGGCGTGCTCTTCAAGTAAGACGCAAGATTGTCGTAACCAAGTACAATATCACCTAAGGAATCATGTTTATCGGGAGTCAAAATAGAGGTGATGATTCCGCCGTAATTGGTAATCGAGACTTTAATCCCGTTTGCATTTTGAAGGGTATATAAAAATACCTCTTTGTTATCAACAGTTCCGAACGATTTTTTCATGATGGCCGGCTTTTTATGTGTGTCGCTGGAGCCCCATTCCTGGTTGTTTATATTCACATGACACGAAACGATACCCATTAAAAACAGGTAAAGAAAAATATTTCTGAGGAAATTCATAACTGGTTTAAAAGGCTGATAAGTTCTAACCCATGTTTATCGTGGTACAAACCTAAGAATTTTATTTCCAGAATCAGCAACCACCGGAAAAAGAATCTGGTTAATCGGATAATTGAGTTCTGTACTTCTGAATGGTCTTATAAAACGAATGGAGATCCTTGGAATCTACCGGTTTCGCATGCGGTGACTCCAATCTCAACGGATCGATGGGTTTCCCGTTTTTATACACCCTGAAATCGAGATGAGGGCCGGTCGACAGTCCGCTACTCCCGACATAACCAATTACCTCACCCTGACTCACATGATTTCCGGCCTTCAAACCTTTGGCATAGCCCGAAAGATGTGCATAGGTTGTGGTATACGATGAATTGTGGTGAATACTGATAAATCGTCCGTAACCACCTTTAAAACCTGCTTCACCCACGCGTCCATCTCCGAGCGCTACAACCGGAGTGCCACGTGGTGCCGAATAATCGACGCCATAGTGGGGCCTCACAATCCTAAGAATGGGATGTTTGCGGGCTCTGGAAAACCGCGAACTGATCCGGGAAAATTTCAAGGGAGCCTTCAGAAAAGATCGCTGCAGGCTTTGTCCCTTTTCATCGAAATATGCCGGCTTACCCTGTTGCGGGAAATAAAATGCGAAAAAATCCTTATTGCCACTGCTGAATACCGCAGAAAGAATCTTGTCAATCCCTACCATCCTTCCATCTACATGAACTTCTTCATAGATTACTTTAAAGTGATCACCCCGTTGTAACCCATAAAAATCGACCGTCCAGGCATAAACATCCGAAAGCGCCAACCCCAACTCAACGTCAAGGTTTTGCTCCGCAAAACAGTTCCACAATGAGGAAGTAATGGTTCCTGTTGCGGTCTTAACGTTCATTTTAACGTTCTTCTTATCACGGTAAACCCGGAGCGAATCTCTGAAATCATAAACAACAAAATCGATGGGATTGATTTCATAAATGAAGAAGAGGGTACGTCTCGCCGAATCCCGGGATGTTATACGTGCATAGGTATTTCCAGAACGGATTTTCCTGACGTCGAAAATTTCACAGGTTGATTTACCGATCCGGTCAATGATCTGGGGTGATACCAGTTTGGCCAGCAACTCCGACAGATTCTGGTTGCCCTTCACCTTCCCGTAGGTTATATCAACGGAGTCGAGGGCCAGGTTGTAGGCGATGTGTGATTTTGAAACACTGACTTTGACTGGTTCTTTTTGATGGAACAAGGGGAACAGCGACCAGATCAGGAGGATGATTCCTAATACCGTAAACAGGGTTATGAGCGAAACAAGTCTGAAACGAGGTTTATGCATAGGATCAGTCAAAAGTCAGTTTAATGTGCACGATCTCGGGACGATTCCCGAGTCTGATCGGAGGCCCCCATGTGCCGAATCCATTAGAGACATAGAAATGGGTAACTCCCTTTTTCAGGTATCCGCTGCTGATCTCATACATTGCTGATGTTATCAGGTTGAGCGGCCATATCTGACCATGATGGGTGTGCCCTGAAAGTTGCAGATCTACGTTTTCATGAACTGTCTGATCGAGATGAAAGGGTTGATGATCCATGAGGATAACCGGGCAGGAATGGTCAACGCCTTTCATAAGTTCACCCAGTTCAAGTCGTGCCTTGCCTGTAAAACGCTTTTTATCGCGATCGTCCCGACCTACCAGGTAAAACCGGTTATCGATCCGGATGGAAGTATCACGAAGAACTTTTACACCGTGTTCCTCCAGATACCGGATGGCCGGCTCGGCGCCTCCAATGTACTCGTGGTTGCCGGGGATTGCGTAAACGCCCAGCTTTGCCCTGATCTGACTGAGGTTTGCACCCAGGTTATTCATGATAACCGGCGTCAGATCTTCATCCACCACATCTCCTGCAAAGAGAACGAGATCGGGATTCAGACTGTTAATGGTAGCAACCAGTTTATTGGCTTTCCTCTTCGCAATCAGAGTTCCGAGATGAATATCAGATGCCATCACCAGGTTGAGCTCACGCGACCCTGTTACCGTCTTGGAAATATGAAGGTTTAGCTTTTTAATCCGCGGATTTCTCGCATTGATGTATCCGGCAACAACAACCATAGCGACCATTCCAATAACACTGATCAACAGGATTATTTTGGTTTTCCCGTAATCGGCAAGCAATGCCGACGGTAAAAAATGAACGAAATGGTTGAGAAACCTTACTAAATCGGCCAGCAGGGCGGCCAGGGTGAAATAAAGAAGGAATGCGAGCCAGAACGATCCGATCCAGGTGATGACACCCGTAAATCCGCACGGATAAGCACGTTCCAATACCCGTGCAAGAATAAAGGTCGATGCGATCAACCAGAAGCCGACACTATACCAGGATCGCCAGCATGAACCTGCCGGCAAAGCTTGTAATCCGCGAATAAAAATGTAGCTGTTCAGTAAACCGTAAACGGTAATAACAATGGTAAAGAAGATAATAAACGCTCCGGTCTTCAATTTTTTTTCCCTTATTCTTGATTTTATGGCTGCAAAGATATCGATTCATGAAAATATCCTGTTAAATTTGTTTCATTATTCTAAAACATGACAGCTTTATCTGTTCAATAATAAATTCAATATTAATATTTTAACAATACCGAAATGGTTGATACCGGGTTTGTTCTGAGTTGGATCGATTATGCCATCATGATCGTCTATTTTGTCTTTGTCCTGGGGATCGGTTGGGCGCTGAAACGTTATATGAAGGATGCCAATGCCTTTCTTGAAGCAGGTCGTTCCATGCCGGCATGGGTTGCCGGACTGGCTTTCATTTCAACCAACCTCGGGGCGCTTGAAGTGATGGGAATGACCGGATCGGGCGCAAAATACGGAATGTTGACTACGCACTTTTACTGGATCGGAGCCATTCCGGCCATGGTATTCCTGGCCTTGTTCATGATGCCATTTTACTATGGATCAAAAGCGCGGTCGGTCCCTGAATATCTGAAGCTTCGGTATGATGAAAAAACCCGTGGACTGAATGCGATTTTGTTTGCCGTGATGACCATTCTCGCTTCAGGTATATCGATGTACGCCCTGGCAATCCTTATGGAAAAAGTGCTGGGTTGGAACTTCCACCTAAGCCTTCTGTTATCAGCGGCTATAGTTCTTGCTTATACCTACCTCGGCGGGTTGTCTTCAGCCATCTATAATGAAGTCCTCCAGTTTTTCATTATCGTCATCGGATTGTTGCCCATCGTTCTGTTGAGTCTGAAGGATCTTGGAGGGTGGAACGGTTTGCAGGACCAGCTTGCCCCGATAGTATCAGGGAAGGGATTTGCGCCGGATACCTGGACCACAACCTGGAAATATACAGGATCGGCCCGGGCAAACCCGTTAGGGGTGGAGTGGTACGGAATATTTGCCGGACTTGGCTTCGTACTCTCATTTGGTTACTGGTGTACCAACTTTCTCATCGTCCAACGGGCTATGTCGGCCCATTCTCTGACCGCAGCCCGGAATACCCCGCTAATAGGCGCCATACCGAAGATGTTTATTCCGTTCCTGATTATCGTTCCTGGAATCGCAGCGCTGGTGCTGATGAATACCCCGGACAAGGGATTTGTTCTGCCAATGAATGAAGCAGGCCAGCCAATCTGGGACTACACCATCATCATGTTGTTGAAACAATATCTGCCGGCAGGTGTACTCGGACTGGGAATAACCGCGTTGCTGGCCTCTTTTATGTCGGGCATGGCAGGAAACGTATCAGCTTTCAATACTGTGTGGACCTACGACATCTATCAGAGCTATTTACGACCGCCAACCGGTGATAAAACCTCTGATGATAACCATTACCTGAAGGTTGGCAGGTTGGCGACCGTTTTCGGTGTTCTGGTAAGCATCGGTGCAGCCTATCTCGCCAGTTTGTTTGGAAACATCATGGATTTCCTTCAAACCATCTTCTCCATGATTAATGCCCCGTTGTTTGCTGTAATTTTCCTTGGAATGTTCTGGAAACGATCTACCGGTCATGCTGCATTTACGGGACTTCTTGCGGGTTTCCTGATCGCCCTTATACATCATGGAATTACCTATCCCGAGGGCGCCGATACCCTGGTTAAGGGCGGATGGCTCTGTAAGTGCTATGCCTATCCTGTTGAGATGGCACAGAATTTCTGGACTGCCATCTACGCCTGCACCACCAGCGCACTGGTCACCCTTGTCGTATCCCTTTCAACCAAACAGAAAAAAACAGACGAGGAACTCAAAGGACTGGTTTATTCGCTAACACCAAAAATAAAGGAAGATCACGTAGCCTGGTATAAAAGATCAACTTCCCTGGCTATCCTGGTATTGATCATCTTTACTGTTCTCACAATCTTATTCTGGTAGGTAGAATTTATAAATATTAAATTATCGTAACCTTCAATATTTTTAAGCTAAAGATTCAGATGGGCATAGATATAAAATTTCCGATTGGTTTGATGTTCAGCATCCTGGGATTGTTCCTTACAATTTACGGCCTTTTTACCAGTTCTGATGCCATGCTCTATTCCCGTTCTCTTGGGATCAATGTGAACTTGTGGTCTGGCATCGGTATGTTGCTGTTCGGAGGAATCATGTTGTTTTTTGCCTGGAAGAGCAAAAAGTCAAAACACACCTGATATGAACCCGATCCAGAGAGCCTTTCTCAAAACCCCTATTGGGTATGTGGAAATAGAAGGCTCGGAAAAAGGAATCCGACATCTCCAGTTTCTTGATTTTCGTGTAAAAATTACACGTACACCGGTCGTGTTGAAAGAAAGTGTGAACCAGTTGGAAGAATATTTTCACGGAATCCGCCATCACTTCGACCTCAAGTTTGATCTTACAGGAACAGATTTTCAGCTTAGGGTTTGGGATGAACTGCTTAAAATACCTTATGGCAGTACGCTAACCTACATCGATCTGGCCCGGAAGATTGGCAATATACACGCATTAAGAGCAGTTGGGCATGCCAATGGCAGCAACCCCATCCCGGTCATTATTCCATGTCACAGGGTCATCGGTCACGATGGAAAACTGGTCGGTTATCGTGCCGGACTGAAACGAAAAAAATGGCTGCTCGAACATGAACATGCTTTCACCCAGCGGGATCTCTTTTACGGAAAAGCCTGATCATGGTTAAAAACCTTCTCTTGTTGCTCTTTATCAACCTGGGCGCCTTGTCGGTTTGTTCTCAATCCCGGGAACTTTTCATTCCTTTTACAGATCGCAATGGATTATCAATAAAAAGTTTAGGTATTGATAGTCATATCATTGACATAAATAAATATAGATTACAATTTTTTACAGCTTTCATTGATGATAAGGACTACAGTTCCGCTTTGGCCGAATGGCAGGTGATCCATGATACCATTCACTTTAATCTGAATGATTCCATCATCGGATGGATGGTATTGGACCAGGGTTTCAGACCCGGATTAAAGTACATTTTGCACTTTCTGAATGTTGGACGAAGTGATCATTCCATCGAGAATTTAATCCCATTGGGAAAGGGTGATGACAGGGCTTATATCACTGCTGAAGGTTCGAAGGAGTGGCCCGGATACCTGTGTCGGTCAGTCCTGTACCGCCCCGGTTTCGGACCGGTCGGAGTGGTTTTACCAGATAATGCCTGGCACCTCGGGTTTACAGATATCATATTGGATGATACAATTTCATTGACAGCTTTATCCAGAAGAGGTCAAAGGGATAAAGAAAGAACAGCGATTGATCGCTGGAGGGTGACCCTGAAGCCAGGCGGATGGGCTGAATATTACCTGTGGTTTGATATTCATTCGGGTGATTGGCATAAGGGAATGAAAATGATGTTTCAGGAACGGTGGCTTTATGACCTGAAAACATTTGATAACAGGCTTTTCCAAAGAGATGACCTGGGATGGATGAAAAATACCTATTTTATGTTGCTTCAGTTCGCCTGGGATAAAAAGTTTTATGATTACGAACAACAATGTTTTACTTTTTATGAGAATTTTACCGAGTTTGATTCGTTGACCGGGGGGTATGACATATTCACTTTGTGGCCGACCTGGCCAAGACTCGGGCTTGATCCGCGGAATCAGTGGGATATGTACCGTGATTTACCAGGTGGATTACCGGAATTGAAATGCCAGGCCGACTTTGTCCATCGGCTCGGTAAGAAATATTTCATATCCTATAATCCCTGGGATGAAGGTACCCGGAAGGAAGATCAGCTATTTGGTATGGAGGAACTGCTCAGGGCTACCGATGCCGATGGGGTGGTACTTGACACCAAAGGAGAATCCAGTCGGGATTTGCAGGAAACTGCTGATAGGGTGAAACCGGGCGTTATTATGTATAGTGAAGGAATGGCGGTTCCCAAAGATATGCCCGGGATTGTAAGCGGAAGGGTTCATGATGCCCTGGTAATGCCACCACCGCTTAATCTGAACAAACTGATCAAACCTGATTTTGCTGTTTTCAGGGTGCTTCAGTTAGCAGATGACAGGCTTCACAGGGAAATAGCGGTCTCATTTTTCAATGGCTATGGGGTTGAGGTGAATACCATGCGACCGGGTCGTCCTGATTGGATAGGAGAGGACTATGCATACCTGGGCAGAACACTCCGGATTCTCCGTGAAAATAATTCCGTCCTTCATAATTATAATTGGGTCCCGTTGATTCCCACGATGACCGATTCGATCTATGTAAATTTTTGGAAATCAGATCAAAAAATACTTTTCACCATTTTCAGTCTGAAACCTCAGGGCTTCAAAGGACCGTTGTTTGAATTTCCGTTGCATGAAATTGAGTCAACAAGGCAAAAGATAAATTCAGAATTGCATTTTGTCGACCTGTGGAATCACCTCGAAATTGATACGGTAAATTTTAATGGAAAGGTTTATCTCCCCGTCGACATTGAGTCATTCAACCAGAGTTGGCTTCATACAAGAAGAGAGGGAAATGTAGGCTGCCTTGCTGTCTTTAAAAAACAACTTCGGGCTGATCTTCAGGGGCATTTGTTAAAAATCTCTGCAAATACTGGTTCCCGAATTGTACTGACAGCAGGAAATCCGGATTATCATTCGAAAATCTTTGAATTCTCACCTGCCGGATCGACGGTAGATATCAGGTCGCTCGGGTTGAAAACTGCGAAGAAATTAGTCCTTCAGTTATTCTCCGACCGGGAACTGCTGGATGAACGGGTCCTCCTTCTCCGACAGGACATCCCCGAACTGATCAGCACTGTCCGGAAAACAGAAGGTTCCGCGAACATCCCGGCGGATATGGTGGAAATTCCAGCCGGAACTTTTAATTTTTATACACAACGCGATTCCTCCACACTCGAACCGTTCATCGCTTTTCCCGATTTCTCCGACACCCTGCAGGTTATAATGAATAAATTCTACATGGATCGTTTTCCGGTTACCAATGCACAGTATTATAATTTTGTGATTGAAAGTAATTATATACCTAAAGATACATCAAATTACTTAAAGCATTGGTTGAATGGAAAACCAAGGGCTGGCACTGAAAATTTTCCGGTGGTCTATGTTGATTTGGAAGATGCAAAGGCTTATGCCAATTGGAATGATAAACGATTACCATCAGAAATTGAATGGCAGTATGCCGCTCAGGGTTTCGACATGAGAAAATATCCCTGGGGTAATAAAATGCTTGAAAACCGTTGTAACAATAACCTGAATCTTTTAACTGCTGTTAATCAGTTCCCTGAAGGTGCAAGTTCTTTCGGGGTTCAGGATATGATCGGGAATGTGTGGCAAATGACAAATGACATCTATGACAATAGGGCATACTATTTCAACATCATCAGAGGAGGAAGTTATTATCATCCGACACAGAGTATTTGGTATGTAACTGGTGGGCCACTTCCGGCATATCACCCTGAAATGCTGTTGCTCATTGCACCTGGTCTGAACCGAAACGCCACAGTGGGGTTCAGATGTGTAAAAGATTGCGAATGATGCTGATCATTCACTCTTTCAGTAACCAGGCATCTTTGACAAGGGTCTTCCTAACCTCCTTCAATTTTGTCAGTGCTTCCAACCGGTCTTTAGTTTCATAAACTGAAATCCGGATTTTACCATTCTTTTCGATGACCCTGGCATTGTTGTGTCCTTTCGATTTATAATCATTAAAAATTTGTTCAGCCAGTTTCTTTGAAACGTTGGTCCTGACGATGATGTAGTAGGTGAATGTACTGTCAGGTCTGAAAACTTTGGTTGAGTCTCCTTTCCCGGTGATACCGGGTGCTTGGGGTAATTCTACAACACTATCATTTTTTGTTTTTACTTTCGACACTTTACTTACCGGTCGAGGACTTGTTTGAGCAGCATCGGCACCTCTAATAACAGGCGGATTCCCACAAACCCAGGGCGGACCTTCAGGATCCGTGGCTTCACCAAACCAGGCACAGGCAAAATTTTCATAGATAGCCAATCCTATCGCATTCCATTTTTTCCCTTCCCACTTCCCGGTGTTCATCAGGAAATCATTAAAATAGCTCTCGGTCTTCCATACCGAAAGAATGCTGTCGATATCAGGGACTTCGTTTTCCCAATAAACAATTTCATATCCTTTCGCAGGATAACGGGTCACCTCTTTAGGTTTGTCCCAAACCGAATTCTTTTTATCCTCGTCACCAGGGTAACAAAAGGGCTTCCAAAATCCCTTATCCGACCATGAATGAAAGTTACAGGCTCCTTGGTCGGGATGATGAAGAAAGAGATCTTTTGCATGAAGTGATGCTGTATAGCATAATGATTTCGATAACGGTATCGCTGGTAATTCAAAGATACTTCTGTATTCGTTGATCATCTGGCACAGTTTCATTTCCTTGCTCCCGATACAGAAATTAGCCGGAATGAGGTTCCCTTTCATGTTGGGTTGACCCGATGCCGGAGCAGGAAGTTGCCCTAACAAAAAGATCAGCATCAGGATGTAAACCGGCATTTGATAAATGATTTTCATCATTTGTTCTCCCGTTTATTACAATTTATTTGACGAAATGGGTGATAAAAAAACTCCGTCGATACCCTCATTAAAACCATTCGACGATGGGTCTTTCCCAGTTATCCTGAATTTAATGTTTATCACTCCGTCACTGGTCGGGCTGCCCTCCAGTCTGATTTTGCCCATGGGTAATAAATAGGGTGAATACCCTAAAACCGAGCCCGATTTGGTCCCGTTCACATAGACATCAGCATTGCCGTAAACTGGTCCGACCGTGTAATACAAGTCAATAATGTATTTTCCAGGTTTTTTCCTGGTTATGAGCAGTTCAAAATCGGTCTGATTCCTGGCTTCAATAAATAGCTGGTGGTTACCACTCCAGTCGGCGCCTTCATCCGACATATCCATAACTTTCGATCGGAGACCGCCCGAATGGATGGTTAAAGATTCTGCTTCAATCATTCCGACGGGTTTTACCATCCTTAACGGAATCCGTTGTCCGGCTTTTGGGAGGGCCGGAACAGGAGCATGCGATTCCATATGGTACCAGTAAACGGTGGAGCTGTAATCAGCGGTACGCTTGTTTCCGTGCCCGTGCTCCATTGTTACCCTGATATTCTTTTTAAAGGAGATCTGATCTGAAATAAACAGCCGATAGGCAGCTACCTGTCCCGCAGAGTCATCTTTAAAAATCAAACCATTAAAAGGTGTGTTGTAGGTTCCGGCTGAAAAATTTAATCCGCCTGAGAAAAAATCAGCAGTTCCGGTACCTCTGATCGAGGGTTTTTTCTCTCCGTCAACATAAATCATCTCATCACCGTCAAGAAAATCAAGGGTACCGTCATATGACTGGATATTCATGTTGACGCCCACAACATGCCCTTTCCCCTCAGTCTTTAACAACGTGTAATTCGAATCGTAGCGAGTAGTCACACTACGGTTCCAGAAAGCATGGAAATAGGCGACATCCGAATCAAGGGCACCTTCAAATTTTTGATAATTTATTTGATAAAATAACCCGGGAACCTCATAACGGGTCTCATTGAGAATTTCAATCCGGGCCTGTCGTTCAAAAGGCATTGGGAAATAACAGACAAATCCGTTGCCGGTCATACCAAGATACTGTGAGGCATATCCCACGTACTTAAATCCGCATCCGAAGAAGTCGCCAATCGGAACTTCAACAGAGGGTTTGGTTTCATTATCCCAGAACATTCTCAAAACCAAACGCCGCAGGTAATAGGGGTCGGGCGATTCAACCGAGAACCAGATTCTTACGATCATCCCCGGACCTTCAACATCAAGGATAGTGGCCTTTTTCCCGGCAGGAATGGTGATCCTGTCCTGGTTTCCTCCCGATGTATCGTAACTTGAAACCTGGATCATCTTACTGTTCTTGAGGTAGGGTAGGGCAGAGGGTGAAATTAAATGTGGAATATCGGTTCTGTTTACCGGATTACAACCGGAAAGCAGAAGAAAAAGCAGTCCGAAAACCGCCGGTAATTGAAGGATGTTCCTTTTCATAGAAGTTCGGTCACCATGCAAATGTACTACTTATGATTTTCATCGATCAACAATTTCGCCAGAATTGAATCCCAGATGTAGTTTGACGGGCAATTCAGGACTTCATTATCAGGAGAATAGGACTCCCAGAAGTTATGGTTTTTCGAAAGCTGTACTACGGCACACCGGATCATTCTGTTTGCCAGTTCCTGAGCTTCTTTGGTATATCCGTAGTTTTGCAAACCCTGGTAAACCATGTAGTCCCACAACAACCAAACCGGGCCGTTCCATTTACAACAATAGTCCACATAAGGACTGTACCACGGATCCTGAGCCGATAAAGTCGGAACACCATACCGCCGCCAGAATTTGGTGGTATCGGTCAGGGTTGCAACAAGTTGATCAGCCCGCTCTTTGGGCGCGGCCCCGGCCCATAATGCGAGGAATCCGATGATCTCCTGCCGTCTGAGATCGCGGGTCATGAAACGGAAGGAGTGATCCTGTTTATTGATCGAATAGTAAAAATGAGAGGAATCATCCCACATCCGTTCATTGACCAGAACTGAAGTACGGTCGGCCATCTCCTTCCATTTCCGCACCCCATCACTCAATCCCAGCTCCTTTGCCATCAACGACAGGCTACGTGCCTCTTTGATCATCATGAGGGTCAGATCCAGACATTCAAGCTCATCCGAAATGTCCTCTTTATCCACGTCGAGATAGCGTTCGGCCGACACCTGGAACACCGCATTATACCAGTCCCTGACATTCTCGATTATCCCATATGGGCCCCATTCATACGTGCCATCCTGATCCGTATCCCTGTTTTTCATTAACCACTCCATATACCTGCATCCCGAAACATAGGCGTCGTTAAGAAAACGCTTGTTTTTACCTGCTTTATACACTTCCAGATTGATCCAGCTGAAAAATGGCGCCGATGTCGTGCTCATGTCCTTATGCGGATAATCCTGTAATCCCCGTGGACCGTGACGATAGGCTATCAATCCGTCATCGCGTTGCTGTTCGATATAGACCCGCTGAGACCCTTCTGCCGAAACGGGATCCAGGTAAGCATAGGCCATCATTGAAAGTGACTCGTGAAGCACCTGATGTCCGTGCCCCCATCCCCATAACGGATTTCGGGAGAATACATAAAAATTGTAAGAAGTTTTTCCCGAAGGAGGGTACATACAGCCGCGGGCCAGGTTGAAGGCGCTGATATAGGTTATCTTTTCATCGGTTGATTTAAACCTTATCTTCGGAATTTTGGAAAACAGAATCAGATTATCCTCATAATAGGTCTTCAGCATCAAATCTTTAACAGAATCCACTTCACGAACCATATCCCTGAGATCAGATTTCAGATCCTGACATCCCCTCAGATACCTGAAGGTGACGACCTCGCCTGGTTTCAACCTTTTCTTCAGATGAAGTGCGATGAAGTTGAACGATCCCGAATCATTCATCTTCAACGAATCGGTTCTGCGATCGGAATAAAAGTCGGTCTTTATCAGATTATAAAAAGAATCCATGTTTCCATGGTATGCACCATGCGAGCTGGTCGGATAACCGGATGTAAAAAAATCCCTTACATGTTGCGGATACCCGTATTCACTCTTTAAACTGCTGATCAGCCTGTAAGGACTTTCATATCGTTCGGTCAGATAGCCGTCCGAAACCCTGGAATATTCCTGAACCGTGATAGAATCGGTCCCATTATCGAGAATCGGGTAAACCGCAACTTCATGGACAACTTTGTCGGTGTTTCGAACCTCCATGTCGACTAACGCAATCGCAGAACTGTAAACGAAAAAGGTTTCTTTTACGCGGATTCCCCTGAATGGTTCATACTCCAATATGGCCATATCGGGAAAGGAAAATAACGCAACAGGCCTTGATTTAAATTCACCGATCCTTGGAATGACTACCTGATCGACCTTCCAGATACAGAACATTGTCCCGGCATGGTCTGATGAATAACTTAACGGGCTGCAATCGGAATAATAATCCATCTTATATGCCTTGTCACCGTAAAGGTGTGAGCGCGACATGGCTGCTGCGTAAGTGGTGTACAGTGGATCGCCGGCCCGGGCATCGATACGCATGTAGTCCTCAATAGGCTTGAAGTTTTGTGCAAACAGCAACACGATCTGAAATCCTAAAAATACGGTGAAGATGACCTTTTTAAACATGAGATCAGGATTAAAATGGGAGGGGTGAAGGTATGCTTTTTCTTTGAAAATTATTCAAGACATAACAATAAAGAATCAGAACCGAAGTTACATCCATTTTATATCTGTTATTATTTACACAAAACCAGGCTTATGGCACTACTTAACGTTATTGAAAAGGATCAGGCTACCGGAAAGGTTGCCTCCATTTATGAAACCATGATCAACGCAATGGGGTTTATTCCCAATGCTTTTAAAATATTCAGTTCAAGCGAGCATGTTCTTGAGACTCAGGTAAACAATCTTGGTTTTTTCATGCGGCATAAAACCCTGAGCGGAAAACTCCTTGCTATCATCCGGCTGTTGGTTTCAGTAAAGGAAGAATGTGCTTACTGTGTAAGCGCCAATACGGGGATTTTATTTCACTATGGAATTTTACCCGATCAGATCGATGAAATCAGACGTGATCCTGAGAAAGCTCCCCTTGAGGCCAAAGAACTCGCGCTTCTTCTCTTTATTCTTAAGGTGGTAAAGGATTCGAACTCTATAACCGGGTCTGAAATTGATTCTCTGAGAAAACTCGGGTGGAGCGATAAGGATATTTTAGAAGCTACGTATCATGCCGCTACCCAGGTAGGTATGGATATGATCTTCAATGCTTTTAAAATCGAAAAGGATTAATCCCAAACGAAACGCCAGCTTCCATCCGGTTGCCGCTTCCAAACCGTATGAAAGATGCCCCGGTACTCTTTTCTGACACCTGTGGTATCGCGAAAGGAGTATTTGTATGTTCCGTAGGTGTAACCGAGATCGCCTGACCCGGCAACATCAATGAAAACAGGGCTCCAGGTTAATTGAGGTTCCTGAACTTTCTGGTTGTTGTAGTAATAGAAGATTGAATCTCGGCCTTTGATCAGTTTACCGCTCCGGCTGATGACACCATGTTCCGCAGCATAAAACGAAAAGGCGGCCGGTATACCTTTTTCTGCCGCCATTTTTGCGAAGGACTCCTCGGCATCGCGGATCTCATTAATAAACGTTTCACGGTCGGTTTTGCACGAAGTGGCCATGATCAAAACAGTTGTAAGCAATGAAAAAAATCTGAGTTTCATGGGTAAATGTTTTCGGTTCAATTGATAAAGTATAAGATACTCACCGTTAATCCAATTACGATGATAGTCCACCTTAGCAATTCCGGTTTTATCCTCCCGGCTAATTTTCCGCCGGCAATCCCGCCTAAAATAGAACCTGCGGCCATAACCACGACAACAGTCCAGTTAAAAGTAGCGGAAAAGATAAAAAACAGGGCAGTTGCGACATTGATCACAAAGGCCATCGCTTGTTTCAGGGCATTAAGCCTGTTTATCGTGTCGTTGATCACAACTCCGAGAATGGCAATAATGATCACGCTGACACCGGCCCCAAAATAGCCGCCATAGATCGTCGCCGGCAGGATGAATACAATCAGCCAAAAATGACGGATTGTCCGATGGGTTCCCTCTTGCAACTGTCCGATCCATCTGCGGATCTGGGGCTGAAAGATCATCAGAACGGTAGCAAAAAGGATCAGCCACGGAACTAACTCCCTGAAACTCTTCTCACCGGTTTGAAGTAATAAGAACCCACCTGCTATCCCTCCCACTAAACTTACAGGCAGGAGCATCCATAACATCTTCTTTTGTCCTGCTAATTCTTTACGCTGGGCTAATGCACCGCTAAGATAGCCGGGGCTCAGGGCAATGGTGTTGGTAACATTCGCGATTAATGCCGGTACCCCAAGCGCTGTTAGGGCAGGGAACGTGATCAGGGTTCCGCCGCCGGCAATAGCATTGACGATACCAGCAAGAAAGGAGGCAACCGCAAGAACGACCAGATCAGTAATCGGCATATTTAAACTTGATTGTTTTTTGAGAATACTTCGAATCTGAAGGATTAAAATCGACCGAAAACCGGCTGACATCGTTGGCTTGTCTTAAAAGAATTACCTCTTTTGGAATGGAGACCAGCCGTCCCCGGGTCCAGAGATCGAAAACTCCCGAAGTCGAACTTTTCCCTTCAAGAACCACCTGGTATTCGTCACCATTGTAAATGGAAGAAATGATTCTCAAACCTTCTGATGAATCGCCGGGGATTGGATCCGGAGTCGCCGGAAGTAACGCGATACCGCCATAGGTTTGAACCACAAGCTTCGAAGTCGATTCTAAATCGAAGCCAACGATCAGTATCATCGACTGTGTGGTTTTAAAGGTGGAGTGCTGAATTTCCCGTCCATCGAGGGTGATCTTTGTAAATCTTGTCCCTGCCGGGAAGGTGGGCATAAATTTTACAAATATGGGGCTCCCCTGATCCAGTGTGAAGGTGAATTCAGTCCTCTGATTGGTAAATGGGTCCAAAACAGGACTTTCGGAACCGTGTTTGTTTACATCCGACGAATCGGCTGTCAGGGGCCTGACCACCTCCCTTTTAAAGTTGAAATTGATTTTTTGATTGCCGATCCGGATTTGGTTTACCTGAATGGAGTCCCAGTGGGCAGGCAAGGCAGGCGCAAAAGTCAGATTTCGCGCAACGGCATCCACATCAAGCCCAAGCAGCCCTTCAGCCACCGGCTGAAGCACCATCGTCTCCGACCAGCATTGATGCGGGCAGACCCCAGTGGGTTTATATTCCGCGCCATTCAGAACTTCTTCGACAAATCCCAATCCCCAGTTTTTATAAACTCTCAGGTTGTTCATAAGATGGGTGAATCCCTGCATCCCAAACCCCGATTTGTAATCAGCCAGTGAGACCCACCCGGTGAATAAGGGCCAAACGCTTCCGTAATGATATCCGGTGGGTTTGTACATCTTACTGTCATCTCGCACAATCCTAACACCCCAGTTGGTTGAAAAGGAGTTGGAAGCGTATTGCTGAATGCATAATCCTGATTTATCGCGATCGGCCACTCCCAACAATATCGGAACTGCCGGTAAAGCTGTGGGTTCGAAGCGGAGTGTTCTGTCTGGGTTCATTCCGTAAGCGAAAAAACGGTTCTGGTCACTCCAGAATCGGTTATTGATGAGGTTTTTAACAGTATAGGATTCCATCACGAATTTGGCAGCATCAGGATCATTCATAAAAGAGGCCATCTTCGCTGCCTCCGCTAATGCCGACGACCAGATTCCAGCCATATAGATGGTTGCATGAGATCCGTACAGCTCACCGCCTTCCACCCAACCATGCCCAACATTGGTATTTTCGATCAAATGATCCCGGTCGGTATCTGTTGAAAAACAAAATTCAAGCGCACGTTTTACATTGCCCCACGACTTACGCAGAAAAGCAGTATCATTGGAATACCTGAAGTATTTTCCCGCCAACAGGATGTACAGCGGAGTTGCATCAGCAGCATCATAATGGATGAATCCTGACGTGGAGGTTTCGTGAAAAATCTTTCCGGTCAAATCCTGATATTTATTGAAAAACTCCAGTTGGGATTTTACTTTTTGAAAATCGCCGCAACCAAGCAGGGCAAATCCGCTCCATGCAGCATCGCGACCGAAATACCAGGCATAACCGGGCCTGCCATTGATTTTATGCCCGCCATCCCATCCCGTCCTGGTTGTTGCGTATCCTGCCACCAACGCCTCTCCTAATTCCGGCGTATTCACCATAAAACGATCCGTGGCCAATAAAGCCCACCGGTAACCAAGATTGAAATCAGGATCGGGAGTGGTGACCATCAGGTTTTCTGACAGCACCCTGCGGGAATTCTGCCGGGCCTTTTGAAAGAGTCTGTGGGGATCGTCCAGCGCCCTTAAATAATTACGATATGCCGCATCGGTTCCTTCGCTGGTGGCGCAAAAAATTACATCCAGCGGCTCCTGACTGCGCAGGTCATACTTCAGTAATCCCGCAATCTGTAGCCGGTCTGTTGCCACACCCGTAAACGTGTCAGCCTCATTTACCTGATGAAATCCATGATACCTCCCCACCTGATGAAGGAGAGCGGGTCGGTTAGCCCCCATAATCATATTGAGATCGCCCGAATAATCTCTGATTCCCATCGTCTGAAGATCAGAATCCCACCAGTGGTAAATGCTTCCCGTAACCTTTTCGGAATAGGGCCACATCCAGCGAAGATTTGATTTGAAATGAATCACAAGTTCAGGATTATGCCTTCCCGCATATTCGTAATGGATCACCCCAACGGGTTCTTCAGGGTCGTTTACGATGATTTCAGTAAGTTTTCCCCAATCTCCAGAGTATTCCCGTTTGAAACAGGATGGGTTTACTGTTACAACAGGAGAGAGGCCGGATAACCATTGGATCGTATCCGAATCCTCAAATTTCAACCCCGCCATATAGTCCCTGAATGCCATAAACGGATGACTCCAAACCTCTTCGATTCCGCCCTGTTCAACCCCCATGATTGCCAACCTTTTCCCTGCCAAATCCCAGAAATTTTTTCCACCGGCCTGATTTTTAAGCGTCAGTTCAGCTTCGTCCGGTGACCAGGCAATAGCAGGCCGGATGTTGACGGGTCTTTCCACAGTTCCCGGAATCGTATCACAAGGTATAACCTGGCTCGCAGTGAAATTCCAGTAGCGACCCTTTTCTGTGCCATCCCGCAGATATCTGAGGCAGTTTGCGGTAAAACGCTCCAGATGCGCCCGATTCCGGTTAGGAAGGCTGAAATTGATATATCCGCCAACTGCCAGCACCTTACCGCTTCCGGGACGGTATTCGAAAAGAAGCTTCGTTTGCTCCCTCAAAAAAATATAATCCCAGTCAACTGCCACTACCTTTCCATTGGACGGTACCCGTTCTCCGAAAAATCCAGAAATCACGGTAGTCATGTCCGACAACGGCCACAGAATATAGGCACCCCCATTTAAACCGTCAAAAACAGGGTGGTTACGGAAGGAATGAAACCCAAGCCTGCGGCCATATCCTTCATCAATACACTGTTTCGTGCTGTCTTCGATAGGTGATGATTCAAATCCCAAAGGATTCAGCAAATGAACAGCCTGACCGGTCAGCAATAATTTTCCCCCCGATTCCACATACTGCTTCAACGTTGAGAGCCACTCGCGGCGGGTAGTGTTTTCATTTAATGCATCCTTGCCGGTACAGTGTATCCAGATAATTCCATACTTCTTGAATTGCTTTTTTATCCTGGCTAAATCATGTGTTGGGAGAATTTCAGAGGTAAATTTATCCTGACTCTTTACAAAATCATTTATGGTTCTTGAATCGCTGTTCGATGTGTCGCCTGACGAAAGGCAGACAAAAGCAATCAGTGTTCCGGCAGGGGGCTGTACACTGCCCGGATTCTTCTTTCCAAGGTGTACGGTATGCATGCGCATGCTTTTCCCTTTGACCGACTGTCCGGGTAAAATGTAAGTGGACGCTGCTAAAAACACAGTCGTTAAAATGAAGAGTAATATGTTCTTCCTTTTTTTCATTCCTACAATAAAATTATGGTCTGGAATTCACATTACAAGTGACCTATTTTGCCCGGTAACCGTGTTTCAGCATCTCCTTTAACTCCTCAAAATCTTCCACGATCGAACATCCTGTGGTCTCGAGCCTTTCCTTGTTATGATGCCCGTGCGGTATCAATAGGCAATCGATTCCGATCACCCGGGCCACCTCTGCATCATGTCTGGTGTCACCAATAAACAGAATGTTTTTCTTTGGCAGGTGGAGGTCTTTAATCAGTTTGTGCCCCACTTCGGTCTTCCCATGGGCATAATGATCATTTAGTCCGTATATATGGTCAAAAAAGGGTGAAATACCCGCCTGTCTCACTTCTTCAATGAGTTCAAACTGCTCCCTGGCTGAGAGGATTGATTGCCTGTATCCCTGCCGGCGAATCCACGACAGAATTTCAAAAACACCTTGGTGCAACCTGGCTTTATGCTGACATCGGTTATAAATTACCATGAACTCCATACCAACAACCTCAAATGGTTCACTTGAAAAATCGTAACCTAACTTTTCGTAATAATTTCTGACCGGAAAATCAAATACCTCTTTGTATTGATCAAGGGTCCTGGTGGGCAATCTTCTTTCACGCAACATACCATTCATCACATCAACGCAGAGCCAGGCATCATCCAGCAACGTACCATTCCAATCCCAGATGATATGCGTGTACGGGTCTATGTTCGTCATTTCCTTGTATTTTTGTCAGAGTGATTTATAGTGATTCCAAAAACAGTTGCTAAGTTCGGAAAGTTCCTTCAAGATTAGTGATGTAATTCTGAAAAATGATAACGGGGAATAAAAATAACATCGAACCATCGACTTTGCTCCGGGATTGTGACTTATGTCCCCGCGAATGCCATGCTGACAGGCTGAATGGTGAAGAAGGTTATTGCCGGAGCACCGCTGGTTTGAATATTGCCTCCATTTGCATTCACCGGGGGGAAGAACCGGTGATTAGCGGTGAAAATGGGATATGCAATATTTTTTTTACGCATTGCAACCTCCGGTGTACCTACTGTCAGAACTTTCAGATCAGCGACAATGATTCCGACCAGTCCGGCTCCGAAATGAATCCGGAAGAAGCAGTGGATCGGATTATAGGTGTTTTGCGTAAAGGGATCAACCGGGTCGGATTTGTCTCTCCATCTCACAATATTCCCCAATTGTTACAGCTTGTCCGGGAAGTTCAAACAAGGGGGTTCAGGCCTGTCTGGGTCTATAATTCTAATGGCTATGACAAGGTTGAAACATTAATGATGCTTGAAGGCATCATCGATGTTTATCTTCCCGATTTAAAATATATGGATGCATCTCTGGGGAATAGCTTTTCCGATGTTCCCGATTATCCGGAAGTAGCTGCAAAAGCATTGAAAGAGATGTTTCGACAGAAAGGATCAACGCTCATCCTCGATGAAAAAGGAGGCGCTGAATCGGGAATGGTTGTCCGCCATCTGGTTCTACCCGGACACGTACAAAACAGCATCAACGTATTAAGTTTTCTCGCTGAAGAATTATCACCGAGGATTCATATCTCTCTGATGGCACAGTACTATCCCACACCGCGTGTACGAAATCATCCGCAATTGGCAAGAAGGATTACACAAGCTGAATATCAGGAGGTAGTGGGAATAATGGAATCTCTTGGAATGTACAACGGTTGGGTGCAGGAATTCGATAGCAGCGATTTCTATCAACCCGATTTTAACCGTGACCATCCTTTTGAAACATGAATGCTCAGTAGTTTTACTTGCCTCATTCAAATTATCCTGCTTATTTTTTTGTCGCCTGATTGAATCTGCTTATTTTTGAAAATCTGTTTATCAACCTGTTTATTCTAATTAACATATTAATTATGAAGAAATTAATTGCCTTGTTACTCCTTTTCGGGCTTGCCATGACTACAGCTGATATGTATGCCCAGGACAAAGAAATGAAGTCTGATTCTGGTTATCAGTTTACCCTGATTAAAAAACTTCCGGCTACCTCCATCAAGAATCAGTTTCGTTCAAGCACCTGCTGGAGTTATTCGACAATTTCATTTCTTGAATCGGAACTTCTGCGGATGGGAAAGGACACCTTTGACCTTTCTGATATGTTTCCGGTACATAAAGCCTATCCTGAGAAAGCCGAAATGTACATTCGTTTTAACGGAAAACATAATTTCGGTCCCGGCGGCGCCGCACATGATGTGCTCAATATGTATAAAAAGTATGGAATCACGCCCGAATCGGCCTATTCAGGACATGTTATCGGCGAAGTGAATCCGGTTCATGGTGAAATGGATGCCGTGCTGGAAGCAACCGTCGAAGCCGTTGTAAAAAATCCGAACCGCAAGCTCACTCCGGTATGGCAGAAGGGATTTAACAGTCTGGTGGATGCATACCTTGGAACCATCCCCGAAAAGTTTGTTTATAACGGAACGGAATATACTCCCAAATCCTTCGCCGAAATGCTGGGGATTAACCCCGACGATTATGTCGAGGTTTCTTCCTTTACCCATCATCCTTTTTATTCGAAATTTATTATCGAAATTCCCGATAACTGGGCAATGGATGCAGTTTACAATGTTCCACTCGACGACATGGTCAGAATTATCGACAATTCGATTGAACAGGGGTTTACCTTGGCATGGGGCGCTGATGTAAGCGAAAAAGGATTTGCATGGAAGAACGGGATTGCCATCGTGCCGGATAAAAATGTAAGTGAAATTTCAGGAATGGATAAAGACCGGTGGGGAAAACTCAGCGATGCCGAGAAAGAGAAGTTGTTGTTGAAATTTGAACATCCTGTTAAAGAGAAGACCATTACCCAGGAGATGCGCCAGTTGGAATTCGATAACTACCAGACCACCGACGACCATGGACTGCATTTGACTGGCGTGGCCAAAGATCAGAATGGTACCAAATATTATCTGGTTAAAAACTCCTGGGGTACCGATGGTAGTCCCTACAACGGATATATCTATGTTTCAGAAGCATACATCCGGTTGAAAACTATGGATATTATGGTTCATAAGAGCGCTCTTCCCAAGGATATCAGTAACAAACTTGGGATTAAGTAATCGCGGATCAAGATACACTCCAGGCAGGTCTTGAATGATCGTTAACGGTGATGATTCACCACCGGCCTTTCCGGGTCGGGTATTTCAATGATTCTTTTAACAGTGACAAATACTCTGTGCGTGGAATATTTACGGCTCCAAGAGCTCTTAGGTGTTCTGTTTCCACCTGGCAGTCGATAAACCGGAACTTCCAGAACTTACATTTTTCAACGAGGGCATGAAGCGCTACTTTCGATGCATCTTTTACAGTATGAAACATACTCTCCCCAAAAAAAGCTGTCCCTAATGAGATTCCGTACAACCCTCCTGCCAGGGTATTATCCAGGAATACTTCCACAGAATGAGCATATCCCTGATCATACAATGCTCCGTATGCTCTGATAAAGTTTTCACTGATCCAGGTGCCATCCTGATCAGGCCTGACCATCATTGCACACGAGGTGATCACTTCATCGAATACCGTATCATAACGGATTTCGAAATTTCCTTTACGGATGATACGACCCAGGCTTCTCGGTAACTTAAATTGTTCAGGAAAGATTACCATCCTTGGATCCGGGCTGTACCAGAATATCGTTTGACCGTCATCAAACCATGGAAATATTCCACTCGAATAAGAATTTAGTAACCGCGCCGAAGTTAAATCGCCACCCATGGCAATTAATCCGTCAGCTTCAGCCTCTTCGGGCGGAGGAAATACCGGTTCGCGTGGTAACAGAAAAACCGTCATGGTCAGATAGCGTACATTCGGTAGCAAAAAAAATCTTGTGATGGTTGTCAATCAGAAATCTCAGTCGCAGCAGCAAGAATCCTGAAACAGGCTTCATCAATCTCCTCAGTTGTAATAGTCAGGGGCGGCGCTAACCTGAAGGTGGCCGGCTTGAACATGTACCAGTCAATGATAACACCATGGTCAATGGCCGACTTCATGAACCGTTCCTTCATTTCCGGATTCTTCAGATCAACCCCAAGCGCAAGACCTGCCCGGCGAATCCCGCTGAATTGAGGATGCAAACCCAACTTTTTTTCAAGGATGCTCCCCTTTGATTCAGCCTGCGCGACCAGGTTTTCAGACAGCATCACTTCCAATCCGGCAAAAGCTGCTGAACATGAAACGGGATGGCCTCCAAAGGTGGTAATATGACCCAGTTCGGGATTAAATGCCAGGGTATCCATCATCTTCCTCGAGGCAATAAAGGCGCCAAGCGGCATGCCTGCTCCAAGTGCTTTAGCAAGGGTTAGAATATCGGGAACAAAGCCGAAATGCTCAAAACTGAACATTTTTCCCGTCCTGCCCATACCCATTTGAATATCATCCAGCAGGATCAATACACCCAGGTCGTGACATCTTCTGACCAAGCGGTCAATAAAGTCCTGCCGGGCCGTTAAGATTCCGGCTTCGGCCTGGATGGTTTCCAGAACAATACAGGCGGTATCGGTTGAAATAGCTTCCAGGTCTGAAAGATTGTTGAATTCGATCTGTCTGACGCCGGGAAGGAGCGGACGGAAAGCGCTTTTTAAAGTTTCGTTTCCGGTTATACTCAGACTGCCATGGGTACTACCGTGATAGGCATTGTAGAAGGATATGATCCCGCTCCGGCCGGTATAGCGCTTGGCTAACTTTAAGGCACCCTCGATAGCCTCACTTCCTGAATTTACAAAAAAGACGGTGTCAAGCCGTTCGGGAAGCAATGAAACCAGCTTCTTTGCCATCATCACTTGAGGGGTTTGCACAAATTCGCCATATACATTCAGATGCAGATACCGGTCGATCTGATCCCGTATGGCCTGAATAACTTTAGGATGCCTGTGACCAATATTGCTGACCGTAATCCCCGACACCATATCCATGAATTTCTTGCCGGTTTTGTCTTGAAACCAGACACCTTCAGCATGTACAATTTCAAGCTCCATGGGGTAAAAGGAGGGCAATCCCAGATGACGGTAAAAAATTTCACGGTCGGTCATTGAAGATGATTTATCAGGCATCAAAGATAAAAAATCACGGAGAATGGATATTTTTGCAGTTGCGGTTCCAACAGCATTTTTTAATTATCAAACCGTAATTCCTATAAACACAATGGAACATGAAGGATAAAGTTGTCATCATCACAGGAGCTTCTTCCGGAATAGGAAAAGCGCTTGCCCTTGATTTATTCCGGCGCGGCGCCAAACTGGTGCTCGCATCCCGGACCCCTGTCATTCACAAGGAGTTTTCAATGGAAAATCCTGATATTTTATATGTAAAGACCAATGTATCGAAAGAAGAGGATTGCAGGAATCTGATCCATCAGGCAGTCGAAAAATTCGGGCGAATCGACATACTCATTAACAATGCCGGAATCTCGATGCGGGCGCTGTTCGAAGAAGTCGATCTGGAGGTGATCCGCCAACTGATGGAAACAAACTTCTGGGGTACAGTTTATTGCACCAAATACGCGTTGCCGTACCTTCTCCGGTCAGGCGGATCTCTGGTCGGTGTTTCCTCGGTTGCAGGCTATAAAGGATTGCCCGGACGTACAGGTTATTCAGCATCCAAGTTTGCCATGCAGGGTTTTTTAGAGGTGATTCGCATCGAGAATATGAAAAAAGGATTACACGTTCTGATTGCCTGTCCGGGATTTACCGCATCCAATATCCGAAAGGTAGCGTTGTCGAAAGACGGATCAGCACAGGGGGAGACGCCCCTTGATGAGAACCGGCTGATGACGGCTGAGGCAGTAGCAAGTCACATTATTCGCGCAATTCAGAAACGAAAAGACCGTATCGTATTGACCATGACGGGCAAAATGACAGTCTTTCTGAACAAATTCTTCCCGAAATTCATGGATGGGATGGTATATAACCATATGGCCAAGGAACCCGATTCACCATTTAAATAGTGATGCACCGGCGGAGTTATTTTGACCGCGGATGAAACTGGATGATCGTACTACGTAAAAAATTCCGGTCCAGGTGAGTGTAAATCTCGGTCGTTGTTATCGATTCATGCCCAAGCATCTCCTGTACAGCTCGTAAATCGGCCCCGCCTTCGACCAGATGGGTCGCAAAGGAGTGTCTGAATGTATGTGGACTGATCTGTTTCTTGATTCCGCTCCGTTCGGCAAGTCCTTTAATGATGTGGAAAACCATGACCCGCGAAAGATGATGGCCGCGACGATTGAGAAACACATAATCCTCCTGACCGCTTCCAACCTTTCCAAGCGGGCGCACCTCCTGAAGATAATAGGTGATCTCCCGCTCTGCAACAGTACCAACAGGCACCAAACGCTCTTTGTCACCTTTCCCGGTGATCTTGATAAACCCCTCCCTGAAGTGAAGATCAGATATTTTAAGCGTGATGAGTTCCGAAACCCGTAATCCGCAACCATAAAGAGTCTCCAGCATTGCTTTGTTACGTTTCCCTTCAGGTGTACTTTGATCGATCTGGCCTATGATCCGGTCAATCTCTTCCACACTGAGAAAAACAGGCAGTTTCCTTCCAATCTTTGGCAATTCTAATAATTCGGTCGGATCCTTTAAAATCAGATTTTCGAGCAGTAGGTATCTGAAAAATGACCTCAATCCCGAAATCACCCGTGCCTGCGTCCGGGCCGTCATACCAAGCTCTGTAACCCACCTTAAAAAATCTTGAAAGTGATGTAATTCAATGGTTTCTGGAGTGAGCTTCCATCCTTTTAGTTCAATAAACTGGATGATCTTTGAAACATCGTGAAGATAGGCATCTACCGAATTGGCCGACAATGATCGCTCCAGCTGCAGGTAAGCCTTGAAACCGTTTAGGTAGGATTGCCACATATGGTAAGAAATTCAGGTCAACCATGCCAAATTATGAAATTTATTTTAGTCTGAAATATATTTTGTTATTTCGATGGAATCGTTTAATTTTGCAGTCCCGAAAAACAAAGCGTTAATAAGATGGCAAAGAAGAGTAAAGATCAACGGATTCAGGTGATCCTCGAATGTACCGAACAAAAGACAAGTGGTGTTCCCGGTATCTCAAGGTACATTACGACCAAGAACAAAAAAAATACTCCGGAACGGATTGAACTGAAAAAATTTAATCCGTATCTGAAAAAAGTTACTGTTCACAAAGAAATTAAATAAACCGAGATATGGCAAAGAAAGTAGTTGCTTCATTTAAAGCTACCTCAGGGAAGGATTTTACGAAGGTTATCCGGATGGTAAAATCCCCGAAAACAGGCGCTTATGTTTTCAAAGAAACGATTGTGGCAAACGACATGGTTAAAGATTTTTTAGCCAATAAAGAAAACTAAAACGATTATTCGTTATTCTGTAAAGCTTTTTTCTTCGGAAAAAAGCTTTTTTTATATCTAAGGATTTCATTATGGGTTTGTTCAGCATATTTTCCAGAGAAAAAAAAGAGCGCCTTGACCAGGGACTCCAGAAAACCAAAACAAATATCTTTACCAGAATATCCAAATCTATCGTTGGAAAATCAACCATCGACGACGAGGTGTTGGATAGTCTCGAGGAAATTCTGGTAACCTCTGATGTGGGGGTCGAAACGACTCTCAGGATCATCGAACGGATCCAAAAACGCGTCTCAAAAGATAAGTACCTTGGAACCGGTGAACTTAATGCTATTCTCAAGGAAGAGATTGCGGCATTACTTCAGGAAAACAACATACAGGATTTTACTGAATTCAATATCCCTGAAGGAAAAAAACCCTATGTTATCATGGTTGTCGGAGTCAATGGGGTTGGAAAAACTACTACAATCGGCAAACTTGCCCATCAGTTCGTTAAATCGGGGAAGAGCGTTTTGCTTGGCGCAGCCGATACCTTTCGCGCCGCAGCAGTTGACCAGATCGCTATCTGGGCCGATAGGGTAGGGGCCCCGGTCATTACCCAGGGTATGGGAGCCGACCCTGCCTCCGTGGCCTACGACACGGTCAAATCTGCTCTGGCCCGGAACAGCGACGTCGTTATTATTGACACGGCCGGCCGCCTTCATAACAAGGTTAACCTGATGAATGAACTTTCAAAGATCAGAAAGGTCATGCAAAAGATTTTACCTGAAGCTCCCCATGAAGTTTTGCTTATACTCGATGCCTCAACAGGTCAGAATGCCTTTGAACAGGCTAAACAGTTCACCGCAGCCACCGAAGTCAATGCCCTGGCCCTTACAAAACTCGACGGCACCGCTAAAGGCGGTGTGGTGATCGGAATTTCCGACCAGTTTAAAATTCCTGTTAAATATATTGGCGTGGGCGAAGGAATCGATGACCTTCAGGTATTTAACCGGATGGAGTTTGTCGATAGCCTCTTCAATAACTGATATCATTGAAAACAAAATCAAGCCAAAAAAAAATCGGTTTTATCTCCTTAGGCTGTGCGAAAAACCTTGTCGATACTGAGGTTTTGATGAAACAAACCGAGCATAATGGCTTTTTAATCAAGTTTAACCCCGACGGCCGTGAGTACCTCGACGCCGCAGTCATCAATACCTGCGGGTTTATTCACGACGCCCGTCAGGAATCCATCGATACCATTCTTGAACTCATCCATGCAAAAAAAAACCACAAAATCAACCGCATTTTTGTTATGGGTTGTCTCTCCGAACGATACCGATCCGAATTAATAAAGGAACTTCCCGAGGTCGATGGCTTTTTCGGAGTCAATGAAATTAAGGAAATCCTGAAACAAGTAGGCGGTACCTACCGGCACGATCTCGTAGGTGATAGATGGTTGACAACTCCGCCTCATTATGCCTACCTCAAAATTGCAGAGGGATGTAACCGGAAATGCTCTTTTTGCGCCATACCATCGATCAGGGGAAGCCACGTAAGCCGAAATGAGGAGGAGATCCTGCACGAAGCAGGAATGCTGGCAGCCCGGGGAGTAAAAGAACTGATCGTTATCTCGCAGGATACAACCTTTTACGGACTCGATTCCCACCATGAACGACGCCTTCCGCAACTCCTGCATAAACTGGCAGAAATTAAAGGACTGGATTGGATCCGGCTTCATTATACCTATCCCGATGGATTCCAGGATGAACTTTTCGACGTTTTTGAAGCCCATCCAAATATTTGCCGCTACATCGATATACCCCTTCAACATATAAGCGACCGGATACTCAAATCGATGCGCAGGGGAATGACTGGAACAGATATCAGGACACTTATTGAGAAAATAAGAACCAGAATGCCCGGAGTCGCCATCAGAACTACTTTTATTGTTGGATATCCGGGAGAAACCAGATCGGAATTTCTCGAACTGAAAACATTCATCAGGGATTATCAATTCGAACGCCTTGGAGCCTTTTCCTATTCCGCCGAAGAAGGGACATCTGCTTTTGGTCTGAAAGATACTGTTACAAAACGGACTAAAAATCAACGGCTGGAAGAACTAATGAGTACCCAGGAGCAAATATCGCGAACGTTGAATCATAACAAGCTCGGACAAATCATGAAGGTCATCATCGACCGGCGTGAGGGTGATTTTTATGTTGGTCGGTCGGAGGCTGATTCACCAGAAGTTGATAATGAAATCCTGATACAGTCTGCGAACCATGATTTGACGCCTGGGTCTTTTTGCAGGGTACGCATAACCGGAAATGAAAGCTTTGATTTATTTGCGACATTAACCTAATTTTGCTTCACTTTTTTAATAATACTTCCGATGAAAAACAAAATTCGCTGTTTCCTAGTCATGCTAACCCTTCCGGTTATCCTGACTGCGCAGACTACTGCAAAAGACATTAACGCTGCAGATACCCTGAATCGAATGGACAACCAGGGAAATAAGTACGGAATTTGGATTGAGAAGCAGGGTGATGCTACTTACAAAGGGGAATACTGGTACAATAAAAAAGTGAAGAACTGGGTGGGTTATTATCCCAATAAAATCCTTTATCGGATTGATTATTATACCAACGGCATTAAAGACGGGATATCGGTACAGTTCGACAAAAAAGGAAAAATCAGCTTAGTCGAAAATTATAAAAACGGCCTTCTGCACGGCGAAACGGTATCTTACGGTCAATACAACGATTTCCCCCTTTCGGATGGGGTGTACAAAGATGGCAAGAAGAACGGTACTTTCCACAAATACTCCGATAATGGAAAGGTTCAGGAAGAAACCAATTATAAGGATGATCTGAAAGACGGAAGTTCGCGATGGTATAATAAATCGGGGAAACTGATTGCCGAATATTTTTATAAAAACGGCCGTTTTGATGGCCCTCAGAAAACCTTTTATGAGAATGACTCATTACAATCCTTGAATTTCTATAATAATGATCTGTTGTCAGGTGAATCGAAGGAATACTACAGGAACGGAAGGGTTAAGATTTCAGGCACCTATATGATGGGCCTTAAGGATGGAATGTGGATTGAATATGACGAAATCGGGAAGATACTGACTACGGTAAAATATAAGGATGGAAAGGAACTGAAGAGAAAATGATCCCGTGGTGATTCTTACCGTTTGTTCCTAATAACATATGACTTTTTGACAGGTTTTGATTTATATTCATACCTGACATTGTAAGCACTCTTATTCTTCTTGTGCTTCTTAACCGAATACTGGTTGTTTGATGAACAAACCGACTTTCTTGAGGTACAACCTGTTCCGAAAATAAGAAGGAAGCATAATACCCCGGCAGCTCCGAATGAAAGAACTTTATTTAAGCTCATTACTAGGTATACCTATGAAATTTGGTTCCGGGCAAAGTTAAGAATTAAATGTCAGTCTCTACATTTTTTCCTACTTTTGTACTTTATCCATGAAAGGAAAACAATTCCTGAAAGAGTTTGAATGATGATTATTTCAGAGCACAGGATCGTTTCGTCAATGGTTAGGGCTTTGTGCCGATCGGTTTTCCTTATCAGCCATGTGATGTTGGCGCTACCGACACTTGCACAATTTCCACCTCCTGCCGGAAAACCTGGTTCTACAGCAATCCATAAAGACAGTATCATCAATATCGACTGGGCAAAGACGTGTACCATCAAAAGAGGATATATCGATTGCACCGATACGACTGTCACCTTCGAAGGAAATAACAAGGCAACATACGGAAGCTACCTTTATGGCAGCGGACCTGCCGATGATCTGGTTGTAAGCCTTGGCGATAAAGGAACAGCCGTACTGACTTTTGACCCGCCCATTTCGAATGGCATTGGATCGGATTTTGCAGTCTTCGAAAACTCATTCAACGATACTTTTCTTGAACTGGCCTTTGTAGAGGTGAGTTCCGACGGTGAAAGATTTGTCAGGTTTCCATCCGTATCCCTGACCCAATCCTCTCTCCAGGTGGGGACCTTTGATACGCTTGATGCTACCAAGATAAATAACCTGGCAGGTAAATACCGCATGGGATATGGAACTCCTTTTGATCTTGAAGATCTCTCAGACAGTACCAACATTGACTTGTCTAAAATTTCCCATGTCAGGATTATTGATGTCGGTGGATCTCTGATCCCGGGATTTCTCAGCTTCGATGCGCAAGGAAACATTATCAACGATCCCTGGCCAACTCCCTTTGGCACCGGCGGTTTTGATCTGGATGCCGTTTCCGTACTGGATCATTATCCTCCTGCCGGATCTTTCAAGGACGTTTGCCTGTATCCTAATCCTGTCAGGAACAATTTGACCATCCTTAGCGGATTTCAGATTCCATGCACCCTGACTTTATATGATATTACAGGTCGTAAATTCTTTTCAAAGGAGTTCGAGAATAAAACCACCCTCGACCTGGGGAGCCTTTCTCAGGGTGTTTTTATTGTTAGCATCGAATTCGCCGGCATGCAACCATTCATCAGGAAGATCGTGAAATAGTTATCTTGGAAGCTCAAACGCGATTTTTGACAAGGTTTTTCAAATATCTTTTCCAGGGATTCTCCTCGCTTTTCTTTGTGTGCTCTATGCCCTGTCATACGCAGGTTCTGAATGATACGCTGAAACTACCGGAGATTGAAATCAGGTCAAATTTCATTGTTGATAATGAGGGCTTTAAAAAAGTCAGCATGGACTCCGGACTTTTCATCCCTAACCTCCGGTCTGATCTTTCACGGATCATCTCGGAGCATTCGACCATCTTCATAAAATCGTATGGCAACGGAACGCTGGCAACACCATCATTCAGAGGAACATCCGCACAACATACACAGGTTGAATGGAATGGAATTAATTTAAACTCACCTATGCTGGGACAAATGGATTTCAGCCAGGTACCGGTAGCTCAGTTCGACGGATTGGAAATCCTCTATGGCGCCTCAGGAATATCAAGATCCTCAGGCGCTTTCGGAGGTATTATCGACCTGATCACGCTGCCCGACTGGAATAACAGGGTTAATGCACTGGCCTCACAAACCCTTGCAAGCTTTAATACCTATACAACCAATCTGAACCTTTGCCTTGGAAGGCAAAACATTCAGTCACATACAAAATTTAATTATACCTCTGCACAGAACAATTTTCCTTTTACCGACAACAGCGGAGTGAGAACCAATCAGGAACAGGCATCTTTTGTCCAATACGGATTATCGCAGGAATTGTTTTGGAGATGGAATGACCGTCACCTTTTATCAGCCAAGATCTGGTACAGTGATGATGATCGGAATCTGCCGCCTACCACAACAAGCGTCGATACGGCAAAAACCGAAAAACTTCACGATCGTGCAATCAGAGCGGTGGTCGAATATAAACTGGTCGATAAACAATACCATCTTCTCTTCCGTTCGGCATTAAACGACCAATACATGAACTATTCAAACAGCGCACTTGACTTGAATTCGGTTCATCAAACCTACTCCTGGATCAACAGAATACGGTTTACCTGGCTGAAAATAAAAAACCTTAAAATAAAGCCAGGGATCGATTTTACGTACGACTGGGTCCGGTCGGATGATTATACCGGCCGCAGAACCAGGTCGGTAGCGAGTCTTTTCACAGAGATAAACTACAGTTTAAATAAACATATCCAATCCTCACTCGTTCTTCGGGAAGATATTATCGATTTTTCATTTACCCCATTAATAGCAGCAGTCGGGGTAGGTTATAAACCTTTCACCGGGCAAAATCTTATGCTAAACCTCAATGTCGCCCGTAACTACCGGTACCCTACGCTGAATGACCTTTACTGGCAGGGTGCCGGAAATCCTGACCTGAAGCCCGAATCGAGTTATTCCATAGAAGCCGGGATCACTTTCAACATCGAATCAAAAAATAGGATCTTTTATTGTGAATCCAATCTGACAGGTTACTATACCTGGTTGAATGATATGATAACCTGGAGTCCGGTTGAAGGCAACAGCGCGTTGTTCAAACCCGAGAATATTGATGAAATCAAAGCCCGTGGGATCGAGGCCGGATTGAATTTTACCGTTAGTTACCATGGGTTGACCATTGGGTGGAGAAACAATTACCATTACTGCCGTTCAACTTACGAGAAGGCCAATTCATCCTATGATCAGAAAATAGGCAAACAACAGATTTATATTCCGGAGAACACCTTCAACAGCACCCTTTCGATTGAAAAATGGAAGTTTTACCTGACCTATAATTTTTATTTCGTCAGCGCCCGATATACGGGGAAGGATAACCTGACCATGATGCCGGGCTACAACCTCTCAAATATTATTTTTGGGAAGAACATCACTCTGAAGAATTTTATTATATCTTTACAACTGGATTGTAATAATCTGTTTGACCTGGACTATCAATCTGTTGCAAGTCGGCCAATGCCGGGAATCAATTATGCCTTGACAGTCAAACTGGGATTCTCAGGATCCAGCAAGAATTAAAGAAAAACCTTTATCGTGAACATTCCCTCCCAAATCATCCATAAAACCAATTACTTAACCGCATTTGTTCTTCTCTTCGGATTAATCATTGGATGTTCAAAGGACCCGGTTCGTGAAGTGATCAAAGATCCCGACGACACCACAACGCAACCGGTCACTTATCAAAAAGGAATTTTTATTATTAATGAAGGTAATTATAATTGGGGAAATGCCTCGGTTTCCGTGATAATACCCGAAAAAAGCATGGTTATCCAGGATGTTTTCCAAAAAGCAAACGCACGCAGCCTGGGCGATGTTGCAGAATCAATGAAAATCAATAAAAACCTTGGCTATCTGGTTGTTAATAACTCCAACCGAATCGAAGTGGTCACGATCAGCGATTTTAAATCGGTTACTACTATTTCAGGCCTTAACGCTCCCAGGTTTATGGAGCTTGTTGATTCCACTAAAGCATACGTGACAAACCTTCAAAAAAATATTACTGTTATCGACCTTACATCCAATACCATTTCCAAAGTTATTAAAACCGGAACCTGGACGGAGAATTTGTTAAGATACGACCATTATATGATGGTCACCAGCGTGGGTAAGTTCAGCGACCCCACCTCCGACCGGGTGCCTATGGTTTATATAATTGATACACAGACAGATAAAATTACCGATAGCATTCAAACCGGAAAAGAACCTATCGGGATTGTGATCGATAAAAAGCAGAAAGTATGGGTGTTATGTTCAGGTGGATATGATAATTTCGAACTGCCTTCATTGTTGCGTATCAACCCTGAACTCAAAATAATTGAGAAAAGATTTATATTTACTGGTACAGGTAAAGTGCCAAGCAAATTATGCATGAATCCGACCGGCGATACCCTTTATTTTTTAAATGGCGGGGTTTATAAAATGGCGGTCAATTCTGCCGTACTGCCTGAACAACCGTTTATCTCAGCAAACGGACGACTCTTTTACGGTCTGGCTCTTCATCCGGTTACGGGCCATATCTATGTCAGTGATGCCAAGGATTACGTACAAAACGGAACCGCCTACCAGTATAATCAACAAGGCACGCTCATCAAGGAATATCCTGCTGGTAGAATTCCCGGATCATTTTGTTTTACAGAAACCAAGACAAAATGAAACAAGCAGGTTAACCTGTCTGGTTAATCATCAATTTTACCCGCTGCCTTAACAATATCTCTGAACTCGCTAAGGATCATTGCCGATGCTCCCCAGATGATGTTTTGATCGATATAAAACGCAGGTACTTTCATCGATAATCCCCATGCCAGTTTTATCCTTTTCATTTTGATGTTCCTGTCATCAAGAAGTTCATCCAAAGGTATCTCGATAAGTTTTGCAACCTCGACAGGATCCGGTCGGAAATCAGGATGTTTTTCCTGGTATCCTAAAAAGGGAGAAACCAAATAGTTGCTGGGTGGGATATACAAATTGGTCAGTTTACCCAACAACTTGATTTGAGAGGGGTCGATTCCTATTTCCTCCTTTGATTCTCTGAGTGCAGTATCCCAGGGACCGGAATCAATTGGCTCCGACTTTCCTCCCGGCATACTGATCTGTTCACTGTGAATGCCATTATATTTCGGACGGAGCATCACGACAAACCCAGCTGAGTCAAGCAGGGGATAGAGTAATATCAGTACGCTGCTTCGAATGGCATTTTTAGGAACATCGATTTTCAATAACTTTTGAATCGTGACCATGGAGGACATCTTTAATTGAGCATTTCGTCCCGGTAAGGGCTTTTTTAATTCAAGGTCCAGTGCATTAATTAATTGGCAAAAGTTCATAAAACTTCATTTTACAAGTCAAATTTAGGGGTTTGCTGCCTTTATATTAATTTTGCACCAAAATATGTATCTCATGTCTGCGGAAAAACTTCAACCGGCATCTGATTCTTTTACCAATGACATGGTTCAAAGGAATCTGGTGTTGTTCAACGACGACGTCAATACGTTTGACTTCGTTATCCAGTCTTTAATAGAAGTATGCAACCATGAACCTTCCCAGGCAGAACAGTGCGCACTGATTGCCCACTATAAAGGAAAATGTATAGTCAAGACCGGCGACTATTACGAAATGAAACCCCCTCATGACGAGATGATCCTTCGTGGATTAACCGTTGCCATCGAGTGATCGGAAATACCGTGAACTGACATTTTATCAACATTTTATCAACAAACATTTTCTGTATTATCATATCGCATTGATAGTCAAATTATTATTTGATGTGAAATACTAACAAATTGTTAATAAACCTGGTTGAAAGGAAGTTGGTAAATGATAAGGTCGAAACTTGCATGGCGGATAATGTCTGAATTATATTTGGGCACTCAAGTGAGAGATAAAAGGAACGCCGGAAAACAGCATGGTGAAAGCAGGATCCGAAAGGTGACAGCACTCCCGGCAACCCTCCGAGAAGAAAAGCGCCGCAAGGTGCTATAAACCTGGGGAGGTTTTCAAGGCGGGGCTGATGGGACCGGAGACCGCAAGGAATTCACGCCCAGTAAGCCGGACCGAAAAGAAAGGTGGAGACCCTGACTGTGTAGATCATCCACAATAACTGTAGCTTGGACGCCCCGGAAGGCTACGGTCGACCGGAAGCGGGATGGGAACAACTTCGACCAGAGGATGTTCCCATCGCTGTTTTATGACTCCTCTATTTCGGATCAAGGTAAAATGCCCAAACTTGTGGGGTAAATGGGGCTTAGCGTATCGTCAAAGAATAAACGGGATCACAGCTTTTCGATTTTCAGGATATCCGGGGAACGTGGTCTGATACCATTTATGATGATGTAATGCCCTGGGAAGAAGGTTTACCAGAGTCCATACTGCAAAAGCAAGTGAAGGTAAACACCAGGTCATCAAGGCAAATCCAGACCATTCGACGATTTCACCAAAATGATTCGGACAGGAGATCAGCCTAAACAATCCTTTCTGTGGAATGACATAGCCCGATTCTCCCGGCTTTCGTAAATGGATCAAAATATAATCTGAGTTCCAGTTAATGATTAATCCCGAAATAAACAGTACTATACCGGCTATGAACCTGGGGTCGTACAAATAGGAGAGTGGGTACCGGGCTTCCGTGGCAAGTGTACCCAGGAAATATCCATTTATGCTCCCATTAATCAAATTGAAAAAAATCGACATGAAAACAATGGCCAGAGGCATCTTTTTCCCGTTTGTACGCAACCGGAAAGGAAAAATTAGCGTACGGTTGATATAATGAAAAAACCACAAGGATGAAAAAATCCAGGTTATCAAAGGCCGATCGCCGGACCCGAAAAGATAAAATCCTGCAAAGACCAACAAAGCAGGTAATTCCATGATGATCCATCCAAGTCTGTTGTCGATCATCAAACCCCACTGTTTCGATGCGTGCCTCCCGTAGGGTGCAACAATTTTAAGGAGTAACGGGAATGCAACCAAGGCGATGGCAATCCACAGATAAACAAGCAGATAAAAAGTAGATTCGTTCATTCAGAAAAGTTTAATTGATCCTTTTTTGTTCTTTGAACCACAATACGAGATCTTCAATAGTTTCAAGTAGTGGGCGCGGATTGTAATTAAGTTCTTTTTCAGCTTTTTTATGACTGATCAACCGGCTACCTTCAGTAATAATGGTCAGGGATTCACGGGTGTAGAGAGGTTCGGTCCCAAGAATCCGACTGTATAATGTGGTGAAAGGAAGCCCGAACCTCGCAAGCCATAAAGGAATTAGAGTCTGGACTGTTTTTCGACCTGTAACGTTGGCAATGGTAGATGAAAATTCTTTAAGACTGTGATAATGTCCTGATAGCAGGTACTTTTCTCCGCTACGACCATGTTCCATGGCGGAAATTGCTCCAGAAACCACGTCCCTGACGTCAACCCAGTCATAGCCTCCCGGAATCAATGAAGGAATATTATGATTATAAATATCAATAACCGCTTTCCCGACGAGGGATGGTTCAGGGTCGTCGGGTCCGATTATAGCGGTTGGACTTATGATCACAGCATCCATGCCTTGTTTAACGGCTTCCAAAACAGATCGTTCACCCGTGGCTTTCGAGCAATCATACGAAAAGCCTCCGTTTGAGACCAGTGGGCGAGTCTCATCCAAAACCTCATCGGAGGGATGTTGGGAAAATGCATGAATAGAGCTGAAATGGACCATTCTCCTGACCTTACATGATTTAACCGTCTCAATGACATTTCTTGTTCCGGTAGCATTAGTCTCTGTAACCAGGTTATTTTGGCCACCAGTGATCGATATTCGTGCCGCAAGATGAAATAATATTTCACATCCGTCAGCGAAAGAGGATAATGAACTTTTATCCAGCAAATCACCATGGAATAGTCGGATGGGAAGGTGCTCCAGATTTTTGGCATTTTTGTGGATCAGGGCATGTACCTCATGTCCCGATTCCAGTAATCTTTTACAAAGGTTGACGCCGACGTGTCCGTTGGCGCCTGTAACAGCAATTTTCATCTGAGTTTTTTAGAGTGGGAGCAAATGTAGCATAATTTCAGAATTTATTTTGCTTTTTATTTTAAGTAGATTAACTTTACACAGATAAAAATTTGCCATATGAACTATCCATGGCGATTCCGGCATGAATCGCAGGGAAAAACTTTTTTCATGGATATTTCATGTGACCATTGAAATTAAAAATTAGGAACACATGAAAACAATTTTGAAAATTATCTACTGGGTTCTGGGGATCCTGGCAGTCTTGGTATTAATAGCTTTCATATTACCAAAAAGTTATAAAGTCGAACGGATTCGATATATAAATTCCACCCCGGCGATTATTTATCAATTAACCAGTGACTTTTATCGGTGGTACTTATGGGTACCCTGGACCAAGCAGTTTGATACAACGGCAGTATTTGAGATCAAGGGTTATGGTGGTCAGGTTGGTTCAATATGGAAATGGACCGGAAAAAAGTTTAAACAAGGTGAGATGGTATTGACAGAACTCAAAGAAAATGAACTTATTGCGTATGATCTGAAATTTGACAATGGCGCTCATAAGTCGAAAGGTACAATAACAATTGAACGAACTGGTGACAGTTGTAAAGTTGTGTGGACTGACCAGGGTGATTTGGGATTTAATCCGCTTTTCAGGTACTTGGGATTATTAATGGACCGGACGATGGGTTTGGATTTTGAGAAGGGGTTGCTTAAGCTTAAATATGTGTCGGAAGCACGTTCAAAATGGCCTAAAATTGAAGAGTTCAGGATGGCGCCTCAGGTTCTTGTGGTAGTTACTGATTCGGCAGTACCAGCGACTTATCCGGAGGTCATGACAAAAGCCTACAAAGAAGTATATTCCTTTATCGAGCGCAATCAGATTGAGATTACGGGAGCGCCTTTAGCAATTTATATGAGTTGGGATTCGATTACACAGCAATCAACGATGCAAATTGGTGTACCTGTTGAAAACGCATCTAAAGGAGCAGGAAGGGTTTGGGTGTTGAATATTCCTGAGCAAGATGTTGTTGCAGCACAATATTTTGGCCCATACGACAAAACCGGGATCGTTTACAATATCCTTGACCAATATATCAAGGAGATGGGCCGGACTCCCGTTGAAACACCATGGGAAATTTATGTTACCGATCCGCATTCAGAGAAGGATACCATGAAGTGGCAAACAACCATTTTATTCCCGTTGAAATAAGGGAAGGTTAAACAGGCTGTCGTTGCAGCCGAACAGATTATCACAATAAATCGATCATTAGTTGCATTTTTCTATTCTTTGTAATTCCCATAATTAATATTATGTTAAATAGAAATATTAAAAAAGAAACTGTCTCAAAAGTCCGAGGCAGCCTCTTTTTCTTTCATTTTACTTGTACTCCCACCTACGGGAGCACTTTCAATAATCGATTCTAAAGAGGATGATTGTGCTTTTGAGTCATCCTCTTTATCGCCGACCTCCTACCGGAACTGATTATTTCTTCAATTCATTGATTTTTTCCTGAATAGCCTTAACCTTATCATTCTGGTTGGTTCGGGCATAAATTTGCTTTAAGGTTACCAACGTATTGAGATCGGAAGGTTGTAATATTGAGGCTTTTTCAAGATATGGCAGCGCAGTTTCCAGATAAGAATTTGCCTCCGCTTTAAGCTGATCATATTTAGCTGTTGCATCAAGGGGTAGTTTATTAGCTTCCTCTTCAATTGTTGCAGCTTTGTTTACGTAAATAGCTCCAAGATTATAAATGGCATCAAAGTAATCGGCATTAAGCCTTATAGCATTTTTGTATGCATCCAGGGCATTCTTAAACGCATCAGAGCGCTCCCCAACAGTGCGTGCTGTATCATTGGAAAGGTTGTCATAGATCGTTCCCATGGCAAACGCAACCGATGCATTTGTCGAATCCTGCTTTAACGCGACTTTCAGATTATTCAAAGCCTTTTCTGTTTTGTTGAAAGTCAGATATATATTGGTCTCAGATAAAAATAACCGAAAATCTGTCGGATACACCTGCTGCCCCATTCGAATGAATTTGAGCGCATTAACCGAATCTTTATCCTGACGATAAATATCTGATAATGTCATAAATACCTGAGGTGATTTATAATTTAACTTTAATAGCTTTATATACAGGTCCTTTGCACTTTCTTTTTCATTAGCAAGCGATGCACAAGTGGCAGCATTTAATAACGATACAGTGTCGGGAACATTTGCCATCTCCAAAACCTCTGCCCCTTTTGAAAAATTGACCATGGCTTCTTTAAACATCTTTTTATTGTAATTATCCACGCCCGCATTGTAATAATTATTTCGTTGCCAGTTAAGTTTTGCAACAATATCATCATAGTACTCTTTCTTCGGATCAAATTCGACAGCCTTTTTATAAGATTCCAGGGCTTTCGGCAACGGATCGGGATCAAGTTCCTTATATTTGGCATTCTGCGTATTCGAAAGCTCTAAATAAATATTGCCACGCAAGAACCACGCCTTAGCATCCTGTGCCGTACTGGGATCCAGAACACATTGATTAATTGCTTCCATTGCCTTATCTAATTTTCCATCTTTCAGATAGTTGGAAGCCGATTGACGAACATTTTTCTGTCCAAATGCGACGGTCGCTGAGACCGCAAACAACAGAATTACAGCAAATTTTTTCATTGGTTTGGATGTTATAAATGTTTACATTGAATTGATTTGCAGCCTGCAAAGATAAACAAGCCCGATGACTTTATGTTCAACTTCTAAAATTAATTTTCCAGGGGTTCGGTGTTCAGGTCTTCATTTTGATCCTCCCCTTCACCATTTTCAGTGCCAACTTCAACATCCACTTTTGCTACTGCAGCAATGGCGTCGCCCTCATCTATCTTGATCAACCTCACTCCCTGGGTCGCCCTTCCGATAACCCTGAGGTCAGCAACTGCCATCCGGATGATGATACCTGATTTATTAATAATCATAATATCATCATTATCAGACACATCCTTTATTGCAATTAAAGCTCCTGTTTTATCAGTTATATTCAAGGTCTTCACGCCTTTACCACCACGGTTGGTGATTCGGTAATCATCCAGATCCGACCTTTTCCCGTATCCATTTTCAGAGACTACTAAGACTTCACACTTACGATCCAGTGGAATACATATCATCCCGATCACTTCATCATTGGGTCCAGAACGTGTAATACCTCTGACCCCGATGGCATTCCGGCCCATCGGACGGACCGTCTTTTCATTGAATCTGATAGCCCTCCCCGATTTCAAAGCCATAACGACTTCATCGGTTCCCTGTGTCAGCCGGGCTTCCAACAGCTGATCTCCATCATTGATGGTAATCGCGTTGATTCCGTTTTGCCTTGGTCGTGAATAGGCCTCTAAGGAAGTTTTTTTGATGGTTCCTTTTTTTGTAGCCAGAATAATAAAGTTGGATGCAATGTAATCGCTGTCTCTCAAATCCTTGACATTGATAATTGCTCTGACTTTATTGTCGGTTTCAAGATTTATCAGATTTTGAATAGCCCGGCCTTTTGACGTCTTCCCTCCTTCGGGAATTTCGAATACCCTTAACCAAAAACACTTGCCCTTTTCAGTAAAGAGCAGTAAATAATTGTGATTGGTGGCAATAAATAAATGTTCCAGGAAGTCTTCGTCCCTGATTTCACTTCCCTTTGTGCCTCTTCCTCCCCTATTCTGACGCCGGTATTCGGTCAAGGGAGTTCTTTTAATATACCCCATGTGAGAAATGGTGATTACCACATTTTCATCAGCAATGGTATCCTCAATCCTGAAATCGGAAGCGGTATAAACAATTTGCGATCTGGGCTCATCACCAAACTTCTCTTTTATATCGAGGAGTTCATCTTTGACAATTCCCAAGCGCAGGGATACATCAGCGAGCACATCCTTCAGATGCTGGATCAATTTGATCAATTCAGCATACTCTTCTTTGATCTTTTCGCGTTCAAGTCCGGTCAGTCTCTGTAACCGCATGTCAAGAATGGCCTTGGCTTGTTGTTCAGAGAGCCCAAAGTTGTTCATCAAACCAATTCTGGCATCTTCAGGTGTCTGACTGGAACGAATCAGCGCAATAACAGCATCCAGGTTATCCAAAGCAATGAGTAATCCTTCCAGAATATGGGCTCTTTTTTCGGCCTCTCGTAACTCAAATTGTGTGCGTCGTGTGATCACATCAAGCCGATGATCAACATAGTGATGAATCATATCCTTCAGATTCAACATCATAGGACGCCCCTTGACCAGAGCAATGTTATTGACATTGAAGGAGGTTTGGAGCGGGGTCTGTTGGAATAATTTGTTAAGAACAACATTGGTTATTGCTTCCCGCTTCAACTCATAAACAATTCTGACCCCATTGCGGTCCGATTCGTCACGGATATCAGAGATTCCTTCAATTTTCTTATCATTGATCAGATCGGCTGTTTTTTTGATCATATCAGCCTTATTGACCTGATAGGGGACCGAAGTAACAATGATCTTTTCGTGGCCGTGATCATCCTGTTCGATTTTTGTCTCTCCCCTGATTATGATCCTTCCCCTCCCCGTTTCGAATGCGTCTTTCACCCCATCGTAACCATATATAATTCCTCCTGTCGGGAAATCAGGAGCCTTAATGAATTTCATGAGATCAGCGATGGTGATATCCTTGTTATCGATATATGCAATGATGCCATCAACTACCTCCTTAAGGTTATGCGGAGCCATGTTGGTCGCCATACCAACAGCGATTCCAGATGCGCCATTGACCAGCAAATTGGGTATCCGCGAAGGCATGACAGTAGGTTCCTGCAGTGAATCATCAAAATTATTTTGAAATTCGACAGTCTCTTTTTCAATGTCGGCAACCATCTCCTCAGCAATTTTTTGTAAACGCGCTTCGGTATAACGCATTGCTGCCGGATTATCTCCATCCATCGATCCAAAATTGCCCTGACCATCAACCAGAGGATATCTCAAGCTCCACTCCTGGGCCATTCGGGTCATGGCATCATAAACTGAAGTATCACCATGTGGATGGTATTTACCAAGCACTTCGCCGACGATCCTTGCTGATTTCTTGTAAGGGCGGTTCGATAACACACCCAGTTCATACATTCCATACAGAACCCTTCGGTGAACAGGCTTCAGCCCGTCTCTCACATCAGGTAATGCACGCTGTACAATTACTGACATTGAGTAATCAATGTAGGCTGTTTTCATCTGATTCTCAATGTTGACCTGTATGATCTTTTCACCCGATTCCATATTGTCTGCTGTCATGTTTTATGAGTCTAAAAATCAGATAGATATAATATTCTAATTAAGCATACGAAGGTAGGAATTTTCCACCAGAACACCATGGTTTTTTGCAGGGAATTTTTATCTCTTACTAACATGAAAGTGTTCATAAATAAAGGCATTTATGAAATAATATGATGATATCGATTGTATTTTTGAAAGTCATGACAGAATTACCGAAAATAACATGGTTCACTTTTTGTCGTGCGAGTAACTTTTATCCGATTAATTATGGAAGCTAAATTTTCTCAGCGTGTCAAAGACGTACTGATTTATAGTCGTGAAGAGGCCCAGAGACTGGGAAACGATTATATTGGTCTGGAGCATCTTTTATTAGGGATCATTCGTGAAGGTGAAGGTCTTGCAATCCGGATTCTGAAAATCTTGGGAGTGGATCTTCCCGGTGTCAGGAAAAAGCTCGAGATGGCAGTCGCAAGTCACAAAGAGGTTCAAATTACCGGTGAAAACATTCCTTTGATTAAGCAGGCTGAACGTGCTTTAAAGATAACCTACCTTGAAGCTAAATTGTTTAACAGTGAGCTGATCGGGACCGAGCATTTGTTGATGGCAATATTAAAAGATGAGAATAATCTGGTGACAAAGACACTTTCGTCATATGGAGCAACATACAGTACTGTAAAAGATGAATTAAAGTCTATTCTTGCCAGCAGCAGTGAAGAAATTAACTTTGATCCCCAGGACATTCTGCCTAAGGATGAGGAGGATGAAGAGGCTGAAGAGGGTGGAAAAAGTTTTTCGGGAAGTCAGAAAAAAGGGCAGGATTCGAAATCAAAGACCCCGGTACTGGATAACTTTGGAAGGGATATCACAAAGGCCGCCGAAGAAGGTCGTCTTGACCCCATTGTCGGACGAGAAACAGAACTACAAAGGATTGCGCAAATTTTAAGTCGCAGAAAAAAGAATAATCCCATCTTGATCGGTGAGCCCGGTGTGGGGAAATCGGCGATTGCCGAAGGACTGGCATTACGGATCGTTCAGAGAAAAGTTTCGAGAGCTTTATTCAATAAAAGGCTTGTTTCGCTTGATCTTGCATCTCTTGTCGCCGGTACCAAGTACCGCGGGCAGTTTGAAGAACGGATGAAAGCGGTGCTGAATGAATTAGAGAAGAACCCCAACATCATTGTGTTTATTGATGAAATCCATACGATTGTTGGGGCAGGTAATGCATCAGGGTCACTGGACGCTTCGAATATGTTCAAACCTGCGCTTGCCCGAGGTGACATTCAGTGTATCGGAGCAACTACATTGGATGAGTACCGTCAATACATTGAGAAGGATGGCGCCCTGGAACGCCGGTTTCAAAAGGTGCTGGTTGACCCGACATCTCCTGAAGAAACGGTCGAGATTCTCAACAACATCAAGGAAAAGTACGAGGATCACCACTTGGTTAAATATACTGATGAGGCGATCAAGACCTGTGTATCATTGACCAATCGGTACATTACTGACCGTTATTTGCCCGACAAAGCCATTGATGCCCTGGATGAGGCTGGCGCAAGGGTTCACATATCCAATATCAACGTTCCTGCTGAAATTGTTACCATTGAAAATCAGATCGAAGAGGCGCGAAAGAAAAAAATGGCAGCCATCAATAGTCAGAAATTTGAAGAGGCTGCCGATCTCAGGGATACAGAAAGAAAGCTTCAAGAGAGCCTTGAGCGGGAGAAAAAGAAGTGGGAAGAGAACGCTAAATTGAACCGGCAGGTTGTCGGAGAAGAAAATGTTGCGGAGGTTGTCGCCATGATGACGGGTATCCCCGTGCAGCGAATTGCAAAGAATGAGAGCGAGAGGCTGATAAATATGGAGACCGAGTTGGAAGGCTCAGTCATCGGGCAAAGTGAAGCCATCAGGAAAGTTGTCAAGGCAATTCGCCGGAACAGAGCCGGATTAAAGGATCCGAACAAACCGATTGGAACCTTTATCTTTTTAGGACCGACGGGTGTCGGGAAGACCCATCTTGCCAAGATATTATCTAAATACCTGTTTGATACAGAGGATGCACTGGTCCGTATCGATATGAGTGAGTATATGGAAAAATTTGCCGTATCACGCCTCATCGGTGCACCACCGGGTTATGTGGGTTATGAAGAAGGCGGGCAACTGACGGAAAAGATACGCCGACGGCCTTATGCCATCGTATTGCTTGACGAGATCGAAAAAGCGCATCCCGATGTTTTTCACTTGTTACTCCAGGTGCTGGATGATGGTGTTCTAACTGATAGTTTTGGCCGGCGGGTTGATTTCAAGAATACCATTGTGATCATGACCTCCAACATTGGATCAAGGCAACTTAAAGATTTCGGACAAGGTGTTGGCTTTTCGACATCAGCAAAGCAGGCTACATCGGGCGATTATGCCAGGGGGGTCATTGAAAATGCTTTGAAAAAAGCCTTTGCTCCAGAGTTTCTCAACCGCATTGACGATATTGTGATTTTTGATTCTCTTGAAAGGGAAGATATTCATAAGATCATCGATATCGAGTTAAAACAGTTGTACGACCGCATTAAGGGACTCGGATACCAGATCGTGATCACTGACACTGCCAAGGATTTCATCGCAGATAAAGGATGGGATGCACAGTTTGGAGCCCGGCCCTTAAAACGTGCTATTCAGAAATATGTTGAAGATACCCTTGCCGAGGAGATCATCAAAACGAAGATTACCGAGAAAGATACCATCTTGGTAGACTACTCCAAAGAGAAGGATGAGATTCAGGTAACCATAAAGAAATCTGCAGGTGAAGAAGTTCAACCTGCAGATTAGGTGGTAGATTCAGATGACTTTATCAAAATTGGTACTTATTCTGCTCAATTAATTTATCGGCAATTATCCGACGGCACTCTTTGACATTGATTCCGGGAACTTTCGTGAGTTCAGTGAGTGCATTATATAATTTTTCGGTCAGTGCAGTCGGTTCGATGGAGTTTATGGCATCAAATCCGGCTTTTCCGATTTTCGCAGCTGCATCATAAATGAAAACACTGAGCATGTTGTGGTGTAAATCGCTGGAATACCCCTTCAATGCTTCCATTTTTTGGATCCTCAGCAACATCGACTCAGCAAGGTAAGTTTCCATAATCATGTCGGTAAGGTTATTTTGAACTTCCTGTTCCGTAACAAGCTTTTTATCGAATTTTTTAACTGCAGTTTGGATGAGTACCAGGATTAAATTCTTAAAGTTCTTTATAATTCGTGCTTTTTCATCAAAATAAGATTCCCCTTTCACAGGCTGCAGGGCAATGGTCTCCAATGTTTCTGATAAGGCAGCAGCTTTATCGAACATATCAAAGTCACCTTTCAGAGCGCGTTTCATGGCAGTGTCAACAACGAGTAACCGGTTAATTTCATTGGTACCCTCGAATATCCGGTTGATGCGTGAGTCGCGGTAACCTCTTTCGACAGCCATTTCGGCCGAATAACCCATACCTCCATGAATCTGGACGGCTTCATCAATAACGAAATCCAGAACTTCTGACCCATAAACCTTGAGTATGGCGGCTTCGACTGCATAGTGGCAGATTCCCTCAATGGAAGCTTTCCCTTTATCCATCCCAGATTGCTTATTCTTTTCAATAAGATCGTCAATATCTTTACTGAGCCTGTATATGGCGCATTCAAGTGCATAGGTTTTAATAACCTGTTGGGCGAGTTTATGTTTAATTGCTCCGAAAGTAGAGATCAACACACCAAATTGTTTCCGTTCATTAGCATATTTAACCGAATCACTGATTGCTTTCTTAGAGGCACCCAGTACATTGGCTCCCAGTTTTATCCGTCCCATATGAAGGATGCTCAGGGCAATCCTGAATCCTTCTCCCCTTTTCCCGATGAGGTTTTCAACAGGAACTTTTACGTCGTTATAGAAAATCTGGGCGGTTGAGGATCCCTTTATTCCCATTTTGTGTTCGTCGGGATTAACGACCACCCCGGGAAAGTTACGTTCGACAATAAATGCGCTTAAAACACGGTCTTTGTCTATCTTGGCAAAGACGACCTGGGTGTCGGCGAATCCTGCATTGGTGATCCACATTTTCTGGCCATTCAGAATATAGTGTTTTCCGTCGCCGGAAAGAATGGCTTGTGTTTTACCAGAGTTTGCATCGCTACCTGCGCCGGGTTCTGTGAGGCAATAGGCTCCTAACAATTCACCGGTTGCCAGTCGTGTGACATAACGTTGCCGCTGGTTTTCATTACCGTAGTACATTATCGGAAGGGTCCCGATTCCGGTATGGGCCATGAATGCCACTGAAAAGGAGTATCCGGCTCCAATAGTCTCTGCTGCCAGCATCTGGGTAACAAAAGACTGTCCAAATCCACCGTATTCTTCAGGAATTGAAATTCCCATCAGACCTAAATCCCCGGCTTTTTTCAGAATCTCTTTCATCAGAGCGGTATCGGGTGTGTCGATCCGGTCAATGTTGGGATATACCTCAGCTTCCAGAAAATCCTGACAAGTCTGGGCAATCATCTTTTGTTCTTCGTTAAATTCCTCTGGAATAAAGATATCGGAGGCTGCCATTTCATCAACAAGGAATTCGCCGCTCTTCAGTACTTTTTTAGACTCCATTTGTTTGTTTTTTTGGTTGCTAAATATTTAGGGATTTGACAATTAGTTCGGCAATATCATAATTCTTCACGGTCTCCTCCTGGTTCTTATATTTGATTCCGTCGGTCATCATGGTCATACAAAACGGACATGCGGTAGCGATGATGTCGGCCCGGGTACGCAAGGCCTCTTCCGTTCGTTCGAGAAAAATCTCTTTATCGCCTTTTTCAGCTTCTTTGAACATCTGGGCCCCACCTGCTCCACAACACAGAGCAAAGCTTTTATGCCTTTCCATCTCAATGAATTTCGGGCCAAGGTTACGGATGATACTCCGCGGGGCGTTATATACCTTATTAGCGCGACCCAGATAACAGGGATCATGATATGTCACGGTGCTGCCATCGAGTTTAGATGGGTCCAATTTCAGTGTTCCTTCTGCAATCATCTGTTCAAGAAACTGGAGATAGTTGATTACAGTGTAGTTGCCCCCCAGGTCGGGATATTCGTTTTTGAAAACATTGTAACAGTGGGGACAAATGGTTATAATCTTTGTTATTCCATATCGTTCGAATGTGGCGATATTCTGCAAGGCCTGCATCTGATAAAGCATCTCGTTACCGGCCCGGCGGGCGGGATCGCCAGTACATGTTTCTTCTTTACCTAAAACGGCATAGCTGATATTGAGGAAGGAAAGGATTTTGGCAAAGGCCCTGGTAACTTTTTTGTAGCGGTCATCAAAGGCGCCGGCACAACCAACCCAGAATAGATATTCAGGACGCTCTCCTTTCGCGAAAAGATCGGCCATTACCGGGATTTCAAACTTTTTTATTTCCATTTACAGAAGCCGGTTTAGTTGATTTTAAATCCATTTCCTGTGCCCAAAGAAGCCTGTCTTCCGGAGAAAATTGCCATGGTGCACCATTATTTTCGATATTGTTGAAAACGCTTTTAAGTTCACCAGGAGCTGAGGCTTCTTCCATCACGAGGTACCGCCGCATATCAACTATTATGGAAGGATGGTTGATGTTTACAGGGCATTCCTGAGCGCAGGCATTACAGGTTGTACAGGCCCACAACTCTTCTTCTGTGATATAGGAACGTAACAGCGATTTTTGATCGTCGAACGTTCTGCCGTTTTTCACCATCAAGGGACCCTTTTCTTTCATTCTTGCCCTGAGATCCATCAGGATTTTCCTAGGTGAAAGTCGCTTACCGGTCAGGTTGGCCGGGCACACAGAGGTGCAGCGTCCGCATTCGGTACAGGAAAGAGAATCGAGGTAATTTTTCCATGTAACGTCCTCAACATCTTTGATTCCAAATCTTTCCGGTGGTTGTTGACCGGCTTGATTTTCAGAAAAATCTGCTTCGGGGTTCAACATCATTTTTACCTCCCTGGTTATGGAGTCCATATTTGTCAGTTTTCCCAAAGGTTCAAGCCTTGAGAGGAATACATTCGGGACTGACATAAACACATGAAAATGTTTCGAGTACGGAAGGATATTAGCAAAAATAAAGATCAACAGGATATGACTCCACCAGAAAAATTCATGGAGAAGCCGGAGTTGATCAACGTCACAACCCGCAAACAGGCCAGAGAGGATGCTGCTGACCGGAAAAATACCGGCCTGGGGTTCTTCCGAAAAATCAAGTTTTTCATAATATACGCTGTTCATTCCCAGGAGCGAGACCATCAGAAGAAGGATCAGGGTCAAGGCAATATTGGCGTCAATATGAGAAATCTTCTTCATTTCAATGCCTTCGAAGCGACTGATATGAAAGAATACCCGACGAGTGAGAAAAACAAGGATGGAAATAGCGACAATCAGGCCAAAGATATCACCAGAGGCAACCATGAAGTCATAAAATCCCCCGAGAACCTTCAGAGACCGTTCATTGCCTGTCAGTCCGTCGATCACCATTTCAATACTGCCGAAAAGAATAATGCAAAACCCCCAGAAAACCAAAGCATGAAAAAATCCAATAACCGGTCGTCTGAGGATTTTTGTCTGACCCACTGCGACCTTAAGTGTCATCCAAAAGCGTTGACAAATATGATTGACAGGGAATGCAGGTTTTGTGAATTTGAAAAACTCGTAAATTCTGAGGATGGTATAGGTGAAGCAACCTACAGTTGTGACGAGGGTCAGGGCAAAAATGATCTGTTTCAACATCTTAGAATTATTTCGTCTTGAATTCCTTTACCGCATCGACCAATTTCGGAAGGACCTTCCCTGCATCTCCCACAATCCCATACTGGGCTGCGGAAAAGATGGGCGCATCTTTATCAGTATTAATGGCGACGATATATTTTGAGGAGCTGACACCGGCGAGGTGCTGAGTCGCACCGGAAATACCGATCGCGAAATAAAGATTGGGGGCAATTATTTTACCGGTTTGTCCGGTATGTTCTTCATGTGATCGCCAACCTTCATCCGACACAGGTCGTGAACATGCAGTAGCAGCGCCCAACAGTTCGGCAAGTTCGACGAGGGGTCCCCAATTGTCCGGTGATTTCATACCGCGTCCGCCCGATACCACAATTTCTGCGTCTGTCAATAAGATTTTTCCGGTTTGCTTCTGTGTTTCGATTACCGTTGACTTTAAACCTGTGGTATCAAAATGGATTGAAACCGTTTCGATGACTGGTACCTTTTGTCGTGGGATCAGCTCAAATGAGTTTTGGGCAAGTGTCAGAATTTTGATATCAGACTTCAGTTCAACATGCGCATAAGCATTTCCGGAGAACACCTTTTTATAAACAATAAATGGATTGATACTTAAAGGTAAACGGCTGACTCCGGATGCGATTCCGGCTTTTAGTTTAACTGATAACCGGGGAGCAAGTGCTTTACCCGTATTGTTGTTGGCGAGGAGTACCAGAGTCGCCGAATTTTTCAGCGCCTGATCAGCAATGACGGCGGAATAAAGCCTGCTATCGAAATGGATTGGATTGTCGGGATGAGCATGGATTATCCGATCCGGTCCAAATTGACTCAGTTTCTCCATTTCACGGTTATCAACATTTCCGATACAGAAAGCGATGGACTCTGTTTGTAATGATTCCGCTACCTTAATTCCATAGGAAACGAGTTCAAAACTTGCCTTTTTGAACGTTCCTTCCCAGTGTTCTACAAATATTAAAACCGACATAGATCTTGATTTGTCAATAATTAAATAACTTTTGCTTCATTTTGCAGCCATTCGATAAGTTGTCCGGGGTTTTCCGGATCAATAAATTTACAGGCTGTTCTGGGAGCAGGCATTTCAAATGCAACCCAATTGGTAAGCAGATCGCAAGGAACCGGTTCGAAGACTTTCAGAGGTTTGGTACGTGCCATCATGATACCCCGCATAGCAGCAATTCTCGGTTCTTTTGCGATTCCCTTCTGAACGATGGCAACAACGGGACTTTCTACCGAAAGGAGCTCTTTCCCGCCATCTATTTCACGATGAATCAGTATCTTTCCATTTTCGATGTTCACACCCGACACGGATGATACGGATGGACAGTTGAGAAATTCGGCCAACATCCCTCCTATTGAAGATCCATTATAATCACTCGATTCGATTCCGCAGAAAATGAGATCATAAGGAACAGCTTTAACAACCTCAGCGAGTTGCATGGCAACAAAGTAATCGTCAACCGGTTCGGCATTAACCCGGATGGCATCATCGGCTCCGATAGCAAGCGCTTTGCGAATGGTGGGTTCAGATCCTGCCAGGCCGACATGTGCAACCGTAACAGATGTAACTCCGGAGGCGGGATTATCTTTTAATTCAAGCGCCCGGGTAAGAGAGAGTTCATCCCAGGGATTGATGACCCATTGTATGCCATTTGTATCAAGCTTTTTGAAATCGTCCAAAAATTTTACCTTGGTTGTGGTATCGGGGACATTGCTAATGCAGACTAATATTTTCATTGAAAACAGGGTTGAAATGAAAATTATTTTTGGGGTGCAAAGTTACAAAAAAGGAGCAAAGATGGTCATTTAATTTCATCCTCGTCCAGGCATTTGTTATATTGAGCCATTGCCCTGAGACTCATAGCCATGCTTGAAAAGCCTCCATCGTGGTAGATATTTTGCATGGTGACTTTACGGGCAAGATCGGAGAAAAGAACAACCGAGAAATCGGCACATTCATCAGCCGTTGCGTTACCGAGCGGTGACATCCTGTCTGCGAAGTCAATCAAACCATCAACGCCTTTAATCCCGCTGCCGGCAGTGGTCCGTGTGGGTGACTGCGAGATGGTATTGATGCGGATCCTTTTTTCCCGGCCGTAGATATAGCCAAAACTCCTTGCAATGGATTCCAGTAATGATTTAGCATCAGCCATATCATTATATCCGACCAGCGTACGTTGTGCAGCTATGTATGAAAGCGCAAGGATGGAGCCCCATTCATTGATGGCATCCAGCTTTTTGGCAACCTGCAGCATTTTATGAAACGAAAGTGCGGATATGTCGATTGTTTTGAGAAAATAATCATAATCGAGATCATCATATTCCCGATGTTTTCTGACATTCATTGACATCGCGATAGAATGAAGGACAAAATCGATTTTTCCTCCCAGGAGATCCATTGACCGGGTGAAGACATGCTCAATATCTGAAACATTGGTTGCATCGGCAGGAATTATTTCGGTATGGCAGTCATCCGCTAATTTCTGGAGTTCACCAAACCGCATGGCGACGGGGGTATTGGATAAGGTGAATTGAGCGCCTTCATCATATGCCCGTCTGGCAATCTTCCATGCAATCGATTTCTGATCAAGAGCTCCGAAAATGATTCCTTTTTTATTTTGCAGTAAGTTATGTCCCATTATTAGTTAAATCGATTTTAGATTTAAGTTAATGATTAATTAAATGCGATAATTAATTAAATAATAAATCTTTAGCATTTTGAACTGCCGATGGTGTCACCTTCTCATTGCTTAACATTTTTGCTAATTCACCTACTCTTTCATCATTCGATAATTTCTTTAAATATGTCTGCGTAATATTCTGATTAATATTTTTATAAACTAAGAAATGATGAGATGCTTTTGCGGCAATCTGGGGAAGATGAGTTATGGCAATAACTTGCATGGTAGCTCCCATTTTTTTCAGGATTGTTCCCACCATTCCGGCAATTTTCCCTGAAACTCCGGAATCGATTTCATCAAAAAAGATGGTGGGTAAAAGATTTTTCTGGCTGATCATCGATTTAATGGTGAGCATAAGCCTGGATGATTCCCCTCCTGATATCGAATTGTCCAGATCGCTGGCTTCAAGACCTTTATTAGCGCTGAACAGGAATTTTACTTTATCTATTCCGTCATACGACAGAAATTCGTCGGCAACATGCAAATCGATTTTGAACACAGGAAACGGTATGCCCAGTTTGACCAGCGATTCTTCAACCTTTAATTCAAATGACGGAATTATTTTCTTTCGGATGAGTGATATGTCCTTTGCTTCATTTAGCAGGTCATGTTTCAAACCAGTGACCTCTTTCTTCAAGTCACGAATTTGCTGGTCAAGGTTTTCAGACTGCAATAATTTAGCTTCGAGTTCAAGGTTAAGAGCAATCAGTTCTTCGACAGTATTTTTTTGGTGTTTTTTAAGCAGCCGGTACAGTTGATCAAGCCGTTGTGATATGATCTCAAGTTCACCCGGATCGCTATCCAGGCGGGCCTCCATCAAAGAAATATCTTTTGATAAATCTTTGATATCAATATAGTTACTATTTAATCTATCAACAAATGATTTAATATCATTCTGGAACCTGGAAACATGTTCAAGAGACTGGGAAACCTCCTTCATCAGCGAAAGAACCGTGATCTCGTTTTCGGAAAGAAGCTGCGATGCCCGGTGGAGCGTTCCTTTTATTTCTTCCATATTTAACAGGAGACGCTGTTTGTCTTCCAGTTCCTCAAGTTCCCGGGGCTTCAGCCGGGCCGAGCTTAACTCATTGAACAGAAATTGATCGTAGTCGCGGGATAAAGCCCAGTTTGCTTCTTTCCTGATCAATTCTTCCAGATCGTTGTTTTTTGAAATCCAATTTTGAAAATTCTTCCTGAATGAGGCGATCCGTTCCTGGATTCCGGCAAAACTGTCGAGGACAGCTATCTGGAAATCAGCGTTATGTAATGTTACAATGGAGTTCTGAGAATGGATGTTAACCAGCCGTTCACCTAATTCTTTTAGAATGGAAAGATTTACAGGGGTATCATTGATAAAGGATCGTGTTTTTCCGTTATCATTGATTTCACGTCTCAATGTCAGCGATTCATCATAATCAAGATCGTGTTTTTTAAAAAGGCTGCCAAGGTGATAGCTGGAGATGTCAAAGAGGCCTTCGATGACACATTTCCTGGATTTATCGAACACGACGGATGATTCATTCCGTTGACCCAGGATTAACCCGATCGCTCCAAGAATTATAGATTTCCCTGCGCCTGTTTCGCCTGTAATTACCGTAAATCCGGGATGAAAATCGAGTTCCAGATCTTTTATCAGCAGGTAATTTTGGATTGACAGTTTTAACAGCATCGGCAGGCTTGGTTATGGAATACGGTATCCGGCAGTTGCTATTTTGAGTCGAGAATAGATTGGTATTTAGAGCTGTTGGAGGGATCAATATCTTTTAGAATATTCACAACGTTTGATTTTTCCATGGGTGGAACCCTTTGATCGGCATAAACATTAACCAGTTCATCCCTTTTTGCATCGAAGATCATCTGAAGAATGTACAGGTTTGGTTTTTCGTTATACACTTTTTGCAACAATTCAATGCTTTCATTAATTCCTGCCCTGCCCTGATCTAGTTTGTCGTACATCATATCCAGACCCATATGGTGGTATTTATAAGCAAAAGTTCGCAGGCCAGAGTTTGCCGGATTAAGGTAGCTACCAACGATCCACCACCGGTTTTTCTCACTTTCATATGCTTTCCATCCTGGTTCTGAAGTATTTTGAGCCGCATTTACGACCTCCTGAGCTTTTTCAAAATAGGGTGTTCCTCCATTGAGCGAATAGGAATCAAAATAAAAACCCAGTATAGTGTAGGCATAGTAAGCAAGAATTGAGGTAAGATTGGAGGTGAAGGTACCATCGGCATAATCGAGGGGTTGGAACTCTGCATACCGGAATTGGATTGCTTTATCGATATAATTTATCAGGATCGAATTATATGCGGTATTGAGCACCGGGCGGCGCAGGACCACATTGAGGGTTCCCAGAAATTCATCCGCGCTTAACCGGTCGTTAATTGTCAGAAGCAGTGAACATTCAATTCTTTCTTCAACTTTGATATTGTAATTCGTCCACTTCCGGTTGTTCATAAATTCAAAGATCGCGGTTTGTAAAGTCTCGAAGACCCTCTTGTCGGTACCTTCAACCTTCTGTGTCGAGATATTGATCATGCAATTGAGTTCCTGGGCTGTCAGTGTTTGTGTCAGGACCAGAAGCAGGGTTAAGGTGGTATGGATGAAATACTTAATCATAAGGTTCGATTACTTACCCATAATAATATCCCAAATATCGGCTGCAACTTCGTTTTTTGGTTTCAAGAGGCCCCGGTGTATCTTTCCGCTTTTTTCGATCACGGTGACTTTGTTTGTATTATAGCCGAATCCGGCGCCGGTATCACGCAATGAATTCAATACGATAAGGTCAAGATTTTTTTCTTTCAGCTTAGTTTTTGCGTGGGTCATTTCCTGATCGGTCTCGAGTGCAAATCCCACGAGTACCTGATCTTTTGTTTTCATTTTTCCAAGGTCTGACAAAATGTCCGGCGTTGGCTCCAGATTCAGCGAAAGCGGCCCCTTCCCTTTCTTGATTTTGGTTTTAGCTACGTTAGCAGGAGTAAAATCGGCAACTGCTGAAGCCATGATAATAATATCCGATCCTGGTGCAGCTTTCAGACAGGCATGGTGCATCTCAGAGGCGGTAACAACAGGTAAAAGATTGATAGAAGGATGGTCAACCTTTAGGTTTACCGGACCGGTGATCAGCGTTACGGATGCACCGCGGGAAGCCGCCTCCTTGGCAAGACAAAAGCCCATTTGTCCAGAGGAGTGGTTCGAAATGTACCTGACGGGATCGATATTTTCCTGTGTCGGACCAGCGGAAATCATAACTTTCCTATTCCTGAGAGCGGTTGATTTTTTAAAATGATCAACCAAAATATTGAAGATGACAGCCGGTTCTTCAAGTCTTCCCTGGCCTGTCAGGCCGCTTGCAAGTTCACCGGTTTGCGGTTCAATTATAGTATTTCCGTACGATTGCAGGGTACAAATATTCTGTTGGGTAGAGGGATGCGAATACATGTCCAAATCCATAGCAGGCGCAATATAGACGGGGCATTTTGCAGACAAATAGGCTGTTATGAGGAAGTTATCGGCACTTCCCCGGGCCATTTTACTTAATGTATTGGCGGTGACGGGTGCAAACAGCATTAAATCGGCCCATTGACCCAGTTCGACATGGTTATTCCATTCGCCTGTACCTGTAATAAAAGGATCGATGATGACAGGGCGTTGCGAGAGCGTCGAAAGGGTAAGTGGGGTGACAAATTCTTTTGCCATCGGAGTCATGATGACCTGGACTTCAGCGCCATTTTTAATCAGCAACCGGATCAGCATCGGAATCTTATAGGCCGCGATGCTTCCGGTAATCCCGATGACGATTTTTTTCCCTTTGAGCACAGTGAGATTGTTCATTTAGAAATCTTCAGGACGTTCTTTATGGGGATTTCTAAAGTAGATATCGTTGTTCAGATATTCGTGGATTGAAATCAGGGTCGGCTTGGGAAGGTGCTCGTAAAACTTGGCAATCTCAATTTGCTCCCTATTCTCGAATACCTCTTCAAGATTATCGGAGGTGGTTGCAAATTCGGAGAGCTTTTGGCTCAATTCTTCTTTAATTTCCAATCCGATCTGATTCGCGCGTTTGGAGATTACCGCCACGGTTTCGTAAATATTGTTGGTCCCCTGTGTAAAATCTTCAATGTTTCGTGTTACGGCGTTAATATCCGTTTTAACTCTTTTGTAATCCATTTTTACTTTACGGTTTATTTGACTGACTGTTTGAATTCTCGGTATTCAGAAATTTTTGATCTTTTAAATAGAGTGCATCCAATTCTTTTTTGGACCGTTCCTTAAGGTCATTTGCCTCCTTCAGGAATCCGCTTTCGGGAAATTGGGCTACAAATTCATTATATGAGAGAAGCGCTTTTGAATAGCGGTCTTTCTTTTTTGATTCGATACTTTCTTTGGCGAATTTGTGATAGGATTTAAAGATAAGGAAGAGGATTTCTTCACGGTGCGGAGTATCGGGAAATTCCTTTAAAATACTTCCGAAGGCCTGAATGGATGCTGCATAATCCTCCATCCGGTAATAGAGTTTGGCCATTTTATAATCTTTCAGTTCAAGTTTCATCCTGAGCTGGTCCATCAGGTCATTACATTCAGAAACCCGCTTGCTTGTCGGATAGGTGTTGGTGAAAAGCTGAAGATCTTTTATCGCCTCCTGAGTTATGGTTTGATCAAGGCTGTACTCAGGCGAATTGAGGAAATTACAGTATGCGCTCATGAACATACATTCTTCTGCTTCCGGGGTATTGGGATAGTTGTTAGCATATCTTTTGAAATAATAGGAAGCAAGCGTATAGTCTTTTTGGTTATAATAGCTATAAGCATACATATAGGCGATTTTCTGGGCTTTATCGGTTGCCCGGGTTGTCCCGACCAGTTGGTCGAACAGTTGAAGTGCTCTGGAGTAGTCTTTGTCAGTATAAAGTTTCAGGGCCTCTTCATATTTCTCGTCTGCCGTTCCACTTTTCAGCAGTTTTTGGAATTTACAGGATGAGGCGAATAACAAAAGGCAGATACAGAGTGTAGAAAAGGCCTTATATTTCATTTTGCAAAAGTACGAAGAATTAATGAAAAATCATAATGTTCGCAATTAGTAACGGTTTTCCATGGTTTAAAGTATTATTTTTTGATATTTTTGCACTTTGAATTTTCAATTCAAACGTATCATATAAACTTTTTCAACGTGGATCTTTTCAATAAAGTAGTTAACAACATGGGCCCGTTAGGGCAATTAGCCGATCAGGGGCATGGTTATTATTATTTTCCCAAGCTGGAGGGTGAAATTTCAAACCGGATGTATTTCAGGGGAAAGCCCGTACTGGTATGGAGTCTTAACAATTACCTTGGTTTAGCCAATCATCCGGAGGTGAGGAAAGCAGATATGGATGCTGCCGAGCAATTTGGATTGGCTGCTCCTATGGGGGCCAGGATGATGTCGGGACAAACCATTTACCATGAACAATTGGAGCATGAGTTGGCATCGTTTGAGAAGAAGGAGGCGGCATATCTGCTTAATTTCGGTTATATGGGAATGGTTTCCATCATCGATTCGTTGCTTGACCGTCATGATGTTGTGGTTTATGATTCAGAATCACATGCCTGCATTCTTGATGGTTTGAGGTTACATATAGGTAAGCGGTTCGTATATCCTCACAACAATATGGAGCGATTCGAATCTCAGATTAAGCATGCACGGAAAGTTACGGATGAGACCGGTGGCGGTATTTTGGTAATTACCGAAGGAGTTTTCGGCATGCCCGGCGATTTGGGTAACCTCAAGGGAATCCTTCAGTTCAAAGAAAAATATGGATTCCGGTTATTGGTTGATGACGCCCACGGATTTGGCACCATGGGTCCTACAGGTGCAGGAACCAGTCAGGAACAGAATGTTATGGATGGCGTGGATGTATATTTTGGCACTTTCGCAAAAGCCATGGCCGGTATCGGGGCATTTGTAGCAAGTGAGAAACGTATTATTAAAGCGTTAGCCTACAATATGCGGTCACAGATATTTGCTAAATCGCTCCCTATGCCCATGGTTATGGGATCACTCAAACGGCTGGACCTGATTAGGACAAAACCGGAGCTCCGGGAAAAGTTGTGGACCATTGTGAATGCATTACAAACCGGTTTACGTGAACAAGGGTTTAATATTGGTAAGACGCAATCACCCGTCACTCCAGTGTTTTTAAAAGGAGGCGTCGGCGAAGCTACCCAAGTGGTTGCAGATCTCAGAGAAAATTATGGAATTTTCTGTAGTGTGGTTATTTATCCGGTGGTGCCCAAGGATGTAATTATGCTGCGATTGATTCCCACTGCTGTTCACACCCTTGAGGATGTCAAAATTACGATCGATGCATTCGCCGTGGTCAGAAAGAAATTGGATGAAGGCTACTATGCGAATAAAGGAATTCCGCCGGTCGCCGACAAATTTTAATTTCTCAGGATCAGTTTATCGAAGTATATCCGGTATCCGGTATTAAATTTCAGGAAATAGACACCCTGAGCAAGCGAAGGCAGCGCAATATCAACATGTGTGCATCCTTTCCCGCATTGGAGTTCATCAGAATAAACAACGGCTCCCATTTGGTTTAAGATTTGAATAGCGCATGAAGGGTTGACAGGATGTTCAGGAAACACCAATCTGAAATGTCCGTCCGAGGGATTGGGGTAAATCATGACTTTCTGAGTTGTCTTATCCTGAGCGTCGAATGTCAGAGGACGAAGTTGAACATCCAGGATTGTCGTGCTCCAGTTTGTTGCTTCAACATCCTCTATGGTTTTGGTATAGTAGCCTGGTGCGGAGAAAGTCAGGCTATAGGTGCCTTGAATGATTGGCCGCATATAAAATCCGGTGGGGAGGTGTGAATAAACCTCCGAGTTGTCTTTATCATGATTATGTATCAGGATCTTTGCCTCCACCGGCTCATCGGTTACTGTATCCGTCACAATTCCATTGATTCCATACTGTGCCTGTTGGAGGTAATTCAGAAATGACCGGTAATTATAATTCCAATGATTCAATAATTGACTGGTTGGTAGAAGTTTAATGTCTGAAATCTCAACTGTGACTTCACGGCAATGGTGCCAGTAATTCATATAATCCTGGCGTCCACCGTTGATCTCGTACCAGGCGTTACCATTTGAAATTCCGTTGTTCAAATAGGTAAAATAGCCAGCCGGAGCATACTGGTGAACTGTATCGGCCCATTCCCTTCCTACAAGTTGCCACCACGCGTCATCGGCTGTAAGTTTTGACCAGGTGTCCCATGGATAATTAAAGACCTCGGCGCCACCATGAAAATTCGCAGCGAGTGAAAAATGATTCTGAGCGGCATAAGCCATCCATGCTTCTGTTTCCTTCTGCCATGCATTCCCGTCGGGGTGCTGTCCTACCTTAGGGTCGGGAAAGTTCCTGTTCAGGTCAAGGTAATTTGCATTACCCCGAATTGCGCCGTATACTGAATTGTTTCCACCTTTGAAGGTACCGTCAGGATTTGCAAGCGGATTGATGAAAATCTCCGTATTGTTCACTAATTCTGTAACCGTAGGATCAGAGCCATAATTGATTAGAAGATAGTCGATAAGATGCAACATCAGAACATAACCGGTAAGTTCGTCACCATGTATGGAGGAGGTGTAAAGAAATTGAGGTTCCACTTCGGTTTGGTTTACGTTGTCGCTGATCTTCAAACACAGAATCAGCCTGTTTTGAATGGAGGTGCCAACGGTATCCAGTCGACAAATATCTGGATGTGCTGTGGCGAAGCCTGTCATAAAATCAAGGTATTCGGAGTAGTTTGGATAGTAATTCCAAATAGTTGCCGGATTATCACCATTTTTCGGTGCTCTGAAATCGAGTTCTTCCCTCGAAAGGCTCAGTCCGGGAGCTGGAAGAATCCGGTAAGGTATATGGAGCTGTAGAAAAGATGAAAACTCATCTTTGTTGGCATATGCAAAGACCGTTTTGCTCTTTACATTGTCGATGGAGATGATTTTTGTCAGGTACCCTATTTCATCCCGGCCTTGGGTAATGAAAGTGAAATAAACCTCACCCCTTTCTTTAAAAAGGCTGTCGAGGTTTATATCATTTTGTGAAAAAACCCGTCCAGGGGCAAACCAAATAAGGAGTGAGAGAATCGTAACGAAGTAAAATTTAGTAGCGAAGTTCATTTTCATAGTCAGTAATTTATTCGGATCAATCAACTTGTTGTTCGATTTTCTGCAGGAGGGTACTTATTTTTTTTCGTATTTCGGGATTGACATTAACCAAAGGCAGGCGAAGATTGTTCTGGCACATTTTTTTTGTTTCCAGGGCGGCTTTTATTCCTGCAGGGCTCCCGTCAGCAAACAATGAATTGGTAAAATCAAGAAGTTGGTAATGGATTGCCCGGGCAGCTTTCAATTGTCCGGAAAGGCTGTGTTTAACCATTTTGGATACCTGCATCGGGAAAGCGTTCGCGGTAACGGAAATCACACCGTCGGCACCGCTGGCAATGAGGGGAAGTGTTAGTGCATCATCACCTGATAAGACGATAAAATCTTTTGGTTTGTTTTTGATGACCTGAAAAATCTGATCAAAGTTAGCTGACGCCTCCTTGATTCCAATAATATTTTCAAAATCGTTTGCCAGTCTCAGGGTGGTTGTAGCATTGATGTTGCTGCCGGTTCTTCCGGGAACAGTGTAAAGAATGACCGGAACGGGGCTTGCTTCGGCAATCAACCTGAAATGCTGGTAAATTCCCTCCTGTTGCGGTTTGTTGTAGTAAGGGCATACAGAAAGTGCGCCATCCACACCTTTAAAAGGGGTCCCGTGAATCGTTAAAATTGTGTCGGAAGTACTGTTACCCCCGATACCAACCATAATGGGAACCCGTTTATCGATTTTTTCAACTGAAAATTCGATCAAGGCTTTTTTTTCCTGTTTTGAAATTGTTGGTGCCTCTCCAGTGGTGCCAAGGACCACAATAAAATCAACTCCTCCGTTTATAGTATGGTCCAGGATCCTTTCATAGGCCCGGAAGTCGATGGCACCAGACTTTGTAAAGGGGGTGACAATGGCCACTCCCGTACCTCTGAATTTATTGTAACCTTTTCGCATGGGAGTTAATAATTGTGAGATAATGCTGGATTTGACCAAGATAGTCATCGGATGACATGGTTGGCTTCAGATCGATCATCAGATCATAGTATCTGGTATTTTCATTTGAGAAACAACCCACCCTGAATAAGGCGTTGGAGAGTCCCGAAATATATTTCAGGGGAAAATTGTCTCTGATGCTCAGGTCAATAAGCAGATCAAACTCCTTTTCAATGAAATCGCGTACCTGGCTGTGAATGGGTTTATAAAACCAGGTCAGATCTCTCCCGCTAAAGAAATCGTAGGATAATTTAGGTAGAAACCGTTGAACCAGGGTTTTATTCTTAACAAATCCCAGGGCTTTTACTTCTTTATGGTCTCCCTGAAGCCTCGTCACAAAATCTGATACCCTTTCATAATCAGGAACGTCATCAAGGGTATAGAGAATACCAATTCGTTTGGCATCGTCAAGGTTTACGAGTTTACAGTTACGCCGGCGATGTTCCTGTTCTTTATTGAGGTAATACTTTCCGATTTTTATTCTGATCTTCCGGAACATTGTTATCTTCAATTTTCAGGTTGTGCAAAGGTAATTTATTCTGATTAAAGTTCGACCATTTCCCGACCTTTACATTAACGGTTTGTCGTTGCAAAAAGTATGGCTTGTACGCGCAAAGGAGGTATCTTTGCCGGAAAAGAATTTCATGAAGTTCACCTTTTTAGGAACCGGCACATCGCAGGGGGTACCGGTAATTGCTTGTGACTGTAAAGTTTGTCGTTCCATTGATCCGCGTGATAAACGGCTTCGTTCATCACTACTGGTAGAGATTCGGGGGATTCGTGTTGTTATCGATTGCGGCCCTGATTTCAGGCAGCAAATGTTACGCGAAAAAATTAACATGCTCGATGCAATCCTGGTTACCCATGATCACAAAGACCATTTGGGTGGACTCGATGATGTACGCGCATTTAATTATTTTAACCAACGGCCGACAGATGTTTATGCGGCGGCGGCAGTCAGGCATTCGATCAGGAGGGAATTCCCCTATGCCTTTCGGAAAGATCCGTATCCCGGGGTGCCAGAAATCAGGCTGCATACCATCAACCACAAACCATTCACTATCGGCGATGTTGAGATCATTCCGATTAAAGCCTTACATTACGGAACATCCCATTTTGTTTACGGATACCGCATTGAAAACCTGACCTATATTACCGATGCCGTACAAATTGAAGAACCCGAAAAAGACAAAATACGGGGATCGGAAGTGGTTATCGTCAACGCATTGCGAGAGAAAAAGCATTATTCACATTTTAATCTTCAGGAGGCTGTCGATTTGTTGACGGACTTGAAACCGCGGCAGGGATTCATCACCCACATCAGTCACCAGATGGGTTTACACGAGGAGGTTGACAGGCAGATACCCGAATTTATTTCGCTTGCCTACGATGGTTTGAGTTACATTTTGTAACGTACTTCAGTGTCAGCAGGTTCATCGGGTTGCTCCCAAGGCCTTCAACATTCAACTGTGTAAATCGCAGTACCTGATCATAGTATAGGATAACCACAGGCACTTCTTCCATCAGGATACGATCCATTTGCCGGTAAAGGGAAAGCCTGGCGGAGTCGTTTACTGTAGACAAGGATTTTTCGTAGAGCTGGTCGAATCCGGGGTTTGAGAAATGTGTATAATTTGGTCCTTTGGGGCAGAAGTTCCTACTGTAAAACATCGAGAGGTAGTTTTCTGCATCCGGATAGTCGGCTATCCATGAGGCCCTGAAAAAAGGCAGATTCGCCATGGCTTTCATTTCTTTCACGGCAGCAGGCGGACTGATTTCAATTCTCAGGTCGATCCCGATCTTTTGTACCTGATGCTGGATATATTTACAGATATCCAAATAATCGGCAGTTGAGGTAAGCACTATGGGTTTCAAACCTTTACCTTTGGGGTGACCGGATTCGGCCAGCAGTTTTTCAGCGAGATCGGGATTGAATTCGTTATAGATCACGGTTGAGTCGAACGACGGTAATCCTTTCGGGGTTATGCCCTGCAATCCTGGGGTTCCAATGTTATTGCGCAGGTAGCGGATCATTTTTCTCCGGTCAAAGGCGATGTTGATAGCTTTCCTGATCGCCTTATTCAAGACAAGGTTTGGTTGTGCGGAAGGCCCTCCCTGATTTACTACAAAGCCAAGGTATTCGGTATTCAGATAACTCTGAGTAATCAATCGCAGTCTCCCACTGTACTTCTTCTGCAAAGTTCCTTCAGGAGTCAGTAATTCATCTTTATAAGCCGGGTCGATGCCTGATAAAAAATCGGCATTTCCTTTAATGAATTCCAGAAAAGCGGATTGTTTATCAGCTACGAATGTTATTGCGACGGCATCCAGATAAGGAAGCCTTTCCCCCTTCACGGTTTCAAAGTAAGACGGGTTTTTCAGGAGCACCAGTTTGACACCTTCCTGCCATATTTTAAACTGAAAGGGACCCGTACCAACAGGATTCCGGCGAAAATCAGATTTATAGTAATCGATCGCTTCATGAGGAATGACCGAGCAATACTGCATTGTCAGCAAACCAAGAAATGGCGGGAAGGGACGGTTCAGATTTATGACCAGGGTTGAATCATCCAGGGCAATAAAAGGTTTCTCACCTTTCTGATTCTGAACCCAGTTAAAAATCCAGGCGCCTGGTGATGCCACTGCAGGATCCAGTATTCTGCTGAAGGAATATACAAAATCCTGAGCAGTCACTTTACGGCTTGCAACATTCTTAAATGCCGGGCTGTTGTGGAACATGACATCCGTACGCAGATGGAAAAGGTAGCGGGTACCGGAATTACTGATTTCCCAGCCACGTGCAATGCAGGGAAGTACTTCAAGATTATCGTTTAACTGAACCAGTCCGTTAAACAGTTGATTGGTCGCCCAGATGATGGCCTGATCGCGGGCGAAAGCAGGATCAAGCGTAGTGATATTTGCCGCCTCATTATAGCGAAAAACAGTTTTGCCGCTTTTTTCTCCCGGATCGGAACATCCTGATAAAAATAGTGGAAGCAACAGCGACAGGATAGGGTACCTTTTCATAGCCGTCGGCAAAAGTACCCTATTTTTTTTTGAGGTGTGGAAAGAATTATGGCTGATAATCGAGGTTGAGCGAATTTCTAACTTTTTCCTTCATCAACGCGATATCGATAACCTGATTCATCTCGTCGATGTAATGAAAAGTAAGTCCTTCGATATACGATTCTTTAATCTCTTCAATGTCCTTCCTGTTCTCTGATGAGAGTATGATGTGCTTGATACGTGCCCGGCGGGCGGCCAACATTTTTTCTTTAATGCCCCCGACCGGAAGTACTTTTCCCCGGAGGGTAATTTCCCCGGTCATGGCAAGTTTTGCCATGACCTTTCTTTGGGTGAATGCCGAGGCTAACGCAGTAAACATAGTGATGCCAGCCGAAGGACCATCTTTTGGGGTTGCTCCTTCGGGGACATGTACATGTACATTCCAATGTTGAAAAATATCAGGTTGAATCGAAAGTGATTCACAATGTGCTTTCAGGTAAGCAAGTGCAATGGATGCCGATTCCTTCATTACATCGCCTAAATTTCCAGTCAGGACCAGATCGCCTTTGCCACGGCTCAGACTGACTTCGATAAACAGAATCTCCCCTCCTGTCGTGGTCCAGGCCAGTCCGGTAACGACGCCGGGTATGTCGTTGGAAATATCTTTCTCCACCTGAAAAATCGGACTTCCCAGAATTTTTTTAAGGTCTGGTTCTTTAAGCCGTTTATCAAATTTCTCATCGAGGACGATCATCTTTACTTTGCTTCTGATCACCTTGGCGATGGTTTTTTCGAGTGCCCTGACCCCGGATTCGCGTGTATAATCCTCAATGATTTTTTTCAACAGGGATTCTGAAAAGAGGAGCTGGTTTTTTTTCAGACCATGTTCCTGTATTTGTTTGGGTATCAGGTGTCGTTTGGCAATTTCGATTTTTTCCTCCAACAGGTAACCGGGGAGGTCGATCACTTCCATCCGGTCGCGAAGCGCAGGATGGACCGTGCTCAGGGTATTGGCGGTAGCAATGAACATGATCCTGGAAAGGTCGTATTCAACTTCGAGGTAGTTATCGTAAAATGTGTTATTTTGTTCGGGATCAAGTATTTCGAGTAATGCTGCCTGGGGGTCGCCGTTGATGTTCATACCCAATACTTTGTCAATTTCATCGAAGACGAAAACAGGGTTTGAAGACTTTACTTTTTTCAGGCTTTGCAAAATCCTGCCAGGCATGGCTCCGATATAGGTTTTTCGGTGTCCTCTCAGTTCGGATTCGTCTCTCAGTCCGCCTAACGACATTCTGGTATATTTACGGCCGAGTGCTCGGGCAATGCTTTTCCCAAGTGAAGTTTTACCGACACCAGGGGGGCCGACCAGGCACAGAATAGGAGCTTTAAGATCTTTTTTAAGTTTGATCACTGCAAGGTGCTCGATAATCCGGTCTTTTACTTTTTCAAGGCCATAATGATCCTCATCCAATACCGTTTGGGCATGGTGAAGATCGAGATTATCATCGGTGTATTCTCCCCAGGGCAACTGTACCAGAGTCTCGAGATAGCTGGTCTGAACGGCATATTCCGCCGCCATGGGGTGCATTCGCTGAAGTTTATTCATCTCCTTTTCAAAGACCTCAGCGACCTCCTTCGACCATTTTTTTCCGGCTGCCTGATCTCTCAATGCATTGGATTCCTGAACATTGGGATTCCCTCCAAGTTCCTCCTGAATAGTCTTCAGTTGTTGGTTCAGTAAAAAATCGCGTTGCTGTTTATCCAGATCACTCTTGACTTTATTTTGTATCTGTTGCTTTAAATCGACTACCTGAAGTTCCTTGGTCAGGTAAGAAAGCACGTGGTTTGCAAAGTCAACCAGGTCAGCAATTTCGAGGAGTTCCTGTTTTTCGTTTAATTCAATGTTGAGGCTGGATGAAATGAAGTTGACCAGGAAAGAGGGGGATTCGATGTTTTTTATGGCGAATGCCGCTTCGGATGGGATGTTGGGAGATTTTGAGATAATTTGAATGGCCAGGTCTTTCAGGGAAGCAATGAGGGCCATGAATTCTTTATTTTCACGGGGAATCTCCACAATTCCGTCAAATGCCGATACAGTGGCTGAGATATAAGGTTCCGACTGTACCATCCCATTCATAATAAAGCGTCGTTTTCCCTGAATGATGGCCGTATTGCTACCATCGGGCATTTGCAGGATTTTGATGATATAGGCGACGGTTCCGATTTTATTCAAATCATCAAACTCCGGATCTTCAACGAGTGAGTCCTTTTGTGAAACCACACCGATAATACGGGAGCCCTTGTAAAATTCACGGATCAGCCGGATCGATTTGTCGCGGCCTACTGTAATGGGGATTACGACACCCGGAAACAGGACCGTATTCTTTAATGGCAGGATTGGAAGAATTTCAGGAACATCCTCAGCATGCATGGCTTCCTCATCCTCCGATGAGAGCAGGGGGATGAATTCGGTTTCGGTATCAAGAATATCGGAAAAGCTGAAGGGTTTATGCTCCATAGGGTGGCTCCTCTATCATTTGTCGACATGACATTTACAGGTACAGAAAAATTGAGCCTGGCTTGTGACAATAATTATACCAGGAGAGAAGAGAATGATTTACAAGTACTTATTTTTTAAAGTAAGGTTGTAAACACTGGTGAGCAGGTCTTTTTCGACATCATCAAAGATTCGGTGCCGTCGTTTGTAAACGATCTCGGCCACTTCAAGTGCTTTTTTAATATTATAATTGGTATGGCCCGCTGTTCCGCCCCAGATAAAGGATGGGATAAAATTACGTTGGAAACCGCTTCCAAAGATGTTGGCATTAACACCGACAACCGTTCCGGTATTAAACTGGGTATCGATAGCGCACTTTGAATGATCGCCCATAATCAGTCCGCAAAACTGCAGGTGGGTGTTGACAAAGGTTTGTTTTCCGTAGCTCCATAACCTGACGGTATCGTATGTGTTTTTCAGGTTTGAGGTATTGGTGTCGGATCCGAGATTGCACCATTCTCCTATTACCGAGTGTCCTAAAAATCCGTCGTGGGCTTTGTTGGAGTATCCGAAAAGAACCGAGTTGTTAATTTCCCCTCCTACCCGGCAAAAGGGCCCCACGGTGGTAGGCCCGTATATTTTAGCTCCCATTTTAACCTGAGCGCCTTCACCAAGAACAAAGGGCCCTCTGATGACCGCTCCTTCCATGATCTCCGCGTTTTTTCCAATATAAATCGGTCCGGTAGTCCCATTCAGCACAGCACATTCAACTTTAGCACCTTTTTCGATGAAGATGTTCTCCACGCCAAGGGTACGATTGGAATCACTGATCTGGCATGATTTTCTTCCTTTGGTAAGCAGGCGAAAATCGGTGGTTATCGCCTCTTCATTCTTACAGAAAATTTCCCAGGTATGGCTAATTTTCAAAGGGGCTTCTTCTATCCTGATCTCTTCAATTCCGGTCGATGTGGCCTCTCCGATCCGGTCAAGGTCTTCCTGAGTTACATGGAGGGCAATAATCGTATCATTATAAACCAGGGTCTGATTGGGTTTGAGTTTATTTACGGCCCCGATAATTTCATCATTCGGACAAATTGACCCGTTTATCAGAATGTTTTCCGCCATTTTGACAATAGGGAATTTGTTTGAGAGGTAGGGTTCGGTCAAGGTGGAGGTCTTTGCCTTCAGTCGTTTTTCCCATTTTTCCCTGATGGTCAGAATTCCAACCCGAATATCAGCCACGGGTCTGACGAAGGTCAACGGAAGCAGGTTGGTACGGACGATACTTTCATCGAACAGGATGTAATTCATATGCGGGTAATTTTAATTTAAAGGTCAACAGACGATCCATGATGTTTTGTTTTCATCTGAAAGTGGTACCGCAACGGTCATGGAATTATTTGGTTTCAATGTTAAATGATAGACAGAATAAAAAAGCCTCCATCGAAAAACGGAGGCTTCCCGGTTATATTGTCATAAGTTCTTATTTTGCAGCCTTCTGATCAAGATGTTTCTGATAACGGCTCTTGAATTTATCGACTCTTCCTGCAGTATCGACCAGCTTCATCTTGCCGGTATAAAACGGATGTGATGTGTGCGAAATCTCAAGCTTCACAAGCGGATATTCCATCCCGTCTTCCCATACAATGGTCTCTTTACTCTTAACTGTTGATTTTGAAAGAAAAGCATAATCATTCGACATGTCTTTAAAAACGACCAGTCTGTAATCTTTTGGATGAATCTCTTTTTTCATTTTAAATGATTTGTTTTATTTTCACATGGAATATCCTGGAAGATTATTCATTTGCGATGTTCACTGAATATTCAGGATATTTCAAATACTGCTACACAATTTTTGCGGGTGCAAAGATATAGCTTTTTATTTATTCTTCAAAGAATTTTTAGATCCCTTCAAGTAAAAATTGCATGGTATCGATGTCGTCGGCATAATCCCACAACTCCGGCTTTTGAGTTTTCCCGGGCTGCAAGGTTCTGAAGTCGGCAGATGCCGGTCCTACCACACATTGAAGTTTCTCCTTATCAGCTTTGAGTTTTGTATAAACCTTACCGACATCTTCATAATATTCATAATTGAGACAAGCAATCCGGGAGACGAGGCCGGAATCTTCCTTCAGCAATAAGAATCCATTGTCGATGACCGGGATTCCGTTAACCTGATAAATCGATTTATTATAGGTGTAGTTGTTATTGTATTTTGGATGATGGAGATAATGGGCATATTTTTCAACTGCTTTCAGCATATCTGTAAAATCGTAACCATCGGGGACAAAAATCTTTGAGACCGACCTGCAGCCAAGTCCGAAATAGAGCAATGCATCATCGGCAATACATTCCAATTCTGTTGAAGTTTCTGTACCCGTCAGAATTGCCACGCTGTTCCTGTTTTTTCTGATGATATTGAGAACATTCCGGAAATAGTAATCGAAATATTTGAATGTATTATCATTACCGGTGGCAATGAGTGCATCATGGCGTTCAATCTGATCCCGGGTGAACCGGATATACTCTTTCCATAAAGGGTTTATCCGGTTTAACATTTCAGCAAGGCAGGGAATGAGTATCGAATCCTGTGATGATAGGCGCCCCGTCAGTCTATGTCCCGCCATCAATACACAAAGGAAGTCGTGAAATCCGACGGCCGGTATATTGCCTGCCATAACCACCGCTACGGATTTGGAATTCTGGTTTTGAAGTAGTTTTTGATAATAGGGCTCAAGCCATTTTTGAATTTTTTCCCCGGTCAGGATTGAACCAATATTTTTCAGGGAGGTGCGAATATTACTTTCTGTAAACCAGGTATTTTCAGCGGCAGCCTTGGTGACTGCGCTTTGCAACAGCGGTGATGCAAGCTGATTTGATGAATCGATGAAAGAAATCAATTGCTGTCCCAACGATTCAAATGAATGTATGCGGGCAGAAAGTTCCATGGCAGTTTTTTTGCAAAGTTAGCCGGAAGTTCTCATTTTTGCAGCTTCTGTATTACGATCATGCAAAAAACCGAAGGCAGACCGCTCACTGTAATCCTGGCAATTTCATTGATATTTTGTCTTGACTGTGCGAGGTTTGCATGTTGTCAGGAAATTGAGGAGTTGAAGCAGGCAGAGGATACATTATACGGATTGCTGCAGAAGATATCGGATATCCGGGATGATTCGGTCAGGGAGGATTACAATGAGCGATTTACCCGGACACTTCATTCGTTTATCGGTATTCCCGGATCGGAATCCTATCCATTAACCAAACTTAAAACGCTCAACCGGATCAGTCCGGATGATGGTTCATTTACTTTTTATCAATGGAACCTTCTTACCATCGATGGTAAATTCAGATACTTCGCGTTTTTGAAAGTTTATCAACGGGATTCTTTTAAACTTTTCTTCCTTCATGATGTCTCGGATTCCGCTGTAGATGCGGATTCGGCCATTTTATTCAATGGGAACTGGTTCGGAGCGCTTTATTATAAAGTCATCACCTGTAAGGATTTAGGTGGGAACACCTTTTATACTCTTCTTGGGTGGTCGGGTCAGGACCGGCTGATTTCGCGAAAAGTCATTGAAATATTGAGGTTTGACAACGAACGCACACCACATTTCGGAGAACGTGTTTTTCCGGATTACATGTCCGGGAGATTAACCAGGGTTGTTTTCAGGTTTGATGCATCCACTACTATGTCGATGAAATATGAAGATCAGCCCATTTCAGTAACCCGGAAATGGAATTCCGGTAAGCGAAGTTTTGATGAGGATATGAACAGGGCTAAAATAGTCGTTTTCGATCATTTGGTTCCGGTTGATCCCTTGCTGGAAGGCCAATATCGTTTTTATGTGCCATCGGGTGATCTTTTCAGCGGTTTTATTTTCGACAGCGGAGCCTGGCATTTTCTGCAGAAGGTTGATGCCCGGAACGAGAAGAAGCCGGAGAAGAGGAATAAACCTCCCTATCACTACCCGAATTAATTTTTTTAATTTTAGCTTTCATTCCTTATCTTTGCTACGGTGAAAATACTACTTAACACATATACATACATTTAAAATTAAACAGGTCATGAAAAAACACAATTTTAATGCAGGGCCTTCGATTCTGCCCAGGGTAGCCGTTGAAAATTCAGCGAAAGCCATTCTCGATCTGAACGGAATTGGTTTATCATTGCTGGAGATTTCACATCGCAGTAAAGATTTTCAGGGTATTCTTGATGAAACTATGGCTTTATTCAAAGAATTACTTGGGATTCCGGCCGGTTATCAGGTAATTTTCTTAGGAGGTGGAGCCAGTATGCAGTTCTGCATGATTCCTTACAATTTTCTGAACCGGAAAGCCGCCTATCTTGAAACGGGTGTGTGGGCTCAAAAAGCAATCAAAGAGGCAAAATTTTTCGGCGAGGTGAACATTGTTGCCTCTTCCTCGGATAAAAACTTTACTTATATTCCCAAAGGATATGCAATTCCGACCGATGTGGATTATTTCCATATCACAACCAACAACACCATCTATGGCTCAGAGATCAGAGTTGATATGGACAGTCCTGTACCACTGGTGGCCGACATGTCGTCGGATATTCTCAGCCGTCCGGTTGACGTTTCCAAGTATTCGCTGATATACGGCGGAGCTCAGAAAAATTTAGGTCCGGCCGGGGTCACTTTCGTAATCATCAAGGAGGAGATGTTGGGTAAAGTCGAGCGTAAAATCCCGACGATGCTCAACTATGCTACCCATCTGAAAGAGCCGTCGCTGTTTAATACCCCTCCTGTTTTTGCGATCTATACCTGTTTAGAGACGTTACGTTGGATCAAGGGTTTAGGTGGTGTAAAAGTGATGGAACAGATGAACCTGCGTAAAGCAAACCTGCTGTACGATACCATTGATAACAGCAAGATGTTCACCGGTACCGTTGAAAAAGCGAGCAGGTCGCTGATGAATATTTGTTTTGTTATGAAAGAAGCATACAAAGGTAAAGAAGATGCCTTCATGGAATTTGCGAAGTCGCGGGGGATGATCGGCATCAAGGGACACAGGTCGGTTGGTGGTTTCAGGGCATCTACCTACAATGCGCTGCCCATCGAAAGTGTTCAGGCTTTGGTTGACGCTATGAATGAATTTGAGAAAAACAATATTTAAAACACTCCGGGCTTTTTTAGGTCCGGATAAAAACCTTATATCATGACAAAAGTATTGGTTGCCACCGATAAACCTTTTGCGCCGGTCGCGGTAAAAGGAATTCGTAAAGTTGTTGAAGAAGCCGGTTTTGAGCTGGCTCTTCTTGAAGGTTACACTTCGCACGATGACTTCATCAAGGCAGTTGCGGATGCAGATGCCCTGATCATCCGGAGTGACAAAGCCGACAAGGCGGTAATTGACGCCGCGAACAAGTTAAAGATCATTGTAAGGGCTGGTGCCGGATATGACAATATCGATCTGCAAGCTGCAACTGCAAAAGGAGTTGTAGCCATGAATACTCCGGGTCAGAACTCCAATGCAGTGGCCGAATTGGCGTTAGGGATGATGGTTTATTATGCCCGTAATTTTTACAATGGAAAGTCGGGTTCGGAGCTGAAGGGAAAGAAACTGGGGATTCATGCCTATGGATATGTAGGAAAGAATGTGGCAAGAATTGCCAAAGGTTTCGGAATGGATGTGTATGCATTTGACCCTTACGTACCGAAAGCTGAGATCGAAAAAGATGGTGTGAAATGGGTGGGTACTGTTGAAGAGTTGTATTCGACGTGTAATTACATTTCACTTCACATCCCTGCCAACAGTCAGACCAAGCAATCGATCAATTATGCCTTACTTTCTAAAATGCCCGCGCCTGCATGCCTCGTAAATACGGCCAGGGCTGAGGTAATTCATGAAGCTGATCTGATGCGTATGTTCCAGGAGCGGAAGGATTTCGGTTACCTTTCGGATATAGAACCTACCAATAAGGCTGACATTGAAGCCAGTTTTAAAGCGAAGTTCTTCTGTACGCCTAAAAAGATGGGTGCGCAGACTGAGGAGGCAAACATCAATGCCGGAATTGCGGCTGCGCAACAGATTGTTAATTTTATTACCAAGGGGGATAAAACTTTTCAGGTTAATAAATAATTTGCCTATAAATATGTTTATATTTGTCATCATTGTACTGAAATTGAATTGATCAGTTCACCAATGTTTAATTAATCGCACTGCCCAATGGAAAACGAACATGAAAGACCCAGTACGTTCTTTAGATTCGAAGATTTGCGAATCTACCACAAAGCGCTCGAGTACATTGATTGGGTATACCATCTGGCAAAGACCTCTGGTAATGACCCGTTCATGAAATCTTTTTTTGACCGTTTTCTGAATTCTGCTCACGGGATAGCGCTGAACATTGCAGAAGGTTCATCCCGGAACAAGAGCCAGTTTGTTTATTATTTGAAAATGGCCAAGAGTTCTGTCAGGGAATGTGTAGTTCTTTCAACCGTTGCCCAGAACCGGTCATTCATTTCAGACGATGCTTTTGATGACTCAAAGAATCATTTGATGGAGATGACGAAGATGATCGGTGCCCTCATCGGATCGCTTCAGCGGAGTGTCAAACCCGATGAACTGGATGATGAAGAGGGTACCGAGACCATCTGAGGATTGACTCGAGAATAAACCTTTTTTCAATTTTTTTTATGGCTATACTAAAACCTTTTCAGGGGCTCAGACCCCCTGTGCAAATTGCTGAAAAACTGGCCTCAAGGCCTTATGATGTGTTGAATTCAACCGAAGCACGTATCGAAGCGAAAGGGAATCCGTACTCTTTACTGCACATCATTAAACCCGAGATCGACTTGTCTGAGTCTGTTGATATTCATTCACAACCCGTGTATGATAAAGCGAAAGAAAATTTCCGGCTGTATCGTGAAAAGGGTTGGCTGGCGCCGGATTCTAAAGAGCTGCTTTATATCTATGCGCAGACAATGAATGGCAAGACCCAGTACGGAATTGTCGGATGCGCCGGAGTTTCGGATTACATGAATGGAGTGATCAAAAAACATGAACTGACCCGGAAGGATAAGGAAGAAGACCGGATGAAACATGTGAGGATTACCAACGCCAACATGGAACCTGTATTTTTCACCTATCCTGCTGTTCCTGAGATCGATTTAATTGTTGACCGGTTTGTAAAGGAACACCGGCCGGTTTATGATTTTGTGGCGCCTGACGGCGTCGGGCATCATTTCTGGGTTATCGATGACGATGAGATCATTTCGCGACTGGTATCCCTTTTCAGGGCCATTCCGTACACTTATGTGGCTGATGGTCATCATCGAACGGCCGCGGCGGCCTTGGTGGGAAATGAGAAAAAGCTGAACAATCCGAATCATACGGGAATGGAAGAATACAACTATTTTTTAGCGGTCCATTTCCCTGATAACCAACTATCGATTATCGATTACAACCGGGTTGTGAAAGATCTCAACGGCATGAATACCGGCGATTTTATAAAGAAACTGGAGGGGGTATTTACGATCCAACCGATGGGTCGGGAGATTTACAAACCGGGCTCCCTGCATAATTTCTCGATGTACCTGGAAGGCCAGTGGTATTCAATGACTGCAAAACCGGGTACCTACGACGACGCGGATCCCATTGAGGTGTTGGATGTGACCATTTTGTCGAGGCTGGTATTAGACCAGATTTTAGGAATCAAGGATCTCAGGACCTCCAACCGGATCGACTTTGTTGGTGGAATCAGGGGGCTTGGTGAGTTGAAAAGGCGTGTTGATGATGGAGAGATGAAGGTTGCATTCGCCCTTTTCCCGGTCTCCATGAAGCAACTCATCAATATTGCCGATTCCGGCAACATTATGCCACCTAAAACTACCTGGTTTGAGCCGAAGCTTCGTTCAGGACTGGTGGTTCACCTCTTAGACTGATCGACTGAATTCATACCGAGGAGGGCGGCGAAATAATCGACGCCCTCTTTTATATTCAGTCGTGCATGTAATCTTCAAAAACAGTCTGAAGATAGGCTTCTCCCTCTTTCCTGATAGAGTCGGGTAATTCCGGCGAATTCCACCAGTAATTATAAGAACCGGTTTTATCAAAGGTGAAATAGAAATGTGGTCTGATCCACCCCACTCCGTCGTCGGTAGAGTAATAGGCGAAGTCGGGTGTACATGTATTTAGCAGGTCTTTACTGTAAATAAAGGTTGAATTCTGTAAATGCAGTTGTTTCAGTAGTGTCGCTGCAATATCATGTTGGTTTCCCAACTTTTGTTCCTTAGAACCTTTGAACTCATCCCTGATCACCTTACCATAGAAGAGCATTGGAATCAAATGATATTCTCTCGATTGAGGATGCCAGTTATAGTAAGAGTTGTGGCTATGATCTGCTACAATAATAAATAAGGTGCTGTCGTACCAGGATTTGGTACGGGCTGTTTTGAAAAACTGGCCCAGGCAATGGTCGGTATAATAAGCGCCATTGATGTATTCCTGTTCATTATCCCCCCATTTTAATGGTTTTTCGAAAGGCTGGTCCCAGGGTGAGTGGGTACTCAGGGTAAAAAGTACCGATAAAAATGGTTTCTTCATCTTACCCAAATCCTCGACCATATATCCGAGCGTAAACTGGTCGTGGATTCCGAGTTTACCCCGGGGGATCGACTTGGGAAAATCGTAAACCTCCATGATCTGGTCAAAGCCATTGAAGATTATGTAGCTTTTGATGTTCCCGTATATAAGCTGCCCCCCGAAATAAAATGCCGTAGAATAGCCCGATTGTTCGAGGATTTTTACCATTGAAGGTAGTTTCACGAATTTATCGGGCTGAACGGTAATGGAACTTACCGGATGGGCAGGAAAACCTGATACAATGGACGCCAGGCCTTGTTCAGACCTTGATCCGGATGCATAAATACGGGTGAACAGAATACCCTCTTTTTCCAGAGTTTCAAATTCAGGTGTAATACCGGGTTTTCCGCCAAGACTTTGAATCAGATCGGCCGACCAGCTTTCAAGAATAAGCAGTACGATGTTGGGGCGGTCAGTATTCAGAATATATTGTGTCGAATCGCAGGGCGTATGGTAAATCTTCTTCATTATCCGGGCTGCCTCGGCATCATCCATAAAGAGGTACGGATTGTTATTGAAGTTCTCAAGATTCTCAAAGACGCTGATATATAGGTTGAAAGCCGTATTTACCGCCGCAATATTTAATATGTTGTGTTCCGAATAGTACGATTCACTCTGATTGATCGGTATTTGCTGGATTCCGCCGCGCATTCCGATGAACAACAAAACCGGAATCACCAGTATGAAGATGAGTTTACCGAACAAGGGTTTCCGAGAGTTATCGCTGAGGGATGGAACAAACTTTCTGAAAAAATAGATACCGGCTGCGCTCATCCCTAAAAAGAGAATTACCAGGAGAAAAAAGGTGCCTGTTTCAGCTGAATTGTAAATCTCTGACGGATGTTGAAGGTACTTAAGCGCCTTATAGGTCAACTTTGTTTTCCATTCGGGATAGATTCCCAATTCTGCTGCTGTCGCCAGTGAATAAAGGGTAATTATAATATAGGCATACCCGTTTTTTACCACTGTCAACCATCTTTTATTCAAGAACAATTGAACGGCGGTTATCAGAAAAGGGATCACCATAAAATAGCAGGTGGTTGCAAAGTCGAGTTTCAGCGCATACCAAAAACCTTTGATTATTTCGATCCATGCAATCTTTTCGGTGAAGATCAGTTGATAATTGTAAATCAGGAAAATCAGTCTGGTGAATCCAAAGAACAAAATCCAGAACAGTATTTGTCGTATGAAGGATGAAATCGTCTTTTTCATGAAAAAAAATACAAAGGTACGGTTCCGCCGAAAACCGGCAAATCTGTATTTTTGTTCCGAAAAAGGATCAAAGCCGTGAGTATCGGAAATCGGATTGCCGAATTGAAAATGGCGATTCCTCAACACGTCACTCTTGTTGCGGTTTCGAAAAACCAAACCTGTGAGCATATCCTGGAAGCCTATCATGCCGGGCAGCGTCATTTTGGTGAGAACCGGGTGCAGGAATTGATGTCGAAAAAGGAGCAATTGCCCTCTGATATTTTCTGGCACCTGATCGGTCACCTTCAGTCGAATAAAGTCAGGTACATTGCCCCCTTCATTTATCTGATCCACAGTGTTGACAGTCTGTCACTGCTGGCTGAGATCAATAAAGCAGGAATCAGAAATAACAGGGTCATTGATTGCCTGTTGGAATTCCACATTGCAAGGGAGGAGTCGAAATCAGGGCTGGTCATTGGGGAAGCGATGGATATTCTTCAATCGGGCCAGTTTCAACTTATGCGGAACATCCGGATAACCGGTGTTATGGGGATGGCCAGTTTCATTGACGATGAAGCGCAGATTTTAAACGAGTTTTCCGTTCTTCACAACAATTTTCTGACGTTGAAAAATTCTTTTTTTTCAGAGGCGTCCTGGTTTAGGGATATTTCAATGGGGATGTCGGGCGATTACAACCTTGCAATTCAAGCGGGCAGTACTATGGTCAGGCTCGGTACCACCATCTTCGGAAGTCGTAATTAATTGTTTTACACCAATGAACCCACGTATCTTAACATTGATTATATACCTGTTTTTTTCGGTATCAAGCCAGGCACAGCAAAAAAAGGAAGCCGCTTCCTTCATGAGACTTACAGGAACAATCGGGACAGAGTTTGAGCTTACCATGAACCTGGTCCGGATTGGTGATTCTCTTTTTGGAACGGTTTCTTATCATATCGTGGCGCCCATAAATGATGTCAGATACATCAATATGGATGGCTCAGTAAGGCAGGTTTACGGAAAATCGGATTCGAAAGGAAACGTCAGGATCAGGGAATGGGAAAATGACCGTGGACCAGTATTTTCAGGCATCCTCTCCCATGATAACCAGATTTCGGGAACCTGGTTGAATGCCGGCCTGCAATCGACCAAAAAGAAGTTCAGGCTCTCAGAGAACTATCCGGCCGGATCGCATAAATTCGCTGTTATTGCTGATATTGAACGACTCCCGCTTACCAAAGAGAAAACAGAACCTTCTGCCCGTCTTCAGTTGATCCTTGTATTGCCCGACCGCAAATCAAATACGCCTATTCCTAAATCGGTGACTGATACAATTCTTCAGATGTTTAACGAGAACCCGGTTAATGGAAAAGATCAACATGCTGTTATTAAAGCCATTAAAGATACTTTTTTTACCGACTATGTCCAATCGAATGAACCTTTTTTGAATGATATGTCGGGGCCCAGTATGTATTGGGAGTTGCTGCGGTCGGGCAATGTCATTTACAACGATCGTGACCGGCTTTCCTATATGGTGATGACCTATGAATTTACAGGTGGCGCCCACGGTCTGGAAACATGCCGGTACAAAACCTTCGACTTGAAGAGTGGAAAAGTGATCGGAATCCGTGAGGTATTTCATCCCGGTTTTGAAAATAAACTGACGGAGGTACTTACTGCAAAGTTGCGTCAGTCGTCGGGATTAAAAGATCCTGTAAAACTTACCGACCGGGGTTATTTTACTGATCAGATCAGACCATCCGAAAATTTTTATTTCAACGCGCAAGGAATCGGCTTTGTTTACAACCCTTACGAGATTGCCCCCCACTCTTTTGGTACCATCACCATATTTGTACCCTTCGATGAGATTTCATCTGTCATAAAACAGCGCTGACAAAACGGTCTTTACCATTCATATCAGCTGATACTTCAATCGTACTGAATCCGAATTTCATCAAAAGCGCAGCCGTTTCGTTACCGAACCTTTCGTTAATTTCAAGGTACAACCTGCCTGGTTTTTTTATTTTTTTAACAGCGTACCGGCAAATGGCAACATAGTAGATCAGTGGATCATTGTCGGGTACGAACAATGCGGATGGTGGTTCATGTTCAGTCACATTGCGATGCATTACTTTTTTTTCCGATTCGGTAACATAGGGAGGATTGCTTACAATAACATCATATTGCCGGGGATCGTTCACTGATTCCGGATTGAGGATATCATCGCGGAGCAGCTCCAGTTCGGCATTACACTGTCGGGCATTAAGGCCTGCAATGTTTAACGCTGAGAGGGAATGATCCATTGCAGTGACGATAGCATCGGGTAAGGCCTGCTTAAGTTCCAGGGCAATACAACCTGATCCGGTACCGATATCGAGAATGGCGGTTGGAATGATTTTCATCTGTCGAATCTGACTGATGATTAATTTACACAGTTCTTCAGTCTCCGGCCGTGGGATCAGAACGTGGTCATCGACATATAAGGTGAAGTTCCCGAACCAGGCTTTATTCAGGATGTACTGAAGGGGAATTCCCAATTTCAGTTGACGAAGGGTTTCAAGGAATTTATCCCTGATGTTTTGGGGGATGATGAAATCAGGATTCAGATGTATCTCACCACGGTTCCAGTTCATGTACTCCCTGAAAAGGATTACCAGCGCCGATTGGATTTCGCGGCCGGGATAATCCTGGTTCAAAGAATCGAGATATAGTTCTGTCAGATTTTTTACCGTCATGTGAGGCAGGCCCATTAACGGTAGCAAAAATAGAAGTAATTTAGCTGACATGGGAAACGATAAGAGGGATTGGTATCTGACAGTTTCCGGTGAATCGGAGGGTATTTACCGGGAGAAGGCCAGTAAATTCATTGCGTGTGCTGTGCCAGTCGGTTCAGAACAGGAAGCAAGACAGGCGTTGGACGGGATCCGGAAGAAGTATCATGATGCTAACCATCATTGCTATGCATATCGTATCGGGTTTGAGAATTCCCTTTACCGTATTCAGGATGACGGAGAGCCGTCGGGGTCGGCGGGTAAACCCATTTACGGACAAATCCTTTCGAAAGAGCTGTACGACATTCTGGTTGTGGTGACCCGCTATTTTGGCGGCACCAAGTTGGGGATTCCCGGGCTTATCAACGCGTACCGGACTGCTACACGGAATGCCCTTGAAAAGGCCGTCATCGTGGAGACCTTAATGATGTCGAAGTACTCGGTACAATTCGGGTACGCTCTAATGAATGAAGTGATGCGAGTACTCAAGGTGACCGGGTGCAAGATCATGAGTCAGGAATCGGGTGAACGGTGTGTGATCTTTTTTAAAATCAGGAAAGGTCAGGCAGGTATTCTGGAGACAAAAATTCGGAGGATGCACGGGATCACCTTACTGAATCAGGATGAACAGGCCAACATGGAGAACTAATTTTCAACCTATCCTATCACGCTGAATAACCTTATTTTTCTAACTATTTGAAAGTTAATATCCTTGAAATTTAGACAGTTTTTAAATAATGAAAAGCTATGTTCAACCTTTATGGTCAACCTGTTGAAGTCATGTTTGATACCCTGAACGGGGAGCCTAACAAAGCTAACAAACAGTCGTATTTTATCTTTTTATTTCAATAAATCAAGCTTGAAAAATTTTTTTTATAAACTTTTTTTTCCAAATTTTGTTAATTATTCAGAAAGGCCGTTCATCTTAGAATTTTGATGCCACATCAGATTCTACATTCTTGATATACAACGAAAAAAATTATCTTACCACGAATCTCTCAAGGTAGATTGCATTAATGGAAAAAGAAGCTTTTGAAGTTTGGGAAAATTGCCTCAAAGTCATCAAAGATAACATACCGTATCAGAGTTTCAAGACCTGGTTCTTGCCCATCAATGCTATCAGGCTAAAAGATAGTGTATTGACGATCCAGGTTCCCAGTCAGTTTTTTTATGAGTGGCTTGAGGAGCACTATATCGGGTTATTAAAGAAGACCATTAAAAAGGAACTTGGCGTTGAGGGCAGGCTTGAGTACAGTATTATTGTCGATAATTCTGACCATGATCCCGGTCCTTACACCATTAAAGTTCCCACCGGAGAGAAGAAGGCCACCGTTAATCCACCGGTATCCATGCCCATTGATTTAAACAAAGGTACCTCAAAAGAAATCCCCAACCCCTTTATTATTCCGGGATTGAAAAAGATCAAGGTTAATTCTCAACTAATTGAAAGTTATTCTTTTGAGAATTTTATCGAAGGCGACTGTAACCGGTTGGCACGATCGGCTGGATTTGCCGTTGCAAGTAACCCGGGAAAGACAGCCTTCAATCCCTTGCTTATTTACAGTCAAACCGGTTTAGGAAAAACCCATCTATCGCATGCCATCGGTTTGCAGGTTAAGAATAATGCTCCTGAGAAGACCGTGCTTTATGTCACAACCGATCAATTCACCAATCAGTTCATTGATTCTGTTAGGAATAACAACCAAAATGATTTCATTCATTTTTACCAGATGATCGATGTTCTGATTCTCGATGACATTCATAATCTTGCGGGGAAGGAGAAAACTCAAGATGTTTTCTTTCATATTTTCAATCATTTACATCAAAAAAGCAACCAAATCATTCTGACCAGTGATAAACCGCCTGTGGAGATGAAGGGCATTGAACCCAGGTTGCTTTCGAGGTTTAAATGGGGTTTATCGGCTGATCTTCAGGTACCTGATCTGGAAACAAGAATCGCTATTCTGCATAAGAAACTTTATAATGATGGCATCCAGATTCCAGCGGAAGTTGTTGAATATTTAGCTTATAACATCAATACGAATATCCGGGAACTGGAAGGGGCCCTCATTTCTCTGCTTGCTCAATCCTCACTGAACAAAAAGATCATCACGCTGGATCTGGCAAAACAGATGATCGATAAGTTCGTGAAAAATACATCACGCGAGATTTCCATCGACTATATTCAGAAGGTCGTTTGCGATTATTTTAACATTCCTGTTGAGATGATCCATTCAAAGACCCGGAAAAGAGAGATTGTCCAGGCGCGTCAGTTATCCATGTACTTTTCGAAAAAACATACCAAGGCCTCTCTTGCCAGTATTGGCCTGCATTGCGGGAATAAGGACCACGCGACTGTTCTGCATGCCTGCCGCACGGTTAACAATCTGGTTGAAACCGATAAACAATTCCGTCAGTTTGTTGAAGAACTCGACAAACGGATCAAATTGTAACTGAACCTCCCCGACCTTTGATCAAAATTCTTTTTGTCTGCACTGGTAATATTTGCCGATCGCCCATGGCTGAAGGCATTTTACGGGGAAAGGCATCAGCGCGCAATCTCTCCGTTGAGGTTGATTCCTGCGGATTTGAGTCGTTCCATGTCGGTGATCGTCCTGATAACCGGGCAATGAAAGTAGCGGCCGAAAACGGGATCGATATTTCAATGCATCGTGCGCGCTTATTCAGAACCTCTGACTTTATGGATTTCGATCATATCTATGTCATGGAACGGTCGCATTACCATCGGGTACTGCATATCGCCAGGGACAATACCGACCGGATGAAGGTTGATTATATCCTGAACGTGGTCTATCCCGGTCAAAACAGAGAGGTGGATGATCCCTGGTATCATGAACTTGCTGCTTTTAAGGAGGTTTACCGGCAGCTTGATTTTGCTTGTGAGGAACTTGTAAAGAGAATTGAATTGAACAATCATGGATCCCGTTAATATTGCTCCTGCCCCTCCTGATGCAGATGCCATTCGACACGCTGCCGAAAGGATCAGGCCTTATATTAACCGCACGCCGGTGTTGACCTGCTCGACCCTGGATCAGTTGTACCAGACAAAGCTCTTTTTCAAATGCGAAAATTTCCAGAAAGTGGGTGCGTTTAAAGCGAGGGGGGCGATGAATACCATGTTATCGATGGAAAAGGAACAGATCCGGAATGGAGTTGCCACACATTCTTCGGGAAACCATGCACAGGCGCTGTCGTGGGCTGCTTCCATCACAGGTACCGATGCCTATATCGTTATGCCTTCCAATTCATCGAGGATTAAAGTCGAAGCAGTCAAAGGGTACAGAGGCAGGATAACATTTTGTGAACCTACCCTGGAGGCCCGTGAATCGACGCTCGAACGGGTTTTGCAAGAAACCGGAGCCGTGGAGATCCATCCATACAACAATTATAGCATTATTGCCGGACAGGCTACGGCAACCCTGGAGCTTTTAGAGGAGGTTCCTGATTTAGAACTGGTTATCGCTCCGGTTGGCGGTGGTGGTCTGTTATCGGGTACCGCTCTTGCCGTTCATTATTTTCGACTTGGCGCAAAAGTCATAGCGGCTGAACCGGAGCAGGCAAATGATGCATTCCGGTCATTTACGGAGAAAAAATTCCATCCCTCGATTAATCCACAGACTCTTGCCGATGGGTTAAGGACTTCGTTGGGATCGTTAACCTTTCCCATCATTCTCGACCATGTAGATGCCGTCGTTACGGTTTCTGAAAAAAGCATAGTCGCTGCGATGCATTATATTTGGGAACGAATGAAAATATTGATTGAACCATCGTCGGCAGTGCCGTTCGCTGCGATCATAGAAGGAAAAATCGATATTACCTCCCGAAAAACGGGCATCATTATTTCGGGAGGTAATGTCGATCTGTATGACTTGCCCTGGATGCGACATGAATAAAGGAAAACTCTTTCTTATTCCTTCACCGATCGCTGAGGGTGAAGTAGAGGCGGTACTTCCCTCAAGGACGCTGAGCATTCTCAGAGGTCTTGATCATTTTATCGTTGAGGAGGAAAGGACCGCACGGAGGTTTCTGATCCGGGCTCGCCATCCGAAACCTGTCGATGCATTGACCCTTTTGGTTTACAATGAACACTCCGATGTTGCCGATGCAGACCGGATGATCCGGTATGCGGTGGATGGGTACGATGTGGGATTGCTTTCGGAGGCAGGGGTTCCCTGTATTGCCGATCCGGGATCGGTATTGGTTATGGCTGCCCATCGTAATGGAGTACAGGTTATTCCTTTAACAGGTCCCTCTTCCATTCTGTTGGCCTTGATGGCATCGGGATTTAACGGTCAGAACTTTGTTTTTCATGGCTATCTGCCCAAAGAGAGGCAACAACGGATACGGAAGATCAGGGAGCTTGAAAATAATATTAGAAAAGGAAATCAAACCCAGATTTTTATCGAGACACCCTACCGGAACCAACAGGTTTTTGAGGCGTTGATTCGTAATTGTCGCCCCGAAACCCTTCTTTGTGTTGCAGCCGGTATCAGCGGCCCCGGTGAATTTATTCAAACGAAAAAGATCCATGAATGGAAACAAGCTGACCTGAAAATAGAAAAGATTCCCGCGATTTTTTTACTATCCGAAGAACCGTTTTCACCGGGGCTTGTAACGTGAAGCATACAGGAGCGTCAAAGACACCATAAAATAAATAAACTACCGAAAGTTTTGACCAGCGTACTTTCCATCGAGGGGATTTCGAAGCGTTACGGAAAGATCCAGGCCGTAAATAACCTTTCACTAGAGGTCCATTCCGGACAGGTTTTTGGCATTTTGGGACCCAACGGGAGCGGTAAAACCACGACCCTGAGTACCGTGCTTGATTTGGTTCGGGCCGATGCAGGCTCATTTCAATGGTTCGGAGCGGAACCCGATAAGGAGAGCCGTAAACGAATCGGCAGTGTTATCGAGAGTCCGAATTTCTTCCCATACCTTACGGCAGTAATGAACTTAAAGATTGTTGCTGATATTAAAGAGATGGATTACGCCGATATTGACCGGGTTCTTAAGGTTACCGGGTTATATGAGCGAAGAAATTCGAGGTTCAGGACCTTTTCATTCGGGATGAAGCAACGATTAGCTGTAGCCTCTGCCCTGCTGGGAAATCCAGAGGTGCTGATCCTGGATGAGCCGACGAACGGACTCGATCCTCAGGGCATTGCGCACATCAGGGAGATCATCCTGGATGTTGCGTCACGAGGGACAACCATCATCATTGCATCCCATCTTCTTGACGAGGTTCAGAAGGTATGTACCCATGTAGCGGTACTCAATAAAGGGAACAAACTGTTCGATGGTAAAGTGAGTGAGGTGCTTTCGGTTTCTGACTGCTTTGAGCTGGGTTCAGACAATCCTACCGCACTTGAAAAATGGCTCCATTCCAACCCTGCAGTTGAGTCAGTCTCAAAGAAAAACGGGATTTTCCAGGTATTCTACAAAGATGCCGTAACGCCGGCGCAAATAAACAGCGCATGTTTCCAAAGCGGGATTGTCCTGACCCATCTTAGTGAACGAAAACGAAGCCTTGAACAACACTTTCTTGAACTTTTAGAAGAGAAAAATGATCAGACTCCTTAGGATAGAATTTAAAAAGATCATGACCTACAAGATCTTCTGGATCCTGATAGGCCTGTATTTTCTTTTTCTCGTACTCGGTATCTTGTTGGCTGAATTCATGATAAACAGTATTATCAATGATATGAACAGACATTTGCCGATACCGATCCCCCACGTCACCATCTATTTCTTTCCATGGATCTGGCAAAATATCACCTATTTTGCAACTTACCGGTATGTTCTGATTTTTCCGGCAATTATCATCATCATCTTAATCACCAATGAGTTTACCTACCGGACCATTCGTCAGAATGTAATCAACGGGATGAGCAAATCAGAATTTCTGGTTTCAAAGCTCCTGCTCATCGGATTGATATCCGTCATCATCACCATTCTTTTATTTATAGGTATCCTGATCCTGGGGTATTCGCATACAGCCAATCCGGATCTCTCGATGGTTTTTGATAAAATTTCTTTTATCCCGGGTTTCTTTTTCACCTTGCTTACCTTTTTGATTTTTGCCTTCTTTTTTGGTTTCATGTTCCGAAACACCGGTCTTTCCATTGCCTTATTCACCCTCTATGTATTCATTGTCGAACCGGTGATTTATTATTTTCTTAAAAGCCCGGTTGTCTTTAAAAATGGAATTTCAACCTATCTTCCGGTTAATTCGGTACTCCGGATCACTGAATACCCGGCCATTCCTGTTCTGAAACAGGTCATGGGCGTGAACCTCCAGGATTCGGTAACGGCCGGTTCCTGCTTGATAGCATTATCCTATGCAGCTCTTATGGTAGGAATTGTGTGGTGGATGATGGCAAAAAAAGATCTTTAGAAACCTGCTCCGGATCACCTGCCCTCTCTTTTCCTGATGATCCATTCCAGGGTGAGTAACGACAGAATAACCAAAAAAAGCCAGGGATTCCCGATCACGTCTTTCATGCGTACTTGTTGGTAAAAGATGGTTTTAAGATCCTGCCGGTTTTTTATTTTTTCGGTCAGGGCTGACATTCCTGAATGGGTTACCATCTCAGCGTCGTGTGACAGCGATATCCGTCTGAGAAGATTATGGTCCGCTACCAGGTTCATTCGCTCCACACGGGTGCGGTCGATAAAAAATTCACCTGCGGCCTTGCGGAGATCACCTCCCACTTTCACGGTGGCTGTGTATCTGTAAGTCCCAGGCGGAAATGTGCCGGCATTCAGATAATAACCTTTTTGTGTTTTTCCAAAGGTAAAGGGGAATGAATGTTTCGCTGAATCCAGTATCTCGAGGGTAACGTCAGGGTCGTTTATGAGTTCAAGAGAAGCATTACGCACCTCGGCTTCCAGTTCGACAGGTTCTGTTTCCTGAATCCTTTTCTTTACCGAGACTTTAAACAATTCCTTATCATCAATACCGGTAAGATAATTCACGATTTTTTCAAACAGGATATCGAACGGTTCATGGCTCTTCGACTGTATATAGCTGGAAATTCTCCATCGCCATAGGTTTTCCCCTGCTATGATCCCGATTTTGCGATCCGGTGTCCTGCTTATCAGAATCAAAGGCGATCCGGTCAAAACATTGGATATCTTCTGGTGAAAAAGAACTTCGGCAACAGGACTGTTTTGATAGATTCCGAACGGGGCAATCAGCGGCGGGAAGTTTGAAAATATCTGAAAGTCATTACGGTCAAGGGTGAACAGCGAGAAACTTTCATTGACGACCGGTAAGGCATCGGAAAACGAATTCTTGAAACCATTGATTATAAAACCAGTGTTCAGTTGGTTAAAGCCGTTGATATCGGTCTGCGTTCCAAGTACACATAACAGGGGATCCGTTGATTTTGCAACCATATTCATGTTGGCTATTCCGGTAATTGAAGGAAGCTGGTAAAGGATGACAAGGTTAAATTTCCTGGTAGTAGAGCGGTATCCTTCCGGATCGAGGGTCGTGATCTCGTAACTGGAGGTTCCTTCCAGCGCGCTTTTCATGGCATTTATATCGGGATGCTTCATGCTGGTGACGATGGCGACCTGTTTACGGGACTCGCGAACCTCCACATAAAAATCGTACCGGTTGTTATCTTTGTTTTCTTCGCCAGGCAGCGGATCAAGGAACACCGTGTATTTAAAGAATCCCTTTTCTTTTGCTTCCAGGGTGAAGGGTATTTTCCGGGTCGATATTCGTGATGGCGCCGATATTTCACGGGTATCCAGGGTTTTAGTTCCCTGGTTTAACCTGATTTTCACGATCGATCCCTGATAACCGATCAAATCGACCAGGGCTTCGGCCGTAAACTGATCGTTTTTGAAGACCACCTTATTGACTTTTACTTTCCTTATGGCCCCATCGGTTTTCAATGAGGTATCCCCGATACCAACCGTATAGATCGGGAACATGATCTTTCGGGCTGTATAAAAGGGATCGGTTCCCTTGTTATAGATTCCATCGGTTATGAGGATCAGGGCGGCAGCATTCAGGTTTGAGTACCGGTTGTCGAATTCGTTAAAAAACAGGGAGATATCGCTTCCCTGTTCCCTGAAATGCGGTTTAAAACCGGATGAAAGCCGGTTCCCGAAACTATAGATATTCACATTGAACCGGTCGTCCAGATCACGGATCAGAGTATCGAGGATTTTGGGAAGCAATCGGGTACAGAAGGTTGAGTCGTGCGAAAGTACCATCGATTCGGAGTTATCGATTCCGATAATCACGGCTGGTTTTTCCAGTATCCGGTCTGATTTCTTCAGCAAAGGCGAGAGTAGAAGGAATGCGATCAAAAACACCGAGAGGAATCGAAGTGCTGCGAGGCTCCAGTTCAACAGGGGTTCAGACCTTTTTTTCAGGTCATGAAAGTATAGAATGGCAGCATATCCGGCTCCGGAAATAATGCAAAGCAGAATAAAAACTGCTGGGTACTCAGTAATAACGACCAAGACAGAAGCTGATTTTAGGTATGGAGTCCCCCACAAACGGTAATAGCCTGCCCGGTAATATAGGAACTCAAGTCGGAAGCAAGGAATAAAGCAAGATTGGCGACATCGTCGGGTGTTCCTGCCCGTCGCAGTGCAATGTCAACGACCCATTTATCGCGAAATTCCTGCGAAAGGCCGGCAGTCATCTCGGTCTCAATAAAACCAGGAGCAATTGTGTTGCACCGAATATTCCGGGATCCCAATTCCTGGGCAATCGATTTCGTAAACCCGATGATACCTGCTTTGGAGGCAGCGTAATTCGATTGACCACTGTTTCCTTCAATTCCGACGATGGAGCTCATGTTTATTATAGAACCAAATCGCTGGCGAATCATCACTTTTTGGATGGCCTTGGTCAGATTAAAGACCGACTTAAGATTTACAGTAATGATCCGGTCCCAGTCCTGTTCCGTCATCCTCAGCAGAAGATTGTCGCGGGTAATACCTGCGTTATTCACCAGGATATCGATGGTTCCGAAATCCTCTACCACCGAATTGACAAGTTGTTCACTTTCGTTTAAGGAGCTTGCATCAGAGGCATATCCTTTTGCCCTGACACCACATGCGGTTATCTCTGATTCAAGTGAAGTTGTATCCTCATTGCACCGGAGATCTGAAAATGCGACATTTGCGCCGTGAGCGGCGAATTTCAGGGCGATGGATCTTCCGATTCCCCGGTTCGCACCGGTAATCAGTGCGGTCTTTCCTTCTAGTAGTTTCATGATTTATAGATTGTCAGTTAAACATTATTATCGTAAATCCCGTTCAAATCCATCGGACAAGGTTAAAATCCTGTCGATGTGGCAGCAGCGGGCTTCGGGGGAACAGACGGAAAACAAAGTCATATACCCCTGCCTGGTTAATCGGGATATCGCAAATAAACGATACAATATTCTTTTCCGATTTAGCCAGTGTCATTTCCTCTTTAAAACTGGGTTCTTTTACCTCGTCGTTTATTTTTTTTCCGAACAGTACTTCGATTCCGATATCAGTTCCCGACAATTCGTTCAGATCAAGGATGATTTCTGCCTTGAACGATTCGCCAAGCTGTAGTGGTTTCTGATTGGAATCCGGAACTTTCATCGATATGACTTCAATACTGTCCCATCCCCGCATGACCTTTCGTTTCCAGGATGCAATGTGCCGGGTCATCTCATAGTTTTTACTGGAAAGGATACGGGTCCGTTTCAGCATCGGATTATAATACTGGCGGATATAATCATCGAGTTGGCGTTTCATGGTAAAATGGGGAGCGATCTCAGAGATCGTGTTTTTGATGTGAGAGACCCATTTGACAGGAATGTTTTTATCGTTTACCTCATAGTACATCGGAATGATCTCCTCCTCAAGGATGGAGTAAATGGTTTCGGCGTCAAGTTCATCTTGAAACTGGGGGGTGTCGTAGGTTGCCTTTTCCCCAAGCGCCCATCCCGCGTTGGGACGGTACCCTTCGGCCCACCATCCGTCGAGCACACTAAAATTGACCACTCCGTTCATTACTGCTTTTTCACCGCTGGTTCCGGAAGCTTCCAAAGGTCTTGTAGGTGTATTAAGCCAGATATCGACTCCTTTAATGAGATACTTGGCAAGGCGCATATCGTAATTCTCAAAGAAGAAGATTTTTCCCAGGAATTCGGGGAGGTGTGAAATTTCATAGATTCTTTTTATCAGGTTTTGCCCTCCTTTGTCATTCGGATGTGCTTTTCCCGCAAACATAAACTGAACGGGCTTGTCTTTATTGTTCACAATGCGTGAAAGCCTGTCGAGATTACTAAATAACAGGTGGGCCCTTTTATAGGTCGCAAATCTTCGGGCAAAGCCTATGGTTAGCGCCTTCGGATTGCTGCTTTCCCTGATCTGGAAGATCAGTTTTGGATTTTCATGCCGCCGGGTCATATCGGCATACAGATGTTGCAGCAAAAATTCAGACATCTGATCCTTCTGTTTCATTTTGGTTTTCCAAATGATGTCATCGTCAACGTCATGGATTTTCTTCCAATAGTTGGGATTCGACTGATCTTCGAAAAAGCCGTCACCGAATTCCTTTTTGTAGAGCTGAAGCCATGATTTTGCCGTCCAGGTTGGCATATGGACGCCATTAGTGACATATCCGATATGCAATTCTTCGGGATAGTAGCCCTGATATAACCGGGCGAACATTTCGCGTGTGACCCTACCATGAATCTTGCTGACGCCGTTGATTTCCTGGGAGAATTTGGCAGCTAATACACTCATGGAAAATTTTTCATTGGCGTCAAAGTCAACCATCCGGCCCAGGTTTACGAACTGATCCCACTTCATGTTGATCTGATCGGGATAGTGTGACAGGTACCGGCGAAGCAAGTCTTCCGGAAAGGTGTCGTGACCGGCCGGAACGGGTGTGTGTGTTGTAAACAGGGTGGAAGAGCGAATGATCTCCATGGCCTGCTGGAAAGTCAGCTTTTCATTCTGAATCAGTTTGCGCAGACGTTCTAGACCGATAAACGCGGAGTGCCCTTCATTACTATGGAATAGGTCGGGCCTGATTCCGAGGGCGTCGAGCATTCTGATGCCGCCGATTCCAAGTAAAAGTTCCTGACGAAGCCTGTTTTCGTTGTCGCCGCCATACAACTGGTGGGTGATGGCCCGGTCGGCTTCGGAGTTTTCTTCGATGTCGGTATCCATCAGATACAGGGGAATCCGACCCACATCGCACCGCCAGACTTTAGCGTACATGGTTCTGCCGGGGAATGCGAAGGTGATCTTCAGCCAGTTTCCCTGTTCATCACGCATCGGAATCAATGGTAAATGAGTGAATTTCTGGGGTGTATAACTGGCAATCTGGTCGCCGAAGATCGAAAGGGTCTGGGTGAAATAGCCATACCGGTAAAGCAGTCCGATCCCGACAATATTGACATTGGAATCGCTGGCTTCCTTCAGATAGTCGCCGGCAAGCATTCCCAGTCCTCCTGAAAATATTTTTAGGGTGTCGTGCAATCCGTATTCCATGCTGAAGTATGCAATGGTCTCCTTGGGTTTTTCGGCCACCTTTGCCATGTATGCATCGAAATTTGCCGTCACTTTGTTGAGTTTACTGACAAATTTCTCGTTTGCGCTCAACTCCTGAAGTTCCAGGTACGACAGCGATTCGATCAGGGCGATCGGATTAAAGTTGAGTTCGTACCACCGTTCCTTGTGTATCAATTCAAACAACTCGGAACCATCATAATTCCATGACCACCACAGATTCTTGGCAATCCGTTCGATGCTTGCAAGGTTATCAGGAAGTTTTTGCTGGATCAGTACCTTTTTCCATTCGGGTTTCAGTTCGGCCGAAGTTTGTAAGGCTTTGGTAAGTACCTGCGATTGTTTCCCGGCATAGAGTTCGGCCCGGGATAAGCTTTTTTCGATGGCATTGGAAAAAGCGATTCTGTAGTTTCCGATCAGGTTTTTCCATAAGGCCGAACGTGAAATCTCGTAGGCTTTGATCTTCGCCTTGATGATCTCTTTTTCCGTCTTGGAAGCGCAGTTAATAATATGTTTAACAATGTTCTCAACCACTTCGCTGTCGTTATCATCATTGCGTTCGATAACGGCCGTGCAATCTTTCAATCCTGGGAACATCGCTTTAATCCATTGTCCGAAACCCGTTAGTGAAGTTGTAATGGTGGGGATGTGATAGGACAGACTTTCAAGGGCCGAGTAGCCCCAGGGTTCATAATAGGATGGAAAGATGGTTCCGTCGAAGCCAATCAGGAGGTCATAATAATTCAGGTCGAAAATTCCGTCGTACCCATTAAGGTAAGTTGGGATATAGATAACTTTGACTTTGTCCTCGGGACGGTTCATCAATCCTTTGGCCTTGATCATTTTCGTTATCTGGTCGTTCTCCGGTTCAAGCAGTGTATGCGTACAGTACTCCTCGTGGCGGATTTGGGAAAAATCCTTCTGGTTGATCCGATTGATGAGATCCTTCTTGGGTGCAGTAGGACCTCCGGGGATGGCGATCACGGCAATGATAGGCTGCGAAAGCTTAGCCTGGGAGTTCATTTCACCGAGCACGTCGATAAACAGCTCATATCCCTTGTTCCGTAATTCAAACCGCCCGCTATTGAGGATCAGGATGGTGTTGGCGGGGAATTCCATCCCCATCAGTCCGGAAGCTACCTCTAAAATTTTGGTTCTGGAGGTTTCTCTCTTTTCACTGAATACCTCTCGGGGGGGCACCCAGGAGTCGTCGAAGCCTTCTGGGGTAAGCAAATCAGCTTCGATTCCGAAAAACTGCCGGACTTCATTAAGGGTGTTTTGTCCGGGGGTTGTAACGCAATCTGCTTCCTGAGCCGACAATCGTTCGAGCGAGAATTTGGAAGTTATCCCGAACTGTTTGGCCATTGCGTCGCCATTGTAATTTTCAAGATTTTTGTAAAGGGGCAGCTCATTTGCGGCGATCGACCTGCCAACAACTGTTGAATGAGCTGTAAAGACTGTACCAACTTGCGGGACCAATTCCTTCAGATGAAGGATGGCGGTTCCGGTAAGCCACTCATGACAGATGGCAACAATTTTATCATGGTGGGAAATATTGAAATTATAAAAGCTTTCAATGACTTTACCGACAGCATAACCGAACAATGCAGGCTCTACATAATCCCAGCCACCCGACAGGGAGTCAAGTTTGTAGTGTTCCCAGAAGTGGGCAAAGATCTTATCCTTTTCGGAAAAATAGGGAGTGAAATCGACCAGGATCACCACCGGTTTACCGGGAATATTCCACCGACCGACCTTGATGCGCAATCCTTCTGCTTCAGCTACCTGCCGCCAGGATTTATAGAGAAATTTATCTTCCTGAAACTCCGGGTTTTGATGGGTTTCCTTCCATACATCGGGCCCAATGAGGATATAATTGTCTTTAAAATCATCAGCAAGAGTCTGGGCTTTGGTTGCAACAGTGGTATATATTCCGCCTATTTTATTACAAACCTCCCAGCTTGTTTCAAAAATATAATCAGGAGTTTCAATTACACGGTCCTTCATAAATATCAACTTTAGATCAAACTATTTCTTTCCTGATGGTTTTCCAGCTTTCTTTACTTGACTGGTAACCTGTTTTTTCGTGGATTTCTCCTTACTTTTCTTCCCGGAAGCGATTTTTGAAGATTTTGTATTTTTAGTCTGCCTCTTTTTACCGGCGACGGCAACAGAAGCGCCCGATTTGTCGGTGGTTACTCTTTTACTCCGTTTTGGTTTCACTGTTGCCGGTACAGCTTGCTGCAGCGGTGTTTGTTCGGGTGTGGTCTCTTGGGGTGTCAGGAAATCATCAACCCGGATCATGAAATCGGAAAGCACATTCATGTAGTTGATGAACGCTTCATAGGGCGATCCGTAAGGATTAAAATATTTATGCACTTCTCCTGCCGAAAACCACTTGGTGCACATGTAATAGAAATGGTTGCTGGTTTGCAGGTACAGCCAATCGCGTTGGATAAACGGATCGTCACATTCCCTGACCCTTGATTCGTAGGAGTAAAGCTTCGCAAATGCCTCATCCTGTAATTCATTTCCGAGCCAGGCTGTGAGATCCCGCTCCTCATCGGCCCATGAAATGGGATGCAGTACAGAGATGGCGGAAACAGGTTGCAGTTCGTGATAAAGCGTATCAGGGGTTTTAAACGTGTAATCGGATTTTGAGAAGACCGTGGAGGGCAGATGTCTGAAAAAATCAAAGATACCGGTCTCTTCCCACTGGTGTTCACCAATGGTCTCATAATCAATAAACAGATTAACTACCTCCTCCTGTTTTTCGATGGTGTTGAGCCAGGAAACAAATTTCTCGGTGGTCAGCGGCCACTCTGACCAGTCCTGGTTCGAAAATCGGAAGGTCAGATCATCGCTCAGCCGGAAGTTGCGAAGAAGCACCTTCAGCTTGGGATTAATATTGTTACAGTAAATATAGTTTGGACTCTTCCAACCGAGTATATGTTTTGCGCCTTCGGTCAGCATGGTATGGAAACCCATCTCTGCAACCATTTCACCGATCTGATCAGAATAGATCAACTCGGTGTTCCGGAACGTCAGGGGTTTCTTGCCAAAGAGACTTTGAATCATGGAAGCGTGCTTGTTGACCTGCCTAACGAATTCATCTTTATTTCTCAGGGAAGCTAAAGAATGGGCATAGGTTTCGGCAATGAATTCAACCTGTCCGGTCCGGGCTAATTCCTGAAAGCTTTCAATCACTTCAGGCATGTAAGTCTGCAGTTGTTCCAATGCGGTTCCCGAAATGGAGTAGCTAATCTGAAATGCGCTTCCATACTCCCTGATCAGATCGAGCATCAGTTTGTTAGCCGGCAGGTACGATTTTTCAGCGACCCGTCGGATAATATGCCTGTTCTGGTAATCATCATAATAGTGGTGATCCTGACCAATGTTGAAGAACCGGTAAGTCCTGAGCCGGAAAGGCTGGTGTACTTGAAAATAAAGGCAGATCGATCTCATATAATCACTTATAAACAGCTTTGTTATAAACATCAATAATATGAACAGCGGCGTTTTCCCACAGCAGATTATCCACTTCAGTTTTACCGTAGCGGATAAACATTTTCCGGAGGCCGTCATAATGGAGAATGCCGTAGATGGCGTCGGCCAGCGCGTCAATATCCCAAAAATCGACTTTCAGTGCATGTTGAAGCACCTCGGCTACACCTGATTGTTTGGAGATCACGACAGGGACATTGGAACGCATTGCTTCAAGGGGAGAGATTCCGAATGGCTCGGATACGGAGGGCATGACATAGACATCGCTCATTGCGAACATTTTATCGACATCGGGTCCGGAAAGAAATCCGGTAAAATGAAATTTGGTAGCAATTTTGAGTTGGGCGACCCTGCGGATCATCCGGTTGAGAAGGTCGCCGGATCCCGCCATAACGAACCGAACATTTGAATCCCGCTTGAGTACTTTATAGGCAGCTTCAACAAAATAATCGGGGCCTTTCTGGTAGGTGACCCTGCCTAAAAAGGTGACCACCTTTTCCTTCACATGTTTCGTAACACCCTCCAGTTCGGGGCGTTCAACCGGCTCGACGGCATTGTGAACCGTAAATACTTTATCGGGAGGAATTCCATACCGGTCGATCACGATCTGCCGCGTCAGGTTGCTCACGGTGATGACCTTGTCGGCTTCGGACATACCCTGTCGTTCAATATCATAAACCGGTTGGTTGACATTTTCGCCCGACCGGTCAAATTCGGTGGCATGCACATGTACCACCAGCGGCTTGCCGGATATTTTCCTGGCGGCTATGCCCGCTGGATAGGTCAGCCAGTCGTGTGCATGTATCACATCAAAATCGCCCGACGATGCGAGCGAAGAGGCAACCAGGGCATAACGGGAGACCTCTTCCATAAGGTTCGGCCCGTATTTTCCTGAAAAATTATATTGCCGTGAAAATACCGTATGCTCGACACTTTCTTCCCTTTTTTGTGAGGTTACGGCTAATTCAAATTCTTCCGGATCAAGATATGGAACGAGATTCGAGCCTATCTCCATGTATTGAATCTTTTCAAGGAAGGAGCGGGTTTCATTTTGTTCGAAATCCAGAACCAGATCGCTAGCGTTAACCAGCCTGAACCCCTCTTTGATTTCATCACCGAATGCCTTGGGCACGACAAAGGTCACCTCAATACCATGTTTGACCAAACCCTTGGTGAGCCCGAAACATGCAGTTCCCAATCCACCCGTAATATGCGGCGGGAATTCCCACCCAAACATTAAGACGCGCATTTTGTCTGCTGATTTACGATATATGATGAACGAATTTAGTATTACAATTGATAATCAAATGCTACAAGCTTTTCCCATCCCGGTTACTCTGCCTGTTTAATCAAATAGTTAATCCTGAGCAGTTCCGCCACCGACCATGCCATCGAAATGGCGCCTCTTGGGGCATTGGGCGGATCCCCGTCATAAAACTCCGAAATGGTACCAATTCCATGCTCGGTCATAACGGCCTCGAAACCTTCGAAAATCGATTTAATAAAAGAAAGCCCGCTCCTCCCGTGAATCATCAGGTACCCCTCAACAAAATGGCCAAGAATCCAAGGAGAAACTGTTCCCTGGTGACAAGCAGTATCGCGTTCAAAGGTATTTCCCACGTAATTTCCTTTATAAACCGGACTTTTTGGGGTAAGGGTACGTAAGCCTCTCGGGGTCAGTAATTCTTGTTTGACGCGGCTCAGCACCTCTTTGCGAATCTCCTCTTTCACCGGACTATAAGGCAGCGAGGTCGCAATCACCATATTAGGCCTTACGGTCCAGTCTTTATATTCTCCGTCGATGTAATCGGCAAGGTATTTTTTCTCGGGGTTCCAGAATGCCGACACGAATGAATCGGGTAGCATCCGGGCCAGTCCGCTCCATTCCTCGACAAATTGATGATCGCCGGCCGTCTTGGCTAATTCCAGGCTGAAACAGATTGCGTTGTACCAAAGCGCATTGACCTCAACGGTTTTTCCGATGCGGGGGGTAACTGGTTTACCATACGCAACAGCATCCATCCAGGTAAGCGCTTTACCGGGGATACCCGCATGGATCAATCCGTCAGATTCCATGTGGATATTGAAATCCGTTCCATCACGGTAACTTTCGAGGATCAACCTCATTTTTTTACCATAATCCTTCCAGATACAGGTATCGTTTCCTGTAAAGCGTGAATATTGCTGTAACGTCCAGAAAAACCAGAGGGAGGTGTCGGAAGAGCAATATGTGATCGAGTTACCCGAACCGGTATGCGGGAAAAACGGTCCCTGCATTTCAGAGACTAAGGTGTCGATCACCGCTTTGCATGTGGTAAAATTACCCTGAACCAGTGTCAGACCGGGGAGTGAGATAAAGGTACTGCGGCCCGAGCGGCCATACCATGGGAATCCTGCTACGACCTCGGTATTCTTGCCTTTCACGATGATGAATTGCTGGGCGGCGTTAGCGAGGCAGTTTTCAAAAGTATTCCTCGGTGTTCGCAGTTTAAGTTCCGCCTCAAATGCCCGTTTCATCATGGAGGGATTGATCTCTTTGACACCTGCTGCAAAATATACGCTTTCGCCCTTTTTAATATCGAATTCGAAAAATCCGGGAGTATAAAGATCTTCCTGGTATTCATAACCCCGTTCCATCTCTTCCTGGTACTCGATGTTGTAGTTCCAGTCGGGAACGTGGGTATATTCATTATTGCTGGATAGCTGCATGAAAAGATCGGAATACCCTAAATACATCCTTACCTTGATGCCCCTGGGCACCGGCTCATACTTTTTATCTGCAAATATATTCTCCCTGCTCAATGCATGGATGTTACGGAATGCTAAGAAAGGTTTCAGCCGGATTTTGGTTGGGGAATGGGCTTCCACCAAGGTGTATTTGATGATCATCCGGTCTTCCCGGGTGGTGAAGATCATCTCCTTGGTAAGGATGACCCCTCCTACCCTGTAAGTCATCATGGGAATCGGCTCGGTCACGAAATCCCGGAAGTATTTGTGTCCTTTGGGATTATATACTCCTCCAGGATATTTGTGGATCCCCAGGTTGAATTCTGCATCCCTCTGGATGACCGTCTCATCCAGAGTGGATAACAGGATATGATTTTCATGGTCAATACCGGGCTGGGGTGTAACAAGCATTCCGTGGTACTTCCGGGTGTTGCAGTTTATAATAGTCGAATTGGCATAGGATCCGGCGCGGTTTGAGCGGAGCAGTTCACGGCTGAGAGAATATTCAAGATTTACGAGTTGGGTCTTGTCAAAATTGATATAACTCATTGTGCTGATTTTCTTTGGAAAATTCAAATATAAGCATTAAAAATGATCTGCAAAATTACAATAATCTGGTTTTTTAACGTTACCCTTTATCAAACTTAATAATATCTTAATATACGGTAAATCGTGCCTTTGAACAAACATAAATCTATTATTATCCTGATCATCGGACTCCTCGTCTCAATTTGGATTTCGACCTCCTGCCGGAAAAATGAGAAATTGGATTCCAGTCCCGGTCTCACCCTCTCCTTTTCAACTGATACGGTATTCTTCGATACGGTTTTTCCGACCATCGGCTCGGTAACGCAACGGCTGGTGGTGTATAATAATCATGACCGGAAAGTAAATATATCAAGGATTTCGGTTGGCGGGGGATCAAACTCCAGTTACCGGATCAATGTGAACGGAATCCCTGCCAATACGGTTGAAAATGTCGAGATCTCAGGTCAGGACAGTATCTATGTTTTTGTACGCGTCACGGTCGATCCTCATAACCTGAACACCCCTTTTGTGGTGGATGATTCGATTGGTTTTTTGCTGAATGGGAACCAGCAGTATGTAAAACTGGTTGCATGGGGTCGTGACGCGGTATTTCACCGGAAAGCATTGTTGCAGGGGCAGAATATCTGGGACAGCACCCGGGCTCATGTTATTTATGAATCACTCAGGGTCGATACCAACGGGATCCTGATCATCATGCCCGGCACGCGGGTTTATTTTCATAAAGAAGCTTATTTATCCGTATCGTTTAATGCGTCGTTGCAGATACCCGGATCGCTCGAACATCCGGTGCGATTTCAGGGCGATCGCCTGGATCCCTACTATAAAGATTTACCCGGACAATGGAGAGGAATTTTCCTGGAGGCGGGAAGCAAGGAACATGTATTAGACCATGCCATCATTAAAAACGGCACTTTCGGCATCTTTGCCGATTCTGCGGTCTCATCCGTTACCCCGATGCTTACCCTGAGAAATACCATAATTCAAAATTTTACCGCCTCAGGAATTTTGGCTTACGGAACCTATATTGTTTCGGAAAACTGTGTGATCGGAAGTTGCGGCGGCCCCTCTCTGGACATCAACTATGGCGGTTCGTATGATTTCAGACAACTGACTGTGGGTAACTATTGGACATCCTCGGTACGAAATGTCCCAGCATTGTACCTGAGTAATTACGTTTATGATACGAACGGAACAAAAATCACACATCCGTTAACGAAAGCCTATTTTGGGAATGCCATCCTTTACGGATCCAACAGTGAGGAGATCATGCTCGATTCAGCAGTTGGAGCCGGATTCAATTTTCAGTTTGACCATGCCCTTCTTCGTACCCAATTAAAATTGAACGATCCCAACAGATATATCAACTGCCTTGTCAATAAAGATCCTGGTTTTATCGATACCCAGAAAATGGATTACCGGATCGACAGCATCTCACCTGCCATCGGCCAAGGGAAGCCGCTTGGAATTCCATTTGATATAAGGGGTATTGATCGCGGGAATACTCCATCATTAGGAGCTTATGAATACCTGAAAGAGTAACCGGGTCAGGGAAGCGGTCAGTTCTTTAAAACCTGTGCCATGGTGGTTCCAAGGTCGGCAGGCGAATCGACCACGATCACTCCGCATTGTTTCAGAATCTCCTTCTTTGCCTGGGCTGTGTCGGACTTTCCTCCGATGATAGCCCCTGCATGACCCATGGTTCTTCCTTTAGGAGCAGTTGCACCCGCGATGAAGCTAACCACTGGTTTGTTTCCGTGCTGACGGATCCAGAAACCGGCATCAGTCTCCATATTTCCGCCTATTTCACCGATCATGACGATTCCTTCGGTTTCCGGATCATTCATAAAGAGTTCGATGACTTCGCGAATGGTGGTGCCGGGGATGGGATCCCCTCCTACACCGATCATGGTTGACTGGCCCAATCCGGCTTTTGATATTTGGTCAACCGCTTCATACGAGAGGGTTCCAGAACGGGAAACGATCCCTACCGATCCGGGCCGGTGGATGAACCCCGGCATAATGCCTATTTTTGTTGAAGGAGGCGTGATGATGCCGGGACAATTCGGACCGATCATCCTTGCGCCCCTGCATCTCAGATACTCCTTCACCGAAATCATATCCTTAACGGGAATTCCCTCAGTGATGCAGACAATAAGTCTTATCCCTCCGTCGGCAGCTTCGAGAATGGCATCGGCGGCAAGGGGAGGTGGAACAAAGAGTACCGAAACATCGGCCCCTGTTGAATGTACCGCATCCCAGACCGTATTGAAGACCGGTTTGCCAAGATGGCTGATACCGCCCTTACCAGGTGTTACTCCGCCAACAATGTTGGTTCCATATTCAATCATCTGACTTGCATGAAAGGAACCCTCGTGGCCCGTAATTCCCTGAACAATGACCCTGGAATCTTTATTTACTAAAATGCTCATCTGGTCAAAATTTGGCAGAAGAAACCTGTGTTTCAATTTGAAATCAAAGATAAATGTTTTCATTCAGGAGAAACCGGGTCATAATAATTTTCAGTCTGTTTCATCCGATTTTTTCTTCACCGGACGGAATTATGTATGTTTGCCTTAAAAAGTTTACAATTATACACCAATACACCATGATTTTCCGTGACAACAGAGAGACAATTTGCGCCCTATCGACTGCGCCGGGTACGGGGGCTATTGCAGTGATCAGGGTATCCGGTGAAAGATCATTAGAGGTTGTTTCGAACATCTTCAAACCTGCTCAAAAAGATCTTAATATCCGGAATGCTTCTTCACACACTATTTATTTCGGAACTATCTTCGAAGGAGAATCCGTTCTGGATGAAGTGTTGATCTCGGTTTTCCGGGCCCCCAACTCATACACGGGCGAAGAAGTTGTTGAGATCTCTTCGCATGGATCGGTTTATATACAACAGAAAATCATAGAGGTGCTGCTGTCGGAGGGAATCCGGCTGGCGAGCCCCGGCGAATTCACTTTCAGGGCATTTACCAACGGCAAGCTGGATCTCACCCAGGCAGAGGCGGTAACCGATCTGATTGCATCCCATTCAAAGACCTCGCATGATTTGGCAATTCATCAGATGAGAGGCGGATTTTCAGGGAAAATAAAAGAGCTGAGGAAGGCGCTGGTAGATTTCACGGCGCTGATTGAGCTTGAGCTTGATTTTAGTGAGGAAGATGTTGAGTTTGCAGACCGGAGTGAATTGAAAGCCTTACTTGATAAACTTCTTTCAGAAATAGAGGCGCTCATCCAATCATTCAGGTTGGGAAATGTGATCAAGAACGGGATTCCGGTTGCCATTGTCGGAAAGCCGAATGTCGGGAAATCGACTCTTCTGAACGCCATTCTCAATGAGGAAAAGGCTATCGTTTCTGAGATTCCGGGGACCACGCGTGATGCCATCGAGGATACTATTGTGATAGGCGGTTACAGTTTCAGGTTCATCGATACTGCCGGTTTGAGGGCCGCGGAAAATAAGATTGAAACGATCGGAATTGAACGGACCTGGGCCAAGATCGGCGAAGCATCGATCATCCTGTACGTTTTTGATGTAACCCAACAGTCGTTTCAGGATGTCATGAATGAGATTGCAGATATCAGGGAGATCACGGCCGAGCAATCAAACCACCTGGTTCTGGTCGGCAACAAAACCGATCAGTTGTCTGAGTTACCCCAGGGTTTTAAAGATTTTGTCGAACTCGAAACGATCTTTGTTTCTGGAAAACGCAAGGAAAACATCCACCTCTTGGCCGAGCATCTGGTGGGACTGGTAAAGGATGTGAATCTAAGCGACAGGACCATTATCTCCAATTCACGACACTTTGAAGCACTGATATGTGCCAGGGAGGCTGTCGAATCGGTTCAGGAAGGATTTGCCCAGGGGGTTCCGACCGATCTGGTGACCATCGACATCAGGAGGGCGCTCTATCACTTAGGGGAGATAACGGGAGAAATAACAACCGACGAAATTCTCGACCACATATTCAGCCGGTTCTGCATCGGAAAGTAATTACTTTTCTTTTCCTTTCTAACAGCCTGTTATTGTTGACAAAACGTTAATTTCTTTTCTCTTATTTGTTTGAGGTGGTCAATTTAGGCGGCGTGTCCATGCAAAGCTTCACGCCTTTGCTTTCTATGAGAGGTCAATAAGAACATTTCTTGCTGTTCATCTATAATGATATGAATAGCATTAGTAATAAAGAGATCCTACAAGCTATTCAAGATAGATTACTTGCCCCATCTATGAACCACCGAACTAACGGTGGTCAAGTAAGAACATTACATTCTCCCAGCTTCCTTCCCTACCATGTAAGTAAGGAAGTGATAAAGGAGTGGATAATGTTGTCCTTGCCGTTCCGCCCGGACTGTTTTGCGGGGACAGAATCCTACATTTGAAAGAATATTTGCACCTGCTTTCCTGATTCAGACAATTAAAATAGAATGCTATGAAAAATCAAACGAAGTATTGGAAAATCATCATAATATGTTTGTTGTGGATATTCCATCCTGCTCTCAATGCAAATAACATTACTTTATCGGACATCACAATTTCGGGGCAGGATCTTGAAAAACACACCTGTTTAATAGGCTTTGACATTTCGTGGGAGAATTCCTGGAGAAATGACCTGGCCGGTCTGGGATATCAGGAGCCGTATAATTATGATGCCGCATGGGTTTTTGTAAAATTCCGGGTGAATGGCGGACCCTGGCAGCATGTTTACTTCGATACTGCCGGGCACATCCCGTCGCCCGGTTCAATCATTGAAACCGGCCTGGTTGACCCGGACCAACCATATAACGACACTTCAAACCAGGTTGCGGGAATATTTATTTACAGGGATTCCAATGGATCAGGTTTATTATCGCTTTCGGACGTAAAGATCCGCTGGAATTACGGTGCAGGTGGCGTGAACGATAACGATATGGTCGATCTCAGGGTTTTTGCCATTGAACATATATTTATTCCGCAGGGCAGTTTTTATCTCGGCACCGGCGGGAATGAACCAAGCGCTTTTTATACCTATCCGGAAGTGACCTCTCCATTCGAAGTGAACGATGAAGAAGAGATCACGGTAGGCCAGGAGAGCGGGAACCTATACTATAATGTGTCTTATCAGGGAGGAGATCAGGCAGGCCCGATCCCTGCCACCTTCCCAAAAGGATTTAAGGCTTTTTATTGTATGAAATTTGAGATCAGCCAGCAGCAATATGTCGATTTCCTGAATACGCTGACTCAGTCCCAGGCAACCAGGCGGAAATATTCCGGCAGTGGATACCGTTATGCAATCACCGGAAATGTCGTCGGCCAGTATTCGACCTCCAGGCCATATGTAGCGTGCAGTAACCTTAACTGGGCAGATATCGCAGCCTATTTCGACTGGAGCGGTTTGCGGCCCCTCACGGAGATGGAATACGAAAAAACATGCCGTGGTACGTTACAGCCGGTGCCGAATGAGTTTGCCTGGGGAACAGACACAGTAACCATCGGCACGTACACATTATCAGGCAGCGGAGGCACTTCGGAAAATATTTCTTCAAACTTCAATTCTTCTGAAGGGAATGCAGCCTACAGCCTGACGACCCCGATAAACGGACCTGTCAATGGGCCGTTACGTGTCGGGATCTTCGCAGGAAATCCGATGAATACAGGGCGGATAACGGCCGGGGCAACCTATTATGGAGTCATGGAGATGAGCGGGAATCTCCTGGAGCATTTTGTTTCGGCAGGTCATCCGACGGGTCGCGGATTTACAGCTCTTCACGGTGACGGTATCCTGAACTCAAACGGATATGCCAATGTAACAAACTGGCCGGGTTCAAACTCAGCCGGAGCCGGTTTCCGCGGAAGTTACTGGTCGTATACCGGTCCGTACATGCGGGTATCAGACAGGTACGGCGCTGCCGGCATTGATGCCGTAAGATACCCTACCGATGGCGGACGTGGAGGTAGAACGGCGCAATCCAATGACTAAACAAGCAACATAAAATATTCAAAATGAAGAAGATCATAATAATTTTTTGCGTGGCCCTTGCATTCCCGGCGCTCCTGTCTGCCCAGTATTCCGGGGGGATCGGACGGGGTGATGCATCCCTGGAATCCCTCAACCTGCCGGTTGGTGTAAAAGAAACAAACCAGGAAGTCATATCCCCGTGCCTGTTGCGGCAGAACTTTCCCAATCCCTTCAGCAGCGTAACAAACATTGAATTTACTGTCGGGAAGGAGGAGAAGATACGTATTGAAGTTTATGATATCACCGGTCGTATCATTCAGACCGTTCTGAACGAAAGGAAGGAACCGGGAACCTATCAAGTAACCTTCGACGGTTCTTTTCTGAAAAGCGGGCTCTTTTGCTGCAGGCTTTTATGCGGAAAATATTCCTGCACAAAGCGGATGCACCTGATAAGGTGATCCGGATTCAAAATTACTTCAGATGGATCTGTTGATCAAGTCCACAACTCTTTGTATTGTATTGCATATATTTCAATAAATTAGGTTTACAATGAAAAAAATAACGATCTCATTGGTAATTCTTTTGTGTCTGATAAAATCAGGTCCGGGTCAGGGGACATCATTCTCCGGCCACTTTCTGTATCAGAGCCCTTTATCCAGAGTGTTTGAAGTATCAACGGGTGACCTGGATCTGGATAACCATCCGGATATTCTTTTTACTGAACCGGATCAAAATACTCTTCAATGGGTAAAGAATGAAACGAATAACCAGTTCTCGCTTCATGCAATTGGCGTCTGTAATGCAACCGGAGCAATCATTATCGATTTCGATCTTGACCAGGACAACGATGTGTTGGCATGCTCCTATGAGTTCAACCAGGTGATTTTCTTTGAGAATGACGGGACCCAGGTGTTCACAAAGCATGTCATTCCTGTTCCTGTGCAGCATCCATTGACACTTGCCGCTGATGACCTTGACAACGATGGTGACCTGGATATCGTGTGCGCCACCCAGGATGCAGGAACCGGCATGGTCATTCTTCGTAACGACGGCAACCTGAACTTCACGTATATACAGCTCAGTACGCAATCCTACAGCAGCACTTGGGTGGAAATTACAGACCTTGACAAGGACAATGACCCGGATATCCTTGGGAATAATTTTATGGCAAGCGGTGGACTCTTGTGGTATGAGCAGACGGCTCCATTGATTTTTACGGAACATCTGATCCCTTATCCCATGGTGCATGGGGGAGCATCCGGAGATATTGATGGCGACGGGGACATTGATCTTGCCGGGGCAGCCTGCGGGACAAGTTTTAGCTGGTTTGAAAATGACGGTGCAAATGCATTCACAAAGCATATATTACCCGGTACTTCCGGCTGTCCGGTTTCTGTGAAGATATCGGATATGAATAATGACGGGCATAAGGATATCATTGGCGAGTCCTGGGGCTCAAGTAAACTATGCTGGTGGAAAAACGACGGGAGCGAGGGTTTCACAAGGTATCAGATATGCGATACACTGATCAACCCGAGCGGACTGTGTCTTGCGGATCTGAATAATGATTCCCTGCCGGACGTGATAGCCGGTTCCTATTCTAAGGAACTTGATTGGTTTGAAAACAATGGAACAGGGACAGGCATCATGGTTGTAAATGGCAATTTACAGGTTGATGTACAAGAAGACCCTGTTACGGAAGTCATTGAAATACGATTCAAAAACGACATGAACAACCTGTATGAAGCACAATTGGTCGATACGATGGGCCGCATTTGCTATTCAACCCATTCGGGAATTTCCCCGATCACCATCCGGACAACGAAATTTCAATCCGGTATTTATCTGCTGCGGGTCTTATCATCTGGCAAACAATACAATATGAAACTTTTCATAAAATGAAATATCCATACCAACATCGTTCATACAAATCGCGGATGATAATTTAACCTTGTTGACTCTGCAATCATGTTGCATCATTTTTTTCCCTACTTTTGCATTCGCAATGATAACGAAAGCCTTAGCGATCTTTTTGTCTCTGTACATCATACTGCTCAGTGGCATACACTGCGACGACATCGCTATAGTGCATTCTTCTCAACAAACTGAATATTCTCATGCCGCAACTTCTGCAAGTCATGGGGATATTGACCATTGCTCACCCTTTTGCACCTGTCAATGCTGCCATGCTTGTTTTCATATTACCGATCAGTCTCTTGATTTTACCATCATTGGTTTTGATTTAAAATACCATGAAAACAGGACCATGTTCAAAAGTGCAGATCTTCTCGAATTTCTGATCCCTCCAAAAGCCTGATGTTTCCTGGCTTCATTTCTTGGTTTATTCTTTGACTTTCCAGTCATTACAGAATGATCTTATGAATGCTGCCAATGATGGCTGTATCGCCGTTACATCATAATCTTACGCATCATATTCTTAAATAAATAAGTCATGATAGAACGAATTATTCATTTTTCAATCAAGAACAAGTTTATTGTGGGGTTGTTTGTTCTTGCATTGATTGGATGGGGAACCTATTCCTTGACGAGACTTCCTATCGATGCCATTCCTGACATCACAAACAACCAGGTCCAGGTCATCTCACTTGCACCTTCGCTTGCCGTTCAGGAAGTTGAAAGCTTCATTACGGCTCCCATCGAAGTGGCAGTGGCCAATATTCCGGATATTATTGAGCTGCGATCCATTTCCCGACTGGGGTTGTCGGTCGTTACGGTGGTCTTCAAAGACGATGTGAACGTCTATTGGGCGAGGCAACAACTTAGTGAACGGCTGAAGGAAGCGGAAGACAACATCCCTCCGGGACTGGCAAAGATCGAGTTGGCTCCTATTTCCACCGGGCTGGGAGAAATTTATCAGTATCGCCTTGCAGTTGACAAAGGCCTCGAAAATAAATACACCCCGATGGAACTGCGAACGATCCAGGACTGGATTGTCCGCAGAGAGATGCTAGGCACCCCGGGAGTTGCCGACATCAACAGCTACGGAGGCTTCGTTAAGCAATATGAAATCGCCGTCAATCCTGATCGGCTTCGCGGGATGAACCTCACACTCACGGATATTTTCGATGCTCTGGAAAGAAACAACGAGAATACAGGAAGCGCCTATATCGATAAAAAACCAACCGCCTACTTCATCCGTGGGATTGGCCTGGTCAAATCGGTCGATGATATTGAAAATATCGTTGTCAACAATAATGATGCAGGTATCCCGATACTGATCCGCGATGTAGCAACGGTTCAATTCGGCAGTTCCACCCGTTATGGCGCTTTTGTCGTGGATACCTCAGAAGCCGTCGGTGGAGTGGTAATGATGCTGAAAGGAGCCAACGCTCACGAGGTCATTGAAAATGTCCAATCAAGAATTGAATCAATACAGAAGTCCCTTCCCAACGGAGTTATGATTGAACCTTTTCTCAACCGTTCAGATCTGGTAGGCCGCGCCATTGGCACGGTCTCCATGAATCTGCTTGAAGGGGCGCTGATCGTTATCTTCATTCTCGTTCTGCTGCTCGGAAACCTCAGGGCAGGCCTGATTGTAGCCTCGGTGATCCCTCTCTCCATGCTCTTTGCCATATCGTTGATGAATATTTTCGGAGTATCAGGCAACCTGATGAGCCTCGGAGCCATCGACTTCGGACTGATCGTGGACGGTGCGGTGATCATCGTGGAAAGTGCCGTTTACCGGATCACCATGAGCAAGCATCATCACCAGGGAATTCTGAAACTATCTGCTCAACAGATGGATGAGAATGTGTTTGAATCGGCAAAAAGGATGATGAGCTCAGCCACGTTCGGGCAGATCATCATCCTGATCGTTTATCTTCCTATCATGGCACTGGTAGGGATCGAAGGAAAGATGTTCCGTCCCATGGCCCAGGTCGTCACCTTCGCGTTGCTGGGTGCAGCGATTTTATCGCTTACCTATGTGCCGATGGCTTCGGCATTGTTCCTGAGCAGGAAGACGCAGCACAAGCGGAATTTCTCCGATAAACTGATGAATTGGGTACATAAGGCTTTTAACCCTGCAATCGGTTTTGCATTGCGCCATAAGTTGCTGGTTTCTGTAACTACCGTTGTCTTGTTCCTGTTCAGCCTGTTCCTGTTTAACAAGCTTGGCGGTGAGTTCATCCCCCAGCTTGAGGAAGGCGACCTGGCTGCCGGGGTGATCACCCTCCAGGGCGGTTCTTTATCGAATACAGTAGAAATGGTACAAAAAGCGAATAAGATCCTCCTGGCGAATTTCCCCGAGATCAACCATACAGTTTGCAAGATCGGGGCAGGTGAAATTCCGACTGATCCAACGCCCATGGAAACCGGGGATTATATTATCACATTAAAACCAAAAAGTGAATGGACCTCGGCGAAGACCCGGGAGGAACTCGTCGAGAAAATGCAGGAAAAACTGGTTACACTTGCTGGTGTGAAATTCGAGTTCCAGCAACCGATCCAGATGCGTTTCAACGAGTTACTATCGGGTTCGAAACAGGATATTGCCATCAAAATCTTCGGTGATGATCTGAATACCCTGTCGGATAAAGCCGGTGATATTGAGGATCTGATCCGGAGGATTCCCGGCGTGGAAGATATAAATGTTGAAAAAGTCACAGGACTGGCGCAGGTCCAGGTGGATTACGATCGTAAGAAACTTGCACAATACGGCCTTTCTGTCGAAGAAGTCAACAAGATCCTTCGCGCTGCCTTTGCAGGAAGTCAGGCCGGAGTGGTCTTCGATGAAGAAAAACGGTTTGGACTGGTGGTTCGACTGGATAAAGAATACCGGCAGGATATTGAGAACGTGAAGAATCTTTCTGTTGCGTTACCCAGGGGTGGACAGATTCCCTTTGATCAGATCGCGAATGTTCAGATAAAATCAGGACCTGCCCAGGTATCCAGGGAGAACACCAAGCGGAGAATCACGGTAGGTTTTAACGTCCGGAATCGTGATATCGCGACTGTCATATCCGAAGTAACACAGCAGATCAACCAGAAAATCAAGCTCCCGGCAGGATATTTTATCAACTACGGAGGGCAATTCAAAAATCTTGAAGCGGCAAAGGCCAGATTATCTATCGCCGTCCCGGTTGCCTTGCTACTGATTTTTGTGTTGTTGTATTTCTCTTTCCATTCGGTCAAGCAGACGCTACTGATTTATTCGGCTGTGCCTCTTGCCGCCATGGGAGGAGTGTTTGCTTTGTGGCTGAGAGGGATGAACTTCTCCATTTCAGCTGGTGTGGGCTTTATAGCGCTGTTCGGAGTGGCGGTTCTTAACGGAATTGTCCTGATCGCAGAGTTTAACCGGCTTGAAAAGGAAGGTATGTCGGATCTGAAGGAGCGAGTTCTGCAAGGGCTTCACACCAGGCTTCGCCCTGTATTGATGACAGCGGCAGTCGCTTCGCTTGGTTTTCTTCCGATGGCTCTTGCTACTTCCGCAGGCGCTGAGGTTCAGAAACCCCTGGCCACAGTGGTTATCGGAGGACTGATCACTTCCACTTTCCTGACGCTGATCATTCTGCCGGTTTTCTATGTCATCTTTTCCTCTTTATCGTTCAGGAAGATCTTTCGCCGTAAAGCAGTCACTCTGTTGATCGCTCTTGTTACAGGATCTGCCGGACTTTTAGCCAGTCAACCTGCCTCTGCGCAGCAGCCAACATATATTGACCTGAAACAGGCGCTTCAACTGGCGTTTGACAGCAACCTTGCTGTTCGTTCCGCAGTATATTCCGTTAATGTTCAACAGGCCCTGAAAGGTGCTTCCTGGGATATTCCTAAGACCGTTGTGGAAGGGCAATACGGTCAGTTCAACTCCTGGCAGAAAGACAACCTGATCTCGGTATCTCAGGGTTTAGCTTTCCCAACTCTTTATATCAGCCAGAATAAACTTGCAAAAGCGAATGTCAAAAGCAGTGAATATGAGCTTCAAATCTCACGGCTTGATATTGCCACGCAGGTCAAGGTAGTATACTGGCAACTGGCATACCTCTATTCCAAGCGGAATTTGCTTTCGTACCAGGACAGCCTTTATTCAGGTTTTCTCAGGGCTGCCGAGTTAAGGGCAAAAACGGGAGAAACCAATCGGCTTGAGATGATCACAGCACGTTCTCAAAGGATGGAAGTGCAGAACCAGCTCCGGCAGATCAATGCTGATATCCAGATCTTCCGCCAGAAATTGCAGATGCTGGTTAATTCATCCACGGCAGTCCTCCCCATAGATACAGTACTTCGACGTCTGCCGCTGGTCATGGCCGGAGATACCTCCGTGCTGGCAAACAACCCTTCAGCAGGATTCTACAGGCAACAGATCGAAGTTTCACGACTGGAGAGAAACGTCGAATCAAACCGTCTTGTTCCTGATCTTAATATTGGGTATGCTTCACAAACCATCATCGGAGTGCAGGATATAAACGGTGTTCCAACGACATTCGGTTCGGGGAGCCGGTTTTCATACATCCAGGCTGGTATTACCCTGCCGATCTGGTTTGTTCCCTATACTTCAAGAGCAAAAGCCGCGAAGATCAAACAAATGGTTTCTCAGACCAATTCGGAATATTTTGAGAAACTTTTGAAAGGCAATTACAGCAATCTGCTCAGCGAGTATTCCAAGTACAGGAATAGCTTGGATTATTATGAGAAACAAGCTGTTCCGGAAGCGGATATCATCATAGAACAAACAACCAAAAGTTACAGGTCGGGTGCCATGGATTACCTGGACTATACCATAAATCTGAACCGGGCGCTGTCAATAAAACAGAATTACCTTGATGCTCTTAACAATTACAACCAGATCATCATTTCCATCGAATCCATTACAGGTAAAACCTTTTAATTCCAAAGTCATGAAAAAAAATAGATCATTAATATTCCTTTTCTTTTTGCCGGTACTGTTCCTTGTTGCTTCCTGCGACAATTCTGATAAACCTAAACCGGAGGCAAGCGGAGAGGTGATCCCGGAAGATATCGTTGAACTGAGGGATGATCAGATCAAGATGGCCGGTATCGAAACCGGGGCCGTTGAGTTAAGATCATTGAGCGGGACGCTTAAGGTGACTGGGCTTGTTGCGACAGCGCCCCAAAATCTGGCAACCGTTTGTATGCCAATGGGTGGCTATGTGAAGAACACAACTCTTATACCCGGCCAGGCAGTCAGGAAGGGACAATTGCTGGCCATACTTGAAAGCCAGGATTTCGTTGACCTTCAGCAGAATTACCTGGAAGCAAAGAATAAACTTGATTATGCAGATGCAGAATACAAACGACATACTGAACTTTATAAGGATGACGTTTATTCCCAGAAGAATCTTCAACAGGTGACCACAGAATTCAAGAATCTCAAAGCTCAGGTGAAAGCGTATGAGCAGAAGTTATCTCTGATAGGCATTGATCCGGCTAATCTGCATGAGGACGATATCACAAGTTCGGTGAGCCTGGTTTCACCCATTGATGGATACGTTAAAACGGTCAATGTCAACCTGGGCAAATTTGCTTCACCTTCCGATGTCCTGTTCGAGATCGTTAACAGCAACAACCTGTTCCTTGAACTTACCCTTTTCGAAAAAGATGCCGACAAGGTATCTATCGGGCAAAAGATCAGGTTTTTCATAAACAATGAATCCGAACAGCACGAAGCCGTCATTTATCAGACAGCAAAGTCTGTCGGAAGCGACAAGACCTATAAAGTCTATGCGAGTGTCGAAGCACAATGCAAGAATGTTCTTCCCGGTATGTACGTCAATGCGGTTATAGAGACTTCCGGGAACCAGGTCTCTTCGTTGCCTTCGGGAGCCATCGTAAGTTTTGATGACAAGGATTACATCTTTGTTTTTGAGAAAAACAAGGAAGAAGGCGGCAGGTCCTTCTCAGAGTACCGTATGATCCAGATTCAGAAAGGGTTTTCAGACAATGGTTTTACTGAAGTAATCCTTCCTCAGGGCCTGGATTTGAAAGGACGAAAAGTAGTTGTCAAAGGTGCCTATAACCTACTTTCGGCAAAAAAGAACGCCGGAGAAATGGCCTGCTAAGACTATATTTGGATAATTTTTCAGGCAGGTTATGAGTCTGATTCATTGTAAAAAGTTAACCTTTAGAAATATTTGAAATGCTTAATATACCTGTTACATCTAAGAAAAGAGTCGTGATTGTCGGCTGCGGGTTTGCGGGCTTGACACTTGCAAAAAAGTTGCGCGGATCCGGGTTTCAGGTGGTAATCCTGGATAAAAATAATTATCATCAATTTCAGCCATTGCTTTATCAGGTTGCTTCCGCAGGTCTGGAGTCCAGCTCTATTTCATTTCCCCTCCGTAAGATCTTCCAGCATTACGATAATTACATTATTCGAAAAGCTGAGGTGCTGAGCGTTGATACTGAAACCAGGCGGCTTACCACTTCCCACGGAATCATCCGCTTTGATTATCTTGTGTTTGCGCATGGAGCCGAGACTTCATACTTCGGCATGGAACATCTGAGCCATTGTACAAAGACCATGAAATCAGTGGCAGATGCAATAGATTTAAGAAATTCAATCCTCCAGAATTTTGAAAATGCCCTGCTCACAAAAACAGCAGAAGAACAGAGCCAGTTCATGAATATCATCATTGTAGGAGGAGGAGCGTCGGGAGTCGAGATTGCCGGAGCCTTGGCTGAAATGCGAAAGAATATCCTTCCAAAAGATTTTCCCGAACTGGATTGTTCCAAAATAAAGATTTATCTGATCGAAGCTTTTGACCGTCTGTTGAATGTCATGACTCTTAAGTCATCGGAAGCTGCCCTAAAGTTCCTGCAAAATTTAGGAGTCGAAGTTCTGTTCCGGACCACGGTTAAAGATTGTAATGAACGCTATATATATACCAGCACTGGCGATAAAATCCGGTCAAATATTGTGATTTGGACTGCAGGGATTAAAGCGAATGAGATCAATGGGTTGTCAAAGAGTTCTATGGGTAAGAATGGCCGTATTATCGTTGACCGGTTCAACCGTATAGATGGGACTGAGGATATTTTTGCGATCGGTGATGTTTGCCTCATGAAGGAGGAAAAATTCCCCAACGGTCATCCTCAGGTTGCGCAAGTGGCAATCCAGCAAGCCAGATTGCTCGCAAAGAACCTGACCATCATTGCGCGTAAGGGATCGCCCAAACCATTTACATACAATGACCTTGGGATCATGGCAACCATTGGCAGAAACCTGGCGGTCGTCGAACTGCATGGCTACAATTTCAGGGGATTCTTTGCATGGTTGGTGTGGCTCTTCATTCACCTGATGTCAATTGTAGGTTTGAAAAACCGGTTCATCATATTTATCAATTGGATGTGGTATTATATTACCTATGATCAATCACTGCGTTTAATTTTGAAACAAAAAGGGTCACATTGATAAGTATCCCTTACAATCATAAGAGCCATCTTTTGGTTGTGCTTTCTGACCGTTTGGCCTGTACAGATCATTAACCAGATATGATTCCTGTCTGAGCGAAATTTCGACGGCATTCACCCGGAATAGGCTGATTATACCCACCGTATTCCCACTTTCATCCAATATTATTCCAGGGATGTAGAAAACAGTTGCCGGAGGGGTTCCAGTATTTATATATTTGATTGAAAATCAACAATGTTAAAGAAATGTTAAATTTCTTTTTACCGGTAACATCCATCCAGGAAAACCGTCAGATGAAACATCCAAAACAGATTTTAAACCCTTAAAATGAACCCTATGAAAACAATGAAATTATTTCCGTTATTGGCAGTCATCCTGTTTCTGACCAGTGTATGCAGCATATCGGCAATTGCCGGAACACCTGTACTTGCGACCCCTGTTAACATTCAAAAAATCATCAAAGAATCGATCAAATACCCTGAGCAGGCGCTCAAGAATGGCTGTTGTGGCTCGGTCGATGTAACCTTTCTGCTTACCGATGAAGGAACCATTGAAATCAAATCCATGTCAACCGACAATGAAGAGATTGCGAAAAGTGTAAAAGAGCAATTCAAGGATATTACCTTTTCGAATCTGAAACCGGTTTATAACCAACAGTACCGGGTCAAGATTACTTTTACACTTATTTAAATTGGTCTGACAATCCTGGAAGGCGGCTCACAAGGCCGCCTTCTTTTTTTCAGGGGGCAAGACGGTGGATCAGCCAGATTTTATTCTTTCTACGGTAGCATATCCGGTCGTGTAACCGGTTCACTCCGCCCTGCCAGAATTCGATCAGATTTGGTGTAAGTCTGTATCCACCCCATGAATCGGGGCAAACAAGTTCACGACCTCCGAGATCAAGGATGAAACCCTGGCGCATGACCTCCAGGAACTGGCGGTCGGGTATTATGGAACTTTGAGGTGACACTGCAGCGCTGATCCTGCTTTCGATGGGTCTGGAATGGAAGTATCCGGCGGATTCTTTCCTGCTTGTTTTCCGCACGGTTCCTTCGACCCTGATTTGCCTTTCCAGGGGTAACCAGAGGAAGGTCAGCGCTGCATGTGGATTTTCAGCAAGCTGAATACCCTTCAGACTCTGATAATTGGTATAAAATACAAACCTCCCATTTTCGATTCCTTTTAACAGTACCACGCGTGCAGTGACTCTTCCGGAATAGGATGCGGTTGATAAAACCATGGCATTGGGTTCCATGACTTTTTGTTGAACCGCCTCCCTGAACCAGGATCCGAAAAGGATTAAAGGATCATCCGGTAGTTCTTTCTCGGTCAAACCTGTTCCCAGATATTCCCTTCGGATATGGGAGATGGATTTCATTATAACAATATTTAAGCTCCTTTATAATTTAAAAGCAGCACAGTGTTCTGATTTAAAAATTCTTTCCGTGTTTACTCAAATTTAATTTTAATATTTATCTTTACGAAAAAATAAACCGGCCTGAATATGTCGAACAAAGTTACAAAATCCGAATTATCAGAATTCAAAAGTGACCCGGAAGCCATCAAGGAATTCAGCAACGGAGAGATCACAGTTTTCTGGAGGGCCGACAGGTGTATCCATTCGGCAAATTGTCTGATAGGGCTTCCCGAAGTCTTTAATTCGAAAAAAAGACCATGGATCAACATTCATGCATCCAACAGCAAGGAGATCATGCATATTGTAGATACTTGTCCGTCACGGGCGCTTACCTACCTGAAGAGTAACAAGCTGATTACATCGAAGCCCCGGGCAAAGCCCAAGAAAAAGGCAAAATTCGCCAGAATTCAGATTTTAAAAAACGGGCCCGTGCTCATCACAGGGAATTTCATCGTCAGGGATCATAAGAAAAAGAAGATCAAGATTGACAACGAAGTAACGACCCTATGCAGGTGCGGCGGTAGTAAGAAAAAACCCTTTTGCGACGGCACCCACCAGGTCATCGGTTTTAAGGACTGACCGTCTGGCCCTATGCCCCCATTTTTCTTCACTTATCCCCTTTGATCCATAGAGCATTTGGATAATCAATATTGCGAATTTCGTACAGAAGGTTACTAACCGTTTACCACTATTTAAAAAACGAAAAACATATGATTATCGGAATTGTAAAAGAAGAGTACCCTGAACGCCGGGTGGCCATGCTTCCCGAATCGGTGATGGTTCTTATCAAGATGATGGTTGAAGTGCAGGTTGAAACCGGTGCGGGTTCAGGTGCGTTTGTATCGGATGCAGTGTATGAGTCGGCCGGCGCCAAAATATACTCACGAAAGGATATACTCAATCAGGCCGATCTGTTATTAATGATCAACCCCTTTACGGTTGAAGAGGTTGCCTCGCTGAGGCCTCGGACCATCCTACTGTCGGTATTAAATCCTTTCTTTAACAAACTCCTCATAACCGATCTGGCAAAGAAGGAGATCACTTCGTTCAGTCTGGATGTCATTCCCCGTTCCAGCCGGGCACAATCAATGGACATCCTTTCATCGATGGCAACGGTGGCGGGTTATAAAGCGGTTCTTACCGCTGCCAATATGCTTCCGAAATTTTTTCCGATGTTCATGACTGCAGCAGGCACCATCAGTCCTGCAAAAGTTTTAATCCTGGGCGCCGGTGTTGCGGGTTTGCAGGCCATTGCCACATCACGGAAACTGGGAGCCGTGGTCGAGGTTTTCGATGTCAGGGCTGCCGTAAAGGAGGAAGTTCAGGGTCTTGGAGGAAAATTTATTGAGGTCGAAGGCGCCGTTGATGATAAAGCAGCCGGTGGGTATGCTGTTGAACAAACTGCGGAGTTCAGGGAGCGACAAGCTCAAGCTATTCATGATCATGCGCTGAAGTCGGACGTGGTGATTTGTACGGCACAGATACCCGGTAAACGTGCGCCCCTGTTACTCAAAGGCGAAACGGTTAAGGCAATGAAGCCCGGATCGGTCGTGATCGATTTAGCTGCCTCGACCGGAGGAAATTGCGAACTCACCAAAAACAACGAGTTGGTCGAAGTTGAGGGGATCAGGATCCTCGGTAATTCGGGATTTCCGGTTGATATGCCTGCCGATGCAAGCAGGATGTTCGGAAAGAATGTGATCAATTTTCTGAAACTTATGGTGTCGGCAAAGGGTGAGCTGAATCTGAACTGGGATGACGATATCGTTAAGGGCACTTGTGTGACCCATAACGGAGAGATTGTTCATGAACGTGTTAAATCATTTGTAAACAGTTAATTTCATACCAATGGCAGATTTTTTAAAATTCTTTATGGAGTACCGGGAGGCGATCTTTATCATCATCCTCTCGATATTTTTGGGAATTGAGGTCATCTCCCATGTTCCCTCTGTTCTTCACACGCCGCTGATGTCGGGTGCAAATGCTATTCACGGAGTAGTGATCATCGGAGCTATAATCGTGATGGGACATGCATCCAATACCCTGTCGATGATACTGGGTTTTATCGCGGTCATCCTGGGTACGCTTAATGTCGTGGGCGGATTTGTAGTTACCGACCGGATGCTTGAGATGTTCAGAAAAAAGAAAAAATAATTAAGGAGAAACAGTTATGGATACCATCACTACACTGACCCGACCTTTTGAGTTTTCCGGTTTTTTTTCCATTTTAGAAATATCATACATACTGGCCTCGGTGCTCTTTGTTCTGGGACTGAAAAAACTGAGTCATCCCGATACTGCCCGGAATGGAAATCTATGGGCTGCAGCAGGTATGGCGTTAGCCATCCTGTGTACGATTCTTTTTCACAAGACCCAGTTGGAGGATGGCACCTATTCAGGAATTCGTAATATCGGCTGGATCCTTGCCGCCCTGGTCATCGGCAGCGTAATAGGTTGGCTGGCAGCCAAAAAAGTCAAGATGACCGCCATGCCTCAGATGGTGTCGATGTTCAATGGTATGGGCGGGGCTTGTGCCGCCCTGATCTCATTGATGGAATTTCCCGGGATGCAGACCAGATTTGCTGCGACTTCGGCCACAACCATGCTGAACGGTGAAGCGCTGGCAATCCTTCTCGGACTGATGATCGGGGGTGTCTCATTCGCCGGCAGTATGATTGCTTTTGGAAAGCTTGACGGACGGATCGGGGATATTAAGTCGCCTGTACTTCGATACATCAACCTTGCATTTCTGTTACTACTTGTCGTCTTTATGGTATTTATCCTGTTCAAAAGACCCGTCAACGGTGAGAACTGGATGATTTACATCATGGCCTTACTGGCACTGGTTTACGGAGTCACCTTTGTCATGCCGATCGGCGGCGCCGATATGCCGGTGGTCATCTCGCTGTTGAACTCTTTCACGGGCGTCGCAGCGGCGATGGGTGGCTTTCTGTATAATAATCAGGCCATGCTGACCGGGGGTATCCTGGTGGGATCTTCCGGAACGATCCTGACTATTTTAATGTGCAAAGCCATGAACCGGTCGTTGTTGAACGTGATCATTGGCGCATTCGGCGGCAGTTCTGCTGCAAGCGCTCAGGGCGGCGATAAAACTGTGAAAGAGATTTCGCTCAGCGATGCAGCCGTTTTGCTCAGCTATTCGCAAAAAGTGCTGGTCGTTCCGGGTTACGGACTGGCCGTTGCACAGGCTCAGCATTTGTGTCATGAACTCGAAAACCTTCTGGGATCGAAGGGTGTGGAACTCCGATATGCCATTCATCCGGTTGCCGGACGTATGCCCGGACACATGAATGTGTTGTTGGCTGAAGCGGATGTTCCTTATGAAAAGCTTCAGGAGATGGAGGAGGCGAACAACGACATGTCGAACACAGATGTCGTGATTGTGGTGGGAGCCAACGACGTGGTAAATCCGGCGGCTGAAGAGGATCCCGCGAGCCCGATTTACGGGATGCCGGTAATAAAGGTTTGGGAGGCTAAAAATACGATCGTAATGAAACGGAGTATGGCAAAAGGGTATGCAGCCATCGAAAACAATTTATTCTATATGCCGAAATCACGGATGTTATTTGGCGATGCCAAGGCAACACTGCAAAAGCTTATATCGGAGATCAAAAGTATTTAACGAACACGACGGTTCTATTTTCTTTTCTGTGTTAGCAGAAAGTAACGAATCCTGAAAACAAAAAAGGCTGCCTCACATCGAGACAGCCTTTTTCTGATTCAGAAAGAAACAGTTACTGATTATTTCTTCAGTTTTTTCAGTTCTTTCTTCAGTTTATCGGTCGGAGTGCCGTCTTCTTTCAGCCAACCCTGAGCAATAGAATCTTTGTGTGCAGCTTCCATCTGAGCTCTGGCAATTGAATCAGCAATTCTCTGCTGTTCAGCCTGAACCATAGCTAATGAATCAGCTACGCGGATAGAGTCAGCAATTCTTTTTTCTTCCAGTTCTTTTGCGCTGGGGCCACAGGAGTACATGAAAGCTACTGCGCCGATAACTAATACTGTTGCAAGTTTTTTCATTTGTCTATTGATTTTTTAAAATTCTGCCGCAAAGATACTGCAACAGAATAATACTGTCCAAATATTTTGACCACTTTTTTTTAACATTTTTTAACATATTCCATAATTAACTGATAATCAGTAAGAATAATTTTAACATTTTTTAGGATATGGAGTTGATTGAAGGATGATACCGGCTTTTAAGAACCAATTATTGCGTAGTTTTGTTTCATGTTAATACCACTTGCTGAGCAGCTCAGACCCGAATCGCTGGATGCCTATTTGGGACAGGAGCATTTAATTGGGAAAGGGGCCATTCTCCGCCGGGCTATCGAGTCGGGGAACGTTCCTTCCATGATTCTGTGGGGCGGCCCCGGAGTGGGTAAAACAACCCTTGCATACATTATTTCAAAGCAGTTGCACCGCGCCTTTTTTACCCTGAGCGCCGTAAGTTCCGGTGTTAAAGAGGTACGTGAAGTGATCGCCCGCGCAACGGAATCGGGTGAGAGTCCGTTCTTATTTATCGATGAAATTCACCGCTTCAGCAAATCCCAGCAGGATGCGTTATTGGGAGCGGTGGAAAAAGGAGTGGTCACCTTCATTGGCGCCACCACAGAGAATCCTTCTTTTGAAGTGATCTCCCCGCTCCTCTCCCGTTGCCAGACCTATATTTTGAAACCTCTTGGTGAAGATCACCTCCTGAAACTCCTCGATTTAGGAAGAAAACATCTGGAAGAGCAGCTTCAGAAAGAGATTACTATTCCGGAAAGCGAGGCATTGCTCCGGATTTCAGGAGGCGATGCACGGAAGTTGCTTAATGCACTTGAGCTGATCGTTTCGAGCGATCCGGGAGCCACCTCGGTAAACATTACCAACGATTTGACGTTAAAGGTGATTCAGCAGAACCTGGCCCTTTATGATAAAACAGGCGAGATGCACTACGACGTGATTTCTGCCTTCATCAAATCAATGCGGGGAAGTGATCCCAATGGGGCTGTCTATTGGCTGGCACGCATGATCGAAGCAGGTGAGGATCCTAAGTTCATTGCCCGCCGGATGCTGATCCTCGCTTCCGAGGATATCGGAAACGCCAATCCAAACGCTCTTTTGTTAGCTACTGCTTGTTTTCAGGCTGTTGATGTAATCGGTTATCCGGAGTGTGATCTTATTTTATCGCAGACTGCCATTTATTTAGCCTGTTCGGTAAAGAGCAACGCCTCCTATCTTGCTATACGAAATGCACGGCGTGCATTCTGTGACGGCGGGGATCAGCCTGTTCCCCTGCCGCTTCGAAACGCGCCGACCAACCTGATGAAAAAGATCGGGTACGGAAAGGATTATAAATATGCCCACGATTTTGATAATAATTTTGTCGATATGGAGTTTCTCCCCGAATCTTTAAGGGGTTCCCGATTCTATGAACCCCAGGATAATCCGCGGGAGCAAGAGATCAGGCAACGGTTAAAGAAACTCTGGAAAGAGAAGTACCGGTATTAGAGTCTGTTTAAAATCAGTTTGTCAGGTGAAAATCCTTTCTATTTACGATTGAACATGATTTACGATTTAAGAATAAAGGATTGACTGAATGACTGAATGATTGATTTGAATTTTGAACTAATTTTTTTCCCTAATTCCCAATGCCCAATGCCTAATGCCTAAATACAATCGTAAATCGTAAATCATGTTCAATCATAAATTGTTAACAGTCTCTTAAAAGTGTAATGTATGCTTCCACTGATCGATAAATTGGAATTTAAGAATTCGGGCTGTTTCTTTCTCATTGCAGGCCCTTGTGTGGTTGAGAATGAGTCGATGGCGATGGAGATTGCCAGCCGTATTCACGCTGTCACCTCCCGACTTCAAATTCCGTTCATCTTCAAGGCGTCGTTCCTGAAAGCCAACCGGTCGCGACCGGATTCCTTTACCGGCATTGGACTTACCAGGGCGCTGGAACTCATCAAGGCCGCAGGTGAGCAATTGAATATCCCGGTGTTGACCGATATTCATACAGAGGAGCAGGCTTCGATTGCAGCCTCTTACGTGGATGTGTTGCAGATTCCGGCTTTCCTGTGCCGTCAGACCGAACTCCTCCGGGCGGCAGGAAAGACGGGCAAATTCGTCAATATAAAAAAAGGTCAGTTTGCTTCGGCCGAATCGATGAAGTATGCCCTTGAGAAGGTTCGTCAGGAGGGCAACTCCCGGCTTATGCTCACCGAACGGGGCACTACCTTCGGATATACCGACCTTGTGGTCGATTTCAGGAATATTCCGGAGATGCAACAATTCGGGGTGCCAGTCGTGGTTGATGTAACCCATTCCCTGCAACAGCCGAACCAACCGCAGGGAGTCACCGGTGGGCGCCCGGAGATGATCACCACTATAGCACACGCTGCGATTGCGGCCGGGGCAGACGGCATTTTCCTGGAAACCCATCCAGATCCGGCCCAGGCTAAATCGGACGGCGCCAACATGTTGCCCCTTGCGTCGTTAGAGGCACTCCTTACAGGGCTTGTAAAGATCAGAAGTTCTATTTACTGAAGTTCGAGTTTCCTGATACCTCCCGTATTGTCATGAAACTGCATCTTCCAGTGGCTTACCGGAAGAAAGGTCACGATTCCGAGCTGGCTTATCAGACATTGGGTCTCTTTCTGGGTGTTCTCGTCCAGCTTTACTGTGATCCTTGCCAATTCAGGAATGCGGTATGAGAATCCGCGGGATTTTGATTCTTTCTCGGCTTTTTGCAAGTACTCTGCTACTGTATTGGTATTGCCGACCCGTTGAATTTTAATGGTGACCACTTTACCGCCAAATTCGTCGAGGTCGATGATCCCTTTTGTTTTCAGAAATTTAAATACGGGAATTTCGGTATTGATCTGGTTGGGAAGCGGGATATATTTGTACCGGAATGTCAGGCTTTTTTGAAGACTGATTCCGGTAAAGAGCTTCAGGTATTCTTTTTCCATGGTTTTAAGCTGGGTATCCATGTATTCAAGCGTCTCTTTATTATAATTTACCTCCTGGCTGCCACTGAGAAGAGCAAACCGGTTATCCTTGATCTTGGAGATAAAATCGGCAGCCTCTCTGGCTTTTTGCTCCGGGGTTTTTTCAATGATGGTCTTTTTGTAGTATTGGCGTTCGACCGACATGGTATCGATATTGATCTTTCGGATGATCGTATCAACCTTCTCAAACACGCTCATATCGGCCGAATATTTGAATAATTCCCCAAAAGTCTCTTTATCGGCCTCCTGAGAGGTCATACTCATCTCCTGCGACATCTCATCAATCCTGGCACTATCAACAGTTCCCGGCAGTGTTCCCAGGATCAACCCCGACTCGCTTAACGATAAAATTGCTGCATTTTCGTTTTTCGATTGTTTTTCTCCAAGTTCAATGAAGTAATATTGATCGGGATCAGGCTCAGCGTAAGTTGTGATCCTGATCTCACTGATGCGGTATTCGATGGAATTGGCAGGGATTACGTTTTTCAATCCGAGCAGTTTAAGAGCGTATTCGGAATAGGGTCCTTTATAATTTTCCAGCCGGTCGATTTTGACATCGATATTTACGACGGTTCTGGGAAGTGCATAAAATACGCCATCTTTCGTCTGAGGCGCTGCTGAGGCGTCAATTTTGACGACATTGATCTGAGCATTGGCACAGAGGCCGGTCAGGATGGTGAGGAGTACAAATAATATCTTTTTCATAAAGTTGGGTTTTTCAATTACCTTTTTTTGGTCCGGATGTAATCGGATGAGCGAATACTTCATCCGAAACAAGTCATCCGGGTTTTTTATGCACCATAAGAAGTCCGGCAAATGTAATAATTCCGTTTAAAATCAGGAGTTCAAATCCAAACCTATAACCATTAAAAAGGGTGACGGAATATTCGCTGATAAAGTAGCATATAACCGGTGACAACAAGGCGATCAGGGGCACCCACCGGTCCTTAACCTGCAGTTTTGTAAAAAGTCCGAAAGCATAGAGTCCCAGGAGCGGTCCGTAGGTGTAGCCGGCAACAGTGAAGAGTTTGTCGATTACGGCGCGGTCGTTGATAGCCCTGAAAACCACGATCACGATCAGCAAAACAAGGGCGAAACCGATGTGAACCCGTTGACGGATTTTTTTCTTCAGTTGTTCGTCGATATCCTGACGTTTGTCAATTCCCAGAAAGTCGATACTGAAGCAGGTAGTCAGTGAAGTCAGAGCTCCGTCGGCGCTGGGATAGGCTGCAGAAATGAGTCCGATCAGAAAGACGAGACCCGCGAAAGGTCCCAGGTGGTTTATGGCGATAACCGGGAAAAGATCGTCACTTCTTGCGGGTAATGCTATTCCTTTGGCGTCGGAGTAAAGGAAGAGGCTGGCACCTAAAAACAGGATAACCATGTTAACAACGATCATAATGCCGGTATAGGTAAACATGTTTTTACGGGCATCGTGGAGCGACCGGCAACTGAGGTTTTTCTGCATCATTTCCTGGTCCAGCCCGGTCATGACAATGGCAATAAATGCCCCGCTGAACACCTCCTTGAGGAAGAAATGCTTGTCGTTCCAATCGGAATAAATCATTTTTGAGTAGCGGCTTACTGAAACGTTATCGATCATTTCAAACAGGTTCAATCCCAGTTGATCCATGATCAGGTAGATGCAAACGCCAAGCGAAAGCAGCATGAAGGTGGTTTGTATGGTATCGGTCCAGATTATGGTCTTTATCCCGCCTTTAAAAGTATAAAGCAGAATCAGGATTATAAAGATGAGGACGGTAATATGAAAGGGCACATTCCAGGCGTCGAAGACGAAGATCTGAAGCACGTTCACCACCAGGAACATGCGGAATGACGCCCCGATGACCCGCGAAAGGATAAAGTAAAATGCTCCGGTTTTGTATGACCAGAATCCGAACCGGGCGTCGAGGTAAGTATATATTGAGGTGAGGTTTAAGCGGTAATAGAGGGGGAGCAGAACGGTCGCGATGACAAGGTAGCCGAAAACATATCCGATCACAACTCCCATGTATGAAAAGCCGGTAGTGCCAACCCAACCCGGAACCGACATAAAGGTAACACCCGACATCGAGGCTCCGATCATGCCATAGGCGACGACCATCCAGGGCGATGCTTTGTTGCCGATAAAGAAACTTCGGTTTGTTGCTTTCCGGGCTGTTAGCCAGGTAATAAAAAACAACAGGGCGGTATAGGTTAAAAAGCAGGCAAGGATTAGCGTCGGGTTCATATCAGGATCGGGAGAATGAGTTATAGAGAAAAATGGAGACTATTTATAAATGCTAAAATGTGAGACCTTTAAACTAAATATCTTTTTCCTGGTTAACTAATAAGAAATCAGCAAATGTCTTCAGGTCGGGGAAGACGCTGTCGATTAGTTGGGGGTATTTTCGGGCCAACCCGTGATTTGTGGAAATCAATGCGGTCAGCATTCCAATCCGTTTGCCAAATATCATATCAGAAAGGGAATCGCCCGCTATCACTGAATTCTTAAACCGGATTTCAGGAAATCTCCTTTTGGCCTGAAGAGCCATCCCGATATTGGGTTTTCGCGTAAATGAGCCGGAACTTGCAAGATCGGGTGAGAACAGGATGAGATCAATTCTTCCTCCCTGCTTGCGTATGACTTCCGTCATATGTTCATGAATGTCGCTGAGTTGCTGCACCGACATCATTCCTTTCCCAATTCCCTGCTGGTTGCTGACTACGATGATCCGCGTAAAAAGTCCGGCTAATTGGGGCATGGCCTCTAAAACGCCGGGAAGAAAACGAAACTGTTCCCGGTTTTTGACGTAATCATCAACAATACGCTCGTTGATGACTCCGTCGCGGTCGAGGAACAAGGTCCATGCATGATTAATCGACGAAAGTGGTAAACTCATCCTGCGCTTTTTTATAATCCTCCGGGATCCCTATGTCGAGAAAATATCCCTGAGTCTCAAATCCGAACATTTTCAAAGTCGGGTAATAGTGAGCAAAGAAATCTTTTTCGATCGAAAATTTTCCTCTGAACTCAGGCTCCATCAACATCTTTTTCTCCAGAATATAGATACCTCCATTGATATAACCGGGAGCACTATCCGGGTCCTTTTCCGAAAAACCGTTGATTCGTCGGGTTCTTCCCATCGAGACCCTTCCATAACGACTGGTATCCTTAAGTTTTCGAAGTGCAATTGTGACCGCTGCCCTCTTTTTCAGGTGAAAATCCATCATCTCCCTGAAGTCGAAGCGAAACATGCTGTCGCCATTAAGAATCAAGGCTCTGTGCCCGTCAATTTTCCAAAACGAGAGCCTGATCCCTCCTCCGGTTCCCAAGGGTTCATTTTCGATCGCATAATCTATCTCAAGCGATTTGTAAGTGTACCCGAAATGGTTCACGATGCATTCATGCTTATACCCGACAGAAAGCACCGCTCTCATTGTGCCTTGTCCGATCAGATAATCGAGCTGATATTCGAGAAACGGCCGGCCGTTAATTACCGCCATCGATTTGGGCACATCGCTGACCACCGACTGAAGCCTGGTTCCGAGTCCACCTGCCAGAATGATGGCTTCCATCGTCAGGATTCTTTTGGAAAGAGCGCTGATTCGACCAGTTCACAAATGATGTGACCGATCATGATGTGGGCTTCCTGGATTCGCGGTGTATCGTCGGAGGGAACGCAAATGAGGAAATCGGAAAGATTCTTCATTTTCCCGCCGGTACGTCCGGTCAATCCGACAGTAATAACGCCAGTTTCACGTGCAGTTTCGAAGGCGCGGATAATGTTTACAGAGTTGCCCGAAGTGCTTATTCCCACCAGGATATCTCCTGCCTGGGAGGTGCCTTTCAGCAGACGCGCATATACTTCATCGAACGAGTAATCGTTGGCAACGGCAGTAAGGTAGGAGGTGTTTACATGGAGGGCTTCGGAAGGCAATGGCGGGCGGTCGTAATAGAAGCGACCCGAAAACTCCGCGGCAAGATGCTGGGCATCGGCGGCGCTTCCTCCGTTGCCGCAAAACAGCACCTTCCCGCCGCTGCAAAAGGTATCAGCACAAGCCTGTGAAATGTCGCGGATGGTCTGAACCAACTCTTCATTTTCAAGAATCTGTTGCTTTACCTCGATGGATTGTTTGATGGATTCTTTGATACGCATAGCTTCACGGTTGGTATATGAACTTTAAGATCGTCAGGACTCACGGAAAACGATAGCAAAAGCAGATCAATTCCCGGTTTTAAAATTTATCAAACGATACGATTTCATCCTGAGACTTTCGTTTAAGATGGCGGGAATTATCATCGGTTGAAGGCGCGGGATAGCCCAATGGTAATAAAACGACGGGTTCCCAGTTATCCTCCAGATTCAGAATGGTACGACAGGCACGCGCATCAAAATTACAAATCCAGCAGGTTCCCAAACCCGATTCAGCGGCAGCCAGGGTCATATGGTCAACGATGATCGCGACATCAATATCGGTGTGGTCTTTGCCATCGGATCTTTTCCAGGCCTTGCTGTGGTCGCCGCAAATAACCAGGATGACAGGCGCCTGACTGAGCCACTGACGGTTATATGTTGTTGCGATGCTGCGCTTCACTTCCGGATCCCGTGCCACAATGATGTGCCAGGATTGATAATTGGCGGCAGAGGGGGCAAGTCGTCCGCATTCGAGGATATAATTCAGTTTTTCCTCCTCGACTGCCTCGTCAAGATAGTTCCGGACGGAATATCTTTTTTTAACCAAATCCAAAAAGTTTTCCATAGTTACTTTGTTTTTGTCCGGAGTAATGGGATTCACCCGTATCATTTGTTACTTCCGGGTATTCATTCCTTCGTCCGTCTTATAAAAAACAGGCTCCGGAGGAGCCTGTTGATCTCCCTGTCGTTTCATCGGTCGATCGTCCAGGTGGTCAATCCTTTGGAAGTAAATTCATACCTCTTGGTTTGTCCGCCGAAATGGTGCAGGGCTTCAATAACCTTCGACCGGGAGTTGTCGGGGCAATAGAAAAACATGAACCCTCCCCCACCTGCTCCGGATACCTTACCACCCGTGGCGCCGGCGGAGATTGCTGTTTCGTAAAGCTGATCAATCATCGGATTGGTTACCCCTTCGGCAAGGTTCTTTTTAAACTTCCAACCAAAGTCCAGGTTCCTGCCAATGCTGTCGAGGTGGCCTGTTAGCAATGCCTCTTTCATACTGAAAGCCTGTTCTTTGAGTTTGTGCATTGCTTCAAGTGATTTTTCATTTTTTGCCATCACATTCCGGGTTTGTTGCTCGATGATCCTGGATGAAAGGCGGCTTGTTTCGGTATGGTACAGCACCAGGTTATGCGCCAGTTCATCGAGGTATTTTTCCCGGATCCGTAAGGGATTCACAATGACCTTGTCATCTTTATAAAATTCCATGAAGTTGACTCCGCCAAACGTTGCGGCGTACTGATCCTGTTTTCCTCCCGCCATTTTCAGGTCAATCCGTTCGATCTGATATGCCAGCCGGGCAAGGTCATATTCGCCCAACGGCAGGTTGAGCCATTCGGCAAAGGCGCCCAGAATAGCTACGACCAGAGTTGACGAGGTTCCCAGTCCTGATCCGGGAGGAGCGTCAACATAGGTATGCAACTCAAACGAAAGAGGTTTTCCTGAAAAATCATGAACCATCCGGTTATAAATGCCTTTATGTAAATCGAGATTGCCGTCGATTTCAAGGAAGGATGAGGAGGGGAACTGAAGTTGTTCTTTTTTATCCCAGGCATTCAGAAGGATTTGACCGTCATTTCTGGGTTTAATGGTCGCGTAGGCATACATGCTGATGGTTGCGTTCAGGATGGCGCCGCCATAGAGGTCGGAAAAGGGCGCCACATCGGTGCCGCCACCGGCAAGACCCAGTCGCAAAGGAGCTTTACTGCGGATGATCATTATTCAGGATTATCATGTGGATAACGAAAGTTCCGCAAAGTTACTGGATTATTACTTTCTCTGAAAACAGAAGCGTATCATTTTGAATCTGCAAAAAGTAGAGGCCTTGCGAAATTGTACTTAAATCAAGTGAGATTCCGGTCAATAATTCCTCACCATCGAAATTCCAATCACGAATCTTTTTGCTTTCAATGGTTTTCAAGGTTATGGTCGTCTTCCGGGAAAAATGAATATCGGATTTGATGAACAGATGGGTATGTACAGGATTGGGAAAATAGTGAATTGATGCCGACAGGTTACCGTAGTTTAAACCCGTAGCATAAATTCTAATCGAATCACAGCAGGAGTCTTCACCACAAGCATTGATTACATGCTCGCAAACAAAATATATTCCGGGTTTATTAAAATAATGTTGTGGATTTTGAAGGTCAGAATAAAAACCATCTCCGAAATCCCAGAACCATGAAAGAGGCTGATTTGAAGAATCTGAAAAGGAAATTAATTGTTCATTTGCGTTTATGGAATATTTGAAAGAAGGTTCCGGCATCTTGCATACTTTAATGTTCTGACAAACTGTATCAAATCCGCATGAATTTTGAACTATAAGGCATACATCATAATTTCCCTGGCTTTCGTATTCGTGAACAGGATTTTGAAGTGTTGAAAGATACCCATCGCCAAAATCCCAATTCCACGATGTGGCAGAATATGAAGTATCTGTAAAGGTGACTTTAGGAATTTGTACATTATATTGAAAACCGGCTTTGGGGAAGTCACATTGGTACGTAACGACAAGTTTTGGTCTCATTTCGATTACAGGTTTGTTACTTGATGCATAGACCACACAACAATATTCATTCTCAACAAGCATTTTGTGAATAAAACCAAAATTTGTAGCAGGATTTTTGACCCATCCCTGTACCATTTCAGTCAGATTTATGTTTGAAAGATTTTGAGACGTGCTAAGGGTTTTCGGAATGAAAACCTGGTCAGATGTTATACTCCCCGGTTGGGTATTCCAGGTCGTTGTTTCCGCATTCCAGGGGCTGGTTATTTTTTGAAGGATACTGGCATTTTCTCCGTATTGTTGACCAAAGGCAATCGAGGGATCAAATACTAATGTAAGCCTTGCATCAAGGATTTGCGTATTTGTGGGTAACCCTGCCAGATCAAACCTGATCAAACTCCTCCCAATCCCAAATACACCCTCATATGTCCATGCATTGGCTGAAAGACCTTCATTTGGACCTCCTGGATCATCAGGGTACGCGCTATTTATATAAGTATCCATTCCGGTATCGGGACCAGGTTGAATAACGACGGTATATTGCGCAGTAGTATTATAATTCAATAAAATACAGATAATTAATAAATAAAAAGAAATCAATCGATAACTTTTCATATTCCTTTTTTTAAAGTTGAATAGATAAAACCGTATATTAGGTCCTTGTCCGGTTCATTTCTGGATTTTCCCCCATCAAAGTCCCGATGGCATTGACCATACGTTCCCAGGAATATTTCTTCTTTTCCTCAGATGCCGCGATTGTGAATTCCTTCTCTTTATCGCCGTCATAAAATCGGAGAATGGCTCCGGCAATAGCATCGGGATCAGGATTCACAACATAACCCACTTTTCCGTCGGGGACAATTTCGGCCAATCCTCCCACATCGGTGATAATCATGGGTTTGTTGAAATGGTAAGCAATTTGTGTCACCCCGCTTTGGGTCGCGCTTTTATAAGGTTGTACCACCACATCGGCTGCGCAGAAATAATTCACGACCTGACTGTCGGGAATGAAATCGGTTCTAAGGATCACCTGCTTTTCAAGATGTTCTTTCTCAATAATCTCTGAATAGGGCTTGGGATCACAATAGTACTCTCCGGCAACAATCAGTTTGATCTTCATCTCCCGAATTCGCGGATGCCGCATGGCAAGCAACAGCAGATCCAAACCTTTGTAATCGCGGATGAATCCAAAAAACAGGATGTACCGGCAGTTTGCATCGAGGTTGAGCCAGTTAATAGCTTCGGATTTGGAGACCGGCTCCCCGAAATTATCATAGAGCGGATGCGGACAGAAAAGCTTTGGTTTGAAAGGGTCGAATGAATCGAGGTCTTTGAGTACTGAATGCGACATGGCGATGCATCCATCAACTGATCCAATCCAGTATTTTGCCAGTATCCGGTCGCCCGGGCGTGATTCGTGGGGAATGATATTGTCGATAATGGTTATGATCCGGGTATGCTTATTTCGTCTTACTATCCGGCAGATGGTTCCAAAACAGGGCGCCATGAACGGAATCCAGAATTTTACCAGGATCAGGTCAGGCTTGCGTTTACGTAATTCATTTCCGATTCGGATCCAATTGAAAGGGTTGATGCTGTTTACTTTGATGTGAATGGGCAGATCATCAGGGGCAGGTTCCGTCGATTTTTGGGTTTTACCCGGAAAGAGCAGTGACGGATATTGGAGCGAAAAAGTGTAAATCCCGGCATCATACCCCATTTTACGGTATTCGCGGATCAGTCGTTCGTTGTAGTTTGCGAGGCCACCCCTGAAAGGATGAGCGGTCCCGATCAGGATGATTGTTCCCTTTTTTGTCATGATGGTTCCTGAACCGGTAAGGTAAAGCGGAATGTGGAGCCTTGACCATATTCACTCTCCACGGAAATTGTTCCTCCGTTTTTTTCGACGAATTCCTTACTCAGGATTAGCCCGAGCCCGGTTCCTTTTTCATTGGCAGTTCCGGCCGTCGAAAAGGTCTTGTCAAGTCTGAAAAGACTGCTTATCGTCTGAGGTGTCATGCCAAGGCCGGTATCGATCACAGATACCGTTATCCAGCCTGGTTTCAGGTCGGTTTCGACCGTGACGGATCCCTCCATGGCAGTATATTTCAGCGCGTTGGAGATGAGGTTTCGCAAAACGGTCTTGATCATGTTGGGATCGGCAATTATGGTAACAGCGCCGGAAACCCGGGAGATCAGGTTAACGCGTTTTTCGGCAGCGGTGACTTTATAAAAATCGACTATTTCGTTGATGAGGGTGACCAGCTCGACGGGTTGTGGATCGGGAACCATCCGGCCGGTCTGGATTCGCGCCCACTGTAGCAGGTTATCGAGCAGTTTCAGGTAATTACGCGAAAGCGCATGCAGGCTGGTGAGTATCTCATGCGTCTCGCCCACAGTCAGCAGGTCGATATCGGTACGTAAAACTTCGGAAAGCGAGATAAGGGTTGTGATTGGGCTTCGCAGGTCATGGGCAATGATGGAAAAGAACTTATCCTTGGTAGCATTGAGGTCGATAAGTTCTCTTTTCTGTTTTTCCAGTTCCTCTTTTTGCCTGACGATTTCATGATTTTGTGCCGCAAGTTGTTCTTCCGCTATATTCATGTCGCGCAGCCTGCCCACAAGAGCTTTCAGAACACCCCGGATCAGGGTATTTTCGTTTTGGGTGATCCTGAAAAAGAGATCCTGGTTGAACCGGTACAGGAAGGTATGAGAGAGTGCGGTGACCGTGGCGGAGCGTTCTTTCTTGTCGAGCAGATAATACTTTCCGAAGACATCCCTTGTTTTCAGCACCGAGAAGATGTATTCGGCATCATGAACTTTAACCCGGCCGTCGACAATGATATACATGGCGTCGCCTAATTCACCCTTGAGCACAATGTGATCCCCTTCGCAAACCTCCATTTCGATCAACCGGTCGGCGATCTGTTTCAAGACTTCGTCGGGCGTCTCTGAAAAAATTGAGACGGTTTTAAGGAAAGCAATGCGCCTTACTGTTTCCATGGCAGGCTAAGATAAGATTATGAATTGAGACCCAGTCGGGTCTCAATGAGATAGTTATTCCGGTCGCTCGAATTACGCGAAACCAGTTCCCCTAAGAAGCCGGCTACAAAGAGTTGTGTTCCCAGGATCATGCAGAGTAATCCGAAATAGAAGAGCGGACGTTCGGTCATTTTAAAAGCCAGGTTAAAAACCTTTTCATAGACTAAATAACCGGCAATGAAAAATCCGGCCATAAAGAGCAAGGTTCCCCAAAGTCCGAAGAAGTGCATAGGCCGCTTACCGAACCGCGATGTGAAGGTAATGGTAACCAGGTCGAGATAGCCTTTGTAAAAGCGGTCGAGGCCATATTTTGTTTTCCCAAATTTTCGTTTCTGATGGTGAACCACCTTCTCCCCTATTTTTCTGAATCCGGCCCATTTGGCCAGGAATGGGATGTAGCGGTGCATTTCGCCATAGACTTCGATACTTTTAACAACGGCGTTTCGATACGCTTTCAGTCCGCAATTGAAGTCGTGCAACTTAATTCCCGACATTTTACGGGCCGACCAGTTATAGAATTTCGTTGGAATGGTCTTGGAGGGCGGGTCGTGTCGTTTTTTCTTCCAACCGGATACGAGGTCATATCCTTCCTCCATGATCATCCGGTACATTTCAGGTAATTCATCGGGACTGTCCTGAAGGTCGGCATCCATGGTAAAGACCACATTGCCGGTAGCGACGGCGAATCCGACATTCAGGGCTGCTGCTTTACCGTAGTTCCTTCTGAATTTGATGCCTTTAATAGCTGGATTGTCATCCCGCAGTTGGCAGATCACCTGCCAGGAAAGGTCATTGCTGCCGTCATCGACAAAGATGATCTCATAGCTAAATTCGTGAGACTTGAGCACCCGGTCGATCCAGGATGTAAGTTCCCGGAGCGATTCCTCTTCATTTAACAGCGGGATGACAACAGAGATATCCATCGGATCAAACCATTTTTTCTTCGACCTTATCTTTTTTGCGGATCACAAGAGCGACCAGCAGTGAAAGTACTGCGCTGATTATTAATGAATTCAGGAGTTGCTTGCCAATCTGGTTTCCGGCTTCGGCCTTAGCGATCGACTTATCGATTTGGTCTTGTGGTACGTTATAATTTTGCAGCATCTCGGTCATTTTCGCGATCTGCAGTTTCATATAATCGGGATCGATAAAATTGTTGAAAATGTATGAATAGAGGTTTGAAAGTAAAAAACCGATCAGGAAGATGACCAGACACGAGAGAACGGCATCGAGGTAGGAGATCTGGCGCTCAGGTGCAAATTTAAGACGAAGGTTGTTACCACCCAGAATCCCGATGGTAACCGGAATGGCTATGACGAAGATCAGAAAAGAGATAATTCCAAAGCTGACGCTGAACATATTCACGTTAAATATGTACGTCAACAATGAAAAAACGATAGCGATCGCGGCCAGGATCAATCCATAAACCCAGCCATTTTTCAGAATCATGGTAAAAGATGTTTTCATGGGGTTTGTTTTTGATTAGTGCAAATTTATAAAACTTATCAACCAAAAACCATCCGTAACAGAATTTGTTGAAGGGGTGAATGCGGCTGTATTGGATCCGGGAAATCACAAATTTCTTGCAGGAATCGATCGAATTATCTACTTTTGCACCGGGGTAAGTCTTATACGACCAGCTCCTGTTTAACTCCCCCAGGTCTGGAAGGAAGCAAGGGTACGATGGTTGAGCGGTGCGATATAAGGGGCTTACCCCTTTTTTATTTACGATTTACGATTGACGAATGACGATTTAAAGATTTTCATTCATGATGTATAAATCGTAAATAGTCAATCGCAAGGTTTTATGCTTTTAAGAATCCATCCCGACAATCCCGGCGAACGACAGATGAAGATCATTGTCGATTGTCTGCATCAGGGCGGGGTTATCATCTATCCTACCGACACCGTTTATGGACTGGGTTGTGATATTACCCGGATCAAGGCGGTTGACCGGGTTGCGCAGATCAAGGGTATCCGGCGTGAGAAGGCCAATTTTTCGTTTATCTGCAGCGATTTCAGCCAGTTATCGGGCTATTCAAGGCCTATTCCCAATCCGGTCTTTAAAATGATGCGCAGGGCGCTGCCGGGGCCGTTTACCTTCATTTTAAACGCCAACAACGAGGTGCCTCATTTTTTTCAGAGCAAGAAAAAAACGGTGGGAATCCGTATTCCCGACCATAAAGTTCCCGTTCAGATCGTCGAGCGGTTAGGGAATCCCATCATGACCACCTCCATTCATCACGAGGATGAAGTGATCGACTATCAAACCGATCCGGAGCTTATTTACGAAAAGTTCCACAAGTTGGTTGACATTGTGATTGATTCGGGTCCGTGTGGAAATATACCATCGACCATCATCGATTGTTCCGGTGATGTCCCCGTTGTCGTGCGTCAGGGTAAGGGCGATCCCAAATCGATTTTCCTTGTTTGAAGGCAGGTTGCAGAAAAGCAAGTATCATATGGCAACCTAAGCCGGAACCAAGGATAATGGCGAACTGAAACGATCTGTATTATTGAATCCCGAAAAAAATCAAACACCCATGAATACGGTACGCAATATTTTTGACCTGACGAAGGTACAGTCGTTCGAACAGGAGGTCTTTGAAGAAATTTTGAAAGGGGGCCGTTTCAAGGTAGAACGGATCGTCAGTAAGGGGCACGTCACCCCGGAGGGGTACTGGTATGATCAGGATCAGGACGAGTGGGTGATGCTGGTTCAGGGGGAAGCGGTATTAGAGATTGAGACGGAAGGTGTTGGAGCCGTGACCCTGAATCCGGGCGATTTCATCCTGCTGCCGGCGCACCGGCGTCACCGGGTTATTTTCACATCGTGGGAGCCCGAGTGTATTTGGATTGCCCTCCACTTTGATCCGGAAGAGCGGTAGGGTTTCCCGGTCGGGGTTTGTTTTTTTAAGATGATATTGATTCTTTCAAAAAAAAAACGTACCTTTGCGCCCTCAAATCAAAAATTGATTCGCTAGCTCAGCAGGTAGAGCATCGCCCTTTTAAGGCGGGGGTCCTGGGTTCGAATCCCAGGCGGATCACAAAAGGCCAGTTGACAATCAGGCAAGAACATCGGAAACCAGCGAAAACGCTGGTTTTTTTTATCTCCCTTTTACAGCCTTTTGCAGATCGCTTCTATTCTGATAATTCCATAAGGTCAAATTATTTTCGGTTATATATAGTAACTTTAACTTTTAATAACGAACAATCAGTGACAATCAAATTTAAGAAAGTCGTTCAGAGAGCATTGTTTTTGATCTGTATATTTCTGTTGACGGTATTCGCCAAAATGGACATTAACAGCGAATATAATGTACCAATTGCAGCATACTCGGTGTGGGCGCCCTTGACAGTTTTACAGTCCCAGGTAACCGGGACGTTTTTCGCAGGTAATTTTGCGGGAATTTCGAGGTTAATAATAGTCTTAGATAAGGATTAGTCTGGCAAAAAATGGCTTCCTTTAATTGCGTATGGAGGCCTGTTATGACTATTTTTTGGCCTTTTTATTCTTCTGGATTTCTTTCAGCAGTTTTTTTTCATCACTTTCTAACTTTCGTTGAACCTTTTTAACATCTTCAACCGGCGGAAGTGTTTCCGGACGAACACCGCGTTCAATAAGCATTTTCCTGACCGCACGGTTATTCTCAACATGCTCGCTTGTAATTTGATGTTCCCCCTGAAGGTCCTTTTCAACAACGTTGTGGCTCGTCAATTCAGTGGCAAAATCCTTGGCTTTAATTGTCAAAGTTGGCAGGAAATCGGCTAACGGTCTGTTTCCGGGTAATGCCAATTTGTGTTTCATTTCATTGGTGGAAAATCCTCCAAAAAGTGCCTGGTCACCTTTACTGCGGATAATGGCAAAACCTTTATCATCGACACCTCGTTCATAGATAATTCCGGAAAGTTTCTTCTCGGATTTTGATAGTTTTTCCCGTGCATTTACTCTCGCGACATCAAGAAGCCGTTGCTCAATAATTTCCTGTTTGCGAGTTTGCACAGCAAAATAGGTCTGAGCGAAGGCTATTTCATTTTTAGAGGGATCTCCATTTTGCGCTATTAAATAGCATGCATACCTGGTTAAGGCATAGTCAACTACTTCTCGTTGAGCACCTTTTGCCAGCTCGATCATTTTACCGATATCGGCAAAATGATCAGAGATTGTGGCTCCCGATTTTTCACAGGATGATTTTGCCTTGTCAATGACTTTAAGGAAGTTAACCCATTTTGTGTAACCAAGAATTTCCTGAAGCTCTCTAGCACTCCAACATTCTATCTCCTGGTATAAATAACAAGCATCCTCAAACTTCTCAAGTAATTCGGCAATAAGTTCTTTTTTCATTAGTCACCTTTGTTTTAAAATTCAAAAGTACGGGATTTTGTCATGTTTCAGTAATTTCAAATTATCTAGCTCCCGTCTGTTATCCTGGGCTAATCAACAATAAGTTTTTGCTCAATTTCCTTGCCTAACGACAGATAATACAACAAACTTTGAGCTCCATGAGTAATAAGGATAGGACAATGCTCTTCATGAGTATTTTCCAAGTGATGATAGAAAATATTTAATGAATCACCTATAATTGAAAGCATGTTCTCAATTGTTTCAACATAAATTGTTGGGAAATCATGATCAGTGAGCTTTGCTGTTTCAACGTCTCTGTGAGAAATGAATTTATTGCGGTAATCACGAACCGAAACTGAGGTTTTTAATACACTTTCAACATTTTGATTTATCTGCTTCTCAAGAGGTTCTGGTAGTTCTTTTGCAAATTCTGTTAAAACTTGAATTGATAGGTTTTCATAACCATTGGTTTTTGGTCGGTCAGTGAAACGACTTATTGCTAAAATCAATCTATTCCAATAAAACTCCCTCAATTTAATGAAGAAAAATGGAGCAGTACTATTTAATAGATCAATTTGGTCAACACCATAAATGATTTTAAATTCATGGAGATCCGTCATTGCAATTGAAAGATCATCTGAAAGGCTATGAAGAAAATTCAAATTAAGCATCGGTTTTCCTAATCAATTAATTTCTATCATTTTAATCTCCTCCTCTGTTAATCCATATAAATCGTAAACAAGGCGATCAATCTCGGATTCCTGAAATGTTGTATTACAAGTAGTATCGTACTTTTTGAGTTCGATGATTTGATCAACAAGATTTGCTATCAGACCTGATTTTGCACAATCCAAGGGATCATCTGATTTGACTACTTTGATCGGCAACTGTCTTATATCTCTAACACTAAGTCGTGGGAAACTTTCTGCCTCAATTTTATTTGATGTATTGGTAAATATAAATGAAAGCAATTTGGAGTTCAAAACTCCACACAAGTATTTCATTGAAATGTCAATCCCTTGTTTGGGATTAACATTTAGTATCGTTTTATAATTGCAGTAGATTTCTTCAATATAAGTAGCTTGTATTTTATATGGATAATTTCCTGTAATCTCACGAATTAATATTCTTGGACCTTCCAACCAATCCCTGGATCTATAATCATGAAGCCAAGGTCCATATTTTATCCATTTCCCCTTAGTTTTTTGAATGAAATACCTTCCCACATCATTTCCAGATAATTCAGGCAAATATTCGTCGTTTAGTCTGGCGTTAGCATGAAAGACCCGATTGATAATTTCCTCTTTTGTATGTTTGGAGCTGTTATATGCCTGACATCCAAGTGAAGCTCTTGCAATGTCTTCCAATCGAGAGTTTTCTTTTTTCAATTTTTTTAACCAATTCGCCAATTTTTCCCGTAACTCTAAAATCAATGGAAAAATTATTTGAATGGTCAATCTCAGAAATCAATATCTCATTAAAAATTAAATTTATAAGATTGTCATTTGTTTGACAGATTTGAATATTACTAGAATTCTGTTTCCCTTTATTTATAAAGGTTATCCCGGTTTTTACCTCAGCTTCTTCAAAAACATTTGTTGATAACAAAATCAATTTATCAACAGAATAATTCTGTAGAATATGTTTCCTCAAATTCTCTGTAAATATTTGAGTCATCCATGTAGATGGAGTAATAAAACAAAGTGTTTGATGCGCAGATATAAGTTCCAGTCCCTTTTGATAAAAAAGATGGTAAAGGTCAATTTTATATTGTGTTATAAAATGACTTTTAAAATAAACAATCTCTTCTTTTCTAAATTCATTGGATAATAATAGATACGGCGGATTCCCGATCACCACATCAAACCCCACAAAATCACCATCATCATTCAATACTTCAGGGAACTCAAACCGCCACTCAAAGGCGTTTTCAAATATTTTATCGTCAACTTTTTTATTAAGTTTTTGATTGTATTTTTCAATCGCTCGCTCAAGTTGCTTTTCAGCTTTATCTCTTTTAGCTTTACTCTCTTGGTCACCATATTCTTCTTCAGCCTCGAAAAGAAAGGATTTTCCAAATCTCAAATTTTTCTTGTATTCAAGTTTGTCACGTTTAATTTTATCAGGATCGGACTGGCTGATCCATGTCTGAAAGTCCGCTTTAATACTGTTGATCAACCGTTCAAGTTCTCGCTTTTGTTCTTTATTTTCGGCATTCCGATAAGCCATTATGGCATTTCTGTAACTGAAGACAGTCCATTTGCTCTTCTTCAGCACATCTCTGATATCGGCCTCCAATGTATGCCTGGAAATCAGAGAATTGCCGCACTTGATATTGATATCAATATTCGGTAGCGTCTCCAACTCCGTGCTATTACTGTCAGCCTTATAATAGGCGTTTTTCAGCAATTCTATCCATAATCGCAGCCGGCAGATTTTTACAGAATTAGGGTTGATATCGACGCCGAACAGGCAATTTTCAATGATCGTCTGTTTTTCATGGAATATCGCCTCCTGAACGCGCTGACTCTCCCGACTGGCCGGATTGTACTCGAACAATTCGCCATCTTCATCGGTGATGATCAGCTCATCGTTCACTACATCCACATGATATTCCTTAAGCCGTTTGCCCTGACGGTCGGATAAAATCCGGAGATCGCTCTTGATGGCGATAATCTCATTCAGCGCAGAAACCAGGAAATGGCCGGAACCGACCGCCGGATCGCATATTTTTAGGCTGTCGATCACCTTGTTGGCCTCCAGGATATCGTCGATCTTGTTGTAGATGCCCGTGATATCTTCGCAATTCCATCCCTTCAGGTCGTTGAATTTTTGCACAACTGCCCTGCGGATGGTTTCGCGGCACATGTACATGGTAATGAACCCGGGGGTGAAGAACGAACCATCTTTGTAACCATTGAGTTTCTCAAAGATCAATCCCAGCACCGAGGCATTGATCAGCGTTTTATTCTCTTCCTGGATTTCTTCCGACCCTTCGCCTGCAAAGTCGTAGGCATCGAGGAATTCAAACAGGTACTGCAGCCCGCTTAGGTTTCCTGAACGCTTTTTACCGGAATTGTCTTTCAGTACCGTGGAAGAGCTAATCGGTATAAGAGCGTTGTCCTGCAGGTTACTGATAAAGATGGTCTGGTGTTCCAGTTCGGTCGGCTCGAAGAGGGAGGAATTCAGGTAAGGTACTTTGCTGAATGATTTAGCCATGCCCGAATCCCGCTCTGCAGTTCTCCGGGCCAGGACCCTGAAAAACAGGTTATCCAGATCGTCAAAGCTCGATATCCGGGAGATGTTCAAAAAACCATATTCCGAATTACCTTGATGGTAACGTATCAATTGGGCTTCCAGCAGTTTCAGGAACAGAACCCGATTCAGCCAGGTAATCACCAGTTCCAGTGATACATTAAAGAGCCGCTCTTCAGCGCTATCTCCAAACTGCGAAGGTTTTGGCAACCGGGATATTTTGTCGCGCGTATCAATTTGCAGTATGGCATTCTCCAGCAACGATCCAGGATTCCTGTTCCCCTCCGATTTCCGTCCGATTACCTTCTTGCTGCCTGATTTTGTCTCAGTCAATCCAATGATGTGAAGCAATTCGGAGTAAAAGGCTCTGTCAAGGGTATTACTGTCATTTGAAAAAGGAAGCTTTAACAAGTGCTCAGGGGACAGTACCTTGAAAAGAGCAATCAATTTGGCATCGTCCGCTTTATCAGTATTGCGTAACGGAGCATCATACTCACGAAAATCAAACCAGGTGAATTCAATTTCAGTGGTAAGTGCTGAAATAAACGGTCCGGCAACGGAATGGTAGAAAAAATCAGTGGTCGTCCCAGCTAATCTTCCCTCTTCAAAATCTTTGAATTGCCTTACCAGCGATTTGTTCTGTGCGAAAGTTCTCTCAAAAACTGATGCATCAAATATAAACCACTCGTAAATGTTGGTTGCGATCAGATGTTTGATTTCAAGGTTTCATCTGTATATTTATAACGTTAGCTAATCCGAAAAACATAATGGTTAAGAG
>CAZGIM010000009.1:0-156472 GCA_964525995.1 uncultured Prolixibacteraceae bacterium | reverse complement strand
CGCGGTTTGTATGTCTTGGCCTTATGGGTATTTCCATTTTCCATTTTCCATTTTCCATTGTCAATTGTCCATTGTCAATTGTCCATTGTCAATTACCACTGCTCCCAATGAATTCGTTCGGGCTTGAATTTATCCTTGGGCTGATCAACGCCGGTTGGATGTCCGACTGGAATAATGGAAAACGGGATTATCGGATCGGGAAGATTCAGAACCCGCCGAACATGGTTCTCTCTTTCTGCGTAAGGATAGAGTGCACTCCAGACGGCTCCGAGCCGCAGTGCCTCAGCAGCAAGCAAAATATTTTCCGTGGCCGCGGCAGCATCCTGGTACCACAAGTCGAAAGCGTCCGGATTCAGATCGACCGTAGTATCGCCACAAACCACCAACGCTGCACCGGCGCCGGCAAGCATTTTGGTATAGGGCAATTCAAGCGCAAGTGCATCCAGAATCTCCCGTTTCGTGATGGCGATAAATGCCCAGGGTTGCCTGTTACGCGCTGAGGGCGCAGCCATTGCGGCTTTTAGTAAGGTAAGCAAACAATCTTTCGTGACGGATTCGCCTGTAAAATTCCGGACACTCTTCCGGTTCATTATATTTTCGAGGATGATGGCAGCAGTATCATTCATAGGAAGGAAATTTTGGCGCAAAAGTATGAATTTGACTTAAACAATTATCCTGTTGATGATTCCGACCCGGCTTCATTGTCAATTGTACATTTTCAATTATCAATTTTATTGTACCTTTGCACGCCTTTTACGGGATTCGGTCAACAGTCCTGAATCCCGGCAACAATGGCCGATGAAACAGTATCAGCGAATGAATAACAGTTATCCCGAATACAAACACCTGGACCTTACCCGGATTGGCAATGAGATCCAGTCATACTGGCAGGAACATCAGACTTTTGAAAAAAGCCTGGAGCAGACCAGGGGGAATCGTCCTTATATTTTCTATGAGGGACCTCCTTCGGCAAATGGAATTCCCGGGATCCATCATGTTATGGCCCGGGCCATCAAGGATATTTTTTGCCGTTACAAGACAATGAAAGGCTTTTTTGTAAACCGGAAAGCCGGGTGGGATACCCATGGATTGCCTATCGAGATCGGCGTGGAAAAAAAGCTGGGGATTACCAAAGAGGATATCGGCAAATCCATCTCCATTGAGGATTATAACCGTGAATGCCGCTCCGAGGTAATGAAATACAAGGATTTGTGGGATGAACTGACCGTTATGATGGGATACTGGCTCAACCTTGATGATCCCTATATTACTTATGAAAATAAATATATCGAGAGTGTCTGGTACCTGTTGAGCAACCTGTATGAGAAGGGACTGCTGTACAAAGGATATACGATTCAACCCTATTCGCCTGCAGCCGGAACAGGTCTGAGTACGCATGAGCTCAACCAGCCCGGGACTTACAAAATGGTCAAGGACCATACCGTGGTGGCTCAGTTTAAAGTAATCCGCGATGCGGCATCCGAATTTCTGTACCGCGATCTGTTTGGAGAACTCTATATCCTGGCCTGGACCACCACCCCCTGGACCCTGCCTTCCAACACCGGATTGGCCATGGGAAAGGATATCAGATATGTCCTGGTTAAAACATACAATCCTTACACTTATACCGAACAGACGGTCGTCCTTGCCCGTGAACTGCTCCATCAGTACTTTCCTGAAAAAAATGCCCGGCTTGAACTCGACCAGTACCATGAAGGGGATAAGAGCATTCCTTTTCAGGTATTAGCTGAATTCAAAGGTTCTGACTTTGAAGGAATCCGTTACGAACAGCTCCTTCCGTATACCCGGCCCGATGACGGTGATCCCTTTCGTGTCGTGTTGGGTGATTTTGTCACAACCGAGGATGGCACCGGTATCGTTCATATCGCACCGAGTTTCGGCGCCGACGACTTCAGGGTAGGGCGCCAATACGGTCTGGGATCATTGACACTGGTTGACAAACAGGGCAGGTTCACCGAACAGATGGGCGAATACGCCGGAAGGTTTGTAAAACCCGAATATGATGAAAATTGTAAAACCGACGATTGTCCTCCGGTCGATATCGATATCATCATTAAACTCAAACATGAGAACAAGGCCTTCAAATCGGAGAAATATGAGCATTCATACCCGCATTGCTGGCGTACCGATAAACCGATCCTCTACTATCCGCTTGATTCCTGGTTCATCAGAACCACGGCGTATCGCGATCAGATGATGGAACTGAACAAAACCATCAACTGGAAACCTGAAAGCACCGGCACCGGGAGATTCGGAAACTGGCTTGAAAACCTCGTTGACTGGAATCTCTCACGCAGCCGTTTCTGGGGAACCCCGTTGCCGATCTGGCGCACCCGCGACGGACAACAGGAAAAATGTATCGGCTCCGTGGCCCTGTTGAAAGAGGAATGCGAGAAAGCGGTCAAAGCGGGCGTGATGAAGGAAAATCCGCTCGCAAAATTCATTCCGGGCGACCTGACCAGAGAAAACTACCAAACCTTTGACCTCCACCGTCCCTTTGTCGATGAGATCATTCTCGTATCCCCCGACGGCATTCCGATGTACCGGGAGCCGGATCTGATCGATGTATGGTTCGACTCGGGATCCATGCCCTATGCCCAGTATCACTATCCCTTTGAAAAATCGCTTGATCTGCGTTCTTATTTCCCGGCCGACTTCATCGCCGAAGGGGTGGATCAAACACGGGGATGGTTTTTCACCCTCCATGCCATCGCAGTGATGCTGTTCGACAGTGTATCGTTTAAAACCTGTGTTTCAAACGGACTGGTTCTCGACAAGAATGGAAATAAAATGTCGAAACGATTAGGCAATGCGGTTGATCCGTTTGAAACTATCCGGAAATACGGCCCCGATGCCACCCGCTGGTATATGATCACCAATTCCCAGCCCTGGGATAACCTGAAATTCGACTCTGAAGGAATCGAGGAGATCCGTCGTAAGTTTTTCGGAACCCTTTATAACACTTACGCATTCTTCGCACTCTATGCCAATATCGACGGATTCACTTACCGTGAAGCGGAAATTGCGTACGATCAACGACCGGAGATCGACCGCTGGATCCTTTCGGAACTGAATTCCCTTATACAGGCTGTCGATGCCTGCTATGCCGACTACGAACCGACCAAAGCGGGAAGGGCCATTGCTGATTTTGTGGGTGAACATTTGAGCAATTGGTATGTTCGTCTTAGTCGCCGTCGTTTCTGGAAAGGAGAATATTCCACTGATAAAATATCGGCCTATCAGACCCTTTACCGGTGTCTCGAAGTCACGACACAACTCTCTGCGCCGATTGCGCCCTTCTTTGCCGAACGGCTTTTCGTGGATCTGAACCGTGTTACCGGCCATCTCGAGTCCGACTCTGTCCATCTGACCTCTTTCCCGGTCGCCGATATGAACCTGGTTGATAAAGACCTTGAGGAACGGATGGAATTGGCTCAAAACATTGCCTCGATGGTACTCTCCATCCGGAAAAAGACTAATATCAGGGTGCGTCAGCCCCTCAACCGGATCTTAATCCCCTTGCTAAACGAACACCTGAAAATCCAGATCGATGCAGTAAGAAACCTGATCCTTACAGAGGTCAACGTAAAAGAACTTCAATATATTACCGACACTTCGGGAATCCTGATCAAGAAAGTAAAACCCGACTTTAAAAAGCTGGGTCCCCGGTACGGAAAGCTTATGAAAGCGGTGGCCGAAGCGGTCACATCCATGTCACAACAGGAAATTACTATACTGGAACAATCGGGAAAATGGGGTCTGATCCTCGAAGGCAAGGCGGTTGAGATCTTGCGCGGGGATGTTGAGATTCTTTCGGAGGATATCGCCGGATGGCAGATTGCCAACATGGGATCCCTCACCGTTGCCCTCGATATTACCGTAACTCCGGAGCTGTGGAAGGAGGGAATTGCCCGGGAAGTCATCAACCGTATTCAAAATCTGCGAAAGGATAAAGGTTTTGATGTAACCGATAAAATCGTGGTGAAATTCCGGTCCCATCCCGATATTGATGAGGCTGTTAATCAGAATAATTCTTATATTTGCGCAGAAACCCTGGCGCAGTCGTTTGAGATCGTTCCGGTAACAGAGTCGCCGTTTGGCACTCTGGTAGAATTGACCGACACGATATCTACCTATTTGGAAATCAACAGGGTGAATTAAGAAGAAAAATTCCTGTTGAAGCAGGATCAAGATTATGATCCGGTTCAACGGTTTTTTTATTATAACATTCAAAAATTTGGATCATGAAAAAAGCAACAGGTACACCCCAGGCAGAGAAGAACCGTTATTCTGATGAGGAACTTGAGGAGTTCAAGCAGATCATCCTTGAAAAACTGGAAAAGGCACAAAATGACCTGAAGCTGCTGACCGAGTCCTATACGACCGGTAATGAGCATGATACGAATGATACCTCACCTACTTTTAAAGTGTTGGAGGAGGGATATCAGGTTTTTTCGAAGGAAGAGAATAGCAAGTTTGCCGCCCGTCAGGAAAAATTCATCAAATCACTCGAGAATGCCCTGATCCGGATTGAAAATAAAACCTATGGAATCTGCCGGGTGACCGGAAAACTGATCCCCAAGGACAGGTTGCGTATCGTACCGCATGCCACACTGAGTATCGAAGCCAAGCGCGTCCAGACCGCCCCTGCCGGTGCACGGTCCAACGAACCCGATCTGGAATAATCTGCCATTCCAATACCTGCCCGATTGAAAAAGTCTGCCTGGATTGTTCTCTCGATCCTGATCCTTGATCAAATTGTAAAGATCTGGATCAAAACTACTTTTTATTTAGGCGAAAGCCAACCGATAATAGGGCAATGGTTCTACCTTCATTTCACTGAGAATGAAGGAATGGCTTACGGAATGAAACTTGGCGGAGCTTATGGCAAACTGTTACTCAGCCTGTTCCGGATTGCTGCGGTCATTGTGATCATCGGCTGGCTGTACCGGGTAACCCGAAAAGAGACTTCCAACCTGCTCATCGTCTGCATCTCGCTGATTCTTGCCGGAGCAATGGGAAATATCATCGATAGCGCTTTTTACGGACTGATCTTTTCTGAAAGTACTTACATGCAGGTTGCCACCCTCTTCCCTCCCGGCGGAGGTTATGGTACGTTCCTTCATGGGAAGGTCGTGGATATGCTCTATTTTCCGATTATCGAAACCCACTATCCGGCTTGGTTCCCGTTTGTCGGTGGGGAGGAATTTGTCTTCTTCCGGCCGGTTTTTAACCTGGCCGATTCGGCCATAACAACCGGAGTCTTAATCCTTATTGTCTTTCAGAAAAAAATCTTTGCCTTCAGAACATCTTCGTCAGCTAATCCCCCCGTCTGACCCTTCTTCCGCTCTTCGTCCAACCAGTTCCCGTCATTTGACCCTGAGCGATCGTCCTACCCGTAAAGTCGTGGTGGGCTTGATCTTGTTCATCGCGCAAATCTCCTTGACAGAGGTGTGATACTTTTTGGCTAACTTCCCGATGGTGTCTCCCTTCTTGATCTTCACAATTACGGCATTCCCATCGTAATCGTTAGGATAGAAGATCTTTTTCGTTACCGGTAGCACATTGGATATAAGTTTCTGGTTGTCATAGTCGATCATCCTAAAAGGATCAAGCGGGATATCCTTGTACCGTACCTCAAAATGGAGATGTGGGCCCCGGCTTCTGCCGGTTGATCCTCCCAGCCCTATAGGATCGCCCGATTTCACAACCTGGTTCACCTTGACAACCATCTTCGAGAGATGGGCATAATAGGTTTCAAGTCCGTTGAAGTGACGCAAAATTACCAGGTTGCCAAACCCGCCACGATTATACCGGGCATAGCGGACCACTCCGTCAAATGCAGCTAAAATCGTATCGCCCTTGTTCAACTTGATGTCAAGTCCTTTGTGCGTGTACATGAACCCTCTGAAAAGCTTGCCATACACCGGAAGGGTGAAAGTTCTTCCTCCGTTGGTCAGGCTGATGACAGTATCGCGGATGGAATCGGGTTTGAGGCGGTATGCAAAAATTTGATCGTTTACCCATTGGGCAGTAAAAAGCCCGGTGGAATCATCTTCCTGGCTTAGCATCACAGGTTCATCCTGAAGGTATTCCCAGGTAAAGTTTTTGAACAGAATGGCGGGTCCGTTGGGGGTTTCGACCGTATCGATGATGGCATCGATATTTCGTTGTGAAAATGACAATAGGGGAAAGACAATGAACAGGATGAAATAAAACGTAAAAAACCTCATGCAAATCGTTTTATGGATTAAAAATGTAAAATCACCACCACCGGAATTTTGCTTGTTCGACAGGAGCGGTAAAAATGGTCATCGGTCGAACGATCCTCACTGAACGCGATTTAGGTGCAGATGGAGATCGGAGCCGTGTCTGAACGCAGTCAACACCCACAAGTAAAACGACAAAACTAACGGAAAATTTTTCACCATCAAATATTTAATCACGCAGATATTTTATCTTTGCATAAATTCTAACTTCTTGTCATGGAAGAGAAAATCAGCGGAAAAATTGCGCAGATAATCGGGCCTGTTATTGATGTCAATTTTGAGGAAGGGGTAAAGCTCCCCGATATTTATGATGCGCTTGAAGTAAAAAATGCAAAAGGAGATGTTATCGTCCTTGAATGCCAATATGATGTAGGCGAACATACTATTCGTACCATTGCCATGGACTCGACCGACGGTTTGCGTCGCGGGATGGAAGTCATCACGAAAGGTCACCCGATTTCGATGCCGGTCGGTGAAATGGTACGCGGCCGGTTGTTCAATGTGATCGGGAAGCCGATCGATGGTCTTGATCCGGTTTCAGAAGAACGGGTTTACCCGATTCACCGCGATCCTCCGACTTTTGAAAATTTATCGACTTCAAAAGAGGTTCTCTATACCGGGATCAAAGTGATTGATCTAATCGTACCTTATTCAAAAGGGGGAAAGATCGGGTTGTTCGGAGGGGCTGGTGTTGGCAAGACCGTCATCATCATGGAGCTGATCAACAATATTGCCAAGAAATATTCTGGATTGTCGGTATTCGGCGGGGTTGGCGAACGTACCCGTGAGGGAAATGACCTCCTGCGTGATATGATCGAGGCAGGCGTTATCCGGTATGGTGAGGTCTTCAAGGAAGACATGTTGAAAGGGGGGTGGGATCTTTCAAAAGTTGATCGTGAGGAGTTACTGCAATCGCAGGCTACGCTCGTTTTCGGACAGATGAACGAACCTCCCGGTGCCCGTGCCCGTGTTGCGCTTTCAGGGCTAACCATGGCCGAATATTTCAGAGATGGCGATGAACAATCTGGCGGTCGCGACATTCTATTCTTTATCGACAACATATTCCGGTTCACCCAGGCCGGGTCAGAGGTTTCCGCATTGTTAGGCCGTATGCCGTCGGCAGTAGGCTATCAACCTACCCTGGCTACGGAGATGGGAATCATGCAAGAGCGGATCACCTCTACACGCAGGGGTTCGATCACCTCAGTTCAGGCTGTTTATGTACCGGCCGACGACCTGACCGACCCGGCGCCTGCCACCACATTTGCCCACCTGGATGCCACCACGGTACTCAGCCGTAAGATCTCGGAACTCGGCATCTATCCTGCCGTCGATCCATTGGATTCAACTTCCCGGATCCTCACCCCCGACGTCGTAGGCGACGACCATTATAACACGGCCCAGCGGGTAAAACGGATTTTACAGCGATACAAAGAACTGCAGGATATCATCGCCATCCTCGGTATGGATGAACTGTCGGATGAAGATAAACTGGTCGTGTCAAGGGCGCGCAGGGTTCAACGGTTCCTTTCGCAACCCTTCTTTGTTGCCACTCAGTTTACCGGCATCCCGGGTGCATTCGTGAACATTGAAGATACCATCAAGGGATTTAATATGATCATGGATGGTATGGTGGATGAATATCCGGAATCGGCATTCAGCATGGTTGGAACCATCGAAGAGGCCATCGAAAAAGGAAAGAAAATGCTTGCTGAAAGCGCGAATTGATATGAAAGTTGAGATTGTGACACCCGATTCGGTCATCTTCACCGGCGAAAATATTCAACTGGTGCAATTACCGGGCATCGACGGCTCATTTGAAGTGCTGAATAACCACGCTCCCCTGATATCGGTGTTGCGAAAGGGAAGCGTGAAGATCATCCGGAAAAATGAGAAAGAGGAACTTTTCTTTGACATCAAAGGAGGCGTCATCGAGGTGTTGAACAACAAGATCCTTATCCTGGCTGAATAATAAAATTACACGGCTTCAATAAAATTAATGAGGGCGGCCTTTTGAGTCGCCCTCTTTTAATTATGCTTTCACCGTTTTGGTAACAGTCCGGATCAATCCGGGGATGAGAAACTCTGTTCTGTTAATAGAACTTCACCCTGTTATCGGTAATCTTCGCGGTCTTTTCAAGCGCCGGGTAAAGCATGCCGGTCACCTGCTGACTGAAACTCTGTTGTTGCTGCATCCTTTCATAGGTGAAATCTTCCTTGAGCGGCGCATCGATCACATCCTCGATATAAACCACATAGGCTCCGTAATTCCCGGTCAATGGTCCGACAAGCTCTCCTTTTTTCTTGGTGAAAAGCTTTCCTACCAATTCACCTTCGCGGCCGATATTCGACCGGTTAAAACCGCTGAAGGTAACCATCGAAGTATCGAGTTTACCGTTTAAACGGGCTGCCAGTGCGGTGATGTCTTTGGTATTGTTCATCATGTTTTTAATCTGATCGGAAACCATATCGATCTTTTTCATATTCTTTACTGAAGGCTCGATCCGCTGTTTGATCGCTTCTAAGGGTTGCTGGCCCTTGTTCTGGATCGATTTCAGAACAGCAACGGCATATTTGCCGGTTACGTCGAAGACAGGACTGACCTCCCCGACCTTGGTTTTTTCGGCAAAAGCCCAGCGTACCATTTCACGGGCCGAAGGGAGTCCCATGATGTAGCTATCCATTTCACGCACTCCCGGAGCCGATCTTTTTTGGATTCCCTTAGCGGTTGCTCCTTTGTCGAATGCATCCGGAGTCTTGTGCTGACCCGCGAAAGCGCTGGCCTGCATATAAATATCCTGAAAAGTTTGATTGCTGGGTTCAATGGTGCGGGTCAGAATGGCGGCTTTGACCTTTTTTACCGGTTTGGTTTTGGCGGTAAGCATGAACAAGGAATACCCGATCCGGGTCTCAACCACCTTCATTTCGTTGGGCTTCAACTGTAAACCAGCGGTGAAAAAAGGATCAAAATTAGGATTACCATCGGTGAACCATTTCAGCTCTCCGCCATCCTCTTTAGCCGACGGATAATCGGAGTATTTTTTAGCAGTCTCGGCAAACAGGGAAGGATTCTTTTTCAGCGCATTCATCAGACTGTCGATCTTTTGTTTTGCCTCAGCTTTGGTGCGTTTGATGTTTTCATTACCGGTTCCCTCAAAAGCCAACAGTATCTGTGAACCGCTCATCGAGTCGGGACGTTCCTGCAGATCCAATAATTTGGCCATGTACCAGGTATTGTTAAATTCAAAAGGAGGAATGATCAGTCCGGCTTTCGAACTAAACAAGAGTGTGTCGAGCTGGGCAGGGAAGGTGCCTTTCTTAATATAACCGGTGTCGGACTTGGCATCGGAGTTGGCGAAAGCAAAATTGAGAACGTTGGAGCTTGACTGAAAGTCGCCAAACAATTGGTTCACATCCTGAGCAATCCGCTTCCTGTCGTTATCGCTGGGCTTTACCTCAAAGACCACATAATCGATATCGCGCGTGGCGTTATCCTGATAGAAGAAGGATTTATTTTTATCGTAAAATTTTTGATAATCGGCTTCGGTCAGTCTGATGGCCGAGTCGGAGATGGCGGTGACAGGCGGGGTGACTACCAGCATTTTGATTATTTTCGACTGGCGTGAGAAATCTTTCTTCAGAAACGCAGTGGGCATATAATAACCTTTGGCAACCAGGTTGTTGAACTTAGTCTCCTGACGGTCATCCTTAATGGCTTTCTCAAACTGGAGCCATTGTTCTTTTGCCTTGGGCTCCATTTTATCAAGATTCTTAAGGTACTGGAGGATAACCTGAGGATCATATTGTCCCGTAGCCGGATCCTTGAAGTACTGTAAAATGTAACGATGCGGTTGTTTCCCCTGTATCTGATCGAAGAGTTCTTCAGGTGAAACGGTAAGACCAAGCTCTGAATATTCCTCACCCATCAGGTACTCTTTGACCATCGATTGCCAGGTGCTTTGTCGGATCTGGTAGGTTTCCTGATCGGAAATTTTATCATTACCCGAGTTCTGCTTCTGGGCCTCCAGGGTCTTTTCAACCTTTGTATTGAACTCCATATAGGGGATATTCTCGCCGTTTACCGTACCGATATCATTGGTTCCCCGGGCAGATTTTTTTCCGAAGTCGCCGATCACAAAGGCAGCAATAGCCACACCAACAACAATAACAGCTAATCCTGAATGTTTCCTGATTTTTCCGATAATCGCCATGCTAATAAAGTTTTATTGAGAAATAGTTTGCAAAAGTAGGGATAATTCACGAAACCACAAAGAATTGGTGGAGAATGTTACCCTTGTTCCATCGAAAAATATCACATTTAAGTCCAGATACGGCATCGGTTCACTCCGCACGGGGTCGCCGGCAGCCGGTCAAAGGGAGTCCCGGTTCACCTTCATCTGTCCGGTGACCGCCAGGATAGAGTATTCGGTAAAGGAATCGTTCGATTCCATCCGGTTTCCGAACAGAACCTTGTCGGGAGTGGTTATCCGTACTTTCCCATCGGCCAGGATGCTGTGTTTGTTTTCATCCCAGATCAGGTGTTCGGTATGGAGTTGTTCTTTCTTGGTTACATTGTTCACCACCACATTCCCCCAAGCCTCCATGATTTTCTTGTAATCGTAACGGATACCCCGGTTCCCGGTGATCGTCGTGGTCACATTCTGTACAGAGTCAAAAATAAAAATCGAGAACCCGTTTGGTAATTCCAAATAGGGAACCTCCCCTTCATAGCGGTTCATCAGGGCTCCGGTCAGCCGGGCCTGGATTTGCCCCGAGTCGCTGAACAGTACATCGATATTCCGTGCCGACATGACGGGTTTATCCGCTCCCGTCACAAACGTGGGATCTAAAACGGGATCTTTACTGCATGAAAAGGATGACAAAAGGGAGACAAAGATCAGCACAGCAACAATCCCGTGGCGGAGCCTTTTCAGGATTAGAAGTATTTGCGTTTGATAAACCATCGTTCATAAATCGAAAAGCCGATCACCACTTTGAAATAGCTTTCTCTGATCAGGTTCTGGTCGGTGGTGCCCCGCAGGCCGACCTGCGCTCCCAGGTTCAGCATGGTCTTCATGCCTCTGAGGGGTAGCCCGAACCCCAATGAGAAACAATATTCATTCAGGTTGTCTCCTCTCAGTCTCAGGTAGGTTTGCTGGTAATTGAATCCCAGCCGGTAGTGAATTCGCGCAAGATAGTTTTTGAAATTATCAACTTTTGGAACGATCTCGGCTCCGAAGTTGATCTGCCAACTGTTGACCAGGGAATCGCTCAACTCGTAGGCTTTAAATTTTTCCCAGTTTTGCCATTTGAAATCAAGTCCGACCATCCACTTATCCGTTTTCTCAAGAGCCAATCCGCCACCGTACATCAGCGGAATCGATATCTTACCCTTATAATCCTCGGAAATAACGAGGGTATCACGCACCGATTCCGATCCGTCGGAAGCCAGCAGAAAAGTGGTACTGATCAAATCGGTACTGGCCGACATCTGAAGGGTAGGGGCAAAAACAATACCCATGTTAAGGAACAGGCCATTTTTAATTTTTGCGCGGTACTGTGCCCCGAAATTGAAATAGAGATCATTCATCGAAACATAATAGAGCTCCTTGAAATTCAGGGCGGTGAGTGAGTCGGGAAACAGTACCTGGGCTTCCCTGATCATGCTGCCAAAAAGGTAAGAGGCGTTAAGTCCGATCGAGAAATTCCGGAAAGGCTGAAAAGCATTCCCCCAGAAAAGCCGGTTGATTCCTCCCGATCCCTGATAGAGACGGACAACGGTTCCCGATTCCGGAAATTCTTCATAATTGGCCACACTGTAACCAACGTCGCTGAAAGGTACCAGTCCTAGGCTGGTTTTCCACCATTTCGTGACCGGTATCCCGAAGAGGAGGTACCCCAAGGAGGCATAGTTCCGGTTGACCGACTGGTAGTTGGATTTCAGGGTGACCAGTTCGCCGTTAAAACCACCTTCGAAAACGAACGATAAGGAGTCAAAGGCGGTATAGGAGGCCGGATTCATATAATTGACATGATATGGGCTTCGAAGCGCCAATCCTAATTGTCCTAACGAGTTGTTCCAGGCATTGTTATTGTCGGAGAGATCCCCGATGCCGAACCGGGAATAGGGTGAGGCAATCCTGATTTGCGAGTACAGCGTCAGGGAACATATTAAGCAACAGATCGTAATGGGAAGTCGCAATTTATCAGGCATTTTTGACATTAAAAGAGAGAATTTGTTGTAACCCGGATAACACGATATTCGGATGTGCAAAGATGCTAATTTTTAGCCGTTTAACAAAATATTTATGATCGCCGCCGCTCAGGATGATCTTTAAACCGGGCCATCGGTGCAGGTATCGGGCTCCGAACCCTTCAATTTCGGCGATGGCGCCGTTGAGAATCCCCGAGCGGATCGATTCGTGGGTGGAATCGCCTGTCAGTTCAACATCGCGATCCTCACCGGAGATTAACGGAAGTTTCCCGGTAAAAGTATGCAGTGCCCTGAAACGCATGGCGATGCCCGGCGAAATGGCACCTCCCAGGTACTCCTTTTCCGGGTTGACAAAATCGTAGGTGATGCAGGTTCCCATGGTGATGACCAGTACAGGAAGGTTAGGAAACTGGGCCGAACCCGCTACAGCAGCGGCAATCCGGTCACTACCTAATGAATTTCTGCTTTGATACCGGATGCTGATCGGGAGGGCGGTCGACTCATCCATTTCAAGAAAGAAGAAATTTTCGGAAAGAAATTCACGGATCGGGTCAGGATAACTGATAACGGATGATAAAATGCAAGATCCGGCGCCGGGATTCCGGCTGATAAAACCCTTTAGGACTTCCTGATCGAAACCGGAAAATTGTTCGACGGAAATAAGGTTATTGTCGTCGAACAGCGCGAGTTTTTTATTGGTATTTCCAAGGTCGATCACCAGGCTCTTCATGCTGCAAAGGTATGCAGAAATCGATGGAAAATTTTATCGTCCAGGCTAAACTGTTGCCGAATAAAAAATTATTCGTATATTTGCACCTCCAAATCGGAGATGGCGTCGTAGCTCAGTTGGTAGAGCGAAGGACTGAAAATCCTTGCGTCACTGGTTCGATTCCAGTCGATGCCACCAAAAAAAATGAATAAAAGACCCTGAAATCTAACGATTTCAGGGTCTTTTATTTCTAGTGAAATGACAAGGCGCTAATTACTGCAAAAACGGTAATGATTGCAATTCAGGCACCACCCATAAAACAGGTGTACTGGTTCCCGGGATTGAGAACATCCCGGTGTTTTCAGAATCTTATTTGAATTTCTTCGAAGCCCTGTGCCCGCCCAGGAATCCCCATCCGCCGCTGCCGAGGATAAATCCGAGGGCATACCAGGCGCCGTTGTTATTGGGGGCAAAGACCGATACATCATCCCGCCAGAGCATGGCGATCAAATCGATGGGTGCAATGATACCGTGCCAGAGTCCGCCCCAGAATCCATAGGTGTGTCCTTTAAGGCATGCGGTAACTGTTTCTTTATTGGCGCATCCGGTTAAAACCATCGCCGCAACCACGACGAATATCAGCGCCATGAGGCTATATTGGCTGGTGAAGAACCGTTTCATAAGGAATGGTTTGAAATATGAACTTATTTGACCCTGAGCTTGGTCTTGACTTCACCCGCAAACTCTTTGGAGGGTTTAAATGCCGGCACCATATGGGCAGGAATTTTAACCGCGGTCTTTTTCGTGATATTTCTTCCGGTCTTCTCAGCCCTCTTCTTCAAATGAAAGGTACCGAATCCCCTGAGATAAATGTTCTCGCCATCGGCCATGGCATTCCGGATGGTCTCCATGATAGCTTCGACGGTGGCTTCAACAGCGACTTTTTCGACTCCCGTTTTTTCAACGATCTGACTTACAATTTCTGCTTTTGTCATAATATGTGGGTTTTAAAATTTTGACCGGATTCGTGGTTAAATATAGTAAATTCCCTGATATCCAAACACGTCAGAAAAAATTATTCTGTTTTGATATATTCGAAATGTAAGAGACTGTTTAAATAGAAAGGATTTTCACCTGACAAACTAATTTTAAACAGACTCTAAACTTCTTTTAATAAAAGGGAGGACGGCATTTTTCCATCCGCTTCCTGGATGGCTTAATTTTGATATCTTTACGGATGGTAACAAAAGATCCTGCCGGAAACGGTTTTACCCGATCCGTCAGGCGGATCTCAAAATCATGGTAATTATGAAGAAAATACTGATTTTAGTTTTAGCCATGTTCTTCATTCAGGCGGCGGTCCATTGTCAGGAAGTCGCTCTCGAACGGGTGGAACCTCCCTTTTGGTGGAAAGGGTTTAAAAATCCGAATCTTCAACTGCTGATTTACGGGATGGAGATCGGGAAAACGACTGTTTCGATCAAGAATCCCGGTGTGGAGCTGGTAAAGGTCCATAAGGTCGATAACCCGAATTATCTTTTTCTAGACCTGAAGATACTGCCTGCTGCCAGGCCCGGCAATTTTGCCATAAACTTCATTTACCAGGGGAAAACGGTTACAACCTACAGCTATCAATTGATCGACCGGGTGAAGAATTCTGCGAACCGTAAGGGTTTTAATGCTTCAGATGCTATTTACCTGTTGATGCCCGACCGGTTTTCGAATGGCGACCCTGCGAACGACAACGTTGAAGGGATGCTCGAAAAAGCTGACCGGACCAATCCCAATGGCAGACACGGGGGCGACTTCACCGGTATCAGTAATCACCTCGATTACATTAAAGACCTTGGAACTACGACAATCTGGCTTAATCCCGTTCTCGAAAACAACCAGGATATTTATTCATATCACGGGTATTCAATAACCAATTATTACAAAGTCGATCCGCGTTTTGGCACCAACACCGATTATGTTGCGCTATGCCGCGACATTCATACCAAAGGGATGAAGGTTATCATGGACATGGTTTTCAACCATTGTGGTTCGGGACACTGGTGGATGAAGGATCTGCCGATGCCCGACTGGCTGAATCAGTTCCCGGAATTCACGCAGACCTCGCACCGGGCCAGTACGGTTTCCGATCCGCACGTTTCGGGATATGATGCCGATAAATATGTCAGGGGATGGTTTGTAAAATCGATGCCTGATCTGAACCAGCACAATCCTTTTATGGCGCGGTATCTTATCCAAAACAGCATCTGGTGGATAGAGTACGTCGGATTGGACGGGATCAGGCAGGACACCTATCCCTATCCGTTCAAGGATTTCATGGCTACTTGGGTCGCAGAGGTGATGCGGGAATATCCCAATTTTAACATCGTGGGAGAATGCATGATGGGAGTTCCGGCATTGGTCGCTTACTGGCAGAAGGATTCACGGAATCGTGACGGATATAATTCGAACCTCCCCAGTCTGGTTGACTTCCCCTTAGCTGATGCGCTGAAAGTTGCGTTTATGGAAAAAGACGGTTGGGGAACCGGGATTGTCAAATTATATGATATCGTGGCACAGGATTTTCTTTACTCCAATCCGATGAACCTGATGGTGATTGCCGACAATCACGATATCAACCGGTTTCTCGATTTCATGGGCGATGATGTCCGCAAGCTGAAGATGGCCATGGCCTTTATTTTAACAACGCGCGGGATCCCGCAGATCTATTACGGAACCGAAATTCTGATGACGACCGGTATTGATAAAGGCGACGGGATGAAGCGTAAAGATTTTCCGGGTGGCTGGGCCGCCGACAGCGTCAATGCTTTTGTTCCCGGGAGTTTGGGACCCGAACAACAGTCGATGCATACCTATATGACCCGGCTGCTTCAATGGCGTAAAGGGAAAGAGGTAATCCACACGGGCAAGCTGATGCAGTTTCTTCCGGTCGACGGGGTATACGTATACTTCCGTTACAACGACACCGATACCGTGATGGTGGTTCTCAATAACCACGAAACAGAGGCAAAGTCGGTTGACGTGAAGGTTTTGGCTGAGATGGTTAAGGGATTCCGGTCGGGCCGGGAGGTTTTAACCGGCCAGGCGATAAGTGATCTTTCAAAATGGATTATTCAACCAAAATCGGCAGCCATCATTGAATTAGGAAATCACTAATTATCCTTTTCTAAAAAATAAGAGAGGGCGGCCTTTTGGGTCGCCCTCTCTTATTTTTATACCGAAAACCTATTTCGCTGTGATTTTAAATGTTTTAGTTATCAGGTTGGCTTCGATGGTGAAGGTTCCGGTTCCCGGTGAAGTAAGGCTCGGAGGATCGGGCACCGATTCGGTCGGGCGATAAACCAGGTTGCCAAAATTAGGTGTGGCTTGGGCATCCGTTCCCCATTGAGGCGCCCATTGTCCAAGGACTTCCAGTAATTTCATTCCTCCAGCCGTAAGGTTGGTAGTGAGTGTGAAAATACCCGGAGAAACCTTTGTAAATTCTATCCCTTTGGTGTTGTCCCATCCAGCGGTTGTGGCATCTCCAATAAGGTAGAGTTGTGCGGAAGTGGCCTGAACTTCGTAAATAAGATTCGCCGTATCAGCCATAATCCAGAAATCACCTTCATTAGCGGGTGAAGGAATTCCGGCAGGATCTGGCACTGATTCTGTCGGTCTGTATACCAGCGGACCTGCATCCCAGGTGCCAGTGGCATCTGTTCCCCATTGTGGAGCCCAAAAGCCGCGATCGGCAATGAATTTTATGAATTTTCCGCCACCGCTAAGATGTTCAACAATGGCAAATTGTCCATTTGTCAGATGGGTCATTTCAAGGGCCTTCATATTATCCCAGCCAATGGTTGTCGCATCACCGAGCAGGTAAATCGGGGGAACGATAACAACCTGGGAATAGGGAGTAATATCGAGGGAAAGAACGGCAGAATGTTTGGTACAGGCAGCTCCGGAACCGGAAAGTTGAGATGTGACCCTGAATTCAAAGGTGGACAGGGCATCAGGAATCCCGCTGAAAACACCCAGGATCATGTTATTCATGGTTCCATGAGTAATCGAGAACGAGAAACTGGTCGCGGATGAAGTAAGGACCTTGGGGCTGTTGAAATTATTTCCCGCAGTATCCATTTCGAGGGTATAAACCGGTTTTACGAGATCGGTAGGATTATAGGTTGCTGCCGACCAGGTGTAGGTGAAGAGTACAGAGTCCTTCAGAGCCTCTTTCAGGATATAGCTACCCTGGGGAGGTGAAAGCAATTGGGCCGCGTTATAATCGGTTAAAACAGCTCTGTCTTCATCTTTTTTACAAGAGTACAGGCCGACCAGACCAATTGCCAGGATTAATATGATTATTTTTTTCATAATATCGATTTTTTAACTGTTAATATCCGAGGTTTTGTTTCAGGTTCGGGTTGGCCGAAACATCGGAGGAGGGCAACGGGAAAAGGTTATAGGTTTCTGCTACCGTTGCACCGTTTTTAACGCCGCCCTTCCATGGCCAGAGGTAGGTGCCTGTACTGAATTTGCCATAGCGGATCAGGTCGGTCCGGCGGTGGCATTCCCAGTACAATTCACGGGCTCTTTCATCGAGGATGAAATCGAGAGTCAGATCGGAAGCTGTTATATGGCCACGGTCATCATTACCATAACCACGGTAACGGATTTCGTTAACCTTTTCAAGAGCTGTACCGAGATCTCCGCCTGTTCCTCCTCTAAGAACAGCTTCAGCATACATGAGGTAAACATCGGCCAGGCGGAACATCGGGAAGTCGGTATCGGTATAGGTTCCATCGCTGCCGGCAATTCCGGCGCTGGTCACATTCTTCCATTTTGAAATGGCGTACCCGTCGTTAAACACAGAGATGTCGTTGATTTCAAGATTCTGACCATCGGTCCAGAAAAGGGCTCTGTGGTCATAAGCCGGCATTTCGATGTGGTAGGTGTAATCGGGTGCACCGAGTTTCATAGAGACCTTATAGGTTCCATCCTTGGGTACCGGAATATTGTCTCCACCGGCTTCGAGAATACCATCGCCTCCGTTATCTCCGTAATTTATATCCCATGCACCGTTAGCACGGAATTTAATGAATTTATCGGCACCGCCAACCATATCAACGGTTGCAACCCATTCACCTGTCGCCTCATCATAGGTCATCGGCTGATCAACATCCCAGCTTCCCACAGCAGAACCAACAATTCCCCAGGTTGTTTTAGTTAGAACATATGTCGTATCGTTCATGTTTACATTAATCTTGTAGTAGCCAGCCTCGGCGACTTTGATATTACTTCCGGGATGTGTCAGTTTACCGGATGTAGTACCGTCGTCGCCATAATCATTCAACCAATCAGGGGTGGTGCAGAATTTCAGTTCGGTATTTGCAGGGAAATTCAGATAACCTTCAAATTTACCGTCGCTGCCAACTGATTTCAACACGGTGGTTGTGTTTTCAGGTTTCCAGGACGGATCCTGATAAGAGCCCGGGACATAGAGTGTCGGGTATCCACCTTTGGGGTGAGGTTTTTTCGATGCCCATCCGCGGTCGGCAACAAAATCGGGGAATTTTTCAACCAGTGCGCTGGTGGTGCGGGTTCCGCCCCATCCGCCTGCTACGCCGTAATCGGCCGGAGTCATTGATCCACCGACAGCAGCATGGATGATGAAGGTTGTTCCGCCCCAGGTACGGGTACGAAGACCGTCGAAATTAACTGAAAAGATATTTTCGTTGGTGTTATTCTGGTTGTCAGCAAGGAAGAGGTTCTGATACGTAGGTTCGAGGGAATACCCGGCTCCCATCACCTTGTTGCAGTAAGTGATACATTTGGTATAAAACTCGGTGTTATCGATGCCGGTGTAGACCTTGGCATTCAGGTAAAGTTTTGCCAGCAGGGTCCAGGCGGCGGCCTGGTCGGCACGCCCATATTCGTTGGTACGAGATGGTTTTAACAGTCCCTCAATGGCCAGCAGTTCTTTTTCCACGTAAAGATACAGATCGGCACGTTTGATCTGGGTCGGCAAGAATTTACCCACGCCGTCGTCTTCGGTCACGAAAGGTACATTACCGAACATATCGAGTGCATGGTAATAACTGAGGGCTCTCAGGAAGCGGGCTTCAGCGCGGTAGAAACCGATTTCGGTACGATCGGCTCCGGTGATTCCCCGTTCGTCGAGTTTTGCTTCGGTCGATTCGCGGATGAACTCATTGCATTGGGTGATCTGGAAGAATATCCTGTAATACATGGCCTGAATGAAGACATCGCCCGATCCCCAGTTTTGAGAATGGAAGTTTTTGATGGTCTGGTCATTCCAGCCGATTACGGCCTCGTCGGTGGTCAGCTCCTGGTGATACCAGTAACCCCGGAGGTATTCACCGAATCCTTCATCAATCCCGCTGATATCGGGATTACCGGCAGCACCCTGCTGTCCCGAAGTGGAAAGGCCGGCATATAATTTAGCAAGAACGTGGTTATATCCTGCCTTGTTGGCATAAACTTTATCCGGTGTCAGGTCGTTCGGATCGATGGGTACCGTATCGAGATCCTTGACGCAGGAGGCAAAAAACATGGTCATTGCCAGGACCAGGAATGTTATCTTATATAATCGTTTCATATTTCTAGGAATTAATGGTTACAATGAAAGATTTACACCCAGAACAAAAACCCTCGAACGCGGGTACATGTTGTTGTCGATACCGACTGTGTAGTTACGATTGTTGTCGGAAGAGACCAACTCAGGATCCAGACCCTTGTACTTCGTGATAGTAAAGACATTGTTCACGGTAAAGGAAATTCCGAGGCGGAGGGTGTTTTTTACAAGGTTCCCGAAATCGTATGAAAGCGACATATAATCCATTCTGAAGAAGGAACCGTTCTGGACATAGTAATCCGACAGGTATTGGTTGTTGACGAATTTCGTATCGGAAACATCGGAGGTGACATTGCCCAGATAGGGTCCTTCCGGACGGTAAAGGTTCGAATATACGCCCCTGTTGGAGGAGATATTGTTATAAACATAATTGCCGATAGCAGCATGTCCGGCAGCCGAAAAACTCAGCTTTTTCCAGCTCAGCGTGGTGGCAAAGCCAATGGTAGCATCCGGATTGGCGCTCTTGTAATGATAGCGGTCGTGATCATCGATCTTTCCATCGTTGTTCCGGTCGACATAGAGTCCTTCGATCGGATTCCCTTCGTTATCGTACACCTGCTGATAAACGAAGAAGGAGTACATCGGATAACCTACACTTTGCATCTGAACGGTGTTGCCTACACCACCACTGATGCCGCCTGCGGTAACGCCGAGGTAGGACGGGTCATCGGTAAGGGATAATTTCGTGATCTCGTTTTTGTTATAGGTGAAGTTCACATTGATATCCCATTTCCAGTCCTTGGTAACGATCGGCTTTGCATCGATGGCGAATTCCCATCCTTTGTTGGTCATGTCGCCGATGTTGGTCCATACGTAGTTTGAGAGGTTGGTTCCGGCGGGTACGGGTGCATAGTTAAGAAGGTCGTAGGTGTTCCTGATATAGTAATCGATTGATCCCGTGATGCGATCCTGCAAGAAACCGAAGTCCAACCCAACGTTCCAGGTAGTGGTGGTTTCCCATTTGATATCGGGATCGTAAGAGTTGGCGCGCCAGGTGATGTACCATACATTGCCGAACTGATACTGGGCATACTGATCGCTCGCGGTATACACTGACTGGTAGGGGTACCAGTTGTCGGTAATATCCTGTTGTCCGGTTTTTCCCCAACCCAGGCGGAGCTTCAACTGGCTGAGCACCTTGGAGTCGCGGAGGAATGCTTCTTCATTGATTTTCCAGGCAAGAGCGGCCGACGGGAAGAGACCCCAGCGGGTGTTCTTTGAGAATTTCGAGGAACCATCATCACGAAGCGTGAAGGTGAGGAGGTACCGGTCGAGGAGCGTATAGTTGAAACGGCCGTAGAACGACACCAGATAATATTCTTTCTTCTTGGTGATGTCGGTGGTACGGGCCGTGTCGTGCGGAACATTCGATTTGTAGTCGTTTGCTTCAAAATAGAAATGTTGCCAGGAGTAACCGGCCATGACATCGAATTTGCTGTAAATGCTTTTCACATCTTTCACATAATTCAGATAGAAGTCGAGGACCTTGTTATTCTTAATCTGGTAATAGGTGTTATCCTGGCCTTTGTCGGTATAAGTCCAGGTGGCATATTCGGGAATATAAACAGTTCCCTTGCCTTTAACATAATCGATACCGAGGTTCAATACGGCGCGCAGATCGGGGAAGAAGTGAAGTTTATAATCGATCTGGGCATTTCCCAGGAACCGGTTCACCTTTGAATCATCCTCTTTCAGGTTTAAGTATGCCGCCGGGTTGGTAGTGGCCTGGTTAACCGGCAGGGTGTCGGCCGATTGCAACCATGCCCAGTATCCGCCATAATAATGCTTTCCTAAATTCCGGAATTCATTAACCGGCTGGGTGGGATCAAAGGCAATGGCTGCCCCGATGGCGGAGTTGTCGGCAAAGTGATTCTTCTCAAAGATGTACTTGGCATTCACATTGAGTTTAAGGTAATTTTTAAAGAAGGTCGGATTCAGGTTCAGACCCACCGAAGTCCTTTTCATGTTATCGGTTTTCAGGATACCATCCTGGTATAGATAACCCAGTGAAAGGCGGTATGGCATGGTACTGATAGTACCGTTCAACGCGATGTTGTGGTCGGTTGAAATGCCGGTGCCGTAAATCTCTTTCTGCCAGTCGGTATTGGAAGTTCCCAGCAGGCCGGTGACATCCGGGCGGTTCGGATAACGTTCCTTGACCAGGGCGGTGAATTCGTCGCCGGTGAGAACGCTGATGGTTTTGGGAACCGTGGCAATGGAAACGTTGCCGGAGTAATCAACACCGAATTTTTTACCGGCAGCTCCTTTTTTTGTGGTGATAAGGATAACCCCGTTGGAGGCGCGTGAACCATAGATGGCGGTTGCAGAAGCATCCTTCAGAACCGTCGTGGTGGCAATATCATCCGGGTTGATCATGCTGAGGGTTCCACGGGCGCCGGAGGTGGCTGCATTGTCGATGGGAATCCCGTCGATCACGATCAAGGGATCGTTGGAGGCGTTCAGCGAAGATCCTCCACGAATCCGGATCTGGGCGTCCCCGCCGGGAGCGCCGCCAAGAGTCGTAACCTGAACTCCGGGGATTTTCCCGATGATTAATTGCTGTGGTGAAGTAATAGCTCCTTTGTTGTAATCTTTGTCGTCGATTGCAACCACGGAACCGGTGGCATCCTGTTTTTTAACGGTACCATAACCAATCACGACGAGTTCACTCAGGCTGCTTACGCTTCCTGCCAGTGAAATGTCGATTGTTTTTTGTCCTGCGAAAGTAATTTCCTGGGTCTGATATCCTACATAGGAGAATACCAGGATAGCTCCGGGATTTACCTTTACAGAATATTTCCCGTCAATATCAGTCACAGTTCCCAATGCCGTATTTTTAATTACGACTGTAACGCCTGGCAGTGAGCTGCCATCGGAGGCATCTGTGACTTTACCGGTCACTGTAACCTCCTGCGCAAATACAACCGATGCGGATGTAAATGCCAGGAAAAGAAACAGATAACGCAACCATTGTAAACGTTTCTTCATAAAGATAAAATTAAGGGTTAAACATATTGTTTATTAAAGAAAATCTTGTCAGGATCATGATCTTACAGAAAAAATCAGTTACCAAATGTCAAAAATAAAATATTTTTTCAATTAGTATCCTTATTTTTAAGAAAATTTAAGGAATTCCTTTTGAAGATTTAAAATTCCTTAACTCAGGGTATTAAATATCTCCGCGAAGTTCATGACATTTCTACAAAGTTAATGCGGAAAAGACTAAAACCAAATGTTTTTTAAGAAAAATCCTGTCAGGGTTCCGTTAACGCTTTTGTTTGGATTATGATTTGACAAAAATCTTGTTTTAATTACATTTGCATGAATTCAAAATATCTCTTACCATGTATAAAACAGCGCCCGGCATGATCATGGCTCTGATCGTGATCCCCTTTCTGCTCCGGTCACAAACGGTTGTGACCATCCCGGTTTATCCAACCGATCATGACTCCTGTACGGTAATTTATGATGCCTCGCTTGGCAATGCGGCGCTGAAAGATTTTACGGGCTCCATCTATGCCCATACCGGCGTGATAACCGATCAGAGCACTTCGCCTACCGACTGGAAATATGTAATTGCCCAATGGAATCAGAACATTCCCAAAGCCCTGATGACCCCGTTGGGCGGAAATAAATACCAGATCAAAATGACCCCCTCGATCAGGGAATGGTACGGTGTTCCGGTTGGCGAGATCATCGAAAAGCTGGCCTTTGTTTTCCGAAACAGCGACGGTTCCAAGGTCGGCCGTGAAGCCAATGGCGCTGATATATATTCCGACGTCTATCCTGCCTCCACCAGCGTAAACATCATCCTTCCCAACCATAAAGCCCTCTTCCCCGATCTGAACGACACCATCGCCGTGAAAGCCACCAGTCCACTGGCCGACAGTCTGAAACTATTTGTCAACAACACCCTGATCAAGGCTATAGCCGGAACCACCATAACTGATACGATCCTGGCCGATCCATTCGGTCATTACTGGGTTACAAACTGGGTTAAGATCGTTGCGGTAAACGACACGGCTGCCCGCGCCGACTCCTTCAGCTATACCGTAGTCACCCCGCCGGTAACGGCTGAGTTGCCGCAGGGAGTGGTTGACGGGATCAATTACATGGATTCGACCACCGTTATTCTCTCACTCTTTGCACCCGGCAAGAAAAATGTGTTCGTGATCGGAAGTTTCAATGACTGGCAGTGCGATTCGGCGCATTACATGATGCGGACACCCGATAACAACCGGTACTGGATCCGCATCGGGAACCTTGTCCCTCGCAAAGAGTACCTGTTCCAGTACCTGGTCGATGGCAGCCTCCGCATCGCTGATCCTTACTGCGACAAAGTGTGCGACCCCGACGACAAGTACATCGATCCTGCAACCTATCCCGGACTGCTTCCATACCCTGAAGGCAAAACAACGGATATTTGTTCTTATTTACAGACTGCACAGGCTCCTTATCCCTGGAGGAGTTCCGGTTTTACCCCACCCGCCGTGACCGACCTCATTATTTATGAATTGTTGATCCGCGATTTCACGGTGCAGCACGATTATCCCTCGCTGATCGATACGCTGCCGTACCTGAAGCGATTAGGGATCAATGCTGTTGAACTGATGCCGGTCATGGAATTTGAAGGGAACAGCAGTTGGGGATACAATCCCGATTTCATGTTCGCTCCCGACAAATATTACGGAACCAGCCAAGGTTTGAAACAATTCATCGAGGCAGCTCATGAGCAGGGGATTGCCGTGATCCTCGACATCGTCCTCAATCACCAGTTCGGAAAATCGCCGTTGGTGCGTCTTTACTGGGATAACGAGGCCAACCGGCCATCAGCCAACAGTCCCTGGTTCAACCAGATCCCGAAACATCCCTACAATGTGGGACTCGACTTCAACCATCAAAGTGTTTATACGCAGGAGTTTAGCAAAAAGGTTATGGCCTATTGGGCATCCGAATATCACATCGACGGATTCAGGTTTGATCTGTCAAAAGGGTTCACGCAGGTGAATTCCTATCCCGACAATGTCGCGTTGTGGGGGCGCAGGGACACGGCAAGGATAGCGGTACTCAATGGCTACCGAAATTCAGTTACACAAATCAACCCGGAGATCTACTTTATTCTCGAACATTTCGCCGACAACAACGAGGAGAAAGAACTTTCGGATGACGGAATGATGCTTTGGGGAAATCTGAACAATGCTTACAGTAATGGTACAATGGGCTGGACTACAGGTTCGACATCCGATTTTTCCTGGATCTCGTATGTCAACAGGGGTTGGCAGGATCCCCACCTAGTCGGATACATGGAAAGCCATGATGAGGAGCGGCAGATGTTCCGGAACATTTCAGCAGGAAACACGTCCAATCCGCCCTATACCTGTCGCGACACATCGGTAGCCCTGCTGCGGTCGGGAATGGCGGCAGCATTTTTCCTGACGATTCCCGGTCCGAAGATGCTGTGGCAGTTTGAGGAGCTTGGGTATGATTACAGCATCAATTATCCTTCGGGCACCAGTGCTTCGAGGCTCGACCCCAAACCCGTCAGGTGGGATTACCAGCAGCAATGGCGGAGGCGGTATCTGTATAATACCTTTGCTGCGCTGATGGCACTTAAGAAAGATCACCCGGTTTTCAGCACCACTGATTTTACCCTCAGCGTAAAAGCGGCTCAGAAGTCGGTGGTTTTGCGCCATGAAGAGATGGATGTTGTGGTGGCAGGAAATTTTGATGTGCGTTCGGGTAGCATCGCCCCCGGTTTTACAAAGGCAGGCACCTGGTATGACTATTTTACCGGTGATTCCATTCAGGTAGCAGGTACAGCTGATGAATTGTTCCTTGCAGCAGGCGAATACCATATATTTACCACAACGCGTCTTCAAAAACCGGTGTTTACCGGGACCGGGGATCCGTTACCGGCTGATGCGGGAGATTTTCCGGCGCTATCGGTTTACCCGAATCCGGCGGCAGGTCCGGTCACTTTGGTCATCGAGGCAATCCATGCAACAGAAGCAGGGTTGAAGGTTTACAACCTGGTGGGGAACCAAATTGTCGGTTTATTCCGTGGAAAGATCATGCCGGGGACCACCCTGATCAACTGGGATGGCCTGGATGAGGCGGGCCGGAAAGTGCAGCCCGGTGTTTACCTAATACGGCTTGAGGCTATGCAGGGCGCAATGACCTGTAAACTTGTCATTACACAATAGCACTACACTACAGGAAGGATCGCCGGAAAATCCCGGCATCCCGTTTCATTGAATTTTCGATCAGGTAAAAGCTTGTGAAAATGCATGCCCTGCATTTTCCATCCATGGTTGAGCAGTCCTCTTTCCGGTCAGCATAGGGCATAAACACCTTATCACAGAAAAAAACATCACACTTACGAAAAAAGTGGCTATAGATACTTAATAAACAGCCACGTTCCCGAAGGAGTGTTAGGTTTCTTATAGTGTTTATTGTATCTTTGATAATTATTTACCGGATCCGGGATTACGACGTAAAAAGATCCTGATCACATCTTCTCCCTTTGTGCTGCCATCCCTCGCAGCTCTTAACTCCCGAAATCCGTTTTTAAATGGATAAATCAATAATTCAATTACGAATTTTTGTCAATTAAAGATCATAGACTATGAAAAAGATCATTGCATACGGGCTGATGATACTGATTACAGCGCCAGCGCTGAATTCTTGCAAGAAGATTGAACAGGAAATAGAGCCGGCTCCGGCTTCAAAGAATATGGAGACGATGAAGATTGCCCCGGATTTCAACTGGCAGACCACCAAAACAATCGAGCTAAATCTGAAGTCGGCAGTTTCGGGAGTAATTCTGGTCTCCCCTCCTGAAGGTAGTTATCATTACAACAAAGGGTTCATTACTGCCGGTTCCACATATAATGTTAAGATCACCATACCTTCGTATGTCGATGAGATCAGGCTCTGTTTCAATGGCCGTGTGAGTACCGTTCAACTGACCGGGCTGTTCCTTGATTATCAATTGAAATGATATTTTTACGATAATTCAAATCATGTATGGATATGAAGACAAAAGCTGTAATAATCACGATACTGATACTAACGTGGGCATTTGAATTACAGGCCATTTCAATAACCCGTTATGTGTCACCCGGCGGCAGCAATACGCCTCCTTACACAAGTCTGGCTACCGCGGCAACGGACATTCAGACGGCCGTCAATGCCTGCAATTCTGATGACATCGTACTGGTGGACAATGGTACCTATATATTGACTTCGAATATATCGGTCACCATCGGGATTACCCTGCGCAGCATCAATGGCGCTACATCCGCCATCATCGATGGGAACAATGTAACCCGGTGTATGTACATAAACAACACCGATGCGGTGATTGAAGGATTTACAATAAAGAACGGAAGAAACCTGGATGGATTTGGAGGAGGAATAGATATCGACAATGGCGGAACCGTTCAGAATTGTATCATCACGAACTGCCGGGCGCGCGATGGCGGAGGTGTAGCCCTTGATAACGGTGGACTTCTGCAGAACTGCTTTATTTATGGTAACCAGGCCGACAATGGCTCCGGTGATGGTTATGGAGGAGGTGTAAGGTTGCTGAATGACGGAGAGGTGAGGAACTGCGAGATCGTGGAAAATTCTTCGGTTAAGTATGGTGGAGGGGTGAACATCTGGGCAAAAGGCAGAGTGAAGAATTGTGTTATCGCAAAAAACACGGCTCCGGATGGAGCCGGAATCAGGACCTGGAGCAACGGTTCGATCTACAATTGTATTATTTATTACAATACTGGGAGTGACTACGTGGTGAGTGGCGGCGGTAATTATTTTTACAATTGCTGTACAACCCCGGCGCTTTCGGGGACATACAGTTCCGGTTGCATCTCCGCGATTCCGATGTTCGTTAGTACGACTCCCGGATCGGAAGATTATCATTTGCAGGCTGGTTCACCATGTATCGATGTCGGATACAACCTGGGATGGATGACAACCGTTCCGGATCTGGATGGAAATCCACGCATCGTTAATGTAATTGTCGATATGGGACCCTATGAATATGCAGTGCCTGCTCCGGTGGATACCGACGGCGACGGGGTTCCTGATGTGTCGGATGATTATCCGACTGATCCTGAACGTGCCTTCAATAACTATTTTCCGGCGCCGGGCTTTGGGACCCTGGCATACGAAGATCTTTGGCCGGCAAAAGGGGATTATGATTTCAATGACCTGGTGATTGATTACCGGTTCAAAACAGTCACCAACGCCTCAAACAAGGTGGTTGAGATCTTCGGAACGTTTACTGTCAAAGCGTTCGGAGCAGCCTACCGGAATGGATTTGGTTTTCAATTTCATGATGATGCTGTGAACCAGTCACATCTTTCGGTAGCTGGTTCTCACCTGGCACATGGCATCGTGACCCTTGGGGCCAACGGGATGGAAACCGGGCAAACCAGGCCTACCGTCATTGTTTATGATGATGCCTATGACCTGATGCCCCATCCGGGTTCTGGCATTGGTGTAAATACCACTCCCGGAGCTCCTTATGTTACACCCTACACGCTGAACATACATATTTTGTTCAATACCCGCATCTACACCATGGCCCAGGTGGATATTGAGCATTTCAACCCGTTCATTTTCGTGGACCATCAGCGGGGACTGGAGGTTCACCTGCCCGATCAACCGCCAACCAGCAGGGCCAACCCGGCCTGGTTCGGGACCATTGATGATAACAGTAATCCGGGATTGAACAGATATTATAAAACAGTGAACAACCTTCCGTGGGCAATTAATATCTATGAAAGTTTTGACTACCCGGTAGAGAAGGTTCAAATTATAAATGCCTACAACCATTTTGTGGAGTGGGCCGAAAGCGGGGGCGCCCTTTATTCCGGCTGGTACCGGGATCTTCCGGGTTACAGGAATGATTATAATATTTACTGACCGAGATTTAACAAAAAATGCTAGGCTGTATGTTTAAAAGCAACATGAATTCACGAATCCTCTTTGTTTTACTTACGCTCTTGTTTACCGGACCATTCCTGGCAGTATCCCAGGAAAAAAAAGAGCCTCAGGTAAAACCGAAAGTGGAGGTTTACTATTTTCATCCCAATGAACGGTGTCCGATCGACCAGTCGATCGAGGAGAACCTGCGAAAACTGATGCAAACATCTTATGCAAAGGAGATGCGCGACGGGACCATCCGGTTCAGGATTGTAAACACCGATGATAAGGCAAACCAGAAATTCGTTAATGGTTTCGAAATCAATGCCCAGGCCTTGTACATCATCAGCCAGGATCATGGGAAGGAGGTCAGAACTGACCTTACCGAATTTGCTTTTGCCAACGGTCAGTCCAATGTCGAGAAATTTAAAGTCGGCATCCGCGATGAGATTGAGAAAGCTTTGAAGGGGGGCAAATAGAGGACACAGGAATTCGTGCCTGCCAACGCGGGGTTTTACGAATGAACCGGAACCAGTTCACCAAAAAGCTTTTTCTCCTTGGTCAACTTTTCAGCGCTTCCATAAACGCAATGTACATCCTGGTTCAGGATCTCTCTGACCATCCCGGCAAATCCCCGGATGTGTCGAGGCTCCGTTGAAAGTACCTCATCCCGGTCGCGTTGACGGTCATCGTTGCTGCGGCGGGTGAGCGCCATGCTCAGCGCCTTGTTCCCTTTTTGCGACGGGGTCAGGGGCGTGTCCAGCTCTGCGATGGTTCCAATGATAAAACGGTTCATCGAAGCCGTATCGGGACTGAATTTTTCAAGAAAGTCAGGCGTTTTACGATAAATGTACAAGGTTTCAGCGAGGTTGGGATCACGGTAAGAGTTCAGGGTGAAATTACCCGATGGACCGATGCTGCTGAATCCGCCATATGCCCCGCCGATTACCCGCACCTGGGTTTGCAACCAGTCGGTCGAAAGCACCTGGTTGAGTACCAGCAGCCTGCCCGACCAGGTATAACCCAGCTTCCGGAAGTTGAATCCCGATGTGACATATTGAACGTTGGAAGCCGCAATCAATCCTTCGTTCCGGATTTCCGGCTTCAGATCCCAGCCCATCCTCATCACCGGTGTACCGGCAGGTAACGACTCCACAAACCGGGACAACCGTTGATCATACTGCAATTTATCCTGCTCTTCACAGGTTACCGAAACAACCAGGTTCTCACGGGTAAAGAGCAACCGCACGATCTGTTCCAGCCGGTCGGACAAGGGGCCGATAACCGCGTCAAAGTCGTTCAGTATACCGGTAACAAAACGGTAGTAAGACCATCCGCCAGTCAACTCGCTAAATAGTCCTTGTCGGCTAAAATAGGAGATGAGCCGTTTGCTGGCGATCTGGAATCCGCTGCTCTTGACCCAGGCGTCGAGGTGCGACTGGTGGCGGGCAATCAGGGTTTTCATCCGCGACGTATCACGAAACCTGCTGTTGAGAAGGATTTCGGGAATCAACTCGAATATTTTGTCCGATTGATCCCGCATGGTTTTCACCGAGACCATAAAATAGGGGAGCAGGGAACCATCGTCCTGATCTTTGTTATAGGTGCGCAGAAGTGTTGAAAATCCCCCGCTGTGGATGTTCAGTAGTTTATTAATCTCTTCGAAAGAATACCGGGAAGTATCAAGGCTTCCCGAGAGACTGGCTAGCAGCGCTGCATAGGGGATCAATTCTGCGGGAAGCGACCGCAGGTCAAAACACAGATTCAGATAGATCACTCCGTTACAGAACTGACTAAGTCGGATGATTCTGGTTCCGAGGATCTTGCCATCTGAAAAATCGATGGGTTCAACCTGTTTCCGGATGTCGCTGAGGGCTAACATGGGGATGGTTGAGAGGGCTTCGGGGGTGTCAGCTTGTTGCTGGAATGCGATCAGTTCGCGGTTATCGTCAATCAGCTTGTCTATTGCCGATGGGCTGAGCGATGAGCGGTAAGCTTTCAGGATCCGGGCTTCGTCGGCTTCGCGGATTTTTTCCAGGTCGGTTGATGGTTCGAGGGTGAGCAACAATGTCCGGGTCGGATCGAGAAAGTACCGTTCGATAAGGTCTTCAAGATATTGTTCACGGAGCGATCGCTTAACCTCCTTCAGGATCACTTCATATTCAAGGCCTGAGAATGGGTCGTCGCAGAAGAACCATCGTGCCAGACATTGGTTCAGACAGGCTAATCCTTTTTGAGCATCGTCGCCCTCCCGAAGCCTGAATTCCATCCGGTTGATCACTCCCGCGATCTCCTCCTTATTGAGTCCTTCACGGATGATGTTGGTGAGGGTTTGTTTAATGATTGTTTCAAACTGCAGTTTATCGCCGGGATTGGCGTTCAGGGCTGCAATCTGAACGACATGCTGTTTAAAGTTGGAGCACGATGCCGATACCTCCTGGCCGATCCCGGCTTCCTGCAAGGCTTTGCGTAGCGGCGCCGACTCCTGGTTTACCAGTACTTCGCACAGGATATCAAGTGCCATGGTGAGCGCCAGGTCGCTGTTCTGACCGGCAAGGAAGTTATAGGTGAGAAACGTTTGATTGACCGGGTCGGCTCCTTCCGCCAGCGGGTACCGCTCCGTGATATCTTTCATAGCGGGAAACGGTTCCTGATCGGAGATAGTGATATCTTCATCGGGTTTGGAATATTCCGAAAGATACGATTCGTTGATGAAGGTGAGTTCCCTGAGCAAGTCGGCGTTTCCGTAAAGGAAGATGTAGCTGTTCCCGGGGTGGTAGAATTTGCGGTGAAAGGCAATGAATTCATCGCGGTTCAGCGACGGGATGGAGACCGGATGCCCTCCCGATTCGAATCCGTAAGGATGACCCGGGAAAAGATGCCGGAATACCTGGTACCACAGTTCCCGCTGCGGATTTGAAAAGGCGCCTTTCATCTCGTTATAGACCACTCCCGTAAAGGTCACCTCATTGGCCCGATCGGTAAGCTCGTAGTGCCATCCCTCCTGTTTAAAGATACGGTCATCGGAATATATCAACGGGTTGAAGACAGCATCCAGGTATACGTGCATCAGGTTGTAGTAATCCTGGTCGTTCATGCTGGCTACCGGGTACATGGTATAGTCTTTCGAGGTGAATGCGTTTAGAAAGGTACTGAGCGACCCTTTGAGCAGCACATCAAACGGACTCTTCACGGGAAAATTCACGGATCCGTTGAGTACCGAATGTTCCATGATATGGGGAGCTCCATTATCGGAATTGGGAAGGGTTTTGAAGCCGATACAAAATGTTTTATTGGAATCGTCGGTCATAATCTTAAACAGACGGGCGCCGCATCCGACATGTCTGAAATAGAGACACCAGCCATTCACCTCTTTGATGAATTTTTTAGTTTCCAAACGGAATCCTTGATAATCCTTTCCTTCAATGAAATCGACAGTCATCTGTGTATCGGTTTTGCAGGCAAAGTTCCGACTTTTTTCTGTCTCTCCGGGGAATTCTGTTGCCCCGGGTATAATATTCCCAATATGAATTGTTTATCTTTATGCAAATTTTTTGAATGAAATTTGATTATTTGAGTTTGCGAAATACCCATGCTCAAACGCTCACAACAAGACCCTTGATGGCGCCGGAACAAAAGCACGGATGAAACAACCTTCTTGGATAGTCCATACGATCATAAAAACGATTAGGATGAAATCTGCAACTCCCAGGATCCTTTTCCTGTTGATTTTCGTAAATTTCTTCTGCCCGGTATTACGGGCCCAGGAGATCATCGCCCCCGATACCTCTGATCTGAGAGGAAGCTTCATTACCAGAACAGAGGTGTATGATCCTGAAACTCTGTGGAACTATCAATCGGGCAATGCCGATCTTTTCCTCGAATTTGGTTTCCGGTCGCTGCTGGTGCAGGAATTCCAGGGGGATGGTCGCCATGTTCGGCTGGAAATTTATAAAATGGGATCTCCCGCTTCGGCTTTTGGTATCTATTCCCTCTCCGTGATCCGTTGTCAGCTGCGGGATACGATTACCCGGTTCGATTGTCTGGGATCGCATCAGTACCAGGCGGCGTACGGTCGTTTTTACCTTGTAATCACCCCGCTTAGCGGTCCCAATCCCGATCCGGATTATTTCGCCAGGCTGGTGAATATTGTCCGACAGAAAAATCCGGAACCGGAGTTTGAACTTCCTGAGCCTTTTAACCATCCCAATTTGTTGGGCAGCCGGAGCAACCTGGTCAATATCGTCGGAAATACGGGATTACAGAACTGCATCTATCCCTGGCAGGATCTCTTTTTAGGGATTCATTTCGAGCTGTATGCCACCCTGCTGGCCCATCCCGATTTTGATATTTACTTTGCACGAATCCGGTTCAGGGATCCACAGGGGCTGATGACTTTTTTAGGCCGGGCTGGACTAACCGATCGCGGCATACCGGTCCCCAATACCAACACGAATGACGGGTTGTACCGCGAATTTCAGCAAATGGAAGATCTGACCATCTATTTTCTGCAGAGTCAGGAACCCTTTCCGATTGAGGCGCTACTGAACCAGATGCGATGATAATCATCCGGCCGGGCGCGACACAAATGGTTTCCTGTCATGATCTCTTTCTTTAGGAAAGGGCAAACACGATTCTCCGGGCCGAAAAAATCAATCTCTTCTGGTTCAGCTCCCCATTGCTTGCCGCGGAATCCGGGTTGGGATACCTTCTTTGGTCTCACACCATCTGATCACTTATGGGTAAAAAAAACATCAGGAACAATCACAAAGAAATATATGAAAAGTAGCACATATAAATAATATGATATATATTTGCAGTGGTTTTTCCGGGATGAAAGATTTAATGAAATACCTGTTACTCGTTGTGATTTGCATTTCTGCGGATGCAGTAGTCGCTGCATTTCCACAAACAGATCCTGATACACTTGAAATGGCACGTCAGTTGCGTGACGGGAGAAAGATCCGTCAGGCTTATCTCATCCTCGATCTATATCAGTCGCATCATCATGACGATCTGAATGCGACATGGCTGTTGGCCCAGACAGCATACTGGGACAAGCGTTTTTCCAGGTCGAGGAATTTGTATGAGGAAGTAATCGCGGCCAATCCCTGGAATTATTATTTAAAACTTGACTTTGCAAATGTCCTGCTGGAAATGGGAGAACTCGTGAAAGCCGGATCTTTATTCATGACCTATTTGGAGTACGATCCTGAGAACCAGGATGCTTTGTTATCCCTGGCGAAAATATCATTCTGGCAGGGCGCCGACGGCAAAGCCCTTGAATATCTGTCGCGCATATTGAAGACACATCCCGGAGATCAACAGGCGCTTGGCCTGCACATGGAAATAAAACAGGCACGGTCTCCTTGGATAAAGCTTGGGACGGGATATTACAGCGACAACCAGCCCGTTACATCCGTCGAACCCGTTTTGGAAGGAGAATGGTACCTGCACCCGTTATCCACGCCTCACTTTACACTCAGGATGCCATTTTTCAAGCAGGGTGGAAACTGGTCGAATGCCTGCTGGTTTCAGGCAGGCAACAGGATTTCCATTAAAAAAGCCGCTTTCGGCGCCGATCTTGCCGCGGGTATTATTAAATTTCCATTTACCGGTGTCACCGACTGGACCGGGAATCTTCAGCTCAGGAAGACCTTTCTCAAACATCTTTTCCTGGAGGTTCAGGGCGAGCGCAAACCCTATTTCAATACAAAGAGCAGCATTGATTCCTCGATCATCCATGACCATGGCAGGCTGAGTTTTGGCTGGGATGACCGCAATACCTGGAACGGAATGGTTTCGGGCGATATCTATTATTTCCCGTGGGATGAAAATATAGTCTGGTCTTTCAGCGCTTGGGGTCTGACGCCACCACTGAAGGCATCTGTCTTTAAATTCAGGGCGGGTTACGGATTCAGCTTCAGTTCATCACGTGAGAACAGGTTTGTATCGGAAAAACCACTCCCGGAGGTTATCCAGACCTTTGATCCGAATGGCTCCATCAGGGGAATTTACAATCCGTACTTTACTCCTGATGATCAGCAGGTACATTCGGCGGTGCTTTCGGTAGAGGTTAAACCGGTAAAGATCCTGGATCTGGGAGTAAATGCAAATTTCGGTTTTTATGCCCGTGCCATGATCCCGTATCTTTATTTGGACAAGAATGAAGCCGGGGAGATCATCATGGTAAAAGGATATGCCGCTGAGAACTATTTCCCCCTCTCTGTAAATGCCTCCGCATCGATGCATTTAACCGGGAAACTGATTCTGAATGCAGATTATGCCTATAATTCCACTTACTATTTTTCGGGCAATTATACCGGACTGGGGTTAAAGATCATTTTTTAACCTCTAACCCGGAATGAATTTACGTATTATATCAATTTACCGAAAGGCCTAATTTTTCTATCATTTTCTGAGTCTGGCCGGTTATTTCGTTCAGATACCAGGAGTCGTTGATTTTCACTTTTTTCAGGTCGGTGAGCATCTGAACATAGTCATTCACGGAGTATCGCTTTAGCAGGTTCTTCTTTTTTAACTCGATATACAAGTGCTGGTACCATTGCAGTGTGATGTGATTGACAAACATCCACCCCTGAAGGGTCTGCTCATTTTGCATATACGTGTGGTCAGCCTCAAGGACATTCTTCATTCCATCAAACAGCACTTCGATCGACATCCGGGATTTATACATTTCGTATACATCAACGGCCGGCTTTCTTTTGAAGCTGGTCAGCAGCGCTAATGTACCAAAGGTATTCCGCTTTTTGTGGTAATCATTCAGGTTATGCGTTTCCGGGTGCGTTTCAATCCGATGAAGGTAATCTTTCTCTTCCTTTACTTTCAGTGTTTCATCCAGGTAAAGAAACAAAGAAAGATCGCTGTAAGAATATTTCTGATACCAGACAAACCGTTTCTCATGCTCAAAGTACATGGCTTCTTCCTTGAATTCATTGTTGGCAAGAAGGTCATAATCGATAATATTGTTATCGCGTTTGAGCGGCAGGATGTATTGCAACCCTTCCTGCTCCAGAAGCCCGATGTTCTTCTTTGAGAAAAAGCCTTTGTCGGCTACGATGACAGCATCCTGCAAACCGGCTTCCAACAGGCAGTTCTTGAACGCTCTCACTTCACGGACGTTTCCCGGGAGCACCCGGTAATAAACCGGCATCTGTGTCCTGGCGGAATAAATGTAAAACAGGTTGACCTGTGGGTCAAAATCCAATTGGCTGTTATACCCTTTGCGCGAAAGCGTGATGAGGTTGGAGTTTGAGAAGATATGCGTCGAGTCCATCAGCAGATAGTCGTCCCGTTTAATAAATGCTTTCATGTACCTTAGCATCTGTTCGTGCTTGCCACCGATGGTCTTCAACACCAGACTGGCCGTTTTCTCATTAAAGGGTGGACCTCCGGTAAGCTCCTGCAGAAAACTTTGGGATAACCGGAAGGGTATATTCTTGAGCGGACAATGGTAAACAAACCGGCAATAAGCAATTGCCAGAATGGCTTTCCATTGTTTTGGAAAAACATCCTGAAGCACGCTGGTGTACCTGGAAAACGCCCTGGTAACAAGCAGAGTGACGCCATATTCCCTGCAATGCGGCCGTGTTTCCAAAACCGGCTCAAGGGCTTGTTCAAGTTTCCGTTTTCCGGATGGAATGAATCCCTGCTCGGTGATCCGGCCAAGGATCTTGCCGGTGATCTTTCGGGGCTTCTTACGCTCCTTATCGTAAACCGTCCTGTACTCATAGAGATAGTAGTTTCCTCTGATCAGACGGAGCTCGGTGCCGGGTCTTTTGTGGATAGTCGCCCACTGTGGATGTGAAAGTTTCTCTGTTGTCATATAATACGTGATCACGTATTACAAAGAAACAATATAAATTCAGTGGTGTCAAGGGTTTTTTATTACTTTTATCAACTAATACGTGTTAATTTCCGGGTTAGAGTTTAACATGGGGCGTCGAAGAAATAAAAATCTCTGGGAATTCCGGGAAGCAGCGCCGATCGGGAACGTGGACCGGTTTGTCCTGCTGATGCTGGTGATTTCCGGGATGATCAGTATCGTGATTTTTGCCGAATGGTGGTTTCGTGGCAAACACATCGCCTCAGTCTGGTTTTTCATTCTGCTGAGCCTTTTTTTCTGGTATGGCATCAGTCGTCTCATCCTGATCTGGATCAATTACCTGAGGATCAGGAAACCTGAGCATGTTCCGGCGTCTCAGGGCTTGAGCGTTGCAATATTCACCACAAGTTCACCGGGCGAACCTCTTGAAATGTTCGAAAAGACTCTGGATGCCTGCCGGAGGATTACGTATCCGCATACGACCTATTTGCTTGACGACACACAGGATCCGGCTTTCAGGGAGGTTGCCGAACGACACGGTGCTGTCTGGCTTGAGCTCGTCGGGTTGCCGGGGGCCAAAGCAGGAAAGATCAACCGTGCGCTTCGGCTTACAAAAGAAGATTTCATCCTCATTCTTGACCCCGACCACATCCCATTCCCAAACTTCCTGGATCATACGCTGGGCTATTTTCAGGATGAGAAAGTGGGCTTTGTCCAGGTTTCACAGGCCTATTACAATCAATATCGTTCGTTTACGGCCAGGGGCGCTGCGGAACAGACGTATACATTTTATGGTCCAACCCAGATGGGGCTTTTTGGAATGCACAGCGCTGTTGCCATCGGGGCAAACTGTACCTTCAGGAGAAAAGCGCTGGAGAGCATCGGGGGGCATGGCATCGGTCTGGCCGAAGATCTGATCACCTCCATCCGTCTTCACGCTGCAGGATGGAAGTCGATATACAATCCCGTGATCGTGAGCAGGGGGCTAGTTCCCGAAGATTTCGGATCATTCTGCAAGCAACAGCTGAAATGGTCGAGGGGAGTTTTTGAAGTGGCTTTTGTTGAAGTACCGAAGCTTATCCGCAAGCTCTCATTCTGGCAAAAACTGGCTTATCTTACCATCGGAACCTACTACCTTGTGGGAACTACGTACCTGTTTTTTACGCTGATCCCTTTCCTGTTTTTCCTCACGGGAATTCTTCCGGCATCCATGTCATTCTCTGAATTCCTCATCCATGGCTCTTTTGTTGCTGTTTTGTCGGTTCTGATATACCTGTTCGTTCAAAAATGGATGTGCCATCCCCGGGTAGAGCGGGGGTTGCACTGGAGGGGAATGATCCTGAAATTTGCAAGCTGGCCGGTATTCTTCCTGGGGTTCTTACTTGCAGTGGTCAACGCGGAGATCCCGTATATTCCTACAGCGAAGAAGGCAGTCACGGGATATTTCACCCCCTTTGCCCGTCCGCTGATCGTGCAGGTACTGATTTTTCTCTTTGCCCTCATCATCGTGATCATCCAGCGAAGATTCTTCATTCCGCAGAGTGAACTCATTTTATCGGCCGAAAAGACCTGGGCCATGATAGGCTTTGCTTTTGTCCCTTTCCTGTTGTCGTTCATAGGGATCCTGGCGGCGGCCGAAGCCCGGCATCTGAAAGTTGAAGATGCCTGGGACCGGGTTGATCTGAATGAAATAAAGTATTAAAACCAACCAGATGACAAAAAAATCCCACAGGATCGTTTTTACCTTATCGGCGTTCTTCCTTGCCCTGGTGATCATATTGCTCCTTTCGTTTGCCGGGAATCAGAGCAAGGGCCCTCTGGAGAATTTCTTCTCCGGAATCGGCGATTTCGTTACGAACCTTGAAAACCACTTCATCCTGCAAAAGCGGACGAATCAAAGGTTGGAACATCTTGCCTGGTTCCGGAATATGAGCTCCAGTCCGGCGGAGCTCAGGCGTCCCAGATGCATGCTGCTGGGTGCATACGACAACCAGACAAAGGATTCGTTTGAAAGCATCATCGCGCTCGAGGATTCATTGAAAACAACTTTCCCGCTCGTACATATCTTCACGGCATGGGGGAGCAAACCCGGGGAAGAGTTCCCGAAATTGCAGGTAAAAGCGATCCTCGGAATGGGGGCGTTGCCTGTGATCACATGGGAACCATGGCTTAGCGATTTCGATGGCAATGCCCATCCGCACCTGAGAGAACCTGAACTGCGCGACAAGGGAGGCATGGCCGATATTGCCCGGGGTGTTTATGATTTTTATATCATCCGGTGGGCCAAAGATGCCAGGGATATCGGAAAACCGCTCTTCGTGCGTCCGGGACATGAAATGAACGATCCGTACCGTTACCCATGGGGACCTCAAAATAACAAGCCGGATGAATTTATCGCGGCATGGAGGCATATCTGTAATGTATTCAAGGCAAACGGGGCAAATAACGTGATATGGATATGGTCGCCGCACCCTGCCTATGGCTATTTCGATTATTTCTATCCCGGAGATCAGTTTGTGGATTATATCGGATCGACGGCCCTAAATTATGGATCGGTAGCTTACTGGTCGAAGTGGTGGACATTCCAGGAGATTTTCGGTCAGCATTACGGGGAATTATCAAAATACAGGAAGCCCATTATGATCACGGAACTAGGCTGCCTGACCGTGGGCGGTAACCGCAGTATCTGGTTCAAAGAAGCCCTCTCTGATTTGCCTGTAAAGTACCCCCTGGTAAAATCTGTCCTCTTTTTCCATTTTTCCGACGACCGAACCACCACACAGCAATCGTTGAACTGGTATATCAAATGGGATACCGCAACAACCCAGGCCATCATACGTGAAATTCAAAAATGGCCGGCTCCGGCAGGCATGAGAAAATAAAGGCGTGTGAAAAGCCTACACCAGTTCGAACCGGGATGAATCCTGGCGGATAAAGATAAACAATAATATAGTAAATGCCCACAGTGAAGAGCCTCCGTAACTGATATACGGAAGGGGAATTCCTATAACGGGAACCAGTCCTAAGGTCATCCCGATATTGATGGCGAAATGGAACAGAATAATTGAGGCTACTCCGTACCCGTAAAGCTTGCTAAATCGCGATCGCTGTCGTTCCGCGCGCTGGATCAGCCTGATGATCAAACCGGTAAAGAGGGTAACCAGGAGGGCTGAGCCCAGGAACCCCCATTCTTCGCCGATGGTGCAGAATATGAAATCGGTGCTTTGCTCCGGAACGAAGTTGTACTTGGTCTGGGTGCCCTGAAGGAATCCTTTTCCCATAAGTTTTCCGGATCCAATGGCAATGAGTGACTGGTTCACATTGTAGCCGGCTCCTTTCGGGTCGGTCTGCTTGCCGATGAGCACCTGGATCCGGTTCCGCTGGTGTGGTTTCAGAATGTGATTGACACTGTAATCGACTGAAAATACGAATCCGGTAAGCCCTAAAAATGCTGCCACAATAAGCGCGGTAGTCTTGATTTTCCGTTTACTGAAAAAGTAAAAACCTCCGGCAATTACTGCGATGACCCCGGTCAGAATCAGTTTGTTGATCAACAGGGCAAGGATGGCAAGCACGGGCAATCCGATGAAGGCGAGGGGAATAAACCCGGTAAGGCCGGCGCGGTACAATACAATTACGAGGGCCAGGAAAACGATGGCGGAACCCGTGTCGTGCTGAAGCAATACGATCAGCGCAGGCGCCAGGATGAGGATGGCGGCTACGATGACATTCTTGTAGTTCCGCATGTCGATATCCTGGTTCGACAAGTATTTTGCCAGCGCCAATGCGGTGGCCATTTTCGCGAATTCGGCCGGCTGAATGCCAAATCCACCGATGGCAAACCATCCTTTTGAACCGGCGATCTCACGGCCTGAAAAGATAACGACCACCAGCATAAAGATGAAAAAACCGTAGATAATCCAGGCAAACTGCGAAAAAAACTTGGGATCGATGATCAGGATTCCCATTGCCAATAAAACGGCTGCGAGGATGAATACCATCTGTTTACCGTACTTCTGCGAAAGGTCGAAGATATGGTAATGATTTTCATCATATACGGCGGCATAAATGCTCAACCACCCGATAAGCACCAGGGTGAGGTACAATCCTACAAGGACCCAGTCAATCCGGTAAAATATCCCTTTGTTTTCTCTGGTCATTATCGAAAGTTCCGTTTATCAGGTTGCCGCCAACCATCCGTTCCTCCACATCCTTCCTTTTCACCGTCCGGTTCAGGTATTTTTCGATCATCAGGCTGGCGATCGGTGCAGCCCAGGTAGCACCGAATCCCGCATTTTCACATACCACCGAAATCGCTATTTTCGGATTGTTGCGGGGGGCAAATGCGATAAAAATCGAATGGTTTTTTCCGTGCGGATTCTGTGCCGTACCGGTCTTTCCGCAAATCTCCACGCTGTCGAGTTTGGCGCCTGTGGCAGTGCCGGCGGCCACCACCAGGGCCATCCCTTCGACCACCACATCGAAATAGTGTGGATCGACAGCCACCTGGTGCCGCGTAGTGAATTCCTTGATGAGACTGTCTTTTTTCCCTATCGCACGGATGAGGTGCGGGGTGTAAAACCATCCCCGATTGGCAATGGTGGCTGAAAAGTTCGCAAGTTGCACGGGGGTAATGCCTACCTCGCCCTGTCCGATAGCCAGCGAGATGATGGTCATCGAGCGCCACCGGTTTACGCCATGATACTTATCGTAATAGGCCGGCGAAGGGATATTCCCGTTGAGTTCGCCTGGCATGTCGATGCCCAGCTTTTTGCCGAATCCGAAGCTCATGACCTCTTTCCTCCAGCTTTCATAAGCCCTACGGGTTCCCGGGTACGCATGGTTGTCGATGATCGATTTAAAAACCCGGCAGAAATAAGCATTGCAAGAGGTCTGGATGGCACCGATCAGGTCGAGCGGCGAGGGATGGGGATGGCATGCTACCTTTTTCCCATTTCCGATTGCAAAACCAAGCTGGCAGCCGTATCTGGTCGCCGGGGTGAGCACTCCCTCCTGCTGCCCGACCAGTGCATCAACCAGCTTGAAGGTCGATCCCGGTGGGTACATAGCCATCAGCGCACGGTTAAAAAGGGGGACAAAAACCGTGTCGGCCAACAACACGGCATAATTCTTTTTCCGGATGTTGCCGGAGAGGAGGTTCGGATCGTACGAAGGACTCGTCACCAGGCACAGGATTTCGCCGGTAGCGGGTTCAATGGCAACGATGCTGCCTTTCTTGTTGGTCATCAGTAATTCGCCGTACTGCTGGAGCTGCACATCCATCGAGGAGTAGAGATCAATGCCGGCCACCGCGGTGGTATCGTACCTCCCGTCGCGGAAACTTCCCTTGTCACGGTTCAGGACATCAAAAACCCTGATCTTCAATCCCTTTTTACCCCTGAGGACCTCCTCATAGGACTTTTCGATGCCGCTGATGCCAATGTAATCGCCAGGTTTGTAGTAAGGATTCCGGGCAATGACCTCCGGACTTGCCTCGCCGATGTAACCAAAAGCATGGGCTGCAACGGGATAGGTGTATTTCCGGAGGGTTCGCGACTGAACATAAAATCCGGGAAAGAGAAAGAGTTTCTCTTCGAGAAAACCAAAATTCTCTCGTGTGATCTGGGCTTCGAAGATCGAGGGCCGGTAAGGTGAGAAAGCCCGCGCCTTCTGCAGCCGCGCTTCAAATTCAGTCCGGTCGATTCCCAGGAGAGAACAGAGTGTGGCGGTATCGGGTCGTTTGACCTGCCTCGGTATCACCATCAGGTCATAGGCCGCCTCGTTATATACCAGCAGTTCGCCGTACCGGTCAAAAACCAGTCCGCGCGCCGGATATTGGGTAATATAGCGCAATACGTTGTTGTTGGCCGAAAGGATGTATTTATCGACCATGATCTGGACATAGAACAGCCTGGCCAGGAAAATCAAGGAGATCAGCAGGATAAACCCGATAATGATATACTTACGGAAGGCAAGGACCCGTTCCATCGGCGTTAAAACCTCCTGAGAATGATAGGTGGCGTTGAATCCGTGTTGCTTTTATGCAATGCCCGGTCGTAGATGAAAAACTTCAGCTTGATGGTATCGAATACCGGGTAAGGATTCATCTGGAGGGTATCAACGATAAAACCCTTGATGGCTTTGGTGGGATCGTCGGGGGTAAGATAGGGAATCCGGGCATAGTACGGCGGATTGAGCGGAACCAGAACAAAAACACCGTTCTGCTTTTCGTAGTAATCAATGACATAGTTGTAATAATAGGCACCACCTTTCTGGTAGGGTGAAAGGGTATCGCCCGGGTGAAGACCGATATCGCCGTCGCCATCTTTAAAGGAAATGGTCAAGTACCCTTTCCGGGGGATGTTGTTGGTGTCGAAAGCGAGCGTGAAATTTTGAAAAGCGATTTCCGGTATATCGGGATATTGCTCCTTTTTCATGCACGATGTAAGCAGTATCGCGGTGGCAGCAACGAGGATTGCAGCAGGAACGAATATGCCGGCAACCCGGTTTGTCATCTTCATGATGGATATACTTAATTTCAGTACCTTTGCAATGGCAAAAGTACATAATTTTCAGGTTGAAATTCCTTTTGAATGACGCAGGATTTCAGGGAACAGGTTTTTGGTGTCACCTCGGTACAGGAGTTTACTGCACTGGCCGTGGAGATATTCCGGTATCAATACGAATTTAATCCGGTGTATCGCCGTTATGTGATGGCACGGGGCATCCACCCCGGGGAGGTGATGTTCACAGAGCAAATTCCCTTTTTACCCATTGAACTGTTTAAATCGCAGGATGTTATTTGCGGAACTGTTCCACCGCATGCCATCTTCCGTAGCAGTGGAACCACAGGCTCCGAACGCAGCCGCCATCTTGTCACCGACCTTACCGTTTACCGTCAGGCGCTGGTGAAGGGATTCGAACGGATTTACGGTTCACCGGCCAATTCCCAGTTTTTAGCGCTTATGCCCAATCCCGAGCAGGCCCCCGATTCTTCGCTGGTTTATATGATCCAGCACCTTATGGACCTGAGCAACAGTCCCGAAAACGGTTTCTTTTTAGCCAGTCCCACGGGATTGCATGCACGCCTTCGTCAGAAGCGCGCTAAGGGAATTCACGTCATGCTGATCGGATTGTCGTACGCGCTGATCGATTTCGCATCGCAGTTTCCGGGGAATTATGCACCACTTACGGTGGTTGAGACCGGCGGCATGAAGGGACGGAAGAAAGAGGTCACCCGTGAGGAGTTGCACTCCTTGCTACGGCCGGCCTTCGGCGTGGATGCGATCCATTCGGAATACGGGATGACCGAATTACTTTCGCAGGCCTGGTCAACCGGATCCGGACGTTTCGATACCCCACCCTGGATGAAGGTGATGATCAGAGAGACGAAAGATCCCCTGAGCTATGCCAGGACCGGTGAAACGGGCGGCATTAATATCATCGACCTGGCTAACTTCAACTCATGCAGCTTTATTGCTACCGAAGATATGGGCCGGATGCATCCCGATGGAACCTTTGAGGTACTTGGCCGGCTCACCGGTTCTGAAGTAAGAGGATGTAATCAGATGGGATAGGGCCATGAAATTTCAATCAGTGATAAGTGATCAGCGATTAGCGAATAGGGAAGGAGTTTTATATGTTCCATTTTCCGTTTTCCATTTTCCATTGTCATTCACTCATTCAATCAATTCTTTGCTTTCGACTTCAAACCTTCACAATTAGAATAAAATGATAGGCCAGACGAGCATCTTAGTGATTTATACCGGAGGTACCATCGGGATGGTTCAGGATCCGAAGACGATGTCGTTACGGCCTCTGAACTTTGATATTTTGTATAAATACCTTCCGGTACTCGAAAATTTCAATTACCGAATCGATTTTTACACCTTTGAGCCTTTACTCGATTCCTCCAACATGCATCCCTCTTTCTGGATTCATCTCGCTTCGGTCATTGAGGAGAAATACGAGGATTATGACGGATTCGTGGTGTTGCACGGTTCCGACACGATGGCCTATACGGCTTCGGCCCTAAGCTTTATGCTTGAGAACCTGAATAAACCGGTCATTTTCACCGGGTCGCAATTGCCTATCGGGATGGTCCGGACCGATGGCCGGGAGAATTTTATCAACTCCATCGAGATCGCCGCGGCAAAGGAGATCGATACTCCGATGGTACCGGAGGTAGCCATCTGTTTCGAGAACAAGCTTTACCGGGGAAACCGTACGAGCAAGTTCAACGCGGAACACTTCGGGGCGTTCGTTTCGGGGAACTATCCCTTGTTGGCCGAAGTGGGGGTTCATATCCGGTATTATCACGGCAATATTCTGAAGCCAAACTTCAAAAAACTGCGTGCCCACAAGGAATTGGATGAAAACATTGCCATCCTGAAGTTATTTCCTGGGATCACCCCGGCATCGGTTGAAGCAATCCTGCATACCCGTAATTTGAAAGCGGTGATCCTCGAGACTTTTGGAGCAGGTAATGCCCCTACTGCTTCCTGGTTTCTCGATCAGATTTCAGAGGCAGTCGCCCGTGGCATCATCGTGTTTAATGTTACACAATGTAAAGGTGGCGCTGTTGATATGGGGAAATACGAAACCGGTGCCGGACTTAGCCGGAGCGGAGTGGTAGGGGGGTACGATATCACCACTGAGTCGGCCGTGACCAAACTTATGTATCTGTTAGGATGCGGATACTCGGCCGAAAGTGTGAAACAGTTGTTGCAAACCTCACTCCGCGGTGAGATGACCGTTTGATTTCAGAATTTTTCCTATTTTTGCAAAAATTTTCACCCTCATCCACACGCTCACACCCACACTCAAACCCAAACTCACACCCGCCTCGGAGAGGTGTCCGAGTGGTCGAAGGAGCACGCCTGGAAAGTGTGTGTACCTCAAAAGGGTACCCTGGGTTCGAATCCCAGTCTCTCCGCAAAACAAAAAAACCGCCTTATAGCGGTTTTTTTGTTTTATGCCAACATTACCTTCATGAGTAGTTTCTATACGCCGCAATACATCTCCTAGGAAGAATTCAACTCCATCGTAACAACGCCACACGAAATCAGACTCGGGGAGCGCTAAGCATCCCCCCACCCCGACGGGGCCCCTTCACCCCGACGGGGTCCTACCACCCCGACGGGGCCCATCCCCGCTCATCAAAGGAAATTCCGTTGATCACCTTTGCGGGATCAAAATCGCGGGCCGGCAAAATCAGGTCCGCTTTTTCTTGCCAATCGGGGTTTTTGCCGGCCCCGGTTTCTTGCATGTCTAAAATATGAATGTGAATGGCAGGCCTGATGATGCTGCCCAGTGCACCCGACTCGCAGATCACGGCGTTGTTTTCCGGATTACAATTCCTGATGAAATAATCAAAAGCTTCGGCCAGGTTCTCGTCGCAGGTTTCCATGAAAAAAGCCTTTGTAGCGCCAGCCTCCAGGTACTGCCCGCTGTTTTTCCGGTGTGGATTAAGCTCCCGGTAAATCCTGAACCGGTTTTCATCACCGGTGATCAGGATTGCTTCCCCCAAGTCGTTGTGAACATGCGGTGAAATCTTTAACCCGATAACCTGAACCTGTTGCGCGAATTTCCTGATCAGCGCCGTAACCAGGAAGGTCTTTCCCACCTTTTTCCCCGAACCGCTTACCAGGAGGCAGTTACTGAGGGCTGGTAATACACAATCTGATTCCATCACGATTTGAACATTTGATTCGTAATTGTTTTTTTAAGACTGAGAGGCTGTTTAATTTAATTTGTCAGGAGAAATTACCTTTCTATTTAAATTTTTAAACAGTCCCTAAATTATTCATTTGTTTCGAGATTTTTTATATTTTTGTCATATCGAAATAAGTATATTTATAGATTTATAAAATCAAGCCTTCCCGTGCCTCTTTTCATCTCTTTCAGCTTTCACCTTTTATGCGATATTCATTGACCGGCGGAGAATCCGGGGTTTGAAAGATTGATGATACAGGGAGCGGTATTTCAGGAATCCAAAACAGTTTGATGCATGAACCGAAGAAATTTCATTAAGATCTCAGCTTTAAGCGCCGGAGGAGTCGTTCTCGGGGGAATCGGCCTGAGTGGCAGCACGCCTTCGGTACGGGGGCAGGACGCGGGCAAAGGCTCAGCGGGGGCGGATTTTCTTCACAGGACTCCCACCTATTGCGAAATCTGTTTCTGGAAATGTGCCGGATGGGTTTATAAGAACGACCGGGGAGAGATCTGGAAGATCATTGGTAATGAGAATGATCCCCATTGCAACGGCCGGCTGTGTCCGCGCGGAACCGGCGGTGTGGGAAATTACTATGACCAGGACCGGCTCAAAACCCCGCTGATCCGAACGGGCCCCAAGGGCAAACAGTCGTTCAAACGGGCATCGTGGGATGAAGCGCTCGAATACGTAGCCCGGAAACTGGATTATATTTCAAAAGTTTATGGTCCCGAGACGGTTGCCCTGATAACACACGGATCGGGAGGGAAATTGCTGACTACGCTGATGAAAGCGTATGGCTCCGACGCCATTGCCGGTCCTTCACATGCCCAATGTAAAGGTCCGCGCGAAACTGCATTCAGCCTGACCTTCGGATCCGGACTTGAATCACCCGAACCGCTTGATATCCGGGATACACGCTGCCTGGTGTTGATCGGAAGCCACCTCGGCGAAAATATGCATAATACACAGGTTCAGGAGATGGCGGATGCCATCGACCGCGGAGCAACGATCATCACCGTCGATCCCCGGTTTTCGACGGTGGCTGCAAAATCGAAGTTCTGGCTGCCCATCAAACCCGCTACCGATATCGCCCTGCTGTTAGCCTGGATTCATGTCATCATCAACAAGGGTTGGTACGACAAGGATTATGTCGAAAAATACACGATCGGGTTTGACAAACTAAAGGAATATATTCAGCCTTTTTCTCCCGAATGGGCTTATGGAATTACCACGCTCGACCCCAACCGGATCCGGGAAACGGCGAAGGAGATGGCCAATGCCGCACCTGCAGTGATCGTCCACCCGGGACGGCATGTCACCTGGTACGGCGATGACACCCAGCGTTCACGGGCCATTGCCATTCTCAATGCCCTTCTGGGCTCCTGGGGACGCCGGGGCGGGTTTTACCTTCCCGAGGCGCGTGAGATTCCCGAATATCCGCATCCCCTCTTCCCTCCGGTCAGGAAATCGTGGCGCGATGTACTCGGCGATCTGTACCCCTTTACCGATCTTCCGCTGGCCAACGCGATCGTCGATGGCTCGATTCCCGGGAATCTGAAAGATTTCCAGTACCGCGGCTGGATCGTCAATGGCAGCAACCTCAACATGACCATGCCCGACACCCGGAAAACCCTGGAAGCCATCCAGCATCTCGAACTATTGGTGGTCATCGATACCATGCCGATGGAGATCACCGGCTGGGCCGATGTGGTTTTGCCGGAGTGCACCTATCTCGAACGCTACGATGTACTGCGCAACGACCACCACCGCGAACCGGTGATCGCCTTACGGATGCCTGCTGCCGAACCAAAATACGATTCAAAACCCGACTGGTGGATCACCCGCGAGCTTGCCCGAAAAATGGGGCTGGGCGCCTGGTTCGACTGGAAGGACTTCGAGGAGTTTCTCGATTATAAGTTGAAGCGAATGGATTCATCGCTGGATGAGATGAAACGCCTCGGGGTGAAAAAATATGAACGGACTTCGGGTGACCTCTACATTTCGGATGTGAATCCGCCGGTTTTTGACACTCCTTCAGAAAAAATTGAGCTTTATTCAACACAATTGGAGCAGGCTGGTTTTGACCCGTTGCCAAGGTACACGCCGCACGAGGAACCGCCCGAAGGATTTTACCGCCTGATCTATGGCCGGGCTCCCAACCATACCTTCAGCCGTACGTCGAACAATCCCAACCTGGCGGCCCTGATGCCGGAAAATAAGATCTGGGTGAATCCCAAAGTAGCCGCAAACTGGCAGCTTAAAGAAGACCAGGAGGTGTGGCTTAAAAACCAGGACGGCATCATTACTCCGTTCCCGGCCAAGGTCAGGATCACCGAGCGGATTCGCTGGGATTCGGTGTATATCGTCCACGGGTTTGGTCATACCGATTCGCGGCTCACCCGGACTTTTGGGAAAGGGGTGAGCGATTCGGCGCTGATCTCCCGGGTTCATACCGATCCCATTATGGGCGGAACCGGGATGCGCGGGAATTTTGTAACATTCATTACTGAGAATCCAAATATGGAGGTGAAGGCATGAGATTCGCCATGGCCATTGATACCAAAAAGTGTGTCGGCTGCGCCGATTGCGTCGTTGCCTGTCAGACTGAGAATGAGGTTCCGATCGGTTATTGCCGCGAGTGGATCGTGGAGGTGAACGACGGAACCTATCCCCAACTTGAAATGGAGATCCGGTCGGAACGGTGCAATCATTGCACCAACTCCCCGTGTGTACGGTGCTGCCCCACCGGAGCCAGTCATTACGATTACGGTGGAATTGTGCTGGTTACCCCGCACAAGTGTATCGGCTGCGGGGCCTGCATATCTTCGTGCCCTTACGATGCACGCTATCCGCATCCCAAAGGCTACGTCGATAAATGCACCTTTTGTATTCACCGGGTAAAAGAGGGATTGTCCCCGGCCTGCGTGGCTGTATGTCCTACCAAATGTCTCTATTTTGGAGATACCGACGATCCCCGAAGCGAAGTTTCTCAGGTACTTAAGCGCAGAAAATTCAAACGGCTCATCCCAGAAGCCGGTACCGATCCCAATCTTTACTTTTTAATCTAATTGCAATGAGAGAAGAGCTTATCGTAAGCGGTCGCATGAACCCGATGGTGGATCCCACCCTCCATATCTGGCACTGGCAGATCCCCCTCTACCTTTTTGTCGGTGGTGTGGCGGCAGGAATACTTTTCTTCGCGGCGCTTTATTATATCATGGGGCATGAAAAGGAGTACCCGGCTGCTGTAAAGTGGGCACCCCTTCTGACGCCCTTCCTGTTGGTCGTTGGTCTGGGCGCCCTTTTTCTCGACCTGAACCATAAGGCCTATTTCTGGCAACTCTACCTCACCCTGCGGCTTGAATCACCCATGTCGTGGGGAGCCTGGACCCTGATGGTCATTACCCCGCTGTCGGTCATCTGGATCGCCACCTGGATGAAAGAGCTGAAACCGGGTTGGAACTGGAGGTTCGCATTCCTGAACCAGTGGGAAACCTGGTTTATCCGTTACCGGACGGCTATGGCCTGGGTCATGCTGATCTCGGCCGTGATCCTCGGAGTGTACACCGGTATCCTGCTTTCGGCCTTTAACGCACGGCCTTTATGGAATACGAGCATCCTGGGACCGTTGTTTCTCGCATCGAGTTTCTCCACCGGCGCCGCGGTGATCATGCTGATGTCAAAAAGCCATACGGAAAGAATCCTTTTCAGCCGGATCGACCTGATGATGATCGGAATCGAACTCTTCCTGATCATCCACATGTTCATGGGTTTTTTAGCCAGCACACAGGTTCAGATCGACGCCGCCCATATGTTCCTGGGGGGACCCTATACTGAGGTTTTCTGGATATTTGTCGTCATCCTCGGACTGCTGCTTCCTGCCGCTCTTGAAATACTGGAATTGCTCGGTTACAAAATACCCATTCTTATCACTGCATCGCTGGTGCTGATCGGCGGACTGTTTTTAAGATTCATCATGGTTTATGCAGGACAGGCGAGCAGGTACTTGTATTAAATTTAAAGAAGGGATTAGATATCAGCGATTAGCGAATAGGGAAAAACGATAATTCAAAATTCAAATCAGTGATTAGCGATCAGGGATTAGCGAATAGAGTATGAAGTTTTATATTTTTCATTTTCCGTTTTAAATTGTCATTCACTCATTCACTCAATCACTCATTCACTCATTCACTCAATCACTCATTCATTCAATCAATCAATACGCATGGAAACATCATCTGCTCCCCGGAAAAACAGATATCTGAACCCCTACATCGGGGGTGTTTTGCTCGGATTGGTCCTGTTGGCCGCGAATTTTATTTCAGGTCGTGGCTTAGGCGCTTCGGGCGCCATTAAAAGCGCGGTGGTCGCCAGCACTTCGGCTGTCGCTCCAGCTTACACCGAAAACGCCAAATTCTTTAAGGAGTACCGGGAAGAACATCCCGGATCGCCGATGAAGAATTGGCTGGTATTCCAGATGCTTGGCGTCATTGCCGGGGGATTTCTCTCAGGAGCAATTGCCGGCCGCTTGAAATTCAAAGTAGAACACAGTCCAAAGATCACCTCCCGGCGCCGACTGGCGTTTGCCCTGATGGGCGGAATCTTCTTCGGACTGGGTTCGCAGCTCGGCCGGGGATGTACCAGCGGTTCGGCCCTCAGCGGCATGGCTGTGCTCTCCCTGGGTGGCATCGTTACCATGATGGCAATCTTCGGCGCAGCTTATGGACTGGCCTATTTCTTCCGCAAAAACTGGATATAGGAAGGGAAATGAATTCAAAATGCAAAATTCAAATGTCAAAATTCAAAGGAAGGGATTAGCGAATAGGGATTAGCGATTGGGGAAATCACTCAATCACTCATTCAGTCAATCAATCAATCATTCAATCAATAAAGTATGGGTCCTTTAGCCGTTAATGATATCATTTCACCAAACACCAACTATTTCCTGGCTTTCGTCATCGGAATCGGTTTTGGTTTTGTTCTTGAACAGTGCGGGTTTTCGTCCAGCCGCAAACTTGCCGGACTTTTTTACGGCTACGATACCGTCGTGTTAAAAGTCTTCTTCACGGGAGGGGTTACCGCTATGCTCGGACTGCTCTTTTTCAGTCTGTTCGGCTGGGTCGATCTGAATCTGGTCTATGTGAATCCCACTTTCCTCACTTCTGCCATCATCGGGGGGCTAATCATGGGCGTCGGATTTATCATGGGCGGCTTTTGTCCGGGTACAAGTTTCTGCGGAGCGGCCATCGGAAAGATTGACGCGATGCTCTTTATCGTGGGTCTGTTTATCGGGGTTTACCTGTTTGCCTTCGGTTACCCGCTCTTTGAGACCATGTACAAGGCGCTGCCCATGGGCAACCTGAAAATATCAACCGCCCTGAATATCAGCGATGGCATCTTTGCCCTGCTCCTCGTGGTGATGGCCCTGGCAATGTTTTATGTGGCAGAATGGGTTGAGAAGAAGTTCCCGAGAGAAGAGTATTAAGAATGAAAAATTCAAAATGCAAATGTCAAAATAGGGATTAGATATTAGCGATTAGCGAATAGGGAATAGCGATTAGGTGAAAAACAATAATTCAAAGTTCAAAAATAAGAGTCAAAAAACAATTAATATAAAAACAGTATGAAGCCGTTACATTTTCTGACGTTGGTACTGCTGATCCTGGCGGTGATAATTGCATTGGTTCCACAGAATACGACCCGGCCGTACAAGCTGACTGCCGAGCAGTTGTTGGCGGAGATCCGCACGGGGACGCAGTTCATCTCACCGGATGAGGTGGCTGATCAAATCATTAAAAAAGATCCGTCGGTTCAACTGATCGATGTGCGCAATCCCCGCGAATTCGACCAATACAACCTCCCGGGGGCGATCAACATCCCGTTGCAGGATATTTTATCGGAACAGAATACCGACCTCCTGAACCAGTCGACCAAGATGAATATTTTTTATTCCAACGGATCCACCGAAGCCAATGAAGCATGGTTGCTGACGCGTCAACTCGGTTACCAGAACAATTATGTGCTGCAGGGCGGACTGAATTACTGGCTTGAGACGGTACTTAACCCGGCACAACCGGGAAATAACAGCCCCAACGATGAAATCGCCCGGTACGATTTCCGCAAGGCTGCTTCCATGGCGCTTGGTGGCGGCGGAGCTGCAGCCGTAACTACTGCAGCTGCTCCTTCCGATTCAAAAACTGCTAAACCGGCAGTAGTTCCGGTAAAGAAAAAGAAGAAGGCTGCCGGCGGATGCTGAAATTGGTGCATGCCGAAATCATTTTTATTCCAGGTCTTCCCGTGTATTGATATTTCTGAACAGCTCAAGGGCGGTATGCTCTTCATCAGCCTCAAAGGTCAGAAACCGGGTTGGCGCTTCCCGGATCAGGTCGAGCGGACTGTATTTCCCCGATTTCAGGTTCGCTTCGATTAAAGGAAGGAGTGAATGATGGTAAAACCCGCACAAGGGTTCAACAAATCCATGATGCGCCGGGACCATAATCTGAAATTCATCGTTCAGCAAGGGCCATAATCGTCGGATCAGGTCGAGTGAAACACCGGGCATGTCACAAGAAAGTACCAGATTCCAAAGGTACGGCGAAGCCGTGAGCCCGGCGTGAATTCCGGCCAGGGGCGCTTTGACCGGGTAGATATCCGGAATTACCCGGAACCCCAGGTGGTCCAGGTCATGGCCGTTGGCCGAGATGAAGGTAACTGTCGTTACAATCGCCGCCAAATCCAGGGGGTATTGAATGAGCGGTTTTCCCCGGTAAAGCGTCAACGCTTTGGGCGACCCCATCCGCTGACTGCGTCCTCCCGCTAAGATGATTGCCGAAAATCCCTCACCCATATTTTGAGTTCAATACCCTGATGGAATACCTGCGTTAGCCCTTTACTGTTTATTTGACTGAACAAGGATTTGAGTGCAGTAACACAGTATAAAAATACAAATTAATCATCCGTTACCGGAAATTATACTTAATTGTTTTAATTTTATTGCAATAAACTGATAGCGATATGAAAAAATCACTGATTCCGGGCCTAATCCTGCCGGTCCTGCTGCTGTTGTTTGTTTTGAACGGGTGTAAAAAGAAATCAGATGACCCGGTTCCGGCTCCGACCACGGTTACCGACGCCGATGGGAACCTTTACCATACGCTTACGCTCGGAACCCAGACCTGGATGGTCGAAAATCTGAAAGTGACCCATTACCGCAACGGTGATCCCATTCCGGTGATTGCGGAGGATACAGCCTGGAGTGAGCTGACAACCGGCGCACGGTGTGCCTACGAGCATGATACGGCATTGGGATCGGTTTACGGTCAGTTTTACAACTGGTTTGCCGTAACCGATCTGCGGCAAATTTGTCCCTCGGGATGGCATGTGGCTACCGATCAGGAATGGCAAACGCTGATTGATCACCTGGGAGGAGAAGCTGTGGCCGGAGGGAAGATGAAAGAACGAGATACCCTGCATTGGTTCAGTCCGAACACAGGGGCCACCAACGAAAGCGGATTCACGGCGTTGCCTGCCGGGGCCCGCAGTTTCGACGGCCTGTTCTACCTGATGCAATCCCACGCGTTCTTTTGGTCATCGACCGGTACCACGGGTAATATGGCCTGGTTCCGCTATCTTGAAGACCTGGATGCCTATATCGGGCGCACGGCCGACGTGACGACCAGCGGTTTCAGTGTCAGGTGTGTGCGTGATTGATACCGAAAAGCTGGCATAGAGAGTCTGTTTAAAATTTACGATTGAACATGATTTACGATTTACGAATGAAATATCCATTGGAATCAGGTTCATGCAAATCGTGAATGATAATAATGGATATTTCATGTGGCTAATGAAATATAAAATTATTAACACATGAAATGAACGATACGTTCAAAATGACCGGTATATGAAAAAATTCAAAAACAGCAGTATTCCCTGTAACATCCTGACGGTTTTTCTGGTCATCATGTTGTGTTCGAATTCGGGCTGTAAGAGCTGTAAAAAAGAAGTCCGGGAAACAGTCGGCTTGGTTGCGCCAGTGCTGGTGACCGATGAGGTACGCGATATCGACAGCAATGTATATCACACGATAAAAATCGGGAAGCAGACCTGGTTGCGTGAGAATCTGAAGTCAACCCGTTTCAGTAACGGTGATCCGATCCCTGAAGTCGGTGACGGGAGGAAATGGAGTAAAAGGGGAGTGGCAGCCTATTGTAATTACGATAACGATGCGATCTTCGCCGTGACTTACGGGCGACTGTACAACTGGCATGCAGTGGATGACAGCCGGGGAATCTGCCCGGCAGGTTACCACGTTCCAACCGACGGGGAGTGGTTTGAACTTACTGCATCACTTGGCGGAGAAGGAGTTGCCGGAGGAAAACTGAAAGAAGAGGGTACCACCCACTGGAGCGAGCCCAACACGGGAGGAACCAATGAAAGCGGGTTTACTGCTTTACCGGGTGGTTACCGGGGCGACCGGGGGTCCTTTCAGATCCTCGACGATTATTGCTTCTTCTGGACCTCCACGACCTGCGATGCAGCCAGCGCCTGGTCAAGGTTTTTACAAAACGATGACGACGCGGTTTACCGGATTGAAAATATCAAGACCTTCGGTTTTTCAGTCCGCTGCCTGAAAGACCGGTAAACCGGCAGCCCCGGCCCATCCGCGGTATTACGCATTTGCAATCCTTAAGTAAAATCCCTGTCAGGATTGCTTTTTAAAGTTCCGCGACCGCCTTTTCCAGGATATTCGTGACTTCATGGGCCAGTTCACCCAGAGCGGGATTCCGGATCGCCATCATGGATGCAAGCGGATTAACGGCAGCCACCTCAGTGGTTCCGTTTCCTTTGTCGATAACCAGGATATTGCACGGAAGCATGGTTCCGATCTTTTCCTCAGCCTGTATCGCCTTGTAAGCAAAGCCCGGGTTACACATTCCTAATATTTTGTAAGGCTTTAAATCAACCCCGAGCTTTTCATGGAGTTTTTGTTTCATGTCAATCTCGGTGATGAGTCCGAATCCCTTTTCTTTCAGGGTGGAGAGAATACGCGATTCAGCTTCGGCCATCCCGCAATTCAGTATTTTGGTGAAATAATAGTCCATAATCATTTGTATTTTAACATGTTAATTTTTCTGATCAGAAAATCCTTTGATTTTACTCCGACGATACGGTCCACTTCCTTTCCATTTCTGAAGATCAGCATGGTAGGTATGTTCCTGACCGAAAACCTGTTTGCGATTGACTGATGCTGCTCAATATTGACTTTACAAATCCTTACGGAGGAATCGACCTCTTCGGCGACTTCATTCAGAACGGGTGTCATCATCCGGCAGGGCATGCACCACGAGGCCCAGAAATCAACCAACGCGATCCCGTTTCCGACCTGATGGTTGAAATTTTTATCATCAAGGTTTCTGATCTTTTCACTTTCGGGGCCCATTGGCATTTTTTTCATCTTCCACCATGAATAAAAGACATAACCAAAAAATGGCACCAACAGTCCTCCGGTTATATACCAGATTGTTTCCATAAGAATAATGATTTTATTGAATGATCACGATTTCGTAAGTTACCTCCATCGTTTTCCGGTAAACGGCCGAGACTCCGCAATAACTTTCCTGCGACAGGTCAATAGCCTTTTTCAGTTGTTCGATGGGAAGTTCCTTACCTTTGAATTCATAGGTGATATGCATCCGGTTGTAGTGTTTGGGATGCTCTTCCGTCACGTCGCCGTCGACCCTGATATTCAACCCGTCAAGATCGATCCGCATTTTTTTCAGGATGGAAACTACATCCATCCCGGTACAACCGGCCAATGCGGCCAGCATCAGTTCCTTGGGCCGGGCGCCCTGATCCGCGCCTCCGGCCGCCGTGGCTGCATCCATCAGAACCGGATGCCCGCTTACAGTTGCTTCAAAAAGCATGTTACCCCTCCACGAGGTCTCCACTGAATGTTTCATAAAATGTGCTTTTTCCCTGAAATCAGGCAGGATTATTTTTTCTTACAGGTGTTGATCCCAAAGGGAAGATAAAGCGGACAGGATCCGATAAGGCTGGTGAGAATGAAGACCGCGGCCAGAACCAGTAAAATGATCCCTGCCACTCCCGTTACGGTTTTGGTGAAAAACAAAACTGCAAATAATACTGCGATCACAATTCGGATGATCTTATCTGTTGTACCCATATTCTTTTTCATGATTTTGATTTTTTGAGGTTAATACGGCTGCAAAGATACAAAGAATAGTGATACTAAAGCGATTTATTCGAAAATTATTTTTCCGGTTGAAAAAATGTTGCCTGATGCCTGTACCTGGTAATGGTACAATCCGCGTGGCATGCCGGAAGTGTTGATTCTGAGGAACGAATCAGACTGATTAACCGGATAGGTTTTAACCGTCCTGCCGGTCCAGTCGGTGAGGGTGATCACTGCTTCGGAGGCGCCTTCGGGGATGCTGAAGGGGATGGTTACGGTCGATCGGGAGGGGTTGGGGAATGGTTCTTGTCTGACTTGTGGATCCGGGGTTGATTCTGCCGATACCAGTTGTCCGGGGATGGAATAAACCTGGGTATTTACTGTGTAAGGGCTTACGGAATAATCATAAACATAGACCAGGAATTTCAGGTTTCCTCCGGAGGTCGTCGCAACTTCCGAATATCCCCCGCCCTGGACCGTAAGCAGAACCGATCCATCTTCGTTAATCACTTTGGTGGCATAGGTATAGTATTGCAGCGTTGTGTTATAGTTGTAATAAACATAAACCAGCTCCACCTTGGAGTCGAGATTGAAAAGGGTTTCTGAAACGTACCGGATATCGTACAGGTACCATCCGGTGGGAACCGTCAGATCGAGGGTTTTCCAGAGGGAATGATCCGTGTTATAAATCTTGCATTTGTTGTTGGTCCAGTCCATCATGTAATACTTATCCCCGGAAACAGCCAACCTGGTCAGGGCTGCCGACCCCGGGTAGTTGTTTTCGAATACGATTTGTGACTGACCTGCGAACGTTGCCAGTATAATTACGAAACTCAGAAATACTTTTTTCATGTACTGATTGGATTTAAGATTCAGAATTACCGGATATCGGTCGCAAAAGTAGCGTTGTATCCCCATTTCACTGTTACGATATATTCAAATTCTTGTATAAGATTTTAAGAATGGGCAGTTCTTGCCATATCAAGAAAAGCTGTTAAGGGTTTTAAATTCCGTAACTGTGCTGAATGGTTTACAATGTCGGAACAATGTTCTTGAGGGAGGTAAACAAACCGGTCTTCGACAGGGGTTTGGCAAGGTAGTCGTCGCACCCGATCGCCAGACAGCGATTTCGTTCTTCGGTCATGGCGTAAGCTGTCTGGGCTATGACTTTCACCGGGTACTGTTTATTCCTGATCTCCGCGATACATTCGTAGCCGGTCATTAAAGGCATGTTGATATCGAGCAGTATCAGGTCGGCCATACGGTCTTTTAACATCTCCATGAGGATTTTCCCGTTGGTGGCACGCTTTAGTTCAGCGCCGGTTCCTTTCAGCGTCACGGTCAGGAACAGCCAGGTATCGTCGTCATCTTCGGCGACAATGATGTACTTTCCCCGGAGATCGGGTTGCTCGGAAGCCGTTTTTACCGGCGCCGGAGCGGTAATGGTTTTCACCGGAAGGTACGGGATGGTGAATGAAAATGTGGTTCCCTTTCCCGGTTCGGAAGCCACCGATATCGCTCCCCCCAGTAATTCCACCAGCGCCTTGGAGATGCTGAGTCCCAGTCCGGCTCCTTCGCGGTATTCCTGCTCCTCAACCTGGCGGAACCGTTCAAAGATGATCCGGAGTTTGTCGGCCGGTATGCCTTTTCCGGTGTCGCTGACATAGAATTCGAGAACCTCCCGGCCATCCTTCTTGAGCAGATGAACGCCCAGGGTGATCGTTCCTTTGCTGGTGTACTTGATTGCGTTGGTGATGAGGTTGTCGAGGACCTGCTGCAACCGTATGGCATCGGTCTCCGTAATCAGATTATGCACCGACCCGTCGGATTCGGTTATCAGCAGGAGTCCGGGTTTCTTTTTGAGGAGCTCCGATTCCCAGAAAGCCTCAACCGTGGTCTGCAGTATCTTCCCAATGTTACATACCGTCGGCGTGATCCTGACCTGTTTGGAATCGAGTTTTGAAAGATCGATAATGTCGTTGATGATGTGCATCAGCCGTCCACCTGCATTCCGGATGATACTGGTGAAATGAGCCTGTTCGTCCGGAGTGTTTTCGGGTTGCCCCAGCAGGTCTGAAAACCCGAGTATGGCATTCATCGGAGTCCTGATCTCGTGGCTCATATTTGCCAGGAATGCCGATTTTAGCCGGTCGGATTCCTGCGCCTGTTCGAGGGCGATGTGCAACTCCTCCTCCATTCTTTTCCGGTCGGTGATATCGGCTACCGACACAATCCCGGCCGGTTTCCCTAAATAGGAGAGGCTGTTTGCAGTGAGATGAATCCACCGTTGTGACCCGTTACGGGTCCTGATTTTCAGTTCGTAATCTCCTGGAAATTGATCCCCCTGCAATCTTCTTCTTCCCCTGTCGCGGATCATATCACGGCACTCCTCGGTGATGAATTCCCAGAACTTCATCCGGTACAATTCCGCGGCCGGGTAACCGCTTATCTGTTCCCCGGCAGGGTTGGTATAGACCCAGTGGTCGTCCTGGTAAATCATGATGGCATTTGGCGAGCATTCAGCCAGGGTCCTGAATTTTTCCTCACTCTCTCTGATAGTCAGTTCTGCGGCTTTCCGCTCCTGAATATCCCGGAAAAATGATTGATAGGTGCTGTCGGGCATGGCCCGTGAACTCATTTCTACCGGAAGAAGACTACCATCTTTTCTGATAATCTCACGTTCAACCTGAAGGGTCTCGCTCTGGCTCAACTGTTGATATTGAAGCGGCTTTTCCGCTAACTGGCCAGGATCGAAGAGATCCTTCATATTCATTTGATAAAGTTCCTCTTTGGAATAACCCGTCAGTTCTGAAGCTTTGTCGTTAACCAGGATGAAATTTCCCGAATTGTCACCCTGAAAAAAGGCATCAGGGGCCAGGTCAAGCAGAATTCTTATCCGTTCCTCATTAAGGATCAGTTCTTTTTCAATTTTTTTCCGCTCCGTGATATCTGAAAACAATGTCGCAAATCCATCGCTTTCCCAGGGTGATATGGAGATGGAAAAGTACCGGTCCATCGGCGCATAATAGGTCTCAAACTGGTTTGAAACCTGGGTACTGACTACGGAGGAGTACATTTCAAAATAGGGCGGAGTTTCCGTATTATAAACTTCGGTGGCAAGTTTTCCTAAAACTTCTTCCTTGTTCAGTTTGATAATTGATTCATACCTCCGGTTGATCCCGACGATCCGGTAATTCACCGGAGTTCCGTGTTCGTTGTAAACCATTTTGTGAAGGCAAACGCCTTCGGCCATATTGTCGTAAAGATTCCGTAACCGGTTCTCGCTGTCCCTGACCGCCTCGTTGGCCGCCTTCAGTTCTGTAATGTCCCGGAATACGCCAATAAGTCGTTTGGTCGCACTGTTATACTTGGAGTTAATCTCAAGCACCCTGTTATTGATCTCAACACAGAACGGCCTGATCTCTTTTCCCTTTATGATGTCGGAGATCAGCGGTACGATGATTTTTTTCTGATTGCCCGAAAGCAGCCGGCTTGTAATGGGAATAATGTTTTTACCCAAAAGTTCTTTCCGGTTAACGCCGATCATACTTTCCAGCGCGCGATTCACCGCAATAATTTTACCGGTGAGTGTAGTATAACCAATTCCGTCACCCATGGTTTCGAAGATGTCTTCAAAATAGGGCTGATTCTGATGAAAATGTCTTTCGCTGAGGATGATCTGAAGGTAGGCTAAAATGTGTTCATGGAGCTCTTTATTGGACAAGGGGAGTGTGATAAATCCGTCGGCATTGTTCTCCAGCCCGTTGTACTGGTCGGCCTGTCCGGTTTTTAATGCCGAAATCAGCACCACAAGAGCCTCCCCCGTGAGCGGATCATCTTTCAGATGGCGGCATACTTCAAAGCCATCCATTAAGGGCATCATTATATCCAACAGGATGAGATCGGGGTGAATGGAACGGGCTAATTCAATCCCCGATTTCCCATTGTTTGCTTCATAGATCAGACAATCATCCTTTTCAAGAATTACTTTAATCAACCTGGCCAGATCAGGATAATCATCGATCACCAGGATTTTTACCGGTCCCTTTTGATCCCTCATAAACTGTAAAGCGCCTGATTTTGACGCTACGAATCAAATTTACGTACAAATTTTGAAATGACAAACCAGGACCCCACGATCAGAACGGGCCAGGCGATAAGCCAGAGTATCTGCGTTAACATCGTATTCGATTTAATATTTGTGTGATTCACCTTTTAATTCTTCAAGATCGATCTTACGGTTGTCGATCGAACGCCACGCATACCAGATGTAGGCTATAACAAACGGAACCAGCAACGAAACATAACTCATGGCCACCAGGGTATAGTGGCTGGAGGAGCTGTTTTCGATGGTCAGCGAGCTCTGCAGGTCGGCTGTCGAAGGGTAATACGCCGTATGGTTAAACCCGGCCAGCAGGAAGAGGGAGAAAACCGTAAGTACCGTACCGATACCGGTTGCCCAGATCCCTTTCGTATGACATTTGACAAAACAGGTTATGGCCCGGAAAATTCCGAGCAGTACCATTACCACGCCCAGCAGGAAAAGGACTGCAACCATGGGCATCCCGATCAGATTGTGGAGGTATTTATAAGGTTCCATGGTGATTTCGCCGGTTTGCGGGTTCACGGCAAAGCCGTCGCGCAGGAGCAGCCAGATGGCAAAGATCAGGAAGAAGACTACAAAGGGGATGGCATTGTAGAGCAACTGTGTTTTTACCCGTTCCATGATGGCCGTGTTGTTCAGCCGGTTCATGAAATAGAGCAGGGCCAGCACGCGGGCTAAGAAGAAAACGGTAAGGCCGAGCGTGAGGTTATGCAGATTCAGCGCCGCTTCGAGTCCGTAAGCAGGCCCGACCCATTCGGAAATCACCGGCATTTTGACTCCGGTCACATTGGTCAGGTTCATTTTGTTTACCATGAATTCCGATCCGGTAAAAAAGGTAGCCACGGCGGTGCCGATGAGTACGGTTCCAAGTAGTCCGTTGATGAACAGAAGAGTCTCATAGGTGCGGTGACCAAATATGTTGTTGGGTTTCGACCGGTATTCGTAGGAAACGGCCTGTACGACGAAGGCAATCAGGATCAGCATCCAGACCCAGTAGGCTCCTCCGAAACTGGTCGAATAAAAGAGGGGGAAGGAGGCGAAAAATGCGCCCCCGAAAGTGACCAGTGTGGTGAAGGTGAACTCCCATTTGCGGCCGAGGAGGTTGACCAGCAAAGTGCGTTCATCTTCGGTCTTTCCCAGGGTGTAGATCATGGTTTGTCCGCCCTGAACGAACATCAGGAACACGAGCAGGGCGCCCAGCAGGGAAACAATGATCCACCAGTATTGTTGCAGCGTCAGTTGTGAAAATGTCTCAAACATGGCTCAGGATTTAAACGGTTAATGACTTTCTGAATTGATCGGTGCGGGCCCTTTTTTGATCTGGGTGACCATGATCCCGATCTCGGCAATCAACAATCCGGTAAATAAAACGGCGAACATCCAGAAGGTGATTTGAACCGATGCCGGTTTGATCTGCGAAACCGCTGCAATGGTGGGCATGATATCCTGGATCACCCAGGGTTGACGGCCTACTTCAGCTACGACCCAGCCCAACATCGAAGCAAGATAGGCCAACGGGATGGTCCACAAGGCAGTATAAAGAATAAATCGCTTCGTTTCGATCCTTTTTTTGAGGGTCAGCCACAGTACGACCAGCAACAATGCCAGAAAATGAAAACCCAGTCCGACCATGATCCGGAAGGAGTAGAAAGAGGTTGGAATGCTCGGGATCAGTTCATGGACATCGCGGCCGGCATAATATCCAAATCCGAAATGGGGATAATTATCTTCAAACTGCGCCAGTGAAACGCGTGCCAGACTGTCGTTACTACTTTTCTTTGCTTCACGGTACGCGGCCAGCGCCCGGATCGCGATGGCGCCTTTCTCACTCCGCTCGGTGTATGATGGGATATTGTGCTGCGGATTCCCGTGAACCAGGTCCCTGATCCCAGGTACATACGCATTGGCATCGAGAAATGCCATGTAGGAGAGCATATTGGGTATTTCGATTTTGAAGGCAAAATCCTCTTTTTTATGTTCAGCCTGTGATGGGTCCCGCTGCAGCAGGCCGATTGCTGCGAGGGGCGCATTTTGCCGGCCTTCGTAAAGGTTTTCCATCGCGGCGAACTTCATGGGCTGGTATTTGGCTACGGTTCTGGCCGATCCGTCGCCGGTGAGGATCACGAAAAGAATCGAGAGAACACCAAATGCCGAGGCAACCAGGATGCTTCGTTGGGCGAAAAGTTGTTCCCGTTTCTTCAGAAGATACCAGGCGCTGATGCCGACTACAAAAATGGCTGCCAGAACGTAGCCCTGTGAAACGGTATGCAGGAATTTATTGATGGCTACCGGCGAGAAGAGCACTTCCCAGAAATTGACCATCTCGTTGCGGACGGTATCGGGGTTGAATCGCATTCCGGCTGGGTGCTGCATCCAGCCATTGGCAACCAGAATCCAGAGCGCCGAGAGATTTGAGCCGATGGCAACCAGCCAGGTGGAGGCCAGGTGGAACCGTTTGCCGACTTTATTCCAGCCGAAAAACATCACGGCAATAAAGGTACTTTCCATGAAGAAGGCCATGATCCCTTCGATGGCAAGCGGGGCGCCGAAAATGTCGCCGACAAACCAGGAATAGTTCGACCAGTTGGTCCCGAACTGGAATTCCAGGATTATTCCGGTAGCCACGCCGATGGCAAAGTTGATCCCGAAAAGGGTCATCCAGAATTTGGTGATGCGCTTCCATTCGGGATTACCCGTCCGAACGTACAGGGTTTCCATAAAGGCGATGATGAACGAAAGGCCCAGGGTAAGCGGTACAAAGATCCAGTGGTACATGGCGGTGAGGGCAAACTGCGCCCGTGACCAGTCAACCAGCGAAAAATCAATATGTTCCATATATTTCAGGTTTGTTAAAACAATGTATGGATATTGCGTAAAGAATGAGTAAATTGTTCGAAATCAGGTGAACTCGTGGAAATTGCATCCGGAAATAATAAAAATCTGATCACAAATATAAACATTTGAAGATATAATGAAAATATTATGATCATATTCTGTCGGGATATCTGACAGGGGGAGATTAAATGGTTTTATTGGTCACAGAATCGTCAAATATCATATGGATAACCTTAATTTAATACCGAATTTTGATGAAAATGCAAAAAGTTTTTTCAGAGGCAGTGATATGGAGAGGAGTAACAATTCATTATTAGTAAAATTGTTACGATTCTGAAAAGCCGGAATAGGGGAGAAGAGAAGCCAGCCGGCCTGCCGGATCCACGGCAGTAAATATAAAACTCCCTGAAACAGCCTTTTCAGACTCTGGATTTTGTGAATTTATAATCCATACTTCTGTTAGAACCGTCAGGTGAAAGCGTGTGAATCGTACTATTTCTGCAGAAATATTCAGCGTCATCCCCACTCTGATCGGTTTGATAAATTTTACATCTTTTATTCGTGCTGTAACCAGTGATTGACCGGTAAACGATTTTGCGGTAAGGTAGGCGGTTTCATCCATCCATTTCAGCGTATTGCCACCAAACAACATTTCCTGATCATTCAGATGTTTTGGTAAAACCAGTCGTGACTGGCTAAAAAGATACGATTCTTTCAAGGGGCAACATTTAGTTTTTAAGAATTGGTTTTTGCTCCGTATTTTCATCCCTTTGTTTATGCTTTCTTACGAAGCGAAGGGTTAGCCATTTTAAAGATATACAGGATTAACCATCCGAGGAAACCACCGATCAGCATTCCCGCCAGCACATCGCTGGGATAATGAACTCCCAGGGCAATCCGTGAATAACCGACCAGTAAGGCCCAGGTGACAGCCGTGATGGTAACAGACTTTCGTCTGAAACACAGCGAAAGGGTTACGGCAAGGGCAAAAGCCTCCATCGAATGGCCAGATGGGAATGAAGATTCACCGCCTTCCGATCGTTTTTCGATATGTTGATGGGTATAAAAGGGTCTTTCACGGTAGATCAATGACTTCATTACAGGGCTGACAACTGCTACCGCTATCAGAACGATTGCAAGGATCAGGGAATAATACCGGAGCAGCGATTGTTTTCTGATGAAAGAGAAAATGAAGACCATGATTACGACTGCGATACTGACGTAAGTAGTGACCGAGGAGATGAATTGCAAAAACGGGATGGAACCGGGAATATAATGATGGTTAAACCAGGATAATAGCGCCGTATCAATCGCTGTAAAGCTGTTCATGAAGAGAATGACCTGAAAAACAAAACTATTTTTGGAGTCGTGCCGCAAAAATAGGGTTTATATCCGTTATTTATTACATAAAATTTTATTATGAACAAATGTTCACTAAATTTGCAAAAAATGAAATTCTCGCAGGTATGCCACATTTAAATGGAACGGGGCCTGAAGGAAAAGGATCGCAATCAGGCCGCAGCCTTGGTCTTTGTGCTAAGGCTTCCCGGGAAGAGTCCCTGAAGAAATTGGGAAAAGGAATGGGAAAAAGACGAAAGTCGGAAGGCGGAACTGGTCAGGGTCGAAGGTTGAAAAGTACCGATCAAATAAAAAACGGAAAAAATGGATAAACTCTTTGAAAAATTGCCACTGGATGGGGTTAAAAACATTATAGCTGTCGCTTCGGGAAAGGGCGGAGTCGGAAAATCGACCGTGGCGGCCAATCTGGCTGTTGCACTGGCGCGAAACGGATTCAGAACAGCATTGGTCGATGCCGATTTGTACGGACCGTCGATTCCCCGGATGTTTGGCATCGAATCGATGCGCCCGGAAATGACCGCTCGGGGGGAAAAAGAGTTGATGCTTCCGATTGAAAAGTTTGGCGTCAGCATCATGTCGATCGGTTTTTTTGTCGCACCGAATCAATCGTTGATCTGGCGTGGCCCGATGGCATCTTCGGCCATGACCCAGCTTTTCGAAGAAACCTTTTGGGATGGCATAGATTATATGATTCTTGATTTTCCTCCGGGCACTGGGGATATTCAGTTGACGGCTGTTCAGAAACTAAATCTTACAGGAGTCATTATTGTGACAACTCCGCAGGGTATTGCCCTGAATGACGTCCGGAAAGCGGCTTCCATGTTCAACAACCCCGATATTAAAGTGCCTATCCTGGGAGTTATCGAAAACATGTCATGGTTTACACCGGCAAACCATCCCGAAGAGCGGTATTTTATTTTTGGTTCCGGCGGAGGCGAAACAATTGCCGAAGAATATCAGACAAAATTGTTGGGAAAAATTCCTCTGGTATCTGAAGTAGGAGAAGCGGCCGAAAAAGGAAAAAGTATTTTCAGTCAGCCGAATAAAGTTGTTGTGGAGGAATTTGAAAAGATAGCCAGGTCGGTACTCCAAATGCAATGATCGGAATGACAGAATCCTCTTTATATTCATGGTTATCAGACGATATCAGGTTTCAGGAAGGTTTGAAGGCCTGTACAAATTGTGGTACTTGCACAGCAATTTGTCCGGCCGCTCGGTTTTCCGAATACGATCCGAGAATGGTGGTTGATACTGTTCAGCGATATGATGAATCATTGTTAAAAGCATTGCTCGAAAGCGATACCATCTGGAGCTGCGGGGAGTGTTTATCATGCAAGACCCGATGTCCGAGAGGCAACACGCCCGGTTATCTTATCCAGGCGTTGCGTTCTTTGTCAATCAAAACGGGTCTTTTTAAATGTTCCACCGAGGGCAGAAAACAAATGGAGTTAAAAAAATCTATCGGTGAACACATGTTGAAATATGGGTATTGTATCTATATTGACGAAGTCGACAATGAACAATTTCCCGAACAGGGTCCTGTATGGGAATGGTTCCGGAAAAACCGTGTTAAAATATTGGAGCGGTTGGGCGCTAACTACCAGGGTGAAGGAGCGGGAACTCTCAGAAAAATTTCCGAAAAATCGTTGCAGGATCTCAGTATGATTTTCTCTATAACCGGGGCGTTTGACTATTTTAATCAAATTGAATCAATAGTAAAATCTCCACCTGAAGTAAAATCAGATTAGCCTTTTAATATGAATATTGAATCAGAACAGGCTTGCAAATTGTCGAACAGGAAGAACATTAACCAACGCTGGCTTTCTTATCAGAAGAGAATTGCGGATAATCATTATTATTTTGCGCGAAGTTGTATCCGGCAGAATTTTTTCCCGGCATCTGAAACAGTTTTTCTTAAAATCTTACGTGAGGAACTGGAAAAGGATATATTCGATGATCCTGAACAAACAACCTGCACCGGAATTGCTTATCATTCAGGGATTATTCCATTTGAAACAACCATGACAGTCGTGGCTAGACAGTTTTCATTGATGACGGACGCTGGTTATGAAAATTTTGTTTGCTCCTGTGTTACCTCTTTCGGAATATATACCGAGGTTTTAGAAACATGGCGACAGTTTCCGAAAACTGAACATAAAACAAGGGAGGATTTATACAAAGCCACGGGGAAAACATTCAAAATTCCCGCTAACCTTGTACATACCAGCGATATCATTTATAAGTACCGTGAGGAAATTGCTGCAAAAGCGCGATACAGCCTGATTAACAGGTTAACGGGAAAACCACTTGGAATTGTTGACCATGTCGGATGTCATTATGCCAAAATATTTCCGGTGCAAGGAATCGGTGGTGCTGAATATCCCCAGGTCCTGACCGGATTGATTAATGCATGGGGTGGTGAGCAAATTGATTATCCGGAGAGAAGACATTGCTGCGGTTTTGGATTCAGGCAGTATCTCCTGAAAGAAAACAGAGGATACTCACTGGCCAATTCAAGAGTTAAATTTGAATCCATGGAACCCTTTAAGCCGGATGCTATCGTAGCTAACTGTCCGGGATGTACCTTCTTCCTCGACCGGTGGCAATACGTAATCAGTGAATCGGAAGGTAAAACCTATGACGATGCTGGTTTTGGGATTCCTGTACTTACCTACGAAGAACTTGCAGGGCTAGTTTTAGGATATGATCCCTGGGAACTTGGATTACAGCTACATCAGGTAGACTTGGAGCCCCTTTTGAAACGCATGGGTATTGTCTATGATCCGGCAATGAAATACAAAGGATCTGACGGCCTCGAAATCGGACACCCTGAACCGCCTGATTATCTTAAAACCACCGTATTTTCAAATCATTCGTGATTATACGGATGTGGGTTCTTAATCAGTAGATCCCTGAACAGGAGCTTTGGGAAACCTGACTCCGGCATTTTTTGAGATCACTCGGCCTTCAGCATCTTTTTCATCACAACGGCTTGCGACCACCATCCATGAGAAAGGAACATCTGAAGTTCCCTTCATCAGCTCTTTCACATCAAATCACTCGGCCGACTTTTTCGTGACGTAAACACCTTTGCAGTCGCTATCAACCTGAATAAAACTTCTGTAGCCACACGGTGGCATGAGTCAAGCTGGCGTTGTAAGACAGAAATTGCATACCAGAAATGGCCTTGTCAAATAAAGGTTAAGAATCGAATAGCTACAAATTAGGGTCCTGTTGTTAATGATAAGCAATAAATTCAGGAGAACTATGATTTTCCATTAAATTTTGGGATCCTCTGTATTTTTAATTTTCCCCGCTCTTTTATGAAAGACCAGTTTTCTGATGTCGGGCATGATGTAACAGACATACAGGATAAGAGAAACCAGCAGGAGCGCTTTCCCTACAATGCAATAAGGACCGCAGAAATACGAATTACCGAACCCGAAAAGACAGGAAGCACAACCCAGAAGGACCATCAGCAGGTAATCAACCAATAAAAGCAACGGAAGACCAAAACAAAGTTTAACAAACAAATTAATCTTCATCTTTTTTTTGACAAATATAATGAACATATGTTCAAATTATTTTATATTTGAAAAATAATAATCTTTGTTTTGTAGATTAGAAAAATTCTTTTCAGCAACCCGGGCGAAAGCAATACCAAGGCAGTCAGGGCTGTGTTCTTTATCGACCCAAAGGGGATCGTCCGGGCCATGATTTACTATCCTTTATCCATGGGAAGGAATTTTGATGAGTTGAAGCGGGCGGTGATTGCCATGCAGACTGCCGACAAATTCCAGATTGCCACTCCGGCCGACTGGCGTCCGGGCGACGATGTGATCGTTCCGACGGCAGGCTCCTGCGGTACCGCCAAAGACCGTATGGACGGCAAGGATCCCGATGTTACCTGTTACGACTGGTTCTTTTGCACGAAGAAACTGCCAAAAGAAAAAGTGATCTCCTAACCGGGGAATTGTATATTTTTGAGCATGGAATCAAAAATATAAAGCCATGAAGAAGATCTTTTTGATGAAGGCAGCCGGTTACAAGCAGGAGGATTTACGCGGAGGGATTATCCTGGCGCAAAAGGATAAGTTCTTTAACTTCACAAAAGGTAAGATAGTCACGTTGGACTATTAAACCCGCCAGTATCATTTCATGACTCAGGACCTGCCCCGAAAAGGTCGCTCCCGAAACGCCACAGCCGATCTGCTGAAAGGATTGGCTGTTCTTTTTATGATCCAGGTACACGTGTTGGAGCAGTTCGGAACCACCGATTCTTACGGCAGCCTGATCGGAAATATCTCACTCTTCCTGGGAGGACCATTTTGTGCCCCGGTGTTTCTGGCGGTGATGGGCTACTTCCTGGTAACCGATCGCCATACGTTCAGTTATTTTTTGAAACGGGGGATCTATTTATTCTTAGGGGGCGTGGCGTTGAATGCAGCCAGGTCGGCTCACCTGCTGATACAGATCTTTGCAGGCAAGGTGAACCTCGCTCCCCTCGATTACATTTTCGGGGCCGATATCCTGACCCTGGCCGGGTTGAGCCTGATCATCGTCGGACTTCTCAGGATGGTATTCCGGGAAGCCACATTCGCCTGGTTTATCACCGCACTGTTGGTGGCCCTGGTCGGACCTTACCTTCCCGGTCTGACTGACTCCCTTCCGGTTTCACCGTATCTCACGGCATTTTTCTGGAATACCGGTGCGTGGAGCTATTTCCCGGTATTCCCCTGGTTGGGTTATGTACTGATCGGCTACGCTTTCAGGTTGTTCATGAAACAACCATCTTTTCAGGAGTTCATTGCAAAGGAGCATTTCCGGTATTTCATCATGGGTATCTGGGTGATGATCCTGATCACGATCCCCTGGGCTTCCGGAATTACCCGACATCTGACCGGAACAGGGGGTTATTACCATCACGGAATCTTGTTTTTCGGATGGGCGCTCCTCTTTATGGCCGGATATCTCTGGTTTACAGAATGGCTTCAGAAACATCAGGGTGAACAATCATTCCTCCGTATGGTCAGATGGTTCGGGCAACATGTTACTTTGGTTTACGTCATCCAGTGGTTGATCATCGGGAACCTTGCGCCGGTTTTTTACCAGTCGCAGAATGTTTTCCAGATGGTTCTGTGGTTTGGTTCCATCACGACAGTCACAGCGCTTCTTTCGCTTGCCTGTTTAAAAATCCGAGGATTTTTTCAAGGGCCTCATCCCGGGTAAACTCGTTTACACCGATTACCAAAGGCTCTTCAATCTGCCAGTGGGTGATGACCCTGTCGACAATTCCGGTTCTGACACAAAGCGCCAGGTGAACCTCGGCTTGTTCAAGCAAGTGTCGGAGCGAGGTTGCCCATCCGTGGCCGGCAATTTCCCAGGGACCGATTTCATCGATGAAAACAACATCGTATTCCTTTACCTTGTCAGGTAAAAGAATCTCTTTGCCTTTTTTAATTGCTGCAGGGTTGAAATAGTACCTTCCGGTGTGTTCCATTTCCGGATCAGGTTCGGTTTGTGAGAGGGGCATTACGGTATCGCCGTCTAAATCGCGCAGGTCATAACCTGTCTTTCTGCCGGATTCCGGTCTTGTGGTTTTTCCCCCATCACCGTAACCAGGTACAGCCTGCGTAGCGTGTAAGGTTGTTTCATTTTCAAAGCTGCAATCGGAGAAATCACCGGGCGGTACGGATGTGTTGCCGGCAAATCTTGCCGGGGCAAGGATTCCCCCGGTCCGGAGCCCGACCGATTTCAGATTTCCGGCTAACCATAAAGCCAGGGTTGTTTTTCCGGAACCCGGGTTCCCTGTGATGATGATCACTTTTTTTGTTCCGGCATTTTTCTTCCGATACCCGGCAAGCCAGAGATCAGCGTGATCGATGAACTTTCTGAGTGAAAGCAAAGGATTTCTTCGGATCTCCTTCCATGCAGGCAGGCCAGCCAAAGCAAAGGGGAGGGTGGCAAACGCAACTTCAAGCGCCAGCGGCAACTGCCGGAACCAGGTTTGAAGAAAAAACCGGCGGATAACCGGATTGCTCAGTTCTTTTGCCAGCGCTGAAAAGCCAATCATCATAACGGCTGCCCTGAAATTCATCTCCAGTCCGGTAATGAAACCATCTTTCCAGGTCAATCCCCCGCTGTTCAATTTGGTTACCAGAAACCCCGAAAGCATGGTGATGACTACGAAGAGGATCCAGAATTTGGGTTTTAACAGTTTGTTGACGGCGCCACGGTACCGTATCAACCAAACAAGCAACAGGAATGTTCCCGCAATGAAACCCGTGACCGGCCATGGAGAATTGAGCAGGAACAAAACCGTTACCATGCCTGCCACAGTCAAATCCAGGAACAGGAAAGAATATCTGAAAGCGGGTGCATCAGCCGGTTTTGTTGATGGTTCCATCGTCCCCTGACCGGTTGACTCCACGGGAAGTATCGCTCCGGCAGGCTTTTTCCCTATCAGGATGCCCATGACCGCGGCCAGCGCTCCTGTCACAAGGTATATCGACCAAAGCAACAGGATGGGTGTCCATGGATCCAGTGTGCCGAGACCAAGTTGATTTCCGGCATAGAGGACCATGGAGGTGTACAGATCGATCATGTTGAATCCATAATAAATCAACAGGTTGATGATCTTATGTACCAGGTTCCACGACATGGCCAGCATCCCCCCGACAATAAATCCGGGGAAACTCCGACCTGAAATCCTCACCGGAATCTCAAGTAACAATGATTCGAGCAGAATGGCGACCATGGGTCCGAAAATCACGGCGCTTGGCGATACCGATTTCATCACGGCGCAGATCAGACCTGCGCGCCAGATCAGTCCCTTCTCCTTCCAGCGCATGCTCATCGAAACGAGCACCATGATCCCGATCCCGGTCAGCAGGATGCTGCTGAACGGTACCCGCAGGTTATGAAGAAAGCTGCCCAGGATGATTTCCGATGAGGCCCAGAGTGATCCGGTCACAGCCGCCCGCATCCAAACCATTCCGACGGATACGCTGTTATTTTCCATGAGTCTTATCCAAGTAAGAGAATATCGTTGTAAGTTTGCGTGCAAACGGCAGTGAGCATCGTATAAACCGGCCCGCTGACCTTTGCCCGACCGGCACAACTGTATACATTGATCCTGCTTTCGAATTTCAGGATTAAAAGTAAAGAAAAATTCTACTGCAGGAAAATTATCAATTTGTTTTCTAAATGAACATATGTTCAAATAAATTAATTAAATTTGCCGATTATGCCGCGACCCAAAAGAAAGCGTTTGGTGAACCGTCCCCCGATCATGGAGGGATTCAAACCATTTGGAATTCCAATGACCGAACTTGAACCCGTGATTCTCTTTTACGAGGAACTTGAGGCGATCAGGTTACTTGATTATGATGGAATGACCCAGGTGGAAGCTGCACGAAGCATGCTGGTTTCCCGTCCTACACTGACCCGTATCTATGAAAAGGCCCGGCGTAGTATTGCAGCGGCCCTGGTTGAAGGGAAAGCCATATTCATTGAGGGCGGCGATTATCATACCAACGAATTCTGGTACCGGTGTGAATCCTGTTTTCAATTGATCATTGGCGATACCGTTCAGGACCGGTGCAAATATTGTAATTCAAAAGATATACGCTTACTTACGCGTGCCCCGGCGCGAAAAGAAACGGAGCAAATGCAGGAAAAGGGAGGATTCTGTATCTGTCCGGACTGTAACATCCGGATACCTCACGAAGAAGGGGTTCCCTGCAGAGAACGGGTATGTCAGCGTTGCGGTAAGAGGATGATGCGGGAAAACAGTTATCACCACCAATTATATCTAAAAAAGAAAGGAAAGAAAGATGAAAGTAGCAGTTCCCAGTGAGGATGGAGTATTTTTATCACAGCATTTCGGAAGGACTCCGGGATTTGCAATTTTTGAAGTTGCCGACGGCAACATTGTCAAACGGGAGTACCGTGCCAATACCTTTACCGGTCATGTTACGGAACAACATCACGGAATGGGAAATCACGAAGAACATGACGCGGACCATGCCGTGAGAACGCACGGACGGATTCTCGCTGCACTTGGCGATTGCGAAGTAGTGATTGCCGGCGGTATGGGAAGAAGGTTGTTTGAGGATTTTTCGGAGCATGGTAAACGCGTTTATATTACGACCCAGATTGAGGTAAAAAAAGCGGTTGATCTATTCCTAGCCGACGAGCTCTCGAGCGATAAACCGGCTTGCAGGGGGCACCAATAGAAGAATGGACAATTGACAATTGACAATGGAAAATTGAAAATTGAAAATTGAAGGAGGCTGTTGGTTCTTTTCAGTTTTTTGCCGGTAGCCTTTTTACAGGTTGGATCGTAAAGACATCTGCCCCGTTTTCTTTGACGACCTGCATGGCCGGTTGTTTCTGCATGATGTCGCCACCCCACTGATTGAAGTCAAAAAGGTGGGGCCCTTCGAACCACCTCTCGATATTCATCGCAAGTCGGAACACAAGTGAATCCCGGTCGTTCAGGGTAAAGGATGATCCGGGAAGACTGACTTTAAAATAATTCTGCACGAAAGCATAGATGGAATCCGTGTTATAGCCGGTTCCATGATAAAGCTGTCCGATACCAAGGTGGAGGTTGAAAGGCATCAGCAATCCTGTGGTATCCATCCATTTCCCGTTGATCATCATGTAATGGTAGCCCCCGCCCAGTACCGATGGCCAGGCCATGTTCACTTCCGGGGGATTGACGAACATAAAAGATTTGTTCTTCTCTTCTGTAATGCCAAAAATAAAACTGATGGAATCGTAAATACCGGGTTCAATTTTATCCAAAAACGGATGGACCAGGGAGGAAGGAATGGCATCGTCGATATAAAAAATGTCCTGCCAGTCTTTGATCATACGGTTTCCCCCGTCGTTGCGGTAAAGCGTAATATCCGAAATAAAGTACATGACATCTGTGACAAGGTACTGGTTCCCGGCGGCATTCGTGTAAAGGAGCTGGTTTTTCACAACCGGCTTGCCATCGATCATTTGGTCAAACCTGAAGGTGATCCTTCCATAAGGTTGATCGGCCGGGTCTTCCTCACTTTTTTTACATGAAGCGATGAAGATCGTGACGACCAGGAGGGCCAGCAGGTATCGATGAAGGCGGGAGCGGCTCATCAAGGCTAATAATTCAAAGTTCAAAGCTCAAAATTCTCAAACTCTCAAATTAACACATTAGCACATTATTCATTGTTTAAAATCTAAAAATCGCATTCACATAAAAGACTCTTCCCGGTTCGTAGAGGGGGTTTGTGCTGCCGATCATCCGCCGGTTGAGGTGTTCGTAATAAGGGGTGTCGAAGAGGTTTTCGATGCCTCCCGTCACGGAGATGAATTTCCAGGGGCTGTACCTTAGCGCGATGGCAGCCGTGACGAACCCGGGGGTTGTTTGTTCACCGTAGGACTCCGAAACCTTCATTTGAGCGTTAACCAGCCTTACCGTGACCGATGGAATCAGTTTGTTTTTAAAGAACCGGTAGCCGCCCCTGACAGATCCCTCGAGGGGTGGAATTTCAGGCAGGGGATCATTTTTAACCGATTCCTGATCTGTGACCTGTCCTCCCGAAACAACATACCTTACGGCATCCGGTTGAATCCCCCAGGTTGCGGCAGCGTTCAGCGTACAAAACCATTGCTTCGACGCCGGTGATTGCCAGGTAACCTCAAATCCGGTCAGATAGACGGCATCGGCATTATAAAATTGTTTTACCCCCGGCGCTCCTTGCGTAGATGGCTTGATCACTGACGGAGGCAAGACTTTCCCTGTGATATAGTTGGTAATCAATGAAAAGAATCCACCGACCGAGAAGACACCGATTTCCGGGTGGCGCCAATCGGCAGAAAGATCGGCTTGCCAGTTGTGTTCAGGCTTCAGTTGCGGATTGCCGAGATAATCGTAGGAATCGAACTGCACCGGCATCAGTTTGATGAATCGTTCCAACAGCGAAGGGCTGCGTGTGCCCAGGCCCAGGGCTCCGTTCAGGTAGAACCCATGCGGTAACCGAATCCTGGCTCCCAACCCGAAACTTACATTAAAGAAGGCTGAAGCTGTTTTGTCGAAATAGGAATTGCCATCTTTCACGAGCCGAAAGGTGTCCTGCGAATGGGCCTGGTTGTAGTCGAACCGGAGGGCTGCCGTTAACTCGGTATTTTTTAATGGGACCATGTATTCCCCGAAAAGTCCTGCGTTCCGGTAACTGGCATCGTTCCACACATTGGTGTGTTTGACCGAGATGAACGTGTCGCCCTCCATAATCATCTTCATGGTCATCACCTTTTCACCGTTTTTCCAAACATCTTCGTAGTCAATTCCGGCCAGGATCGAATGATCGCCTGCTTTATGCACCGTTACCAGTTTTCCGCCGACATTCCTTGCATCGACCGTCGTAACTGCCTGCATGGTATTTGCCGAAGCCCGGTTCAGGTTATCCATCACATGGTGAACCAGGCTGAAATAAGTCTGGAACTGGAGGCGCTCCCATGTTTTGGAAATATTTTCGGAGGTGAAGTTCACCGATGCAACATGGGTCTGATCGAGTCGTTCATCCATCGGAAGCGCCGGGAACCGAACATTTTTTCCCTGGTCGTACAGGTAGTTGACAATCAAACTGTTTTTTGCACCGATCGCAAATCCCAATCCGGCTGAACCGTATAACTTCTGAAATGAAGAGTTGTACAGTTCCTTATTCCCGGCCGTGTAACTCCCGTAACCCTTAAATCCACCGCCGGCATTGAAAAAGACCCTTTTGTTGCCCCCTTCGAGATAAATATGTTCCCGTTGACCGTTCCAGTTGGACTCAAAACCATACAAAACCTTTCCGTGGATCGACGGGGTTTCCCAGGGATGTGGCCGGGCAGTCTGCAGGTTGATCAAGGCTCCCATCACAGGCCCGTATTTCAGGATGTAGGGCCCCTTGATAACCTCGATTTGGTCGATGTTCTCACATTCAACATGCGATGCCACGGGATCCATCCTGTTGGGACAGCCTCCCTCGATCTTCACACCGTTATTCAGCAGCACCGACACTTGGTTATATTTAAAGCCCCTGACAACCGGGTCGATCGATACACCTCCCTTGCGGATACCTGCCACATTGGGTTCCTGACGAAGAAAATCGCCGATATCGCGAACGGGCGCGTATTCAATCCTGGGCGCCCTGATCAGGATTTCCCGGAAGCCTTTCTTGTTTACCCCAATAATTTCTACCTCCTGCAGCATCAAGGTGTCCTGGTTCATCTGTGCAAAAACATCGAAAGCCGTGAGCTGAAAAAGTAACAGGAATCCCAGGAAAATAACCGGTCCTTTGACTTCTGAAGAAGCGGATCGAAATGGCTTTGATACAACCATCATAATTTCGTTTTGTGATTGCCGGATCAGGCAATGGATCATGAAAACCTTCTGATGCAAAGGTCGCTAATATTGTCTTCATGATCAAATTCGACAAACTTTTCTTAATTCCTTTCTGTTGTGGGTAACAAAAAAAGAGGGTGACGCTGGTATTAAGCCACCCTCTGTTATCAAAACTGGTGATAACAGAAAAAAGGATCCCGGGACTCTACTTAATGAATTTCCCCGTCAGGATCCCGGTTGAACTCTTAATAACCACCGCGTAGATCCCGGCTTTCAGATGCCCCACACCGATTTTAACCAAACCCGACTGAACCGAGGGTCCACCAAGGTTCATCAGGGTCCGGCCGTTGATATCGGTGATGGTTATCGCCTCAATTGATGTGGGATCGCTGAAGTTCAGGGTCAGCATATCGGTAACCGGGTTTGGAAATAGTGACAACCGTGCGACAGGCTGGCTGCCGGTTTCACCAATTGCAAGCGGAAACTTCCGGTAATCGACCGCTACCGCGTCGGTGCTGATGCCCGTCGAATAGGTATCCAGCGAATCGCCCGCGAGGGAGGTGACCCTGCAGAAACCGGACGTTACATAGTCGCCGATATTCACATGCAGGGTGTTGTTGATCGTGTCGACACAGGAAGAGAGAATATAGGTGAAAAGGGCCGATCCCGGGTCGGGAACTACAACCGTATCGGCAATATTCATAGTGTTGAGATTAAAGGCGCCGATACCTTCATTGAAAACGGCGTAGAGGATGGAATCTTTAATGCCTGTCGCGTTACCGATCTTCACCCCGAGAATTATGTTGGAAAAACTTCCCGTCGCCGGATCGTAAACCGAGATGCTTCCGATAGCCGGCATTCCGTATGGCGTTTTGTTGACCGAATAGATTTTATTTTTATAATGAAAAAGGTTGTTGATGCCGATTGCTTCAGCGCCCAGATCAATTTCCCGGTCGAGGGTCCAGGTGCCGGGGTCAATAACCGCGATTTTACCGACGGTACCCATCCACCCCCCGTTGACGGCAACGTAAACCGTGTCGGCGGTGCAGGCAATACCGCCGCAATCGCCCGAAATGCCCTCTACGCTTGCAACCAGGCTCAGGTCGGCCGTGTCGAGGATATCCACGAAGTGACTGATCAGCGGATACTGCTTGGATACGATGAGGCGGTTATGGAACAGGGCCAGTTTGCTGAGACCTGAGTTGGCAATGGCCGCCACCCGTGAAAAATCGTTCAGGTTGTATTTTATAATGGAATCCTGGGCGTTGACATAGGCAATCCCGTTATTGATCAGAATATCCTGGGCCGATTGGGTGAAGATCGTGTTGAAGGTTGTTACCGACGAGTTGACAGGATTGTAGGCCTGTACATTGACAAAATCATTGAATGGAGGCGAATATTCAAATTGCCCGCTGTTGGCGGTGATGGTTTGTTTGACCCAGGTGTTCGATTGCTGGGCCGTCAGGTTTAAATGAATTCCGATCAGGATGAAGACCATCAGTGAGAGCGTGAGAGATTTTTTCATTGTTCTTACGTTTTAATGTTTGTCAAGTTGATTCATCAGGTGATTATAAAACTAAACAGTTGCATTCCGGGAAAAGAGGCAGCATCGCCCCCTGGGTCGGTCCGGACCCGGTGGCAGGATTCCGATATGTGCCATGAAAGAGGCTATTCCTGCACAAAAAGAAGGATTCTGAAAAGCTCTGGTAAAAGAAAATATAGGCATCGGTTTTACTTTCATTGGTTACCTGTTATGGTCCTTACCCCGCGGACATAAATAGAGGAAACCGGCAGGTCTTCTGGCTTGTTCTGTTTTCCGGTACCTTCCCGTCGTTTACCGACAGTGGCAGTGAAGAGTGGAAAACATGGTTAGAACTTACAGCTGCGGGAACAGCTCCGGCTTTACACCGGATTCCCTTTTCACGACACGGCAACGGAAGTATCCGGGTCGCACCAGGTTCCTTTCGCCAACAAAGCTAATTATAATTTCGAAATGCGGTATAAAAAATTGTGCGATTTGTAATCTCATAATACCCCGGAGCGATGCTGAAGCCATTTGAACACTGTCGGGGTCCTTTGAGACAGTCTAACGGGCGCCGGGTTTTAGCACTGCAAACGCGCAGATGAGCAGGTAAGCCATCGCCACCAGGAGCAGCGCCATTCCTCCCGCCTGTCCCGTAGCATCTGAAACGATCCCCATCAGCGGAGGCATCACCGCACCACCGGCAACGCCCATGATCATCAGCCCTGAAATTTCGTTGGCCCGTTCCGGTTTCCGTTGTAAGGCGGCCGAAAATATAATCGAGAAGACATTTGCAACGGCAAAACCCAGCACGAAAATCAACACGAGGATGGCCCAGGTGGCTCCCATCATTAGCATCAGGATCATCCCGATAATAGCGGCAATCATGCTGACGATCAGGAAATTTCGGCCCGATATCCTGACGAGGAGGATGGCCCCGATAAAGGCCCCTGTGGTACGGGCAATGAAATAAAGACTCGTACCCAATCCTGCCTGTTCGAGCAGCATTCCTGTACGCTCCATCAGGAATTTCGGGATGGTAGTATTGAGTCCTACGTCAATGCCCACGACAAAGAGGATCCCAAGGAACAACATCAGGATGGTACGGTCCTTCATCAAAGCAAAACAACTGCCAAACGAGGAACTTTTGCCTTCGACCGGCTGTTCATCAATGGAAGTAAAATAAAGCCAGAGGGTCGAAATGAGGGTTATGCCGGCAAAAATCGGGAAGAGCATTTTCCAGTTACCCAGCGAAGAAGCTGCAAATCCGGCAATGACCGGCCCAAGGAATGAGGCGATGGCCTTGATGAACTGTCCCCAGGTGAGGCTGCTGGTCAGCCGGTCGCCGCGGACCACATTCTGGAGCAATGGGTTGAGGGAGACTTGCAGGATGGTATTGCCGATTCCCAAAAGTGCGAAGGCAATCATGATGACGGTGAACTGATAGGCGATCAACGGGATCAGCATGGCTACAAAGGTTATCACCATGCTCAGCGCCACGGTCTTTTTCCTTCCGATCGAATTCATGAGGAGGCCGGTTGGTACCGAGAACACGGCAAACCAGAGAAAGACCATCATGGGCAGCAGGTTTGCCACCGTATCGTTCAGGTTGAAATCCATTTTAACATAGTTGGTGGCGATCCCAACCACATCGACAAATCCCATGATGAAAAATCCGAACAGCACGGGAAAGAGCTTGCTCAGAGAGGTTCCGGTTTTCATTTTTTCAAAATTGAGTTAATGTTCTTTCGAGATGGCCCGGCAGGTATATATGGTGCCCGGCAGGAGGCAAAGTTAAAAATATCATGATATTCCCGAAGCCGATAGCCTTTAATATTCAGGGAAACTGCATCCGGGCGTGAATATCATGAAGCAAAAATAGAAGAGGAAGGATTATCGGATGATCTTTTTAACCAGTTTATCTATCTCAACCATTTCTGCGGCAAGATGTTTTTTAAGGTCTGCTCTTAAACGTCCCAAATGAACCGGAGTAAGTTCTTTTTGCGGAGGATGTTGTTTTAAATATGCTTCTGCATTTGTAAATGCTGACAATCCCAAACCCGATATCATTCTATGAATTTCATTATTCATATCATACTTTGGAAAGTAAATATCAAGAATTTTCTTATGAACATCTCTTGCACCGAAAAGTCCTTTGGTTTGAAAATCCTTCATCATCATATTTGTGACAGAAGAATTTAAAATGGAAGTAAGATAAAAAGCTTCTTTTGCATCATTTGTAAAAAAAACATACTCTTTACTTTCAACAATAAAATTCAATTGTAAATCATTTCTTCTTACCACCGTTGCATTCGCATCTTTGGCAGAAGCAGTATAAAGAACCAAATATCTTGCGTCAATGTGTTGGTCAGTTAACTTGTTTTGCCAATTCAGGTAGTTTTCACTTGAAATAGATTTATTCTTTTCAGTTTTTAATAAGTTCCAAATATTTTCTTTATTACTAAACCATTTTGCAGCTTTTAAATGACCTTCATTTCTTAGGCGATTATATGAATGTAATATGATTTCTCTTCTTTCTTTTTCCCGGTTTAATTCAATTGTAATTGGTAAAACTACCAAATCAGGTTTATAAAGCGCGAAGGGTAAAATACTTTTCGAAAGTGCCGTAAGGAATAAGAAGTTGCTTTCAATTTGCCCATTGAATTTGTTGTTCCAGGGTTTTTTTGATTCTTTCAGAATGGAGTCCGGTGTCTTGATATTGATTATTCTGTCAGAAAAATCGGGTGGTAATTCCTGATCAAGTTCTACAAAATAAAATGTTCGCGGGACGATGGTGGCTCCTTGTTTAAAGAGTTTTTTGTACGGGTTGACTGTAGCGGGTCGGTTCGATTTTTTCAACGAGAATGCCGATGTTTTTCCCTTCCGTACATAAAACCATTTTTTGTTGGATTCAACGAGTTTTGGCGCTGCTGTTTTTAAATTACAGTTATGAAAAGGTAATTTTCCTGAAATAATCTTTCCAGTAAGTCCCTGTGCAGGCAGGCCTCTTTTCCTATTAGCTTTTTCAGCAAAGAGCACAGCGCTTGGAATCCTGAACAGCGGTGTAACATTCATATCCCAGATGTCGGTGAGGCGAAAACCTTTTGCCTTTCCGCTCCGGGTATTGTCGTGATGGTCGGCGCTGAAGAAACTGCGGGGCAGCACGAAAGCAATTTTCCCGTTTTCTTTTAAAAAGTAACTGCTGCAATGTGACAAAAAGATGGCTGCGATTTCAAGATGGGGAAAATTGGCTTTCTTCCCGGGTTTAATATCATAAGATTCGGCAAGCTCATTCAGAACATCCTGGTACTCCTCGTTTTTGACAGAACTATAGGTAAACCATGGTGGGTTGCCGATTATATAATCAAACTTACCCTGAAGGAAATAGGGCCTGTAGATATTCTGAAGAATAAATTTCCAGATGCCATCCCTGCCGGTCTCTTTTACTTTTTTCAGCCCGAGGTAAATTTGGTAAAATCCGTTGGTGATATTCCCGTTAAAACCCTTTTTTGGAAATTTTTTTCGCAGGATGGCATCAAAGGTTTTTTCATCCTCAGCCTGTTGATGCATCGTTTGTCCGGCTAATTCTTCGCACACCTCCAAACTCTCGTCGAACAAATCAATTTCCTCAAGAACTTGCGTGTTTAATAAAAATTCCTCACTGTCGATCTTTAGTTTGAATTCGCGGCCGAATAAACTTTCTACACCTTCGGGGGCAAGCAATGTGTTCGCCAAAATAACGTTTATGTGAACAGGCTTTTTCGATTTAACAATTTCATTCCCCCAAGCGAGGATCATATTGGTTTTTGCTATCTGAACCGAAAGCGGGTGAATATCGATTCCGAAAATATGGTCATTCAATTGCTCGACGGAAATTTCAGGATGTAATGCTTTTACCCGGTGAATGACAGCGCGGAGAAATGAACCGCTGCCGCAAGCGGGATCCAGAATTTTATCGTCGACTTTAAAATCAAATTCATCGACAATTTTTTCGCAAAGCCAGTCGGGCGTGTAATATTCTCCCAATGCATGCCGCGTATCCAAATCAATCAAATCCTGATATACTCCTTTTAAAACGTCTTCCTCCACATCATGGAAATCGAATGTAGAAATTTCCTGTGAAAGCAAACGGAAGACTTTTTTCAGAGCAGGAAAGCTCCGTTCATTCTTTACCCAATAAAAAAAATCATTATCAACAAAATTGCGGATGTTGTATTTAAAAAATATGGTTCCGTCGATGATACCCTTCATCTCTTCATCATCAATGTAATCATCATTACTGACAATGGTATAGGCAAGCATTTTCGAAAAGACTGAAAGGTAGGTGTGAATGACAAAATTATTTTCCCCTTCATCAAATGATCCGTATGCGATGCTTAAAAACTTTTTCCATTGTTGATAGGCGACCTGCACCTCTCCATATTTTCGGGCATCACGAAAATGCCCCGACATTTCACGATAGCACTCTATAAACACATGGCTTTGATTGCCAAATGCCTCCTCTATTTTTTGCAGGGTGGCTTTTTGCTTTTCTTCTTTGAAAAGGAAGCGGTCGATCCAGAAATAAAAATCGTCGGCCTTATTTTCTGAAAGAACAAATGATGCGGAAACCACTTCGTTTAAAATGAGGTTTTCCTCTGTTAAATCTTCCAGGTCATCAAGTTGTGAAACATCTGGGGCAAATACTTTCCAAGTGATGAAGTCGGAGGCAATCAGCGTAAAGTTATAACCTTTGCCCGAATGAAACTGTCCTAAAAGATATCCGGCTAATTGTTCCTTTGCATGCTTCAGCGAAATTTTTAAATCATTTTCGAACTCAATGATGATTTTGTTATACAGCGTGTCGGCGCTTCCTTTGTGAAATTTATCCTTTCGAGGAATATTTACAATGGTTTGTTCTGCTCCAGCCGTTATCGCGTCAATGATTTTTACAATTTCTTTATCCCCGAAATAAAGTCTGTTCAGCAGGTCTTTGAACGCTTCTTTCTTTGTCAGTTCCTTATTTGCTGATTTGACTTTCTGCAAATACTCCGTAATATGTTTGATCCTTGTATTAACCATGACTGGTTTAAAATTTCATCAAAGATACAGGTTTTCAGTACACTTCAACTATGCTCAATGTCCGGGTGATTTTGCTTTTCGCCATGTTGCCACCAGATAAGTTTTAACTCTTATAACCTTTTCTCCTTTAGCTCCCGGGCGTTTCGCATACTGTTCGTTATTAGCATTAATCCCTTTTTGGAGTAGCCTTAAAGTTGTATTTCCACCACAGATTTGTAATTTTGTGTGCCGACCGAACGCATGCTGCCACTCGCCGGTAATATTTCGAATCCCTGTCAAAAAAACAAAGATGGAAGAGACCCCATACCCTGTGATCGACAACTTGCTGACCGCGCAACGGCAGTTTTTTGCCACTCATCAAACCCGGAGTCTGAAATTCAGAAAGGAGAACCTTTTGAAATTCAGATCCGCGGTCACGAAGTTCGAGAAGAGGATCACCGACGCGCTGTTCACCGACCTTCACAAGTCATACGAAGAAGCCTTTCTTACCGAGATCAGCATCGTGAAAGGTGAGTTGGAGAACCACCTCAAAAACCTGAAGCTATGGGCCAGCCCGGAAAAGATTAGCGCTCCGGTTCAACTTTTGCCTTCCTCCTGCCATATTTACCATGAACCGCTGGGTGTTGCGTTGATCATCGCACCGTGGAACTACCCGTTTCAGCTCCTGATGAATCCGTTGATTGGCGCGATCTCTGCAGGTTGCTGCGCCATTCTCAAGCCTTCGCCCTATACTCCGAACGTGGCCGCTGTCATGGAAACCATGATCCATGAAACTTTTCCCGAAAATTATATTGGGATCATTCAGGGTGGTCGCCAGGTGAACGAAGCCCTGCTTGCACGGCGGTTCGACGTGATCTTTTTCACCGGAAGCCCGTCGCTCGGAAAAGTAGTGATGAAAGCGGCTTCTGAAAATCTCACCCCGGTGATTCTCGAACTGGGAGGGAAAAGTCCCTGCATCGTCGATAAACAGGCCAACTTGGATGTAGCTGCCCGCCGGATTGCCTGGGGAAAGACTATCAATGCCGGCCAGACCTGCATCGCACCGGATTACATTCTTGCCAATGAATCGGTGAAAGAAGAATTGATCAGCAAACTGGTTCAAAGTATCGAAACCATGTTTGGAACGGATATCAAGGCCAGCAGGTTTTTCCCGAGGATCGTCAACCAACAGGCATTCACCCGCCTGACAGGCTACTTGCAGGAAGGAAGGATACGGTACGGCGGACAATCCGATGAACAGGAACGCTTCATCTCGCCGACGATCCTCGATGAAGTCAAACCGGATTCCGCGGTCATGCGTGATGAGATTTTCGGCCCGATCCTGCCCATTCTGACCTTCAACGACATCCGCGAGGTTACTGACTTTATCAATGCCCGCGAGAAACCACTGGCCTGGTACTATTTCGGACCGGATCATGCAGGACGGGAGCTTCTCGGTCAAACAACTTCGGGCGGCGGTTGTATCAACGACACGCTGATGCACATTGCCACCGACCGCCTTCCTTTTGGCGGCGTCGGGAACAGCGGTATGGGGAAATATCATGGTTACGACAGCTTCCTCGCCTTCAGCAACCGGCGATCGGTGGTGTCGACACCAACCTGGATCGACCTTCCAGTGAAATACGTGCCATTCAAATACTTTTCTGTGCTGAAAAAAATTCTCTGATCCACACCGGCAGGATTAGAGCGCTGTTCCTTATATACCATTAATAACGACTCATGCGAAGGTAAAGCATCCTGCAACAGTGCAGCATATCAGACGGTCATTCGTCAACCTCTTCGCGAAATGAGGTAGTATCGGCCGTTTTCAAGAGTAGTCTTGCCGCTCCTTTCAACGTTACGTCAGGAACCAGCTTTTCGGCATCGGAAGAAGTGATCCAGCCTTTTTGGAGCATTTTTTCAGAAACGAGACGGTAATATCCCGCATTCGATTCGCGCAGGTGGCCATAGTCATCGAACGACCACCGGAATGATTTGGGTCGCGGAATGATTGATGCCAGATAGATGGCTTCAGCCAGGGTCAGTTTTGATGCATCTTTGTTGAAATAGAACCGGGATGCTTCCTGGGCGCCATAGATCAACGGACCCCATTCGATGATGTTCAGATAGACTTCGAATATCCGGTCTTTGGTTGTCAGCCCCTGGTTTTCGATCAGCCAGACGATCAGCGCCTCTTCAAGCTTGCGGGCGACCGTTTTGTTCCGGCTCAGGTATACATTCTTGACCAGTTGCATGCTGATGGTACTGCCTCCGCGGGCAAACCGGCGTTCTTTGATATTAGTAACGATCGATTCGCGAAAAGCATCCGGCAGAAATCCCCGGTGGCCGTAAAAACCCCCATCTTCCGAGGTCATAACGGCTGACCGGAGGAAAGGGGAAATTCGATTCAACGTCCTGAAGTCGGAATTTTCAGGACCCACCATGAAGGTACGAACCGGTTCCCCATGTTCGTAAGCGGTGTACAGGAAAGGCTCGTTGATTCGCATCAGATTAGATGTGCCGTAAGAGCTGACGCTGAACTGCTGACGGTCAAGCGAAGTATCAAAGTATAAGGAATCGGGATTGGATAAATCCACATCGAAATCAAGATGCCAGGCTAACCTTCCTTTCACGGAAAGGGCGTCAAGGGTGGTGAACAATCCTACCGGGAATGAGGAGAAGAGATCCTGAGCGTTGAACCAGGGTTTGTGTATTTTCACCGTCAGGCGCTTTGTTGGATAGGGACGGTAAAAGAAGTATGGATGAAGGTCGATCCGGTTGAAGATGATCCGGGTGGAGCTGTCGAGTTCAAAATAATCCTCCCCGATCAGCAGCCGGTAATCGACCGACAGACGCTCAAAATGTACCGGTGTGGCAGCGACCTGCCGGTGGTCGAGGGTCAGTCCGGTCACTGCCGCAAAGCCCGAAAGGATCATATGCTCTTCATCATCGGTATGACCCTCAATCCCAAATGATAACGTATCAAAACTTACCCCGGCCTGCCAGCGGTACGCTAAAAACGGCACCTTTTCCGAATCATCTATCTTTCTGTCGGTACCGCCGGAGCTCATGATACCGGATTCCTGAACCTTCGTGTCTCCATCCCGGTAAACCCTGAATTCAGCTTTTCGCTCCTGATTATCGACCATTCCGGCCAGTGCCCATTGGGTGAAAGTTCCGTTCTCCTGGATCCGGATCACGGTCCTGAAAAAGTGATCCCGCAAATCAATCCTGTCGATGTACCAGTCGATCACATGACCGTTGGATATATATTTCATGGTAAAATTCCGCATCTCGAGCCTCAGTGGGATTTTATCAAAAATAAAATCAAGCATACGGCGCATATTTCGGGCGTAGTTGACACTAATCTGATGGGATTCCGGCTTCACCGCGGTTGTGTCGGTACGGGTGACAGCAGTATCTGCCGCACTTCCCGGCCGCCTGCCCGAGAACAAGTACTGCCAGTTTGAAATGCCTTCAATCCCCTCCGTGTATAAAACACGCGTATGGATCAACTCCACGTTGTGAATCGACAACCTTCCTGTGATCAGTTTAAGGATGCCGATGGAGGCATAAGCGGTATCGATTGCAAGCATCGTGTCACCTTGCTCCGGTTTTAACGTGATTCCTGTGATCCGGACGGATGCAAGTCCTAAAATTCTGACGCTCTTGATCTGCAGGGAGGCATGATGCGATTCATTGAACTGTTTCAATCTGGAATGCAGGAACCAGGAAGCGAGTGGCGACCGGAAGATGAAAACCAACAGAATCAATGACAGAACGACTATCCCTGCCCTGAGGAAAAAACTCCGGTATCGGGTAAAGAAGGTGTGCAATTTTTCGGCAAATGTACCCATTACATGATGCATTAATACGGGTTGGTCGCATGAAATCGTACAACCGGTTCAACTAATCCATTGTTCCGAAAATCTGTTCCAATGCCCGGGTTCGGTAAGCAAAGATTTCAGAAAGTTTCCGGTGGATGAAAATCCTGTTAGCCAGGGTGCCCATAATGCCAAAGGGTGGCTGGTAGGTGACGATATCCTTCATAACAGTGCCTCCTTCGGTACGGTCGACAAAATGCTCGTGGTGCCACATCCGGTAAGGTCCGGCTCTTTGTTCATCCACAAAGTAGTCGAATGGCTTCACCTTTGTGATCTCCGTCACCCAGGTAGTTTTTATCCCGGCAACAGGGCTTACCTTGTAGGTAATGATCATCCCTTCATACATTTTCTCCGATCGGTTTCCCGAAGTGATGATAAACCTCATGTATGGCGGGGTGATCCGCCCCAGATTGGCAGGGGAAGCGATGAAATCCCAAACCTGTTCAACCGGAGCCGGAATCCGTTGAACCTGCGCGAACTGATAAACACCCATCTCATTTGAATAAAACCCTAAAGATACGATTTGCCTGAAAACGTAAGGCTGGTTTTCAAACCTGTTCCTATTCGGTATATCTTTGTTCACAAATTAAAGGGAATGAAGGAGATTGAAACGATCAACATCGAAGAGCTTTCCACCATGGCGGAATCGCTGTATGAAGCAACCCGGAACCTGATCTCTGAGCTGGTTATGAAAAAAATAAAAGGATGATACAGAAGTCAGACCCGGCAACGAAAGATCCCCATGCAATTGACCGCGAGCGCTGGAACAAGCTTTCTCTTCTGGAGCAGATGGGGAATATCGGGAGCGAGGTTGGCCGTACCCTGAAAATAAAGCGCCAGGGCGGTGATTTTATGCCTGCCCTGACACGCGCCCTCGATTTGTTCGATGCCACCGCGGAGTTACTGGCCGCTCAGCGATCGATCCGGCTTAAGGAGGTCCTGCGGGCCAAAGATCAGTTCCTACAGGCGCTCTTTGTCAGCGATGACCCGGGCATTGAGAACTATTTCACACAATTTGCAATTGCCGCGAGAAGAGACCGGTAAAAAGGAAGCAATAGTTTGCCCGGGTGGCTAGGTCAGGAGGATTGTCCGTTCCCCTGCCGTTTCATCTTTTCAAGGTAGCACCGCCGGCACAGAGGTTCATAGGTGTCGGTGGCGCCAAGCATCACCAGGTGGTCATCTTCAACCTTGCGGTGTGTGAATTGAGCCAGATCGCCGCAATTCATGCAGATTGCATGCACTTTGGTTACATCCTCGGCAATGGAAATCAACTCAGGCATCGGCCCAAACGGTTGACCTAAATAGTCCATGTCCAAACCGGCCACAATAACCCTTATACCTTGGGCAGCGAGGGTATTGCATACCGAGGGGAGCTCGTTATCGAAGAACTGGGCTTCATCGATGCCCACTACATCCACATCATTGGTAAGCAGCAGGATCTGAGATGCCGATTCCACCGGGGTCGAGAGAATGGCGTTTTCATCATGCGATACCACATTGACCTCATCATACCGTTTATCAATCCCGGGTTTGAATATTTCCACCTTTTGCCGGGCGATGCGAGCCCGCTTCAATCGCCGGATCAGTTCCTCCGTTTTCCCCGAAAACATAGAGCCACAAATGACTTCAATCCACCCGAGCCGGTCAACCCGATTATTTTTTTCAATCTGCATAAAGCAGGATAAAAAATTGTATTTTTATGGCTGATTTGATACAAAATTACAAATTTCCGGGAACCGGGAAGTGAACCACAGGTTTATTCTCATGAACAAAATGATCATCAAAGAGGAGCTGAAATGGCTTATGGAAGCCATTAATGAACAGTTCGAGGCCATCAGGACTTATGATGATAAAATTCCGCAAATCGAATTTGACATTCTGATGGACAATATCAGAAAGTTATATGATGACTTGCTTAGGCTCAGGTATATCCAGGAAAAACATTTGATCCCCGATCAAAAAGCGGCCACACCTCAGGAGTCCTCAGCAGATTTGAAGGCTTCATTAGGGTCGCCCGTTGATCCGGTAAAATCCTCTTCCGGGGAACGCTCTTTTGTCTCGGTATCGACCGGCAATAGTGCCGCTCCGCCGGAAAAAACAGCAGGAATCGGTGTTGCAGAACCTCCCGTTGAGCCGGTTTATACTGCAACTTCCGGCGTCGCTGTCAAAGAAGAAACAATCCCGCCGCGTCAACCTGGAATGACTCCTCCCGTTACCATACCGGAACAAGAAACAGAGGGAAGTCCACCAACCATCCGGGTAAGGTTTGATAAACCGGCGGCGCCCAAAGAACATAACCCGCCGGCAAAAAAACATCAGCATTCCCGCGATATGGATCTGTTTGCGTCTGAAGAACCCTCTTTCAGCATCAAACTTCAAGAGGCACGCGAGAAATCGTTAGGTCCAAAGGTTTCTTCCAACCGGATCGAAAACCTGAAAAACGCCATCAATATCAATGAAAAATTTATGTTTATCAATGACCTGTTCGACGGAAACCTGCGCGAATACAACGAAACTATCGAAACCCTGAATGGCTTTAAATCGCTCGAACAGGCCGGTGATTTTTTAGACCTGATGCGCCGTAAAAATTTCTGGGATACGGGTTCTCCGGCTTTTAAACGTTTGAAGGAACTTTTGGAACGGAAATTCTGAAACACTCCTGCCACCGGTTAATCTCGGTCACTTTATTATCACTCATTCACACACATTGGTCCTGACCTCTTTAAAAATCTGAAGAGCCTCTTCAAGCGTAGCTGCTTCCATCAGCCGCATCCGGTATTTTTTAAAGTCGGGAACACCTTTGAAATAGCCGCTGTAAAGTTTTCGGATCTCGAGCAGGGTCGCGCGTTCGCCTTTGTAGGGGATCGAGGTAGTCAGATGTTCCAGGATCACGGCAATGCGCTCTTCGACAGAGGGGACAACCACAGCCGGATTTCCGGAAAGCGCGTTCCTGATTTCCCTGAAAATCCACGGATTGCCTGTCGCTGCCCTTCCGATCATGATGCCATCGACTCCGTAACGATTCTTCATAGATACCGCTGTTTCACCTGAATCGATATCGCCGTTACCAATAACCGGAATGTGCATCCGGGGGTTGTTTTTTACTGCGCCGATCAGGGTCCAATCGGCCTTCCCGCCATAAAGCTGCGACCGGGTCCGTCCGTGAATGGTGATCGCCCTGATGCCCGCATCCTGCAATTGTTCCGCGATGGTCACGATATCCCGGTGGGATTCGTCCCAACCCAACCGGGTTTTGGCAGTCACAGGAATCCGGGTTGAATTAACGACCGAGGCGGCAATGGCGATCATTTTGGGAATATCCTGCAGGAGCGCTGCTCCGCCGCCTTTCATCACAATCTTACGTACGGGGCACCCGAAATTCAAGTCAATAAAGTCGGGCTGTGCCTCCTGGGCCACCTCGGCGGCGCTCCGCATTGAATCGACCGAACTGCCAAAAATCTGAATCCCGATAGGACGCTCAGCCGCCCCGAACTGCATCTTGATCCTGCTTTTCAGGGCATCACGTATGAGTCCTTCGGCCGAAATGAACTCGGTCACAACCACATCGGCCCCGAAACGCTTGCAGATACGGCGGAAGGGTGAATCAGTGACATCCTCCATGGGAGCGAGAATCACCGGAAATTCACCCCAATCTGTTGTACCGATCCTGACCAATTTATGGTAAATTTGCCGCAAAAGTAGCTAAAATCAGGATCAACAGTCCATGAAACCACCCTTGCTCAATAGCCTGACCCCCTTTACAAGACTGATTTTTATCGTACTGTTAATCATTTCGGCCTATGCCCTGACTTTTCTCCTGGGATTGTTGTTGCTCCAGCCCCTGTTCGGAATGTCGGTCACCACCGTGATGGGATCCCTGACTGATTACGAAGACAGGCAAATGGTAAAGGTTCTCGAATTTTTTCAGGTTTTGCAATCGATCGGTCTCTTCATCATCCCGCCCATCCTGGCCGGCTATTTCTTCGGACGCGGACCGGTAACCTATCTGAACCTTAATACCACGATAAAGCCTTCTGTTTTTCTTTTGACCTTTTTTCTGCTGATCGTTTCACTTCCCCTGATCCAGTGGATGATTTCACTGAATGAAATGATACGTTTGCCTGAATTCCTCAGGAGTGTCGAATTATGGATGCAGCAAACCGAAGAAGAAGCCGCAAAGCTAACAGAAGCCTTCATGAAAATGGATTCGACGGGCAGTTTCCTCTTTAATATGCTGATGATCGCCGTTATTCCTGCCCTTGGCGAGGAGATGATGTTCAGGGGGTTACTGCAAAGGTTATTCCGGGAGTGGTTGGGTAATATTCACATGGCCATCTTCATTTCCGCCTTTTTGTTTTCCGCCATGCATTTTCAGTTTTACGGATTCATCCCGCGCCTGATGCTGGGTCTCGGGTTCGGATATCTTTACTACTGGAGCGGCTCGATCTGGGTTCCTATATTTGCACATTTTCTAAATAACGGAACGGCCGTCATCGCAGCTTGGCTCGCATCGCTCGGGGTTTTAAGCAGCGATTGGGAGTCGTTCGGAACAACCACCGATTTCCGGCTTATCATCCTGAGTATGATGCTTACCGCGGGCATCCTTTTTTTCCTATACCGCCTCAGTAAACGGACCATACTTTCAGAGTAACGCATTCGGGAATGGCTGAAAAGGAATATTTTCTAACTTGGAACACTAAAACTTCTTGAATATGAGCAAAGCTATTACACGCAGGCAGGCCCTGAAAACCATGGGTTTAACGATCGGAGCGACGGCCCTGGGACTGAAAGGATTCTCACTCAAAGGCCAGAATCTTTATGAATATCCGCTCAATCACCGGGATATCTATCTTCCGGTCAATAATCCGCTGGGGAGACCGATCACGGCTATCACCTGCGGCGCCGGTTCCCGTGGCAATGTTTATGGCAACTACGCCGCCGCCTTCCCCGACCAAATCCGGATCATCGGAGTCGCCGAACCCATCGCCATCAGAAATGAAAGATACGCCAAGAAACACAGCATCCCCGACGATAACAGGTTTATAACCTGGGAAGATGTGCTGAAACGCCCCAAATTTGCCGATGCGCTTATCATCACCATGCCCGATCACCTCCATTATGAACCCTGTATGCAGGCTTTAGCGTTAGGTTATGACGTGTTGCTCGAAAAACCCATGGCACAAACCGAAAAGGAATGCCGCGACATTCTGGCCATGACTAGGAAAACCGGCCGGATTGTTGCAGTTTGCCATGTGCTGCGCTATTCACCCTATTTCATCCGGATGAAAAAACTGATCGGTGAAGGTGCAATCGGAGAGGTGGTCAGCTTTCAACACCTGGAACCCATTGAGCATATCCATATGTCGCACTCCTATGTGCGTGGAAACTGGCATGATTCAAAAGCCACCACCCCGATCATCCTGGCCAAATCATGCCACGATCTCGATATTCTCCGGTGGATGATCGGGAAAAAGTGCGATTCCATATCAGCCATGGGTAACCTGAAATGGTTCCGCAGTGAAAATGCCCCGGAAGGAAGTACTGCCCGGTGCATGGATGGATGTGCCATTGAAGCGGATTGTCCTTACTCTGCCCTCCAGATCTATTCACGGGGGAAAGGATGGACTTATGTGTTCGACTTGCCGGATGACCCGGCACAACGGGAAGAGGCCATCCTCGGGTATCTTCGGACTACCAACTACGGACGGTGCGTCTATCGCATGGAGAACGATCAGCCCGATCACTATATCACAAATATATTGTTCGACGGCGGAATTACGGCATCTTTCTCGATGGAAGCCTTCACCTCCTATGCCGGACGGCGTACGCGGGTCATGGGGTCCATGGGCGATATGACGGGAGATATGACGGAACTCTCTGTGACCGATTTTCGAACCAACAAAACCGTTAAGCTGATTCCGAAAGCCGAAGATGTGGAAAACTACAAGAACAGCGGGCACGGAGGAGGCGACTGGTTCCTGATGCGCGATTTCGTAACGGCTGTGGCAAACCAGGATTCCGGTTGCCTGACATCCACGATTGAACAATCGATCGAAAGCCACATCATGGGTTTTGCAGCAGAAAAGAGCAGGGTACTGGGGAGATCCGTGAAGATAAAACTATGAACTGGAAAACTCTTTACCGGTGCGGTTTCATCTGCAGTCTCCTTTTCATAGCCGGAATTGTCCTCGACATAATCGTGGGGAACGTAACTGGGGGGGGATGTTTCGGCATTACCCCGGACCGCGGTGGACCGATACGCCGAATTCCGGGAAAACCCCCTCCTCGGGCTTTACCACCTCGATCTGTTGAACCTTCTCAACCAGATCATTCTGCTTCCGGTCTTTTTTGCATTGTTTGCAGCCCATCGCCGGGTGAACCTTCCCGGCGCCGGATTGGCCCTGGTCGTTTTTCTCACGGGTTCTGCCGTCTTTATCTGCAACAATACGGCGCTTTCGATGCTCGACCTGAGCCGGAAATTCTCAGTCGCCGAGTCAGACTCCGAAAGCCTGATGCTGGCTGCGGCCGGTGAATCGTTGTTAGCCCGGGGCGCTCACGGAAGCCTCGGGGCCTTTACCGGTTTTTTCCTGCCAACCCTTGGCAATTTAATCATGGCGATGGTAATGCTTTCCGGTCGGATTTTTTCCAGAACCACAGCCTGGCTGGGCATCTCGGGAACCTTCCTGATGCTTCTGTACATGATCGTCGTGACTTTTATCCCGGCAAGCCAGCGTTTTGCCATGATGATTTCCATGCCCGGAGGACTTCTGACACTCGCATGGATGGTTTACTACACAATCCGGTTGAATAAGCTGGCCTGCGGAAAAGAATGATAGTAGGCAGAGTTCCCGGGCGTTTCCCTTTCATTCTTCAACCTGAAAAATCAGGATAATATTTTATAACCCTTCTCAGTTGCGGATCAGTGTCTTTCCGGATGAAAGAATAAGGTCGATGCTCCATTTCACAATGACCAGCGAACAGATGATCCCGCCGATCGAATCGAGCGCGGGAAGGTCGAAAAGCCATCCTCCAGTCAGGGCAAAAATGGCCGCAACGCTGGTAAGTCCGTCGGCAAGGACATGCAAGTAGGCCGCACGAATGTTGTGGTCATGGTATTCATGATCGTGATGCAGGAACCAGGCGCTGATGAGATTTACAACCAGGCCGATGAAGGCAACCACGATTGCATCCAGGTACCGGATGGGTTTCGGGGAAAGGAAACGGGCTACCGATTCCCAGCCGACAAAAACAGCAAAACCCAGCAGCACCAAAGCGCTTGTAAAACCGGTCAATGCCAGAAACTTGTCGCGGTTAAAACCATACCTGACTGAGTCGGAAAAACGGCGGGAAATAACATATGCCAGCCAGGTCAGACCTAATGCAAAAACATGGGATCCCATGTGCCAGCCGTCGGCCAACAGCGCCATCGAATGGGTATAATAACCGAAACTGATCTCAACGACCATCGTGATGGCCGTGAGGATCACAATGATCCGGGTTCGCTTTTCAAAATGACGGGACCGGCTTTCTGACTCCATACAGGAGACAAAAGTAATTCAAATTACGGAATCAAATCCGCTACCATCCGGCCAATTTTAAAATCCGGATATTTGCTGTGTTCCTGCCGGTGAATGATCCGCCTGGAACCGGAACGCCATCCGGTTTTTCTGCTCCCAATCGACACATTTACTACCTTTGAAACCCCAAACGAAATATGATTCATGAACCTGTTCCGAGTTATTGCCCTTCTGGCTGCCTGTAATGTTGCCACGTTCCTCTTCTCCCAACCGGTCAGGCCGGTTTACCGGGGTAATCCCTGTGTTTTAATCCAGCCGGGAACTTCTGCGGCTGATATTGTCAAAATGGCTGCGAATGTGACTCCGTCGGCCAATCAACTGGAATGGCAGCGCACCGAATTCAACGCCTTCATCCATTTCGGTATCAATACCTTCACCGGCCGGGAGTGGGGCGACGGGCACGAAGATCCGGCGCTTTTCAATCCGACGAAATTTGATGCGCGTCAGTGGGCGCGCGTGATTCGTGATGCCGGGATGAAAATGGTGATCCTGACTGCAAAACATCATGACGGATTTTGTCTCTGGCCTTCTGAGTTCACTGCTCACACCGTGGCAGCAAGCGGCTGGCGTGGCGGAAAAGGAGATGTAGTGGGCGAAGTGGCAGACGCCTGCCGTGAATACGGGCTGAAATTTGGTTTCTATCTTTCACCATGGGACCGGCATGAACCCTCCTATGGCGACTCGGCGAAGTATAATCAGTTCTTCCTGAACCAGCTCCGGGAGCTTCTTACCCGATATGGCGATATCGCGGAGGTGTGGTTCGACGGCGCCTGCGGCGAAGGAGCTAACGGCAGAAAACAGGTCTATGACTGGAAATCCTGGTATGCCCTTATCCGCGAACTGCAACCCGGAGCGGTGATCGCGGTGATGGGACCGGATGTAAGGTGGGTCGGGACCGAGTCAGGGTACGGCCGCGAGACCGAATGGAGTGTGGTTCCCAATGTGATGTTAAACCCCGATTCAGCGATCGTTTCCTCACTGCAATTTCCGGTCGACGGAACATTTATCCCCGGCGACCGGATGGAGCCTGACCTCGGAAGCCGCGATAAACTTGTCCAAGCGACGTCACTGGTCTGGTACCCCTCCGAAACCGACGTATCCATCCGTCCGGGATGGTTTTTCCATGCCGAGGAGAATAAAAAGGTAAAATCACCCGAAAAACTGGCTGATATCTATTTTCACTCTGTGGGCCGAAACTCTGTACTGCTGCTGAACATCCCGCCTGACCGGAACGGACTGATCCATAACCGCGATATTAAAAGTTTGAAACGCCTCAGGAAGTTACTGGATCAAACTTTTCGTACCAACCTGATCTCGGTAGCAGAAATCAGTCATTCGGGCGCTATCATCGAGTATAAACTTCCGGCGCCGGTCACTTTTAATACGGCACTGATCCAGGAGGATATCAAAGTCGGGCAACGCATCGAAAAGTTTCATTTAGAGGCGTGGAACAGAACCGGCTGGAAAACATTCGCAGCGGGAACGACTGTAGGATACAAGCGTATCATGCGCTTTCAACAAGTCAACAGCAACAGGATCAGGTTTGTGATGGATAGCTCGCGCGCCGAACCCGCCCTGATGAATATTGGACTTTATCAGTCACCGGTCGGAACCAGCGTAGATTGATCAGGCAATGTTCCTATGAAGAGTCTGTTGACATTAGTTTGTCAGGGAAAAACCGGCGAACCATTCTTTATCTTTCTGCCTGGAATCTCATTTTTTCATACCTTTGCCTGTTGAGAAAACAGAACCGGTAAAAATTCATGGCGTTTCCGGCGCGTATCGCAACTGAAACGAATCTTCATGGATGTTTCTGGTGATTACTAACAACCAAATTTTCTAAAAATGAAAAGAATCGCTTTAACCTTGCTGACTGCAGCTTTCATCTTCAATTTATCCGTAATGTCTCAAACCAAAACCGAACCCAAAGTGACAAAATTTGTAATTCATACCGACTATGGCGATATGACCGGGATTCTGTACAACGAAACCCCGAAACACCGCGACAACTTTGTGAAATTAGCTAAATCAGGATTTTTCGACGGACTTCTTTTTCACCGTGTCATCAGTGGATTCATGATCCAGGGTGGTGACCCGGATTCGAAGAATGCAAAACCCGGGCAGCGTCTGGGAATGGGCGGCCCTGGCTATACCGTTCCTGCTGAATTCAATACGGCTTTTATCCATAAAAAAGGTGCTCTTTCGGCTGCCCGTCAGGGCGACCAGGTCAATCCGACTAAAGCCTCCTCGGGAAGCCAGTTTTATATCGTTCAAGGTAAGAAAATAAATCAGGCCCAATTAGGAGCCAACTATACGGCCGACCAAAAAAAGATCTATGAGACCATTGGCGGTACCCCGTTTCTCGATACCCAATATACCGTTTTCGGTGAGATTATCCAGGGTCTCGACGTGATCGATAAAATCGCCGCAGTAGAAAAAGATGCTGCTGACCGGCCGGTTAAAGATGTAAAGATGACGATCAAGATTGTTGAATAACCACATAACCCGTTAACACCTTGTAACGCAATGGGATGGCTCCGTGCCTCCCGGCAGATACCTAAATATGAAAACGAAGATTGACCTTCTTCTGAATGAAATCGACAGACTTACGGCTCAAAGTCCGGAGGAAGTTGAACAGATTCGGCTGAAATACCTGAGCAAAAAAGGATTGGTTTCGGCGCTGTTCGAAGATTTTAAATCGGTCATCCCCGAACAGAAACGCGAAGTCGGATTGTTGCTGAATACCTTGAAAAACAGGGCACAGGATAAAATAAACCAGCTCCGGACCGCTTTCGAGAACCAGGCAGAGGAACAGACAGAATTCGAAGATCTCACCCGTCCTGCCGAAAGGCTGGAACCGGGAACCCGCCACCCGTTATCGATTGTCCGCAACCGGATCATCGAGATCTTTAGTCATATCGGATTCACGGTTGCTGAGGGGCCTGAGATCGAGGATGACTGGCATAATTTTACGGCGCTCAATTTTGCGCCCGACCACCCGGCCCGCGACATGCAGGATACGTTCTTTATTTCGAAAGATCCCGATATCATGCTGCGTACCCATACCTCCTCGGTCCAGATACGCACCATGGAATCTTCAAGACCTCCCATCCGAAAAATTTTCCCCGGTAGGGTCTTCCGGAATGAAGCCATCTCGGCCCGCGCACATTGTATCTTCCATCAAGTGGAGGGCCTCTATATCGACCGGAACGTCTCCTTTGCCGATCTGAAGCAAACCCTGCTTTATTTTGCCAAAGAGATGTTCGGCGAACAAACACAAATCCGTTTGCGACCCTCCTACTTCCCGTTTACCGAACCTTCGGGTGAAATGGATGTCAGTTGCAATATTTGCGGAGGCAAGGGATGCAACATCTGTAAATACACCGGATGGGTTGAAATCTTAGGTTGCGGCATGGTTGACCCCAACACCCTTGAAAATTGCGGCATCGATCCGCGTGAATATTCAGGTTTTGCCTTTGGAATGGGAATCGAGCGCATCACCATGCTCAAATTCCAAATCAAGGATTTGCGGTTGTTTTATGAAAATGATGTCCGCTTCCTGAAACAGTTTACCGGAGTTTTCTAAAGCTTGTTTTTCCTGAAAAGTTTGATCAGGAGCCAAAACCCAAGAATGCCGGCAAGACCGAACACGACGGTGCCGAACATATGTGTCTTTTCCCATTGTGAGATGATTGAGGCGCCGATGATCAGCGCGGCGAGCACGATGGCAACCGACATCCTGCTGCTTGCGCCGTCGATATGCTGAATCAGGGGTTCGAGCCCCTTTACCTCGATCTGCGTCTTGAATCGCCCCTCTTTAAGCCGGTAAATGATCTCGTTCAAATCGGAAGGAATTTCCTTGAGCAATTTGTAGTATTCCTTGATGGAATCAAAGATTTCACGGGCGATCCATTTTGGATTGTATTGCTGGGCAACCAGCTCGATGGCATAAGGCTGCATCTCCTTTGCAAAATCAATTTCAGGGCATAACAGAACTGCAACCCCTTCGATCGACATCAACGACTTGACCAGCAGGTAGATATCAGGTGGAATCCGTAATCCGTAGTGGACCAGAATATCAACCGACTCATTCATAATCCTGCTGAAATCCATCTCGTCAATGCTCAGGTACTTGTAATGTGCCAGCATATCGCTGATCTTGAATTCCAGATCCCTGAACCGGTTGAAGTTTCGTTTTCCCGAGATGAGGATCAAAGCTTCGGCCATGGCATGGGCGTCGCGGTCGAGATACCCTAACACATATTTCCCAAGGAACTGAAGATGTTCCGGGCGCAAGGTCCCCATCATCCCAAAATCGATGAAGGCCAGCACATTGTTTTCGAGAACAAATATATTTCCCGGATGGGGATCGGCATGGAAAAACCCATGACGGAATATCTGATCAAAGCCAAGTCTAACCGCCTTACGTGCAATGATCGCCGGGTTGTTTCCCGATTTCAGGAGCGTCTCCAGATCCCGGATCTTGGTGCCGTGAATGAACTCCTCGACCAGAATCTTCCGGGTGGTGTACTGGGAATAGATTTTTGGAACCTTTATGTCGGGATCATTCTCAAAGCAGTGGCTGAAACGGATGACATTGGCAGCCTCATGATGAAAATCGAGCTCTTTTTTGATGGTTTTCCCGAATTCCCGGATCACTCCCGACAGGTTTATCACATCCAGTTCGGGATTGTTGTGCTGCATTCGGATCGCGAAAAAATTCATCAGGTGCAGATCGAGCTCAATTTTCTTATCGATCCCCGGCCGCTGAATTTTAATGCAAACCTCTTCACCGTTCAGCAACACCGCGCGGTAAGTCTGGGCGATGGAAGCCGAGGCAAGCCGATTCCGGTCGAACTCCCGGAATAATTCTGTAATTTTTCTGCCAAGCTCTTTCTCGATCTCAGTGATGGCTTCCTCATCCGGCATCGGTTGTGCTTCATCCTGAAGTTTTTTGAGCTCCTCCCTGAGTCCTTCGGAAATGATATCGGGGCGGTCGGCAAGGATCTGGCCAAATTTTACGAACGTCGGGCCCAGCTCCTCAATAGCCATCCTAACGCGTTCCCACTGGTTATACTGTTCAATCTTTCTCAGCCTTTTTTTCGAAACGAAAAGCTTTCCAAACCCCGACGTGGTAACCCATTCGCTCAGCCCGTACTTGACAATGATGGCTACAATTTCACGAGCCCGGCCGATTTCATTTACGGCAAGACCTATTTTAGAGAATTTCATAAGAGATAAAGATTAAGATCACGATTTACGGTTCCGTGTGCGACCGGATTTCACTTCTTTGGTTTCGGCTTCACCGCTTTTACCGTCACTGGCTTTACCTTGGCCTTTGCAGGTGTTTTGGTCATCGACTCGAGTTTTTTGATACGCTCCTCGAGTTTTTTCACTTCATCACGGGTGGGAATGTTCATCTTTTTCATGCTGTTTTTGACCACCTCGTTCAACTCATTCTCAATGTTTTTACGAGTTTCATCTGACTTTTTTACAAGGTGGTCGAGAAGCTTTTTTGCATCCTCTTTAGTTAGTTTGTTCTCCTTGGCAATGTCTTTTGCAGCCTGGGCAAGTTTTTCGCCGGTCATAAAGGCATAATCCAAACCTTTATCAATCGATTTTTTCAGTTCATCAAGCATAACACCTCCTATTTTTTAACGGGTGAATATTTAATTTTTAACTCCTTGTTAATGTTGTTAAAGTGTAATTCAAGATCATTCAGTAATGATGGGTGGTTCTTTATCGTCTCGAACCGGATCTCAAACGCAGTTAAAACGTTCGGAATGGTCCGGATATTTTCAAGCAGCCGCTCTTTCTGACTTTTATTAAAAGGCCCTTCAACAAGCATCAGGAAATCGGTTTGTTTCAATTCGGGGATCAACACCTTTTCAGGACTCCGGTTAGCAATCAGAAAATAGGTGTTGAAGTTGTCTTCGTCGGGGTACAGATAAAAAGAAAAATCAAGGAAATCATCCATCCTGGCGAAATCCATCCCCAATTGCCGGTTGATCAAAAAAGAAAGCCTGTAATCCTTCAAATGGCATGAAATCCCAAACAGGGTATAATGGAGAGAACCGATATCGGTGGCCTGGAGTAACTTTTTCGACATTTTCAGTTATCTTTTACCGTCAAACAAAGATAACCAATCCTGTTTCAAAGGTCAATGCTTTCTCCGTTAATTTTTTGCCAGGCTTTTTCGGAACTGTTCTGTTCGGCACCTTTGATGGAATAGTCGCGGCCTGTAGCGGCGACCGATCCGTTGATAATAAGTTCAACTATATATTGTTTTTTGTACCCCGTCCCAACTTCATCAGCAACATGGAACTGGACCTGCTTTTTTTCGCGTTGTGCCCATTCAATGATCTTGCTTTTGAAATTCACCTCCTGGGTAACCAATTCATTCAGGTCGAAATAGCGGTGGATGATCCGATCAAGAATGAGTTTCCGGGTGAAATCGTAACCTTTGTCTAAGTAAATTGCCCCGATCAGGGCTTCAAACGCGTCACCCCGGAATGAACGGAACGGGCCTGAAGAATTTGAGTCGCACTGGATAAGTTGGTCAATGCCCATTTTTTGCGACAACTTGTTCAACGTGACCCGGCTTACGATTTTTGACCGCATCTCGGTGAGAAATCCTTCGTCGCGGGTTGGAAAGGTTTTGAAAAGAAAGTCGGCTGCAACGGCATCCAGGATGGCGTCGCCTAAAAATTCGAGTCGTTCGTTGTTGATCCGGATTCCGTTCTGGGCTTCATGAGTTGCCGACCGGTGAAGCAGGGCTAGATGGTACAATGAAATATTTCCGGGTCGGTACCCGAAAATACTTTTGATCGCCTGTTTTAATTGTTTATCGGAAAAGTACGTTGCAACGACCGGTTTTATTGGTCTGAACATCAAAACATTATGATGACTTATATTTGGTGAAAATAACGGTGGCATTATGACCTCCGAATCCGAAGGTATTGCTTAATGCGTAGTTGATCACATGTTGCCGGGCCTTTCCAAAGGTAAAGTTGAGCTGCGGTATTTCAGGATCATCGGTAAAATGGTTGATCGTGGGCGGCACAATATCATTTTTAACAGCCAGCACAGCAGCTATCGACTCAATTGCACCGGCAGCGCCAAGCAGGTGCCCGGTCATCGATTTGGTTGAATTGATCAGGATTTGGCGGGCATGGTCACCAAAGAGGTTGACAATGGCTTTGGGCTCAGCAATATCTCCTGCAGGTGTCGAGGTACCGTGTGTGTTGATATGATCGATCATCTCCGGGGTGATACCGGCATCAGCCAAAGCATTCCGCATAGAAAGGATGGCGCCTAATCCGTCGGGATGTGGGGCGGTCATATGATGGGCATCGGCCGAAAGGCCACCACCGATAATTTCACCGTAAATTTTTGCGCCGCGTGCAATGGCATGTCCAAGTTCTTCAAAGATCAGGGCTCCTGCTCCTTCACCGATTACAAAGCCGTCACGGTCTTTGTCGAATGGCCTGGAACCGGTAAGTGGATCGTCGTTACGCGTGGAGAGTGCATGCATCGCGTTAAATCCGCCAACGCCGACCTGCGTAATGGCTGCTTCCGATCCCCCGGCAACAAAAACATCGGCTATACCCAAACGAATATAGTTGAAGGCATCGACGAGGGCATTGGCTGAAGAGGCACAGGCTGAAACAGTTGCGAAATTGGGACCGCGGAATCCAAATTTCATGGAGATATGACCTGCCGTGATATCGGAGATCATCTTTGGAATGAAAAAGGGATTAAACCTCGGAGTTCCATCACCACTGACAAAAGCCGATACCTCCGCTAAAAAAGTTTCCAACCCGCCGATACCCGAAGCCCAGATGACCCCGACCCGGTCGGTGTTCAGCTTTGACAGGTCAAATCCGGCATCCTTAACTGCATCGTCCGCGCAGACAATACCTAATTGCGAACAGCGATCATACTTTCGAACCTCCTTCCGGTCGAAATAATTCTCCGGAACAAAGTTTTTGACTTCACAGGCAAACTGGGTCTTGAATTTGGAGGCATCGAAACGGGTAATGGGCCCGGCGCCATTCGCCCCGTTGATCAGACCGTTCCAGAAATCAGAAACGGAATTGCCGATCGGAGTGAGGGCTCCAAGACCAGTTATAACAACTCGTCTTAATTCCACTTTTTTTGATATTAGGTTGATCGTTAAACGGATAACCCCGCGAGGTGCGGGGTTAATAAATCAAAATCTTTTTGAAAAACATCCAGAAAGGCTATCCACCATTGGAATAGAACACTTACTTGGTGTTGTTCTCGATGTAAGCAATGGCTTCACCAACCGTACTGATTTTCTCGGCCTGATCATCGGGGATTGCAATGTCAAATTCTTTTTCGAATTCCATGATCAATTCAACCGTATCAAGAGAATCGGCCCCTAGATCATTGGTGAAGCTAGCTTCGTTGGTGACTTCACTTTCATCTACGCCAAGCTTATCAACGATGATAGCTTTTACTTTTGCTGCAATGTCAGACATGTTAAATTTCTTTTTTGGTTAAACGGACTGCAAAGAAAAGAATATATTTTATCAGAACAATAAAATTTAAGAATTTTTAACAGTTCGACTGAAACCATCCTGTGGCACTGATCATTATCCATCTTGTTAGGGTGATTTTCAACCGCGCCCGTCAGCACAGCGCCAAAATGATTATGTTTGTGTGATCAAATCAACCAACATGTACCGGATCGCAATCTTTGCTTCAGGGAACGGAACCAACGCCCAGCGAATTTCGGAATATTTCAGGGGAAACCATCACATCCGGGTCGACCTGATCCTGAGCAACAATCCCCGGGCCTTCGTACTGGAGCGAGCTAAAAATCTGAATATTCCGGGGGTGGCCTTCACCCGGCACGAACTCTGCGAATCGTGTTACGTTTTAGATCTTCTGTCGGTCCAGAATATTACCCACCTGGTACTGGCAGGGTTTTTATGGCTGATTCCCGACCGTATCCTACGGCCGTTTGGTGGCCGAATCGTCAACATTCATCCTGCCTTACTGCCCAAGTATGGCGGAAAAGGAATGTACGGGATGCGGGTTCACGAGGCGGTAATTGCATCCGGCGACCGGGAATCGGGCATCACCATCCATCAGGTCAATGAACAATACGACAAAGGTTCGATAATTTTTCAGGCGCGATGCCCGGTTGATCCAACCGATACCCCCGAAACGCTGGCCCAAAAAATCCATGAACTCGAATACCGGCACTATCCGGTCGTGATCGAACAGTTTATCACTACAGCCTCTTCCTGAGTTCCTCTGTTTCCTTTTCGTAACCGGGCTTCCCTAAAAGGGCGAACATATTCTTTTTATAAGCCTCCACGCCGGGCTGGTCAAATGGATTGACGCCGAGCGCATAACCGCTTAATGCACAGGAAAATTCAAAAAAATAAATCAACATGCCTAAATGGTACTCGTTCAACTCCGGGATGGTGATCCTGATGTTGGGCACACCACCGTCAACATGGGCAAGGAGGGTACCCAACTCAGCCTGCAGGTTTACCTCGCTCAAACGCCTTCCCGACAGGAAATTTAAACCGTCGAGGTTTTGATCATCAGCCGGAATCCGTAGTTCCCGGGCAGGCTTTTCAATGGAAATGACCGTTTCGAACAGGGTTCTCATTCCCTCCTGGATGTACTGGCCCATCGAATGCAGATCGCTGGTAAAGATCACTCCGGCAGGGAATATCCCTTTATTCGCCTTTCCCTCACTCTCGCCAAACAACTGTTTCCACCATTCGATGAAATACTGAAGGGCCGGCTCATAAGCGACCAGGATCTCCACCATTTTCCCATTGCGGTATAGAATGTTGCGAATGGCTGCATACATGGCACAGGCATTCAGATCGCAATCGGCCGAAGCTAATGCCTCTTTTCGCATCGCCTGTGCTCCTTCCAATAACGCTTCGATATCGAAACCCGCCACTGCAATGGGAAGCAGCCCGACAGGTGTCAGAACCGAATAGCGTCCGCCTACGTCATCCGGGATCACATAGGTCGTGTATCCCTCTGCAGAGGCAAGGGTTTTCAGAGCTCCTCGGGCGCTGTCGGTGATGGCAAAAATGCGTTCACGGGCTCCGTCCCTGCCGTACTTTGCTTCCAGATGGTTTCTGATGAGCCGGAAGGCAATGGCAGGTTCGGTAGTGGTTCCCGACTTGGAGATCACGGCTACGGCATACTCCTTCTGATCCAGGAGATTCATCAAGGCTGTATGGTAATCTTCACTGAGATTTTCACCTGCGAAAACAATGAATGGCTCCGCCGCCGAACGGGTCAGGGGCCTGAAGGGATCCGACAATGCCTCGATGACTGCCCGCGAACCCAGGTAAGATCCTCCGATCCCGATAACCACAAATACCTCGGCAATGCTCCTTATTTTTTTCGCATCCGACCGGATCTGTTCGATCAACCCGGCACCGGTCTCCTCCGGCAAATCCATCCATCCTAAATATTCATTTCCTTTTCCGCTTCTTAATTTAAGCATGGAGTGGCAGACACTGATCTCCTCGCCGAAACGGGTCAGACATTTTTCACCTAAAAAGGGACGGACGTTACCGACTTCAATTTTTATGGACGACATAGGAAAAGTATTTGGTGAACGAATATAGTGAGAAGATTGATGCCAGTCAAAAAAAAAAGTGTGTCCACTTGCCGTGAACACACTAAAAAATCAATAAACAACTTCTGAACTATAGAAGCCATGGATCATTAGCTCCATGACATAAAATAATCGAAATTTGATTCAGGACAAAATTAGTTCTTTCGAAAGAGGGAATTTGTTAAGGATTATTAAATTACGTTAAAAAGTGTTAAAACAGATTTACCTTTTTCGGTACCTTTGCTTCCATGAACCGCCGGATCATTATCGCCACCATCATTTTAATGACCATCGCACTGGTAGGATTGTTAGGCATTCAGATCTACTGGCTCCAGAGCGCCGCATCCATCAAGGAGGCAAACTTTCGCCGCAGTGTGAATGAGGCGATGGCGAAGGTGGTGCAGAAAGTCGAGCGGATGGAGCGTCAGAAGGCGATGCTGACCAGCCAGAATGAAAACATGCTGATATTTAACCGGCATCTTCCCTATGAATCTTTTTTACACCGGGAGGAGCTCGATTCACTGATCCGGCTTGAGTTGAATATCAAGGGAGTGGATACCCGCTATGTGTTCTGTATATACAAACCGGAACTCCAGGAGTTTCTGATCGAACAATCGAATAAATTCAGGAAGGAGCTCATAGAGAAGGGTACCGCCTTCATTTTATTCCAGGCTGATATTTATACGAGCCCTGAATACCTGTTGATCTATTTTCCGCATGAGAAGCAGTTTCTGCTGACCGAACTCTGGGGAATGCTACTGATCTCCATCATCCTGATTATTGTGATTGTCTATTCATTTACCTATACCATCACCACTATTTTCAGGCAGAAACGATTGTCGGAGATGAAAAATGATTTCATAAACAACATGACCCATGAATTTCGCACGCCGATTTCGACAATTGCATTGGCCTGTGAAGCGCTCAGGGACCCTGAGTTGCGGGAACCCGACGGACAGCTTGAAAATTATGTCAGCATGATCAGTGAGGAAAACACCCGCCTGGCGCTGATGTCTGAAAAAATCCTTCAGACTGCGGTGATTGATAAAGGGGAACTCAAAATGCACCGGCAAACGATCGACCTTCACCTGATCATTGCCGAGGTCATCAAGAATCTGAAAATCCAGGTAGAGATAAAAGACGGCGAGATCGCGACTCGCCTGAATGCAGCCAAATCACAGATCGACGGCGATAAGCTTCATATTACCAACCTGGTCTATAATCTGATCGACAACGCGAACAAGTATTCACCGAAAAAGCCATTGATCACCGTCAGTACTGAAAATGTAGCCCATGGAATTCTGCTTATCATCGAGGACAATGGGATCGGCATCGGTAAAACTGAACAGAAAAAGATCTTTGACAAGTTGTATCGGGTTCCGACCGGGAACATTCACGAAGTCAGGGGCTTCGGATTGGGATTGAGCTATGTAAAAGCCATTGTCGCAGAACACCACGGGAAGATCAGTCTTGAAAGCGAAATCAACAGCGGAACCCGGTTTAAAATTTTTTTACCTTTCGATCGTTTTGAATAATAGCGTAAAAATTTTTGCAATGGATAAAGTTCCGACCCGTGTTTTGTTAGCTGAAGATGACCGTAATCTGGGAAGTCTGCTCAGAAACTATCTGGAGGCCAAGGGCTATTCCACCACGCTTTGTGTCAATGGGGAAGAGGCTACCGGGATGTTTTCGGAAAAGGAGTTTGATTTTTGTATCCTGGATATCATGATGCCGGTCAAGGACGGATTTACTGTTGCATCGGAGATCCGGGCAGTCAATAAAAAGATACCCATTTTATTCCTCACTGCAAAAGCGTTGCAGGAGGACAAGCTCAGGGGTTTTGAGGCGGGCGCCGACGATTACATCACCAAACCTTTCAGTATGGAGGAGTTACTGATGCGTATGCAGGCTATTTTACGACGTACTGAGGATGCATCTAAAAATCCTCCACCCGACAATATTTTCACCCTGGGTGGTTATACCTTCGATTACAACAGACAGGCGCTCATGTTCAGGAACAAGGAACAGAAACTGACCTCGAAAGAGGCCGGATTGCTCAGGTTGCTGTGTGTTCACGCCAACGAGGTTCTGGACCGGAGTACCGCGCTAAAGGAGATATGGAACGACGACAGTTACTTCAACGCCCGAAGCATGGATGTTTACATTGTCAAATTGAGAAAGTATCTGAAAAACGATCCGCGGGTTGAACTGATCAATGTTCATGGAGTAGGATTCAAGCTGGTAGTCAATGTATGAATGGTAAAGCAAAGCTCTTCCTGGTACCCACTCCTGTCGGTAATCTTGAGGATATTACACTGCGGGCGCTCCGGGTGCTGAAAGAGGTAGATTTTATATTGGCAGAAGACACCCGTACCTCGGGAAATCTTTTACGGTATTACAGTATCGAAAAAAAGCTTACGGCACATCATCAGTTTAATGAACATCAAACCTTGGCGTCGACGATAAGCCGGATTGCATCAGGTTCGACCTGTGCGCTGATCTCCGATGCAGGAACGCCGGGAATCAGTGACCCGGGTTTTTTACTGGTACGCGCCTGCATTGCTGCCGGAATAGAGGTGGAGTCGCTTCCGGGCCCCACCGCCTTTGTGCCGGCTCTGGTTACATCCGGAATTGCCTGCGACCGGTTCGTCTTTGAAGGTTTCTTACCCCATAAAAAAGGGCGTCATACCCGATTAACTTTACTGGCAGGGGAGGAACGTACTCTTGTTTTTTACGAGTCACCGCACCGGCTGCTGAAAACCTTGGTGCAATTCACCGAATATTTCGGAGCGGATCGTTACGGATGCGTGGCCAGGGAACTTACCAAAATCCATGAAGAGATTACCCGGGGAACCCTGAAGGAACTGATCGCCTCGTATGAAACCAGACTGGTTAAAGGCGAATGCGTTATAATCATTGCCGGGCGCGATAAATAGCGTTATTAAAACCTTCCCGGAACATTGCTGAGGATCTGAAAGCCGACATAATATTTAAAATTTTCTTCGACGACTTCCAGTTTTTCAATTTGTGCGCCGACGGGACCTTTGCTGCACCATTTTAGGAATTGGTCCAGGTTTTCGTTCGATCCCTCTGCCTCAATATAAACCTGATCGGTTCCTGAATTTTGGACAATGCCGTTAATGTGGCATACCCGGGCAGCTTCGAAAGCGGTGAAGCGGAAGCCGACCCGTTGCACTTTGCCGGTTATGGTGATGTTGAGGTGTTTCATTGAAAAAACAAAGATAAACAAATATCTATCAAATTGTCATTTTTTTAATGATTATTTTTACCGGATAAAATCGGTATCTGTTTATGTGCGGACGTTATTCATTTGTCATGGAGGATGCCCTGATCCAGGAGCGGTTCGGGATCAGGGTCAGAACGGCAATCTACAAGGCGCGGTACAACTGTGCCCCGACTCAAAATCTGGCGGTCATAACCAACTCGGCTCCGGATACACTTGGGTTTTTCCGGTGGGGACTGGTCCCCTCCTGGGCGAAGGATTTGTCGGTCGGCAACAGGTTGATCAATGCCAGAGCAGAAAGTATTACCGAAAAGCCATCCTTCAGAAACAATTTCAGAAGCCGCAGGTGTCTGGTGCCAGCAACAGGTTTTTTTGAATGGAAGCGCGACGGCGCAAAAGCACCGTTTAACATTCGGTTGCGGAGTGGCAATCCCTTCTGTTTTGCAGGTCTTTGGGATGAATGGATGGCGCCCGACGGAACCAAGGTCAGTACCTTCACCATTGTTACCACGACGCCCAACGAACTGATGAAGGGCATTCACGACCGGATGCCGGTCATTCTACGCCCTGAAGATGAATCACGTTGGATTGCACTGAAGCCGGATCCTGCACTGGTTTCGCTACTGGTTCCCTATCCCGCCGACAAGATGGAAGCTTACCCGGTATCAAAAGAGGTAAATGTCCCTTCGAATGACCGGCCTGAAGTTCTTGTGAGTACTGGGGATTCACTGGTAATTAATCATTGAGACCAAACATCCTGCTAACATTTTGCGTTGTAACCCGGGCCACTTCCTCCGGAGCGATCTTTTTCAGATCAGCGATTTTTGCAGCAATCAAAGGCAGATATGCCGGTTCGTTGCGTTTACCGCGATAGGGAACCGGAGAAAGCCATGGAGCATCGGTCTCCAGTACCAGATTGTCTAAAGGAGTTTTTTCAACAACAACCTGAAGTCCCGAATTCCGGTAGGTGATTACGCCGCCGATACCCAGGAGGAATCCTAATGAAATGACACGGGAGGCCTGTGTCAGATTTCCGCTGAAACAATGAAAAACTCCTTTTATTTTCTCGGTTTTCCGTGACTCCAGGATATCCAAAACAGGATCCATGCTGTTGCGCGTGTGAATGACAACCGGGAGACGGTAACGAATGGCTAAATCGAGCTGACGGTCGAAAACTTCTACCTGTTCCTTCTCAAAGCTGCGGTCCCAGTACAGATCTATTCCTATCTCGCCAATAGCGCAGAAACGGTTCGAACCGGCTAATAAAACCTCTACATGATTCAGCTCTTCCCGGTAATCGCTCTTCACGGAGGTGGGATGTAATCCGGCCATAGGGAAACAGTATTCGGGGAAATCAGAAACCATTTTCAACAAACGTTCGGTATATCCCGAATCAATGGCCGGCAGGAGCATCCGCCTCACTCCCTGATCGATCGCACGACGAACCACTTCCGGCCGGTCGGAATCAAACTCCTCTGAATAACAGTGGGTATGGGTGTCGATGAAGTTCAATTCAGGCAATAGGCATTGGCCATTAGGCATTAGGGAAAAAACAATATTTCAAAATTATCACATTCTCAAACCCTCAAACCCTCAAATTTTCAAATTAGCACATTAGCACATCAGCACATTCTCAAATCCTCAAATCCTCAAATCGTTTTCCATTTTCCGTTTTCAATTTTCCATTATCAATTCTTGTCCGCTCTTCGTCAAACTCTTCGTCCGCTCTTCGTCCAACCCGTTCAACTTTTTTACGATCTCGGCAGTGCTGATATCTTTCATACAACGGAAATGTTTTTTCGGGCATTGGTCAAAGCCCAGCTTGCTGCAAGGGCGGCATTTCAGTCCGGATACCTCCATGACCATCGAGGGTGTGGAAGACCCGACCGGGCGGTACGGAGCCATGCCAAATTCAGGAACGGTGTTTCCCCAAACCGAAACAACCGGCTTATCCAACGCCGCTGCAACGTGCATCAGTCCGGTATCGTTGGTAAGAACGGCGTCGGATAAGCCGATCAGCGAGGCCGATTGGTTCAGGTTGTATAGTCCGCAACCGTTCCAGACCCGATCGCCGGTTGAATCGACGATCGCCATTCCCCGGGCCCGGTCTTCGGATCCGCCTAACAGGACGACCGGTTTATTCAATTGACCGATCACTTCGGCAACTTTATCATCAGGAAAAATTTTGGTGAAATGTCGGCCCCCGATCACCACTGCGAAAAATCCTTTCCGGAAATGGTCCGGCAGATCTTTCATACTAAGTTGGTCGGATGGTGGAATAACATAGTCGAGCCCTCTGCCGTCGTTGCAAATACCCAGTCGCGACACTGCCCTGAAATAGCGGTCAACAATATGAAGATCGGGGAGGAGGTTGATCCCGAACTTCACCAGTAACCACTTCCGGAGATTGAGTTTAGGGAAAGAGGCGCTGCGAACGCCCAGATTCAGTCTGACATACCAGGAACGGATGTTTTTATGAAGGTCAACAATATAATCAAACCGTTCACGCCGGAGAAGCGGCAACAGCTCTGCGAAACTGCTTTCATAGAGCCAAAGCCGATCGATACAAGGGTTTTCAGCTAAAACCGGTTGATACTGTTTTTTTGTCAGGTAGTGTATCTCTGAATCCCTGAGCTGATCTTTCAGACACCTGATCACCGGAGTAGTCAGCACGATATCGCCTATCGAACTGAAACGGATGATCAATATTTTTTTCGGAACAGACTGCATTGAATAGAAATTATCCCTTACTGCACCGGCAATGGAAATGAACCGTATCTTCGTCCAACCTGTTATCTTATAAACGGATTATGAGTCTTCTCATAACCGATGGTAGTCTCAGGCCCATGTCCCGGATAAACGACAGTATCGGGTGGGAGGGTGAAAAGCCGTGTTTTAATGCTTTGCATCAGGCGGTTAAAGTCGCCCGACGGTAAATCGGTCCGTCCGATCGTATCCTTGAACAGGACATCACCCGTGATTACAAAATTCTGAGCCTGATTATAGAAGCAGAGACTGCCCTCAGCATGGCCGGGCGTGTACAGCGCCTTCAAAACCGACCTGTTCCAGGTAATTTCCTCATTGTCTTCAAGAAAATGGCTGGCTTCCGGAATATAACCGATTTTAAAACCGAACGACTCCCCGATCTCCCGGGCAGTCATGAAAAACGGGATCGATTTGATGTGGTACTCAGGCAGGATGTTATATGATGAAGCAATGTATTCATTACCAAGTATATGATCGATATGACAGTGGGTGTTGAGGTGGTGGACAATTGTAAGGTTTTGATTCTCAATAAACCCGGAAAATTCTTTTTGTTCTTTCTGACTGTAGCAGGCAGCATCGACAACCACTGCCTGGTTGTTTTCATCCCAGAGGATGTAAGTATTCACCATGAAATTATTGAATGTAAATCGCTTGATCTGAAGCATAACGGATAGCCGGTTTAGGGTTGATGGCAGCAAAGGTATAAAAATGAAGCGGAATGAATCGTGGGGAATTCGGTGATCATGAAACCCTAATTTTCTGTATTTTTACCGATTCAATCTGAACTTCCATTCCTGTCTGACCAATGGCATCATTGAAACGAAATTATCTTGTTGTATGGATTGTGCTTACAGGGATTCTGATCACCTTTTTTTCACCATCTGCGGTTCGGGCGCAGTTTTATAATGGATCGCAACTCACCTTCGGAAAGAGCCGGGTTCAGTATAACAATTTTCTATGGCTCTATTTCCGTTTCGACAAATTTGATACCTACTATTATTTAAATGGAAGGGAGCTTGCCTTATATACTGCCCGTTATGCCGACAAACACATCGGAGAGATTGAAAAGTTGTTGCAATCAAATCTGGAAGAGAAGATCCAGTTCATCATCTTCAATACCTTATCCGATCTGAAGCAGAGCAATGTGGGCTTATTTGGCGATTGGGACTATTACAATACCGGAGGTGTGACCCGGATCATCGGAGGAAGGGTACTGTTGTTTTTTGACGGCAATTACGAGCATTTTGATCAGCAGATCAGGGCGGGAATCGCACAGGTGATCCTGAACACCATGATTTATGGTACCGGGATCGGATCACAGATCAAGAATAACACTCTTTTCACCGTTCCTGAATGGTACACCAACGGACTTATCTCCTATATCTCGCGGAAATGGGATGCCGAACTTGAAAACCAGATCCGTGATGCCATTATGAGCAGGCGTTTCGATAAATTCAACAACCTGACCGGGTTGGATGCTGCCCGTGCCGGCCATTCGCTTTGGAAATTTACCGAGATGCAATACGGACCATCGTCGATTCCCAATATTGTTTATATGGCCCGTATCACGCGCAATGTCGAAAAGGGTTTTCAATATGTTGTCGGAACAGGATTTCAGGAGTTGTTAAGAGCCTGGCTGGCTTACAATAAAGAGTCGTACGGACAACAGGACTCCCTTGCCGATCCCTTGCCTGACCAGCCCGTCAATAAACGCAAAAAGCCCGACTGGGTATATCGTTCTTTAAAGATTGATCCGGTTTCGGGAGCGCTGGCCTATACCACTCACAACCTCGGAATCTATAAGATTTTTATACAGGATGCAGAGACCGGAAAGCGCAAACGGATTTACCGGGCCGGATACCGGTTGGCCGAACGGCCCGATTATACCTACCCGCTGATTGCCTGGCATCCGAGCGGTAGGGTGCTGGCCTACCTGGTTGAACGGAAGGGGGGCATCTGGCTCTATTTATACAACCTTGATGATAAAAGCAGAGAGCATCAGATTTTGGTGAATTTCCAGAAAGTGCTCGACATGAGCTATTCGGATGATGGTACCCGACTGGTTATGTCGGCAGTTCAAAAGGGGCAGTCAGACATTTTTGTTTATAACATCGCTTCCGGATCGCATGAGCAGATCACCTGTGATATGTATAATGATCTGAATCCCAGATTCCTGAACCATTCGAATGATATCATCTTTTCATCCAACAGGGTCAGCGATACCATCCGGTTCAATGAGTCGGTAAACATTGATTCAATCGACTATTGGAACGATCTCTTCATTTATCATTATTCATCCCGGCGGCCTGTCTTGCAGCGTCTTACACATTCGCCAGGGGATCATGAGTTTCAGCCCATGCCGTACGGAGAGAACTATTTTTCGTACCTGTGCGATCACAACGGGATCGTGAACCGTTATCTGGCACGGTACGACAGCGCCATCTCTTTTGTTGACACCACTACCCACTACCGGTATTTCACTGAATCTTACCCGGTGACCAATTACAACCGGAACATTCTGGAGCAGGATATCTCGCCTAAAGCCGGGAAGATGGCTCAGGTCATCTTTCACAACCAGAATTATAAAATGTATGTCTCTGATCTGATCCGGCCCAAATATCTGAAGCGGGCAGATCCGGCGCCGGGATTCCGCAAAAGTTCATCCATTAATGAAAACGTCATACAGGAACTGAAAAATCGCACTGATACGCTGAGGAAGGAGAAAGTTTACAAGAGTTCGGAGAAAAAGCATTTTTCGGTGGTCAGGCAGCATGAAGTATTGGAACAGATCATAGCTAAGATCGATACCAGCCGGCTTCAGACCGGATGGGAGGGTGTTTCCCGCGAAATGGCAAGTGATTCACTGATTTCTAAACTTCTTTCCCCCTATCAGTCGTTCTTTCTGCCGGTGAAGGAACGCGGCCCGACAGACCGTGATACTACCGATAAATATCAAAAAGCCAAGCAGTTAAATTACAATGTGGAGTACTATATCGATCAGATGGTTACCCAGATTGATTTCACCTATCTGAATTATGCCTACCAGCCCTTTACCGGCAGTGGCGCTCCCGACTTTGTCAATCCCGGTCTGAATGCTCTTTTCATGGTCGGGGTGACCGACCTGATGGAGGATTACCGGATCAGCGGTGGGGTGCGCCTGAATGTCAACCTGATCAACAATGAGTATTTATTCAGTTACGGGAATTACAAGCACAGGCTCGACCATCAGATCGTATTTCACCGGAAGGCCGTAGAGGAATCGGGCTATTACTCACTGGTCAGGCACAAGATCCACGAGTTGTACTACATTGCAACCTGGCCTTTTAATCCGGTACTTAATATAAAAGGTACCGCCTCGCTCCGTTACGACCGGGCGGTTTACCTTTCGACCGACCTTTATAATTTGAACGAACCCGATATCCACACCCTTTGGGGAAGCATCAAGGGAGAGCTAACCTATGATAATACGCGCAGCCTGGGCGTGAACCTTTACCAGGGAACGCGCTATAAAATCTTCGGTGAGTATTATCAAATGGTGAACGCATCAGGAAAGAATGTGTTTGTGGTAGGGATCGATTTCAGGAATTATCAACGGCTTCACCGGATGTTGATATGGGCCAACCGCTTTGCAGCCAGCACCTCCTGGGGTAGCAATAAATTACTTTACTATATGGGGGGAGTCGATAACTGGCTCTTCCCGAAATTTGACAATGAGGCTCAGGTGGCTTATGATCAGAATTATGCATTCCAAACACTGGCTACCAACATGAGAGGTTTCGACCAGAATATCAGAAACGGAAACAGTTTCTTTGTAATCAACAGTGAAATCAGGTGGCCCCTGTTTCGCTACCTGTTCAATCGTCCCATCCGGTCCGATTTTATCAACAACTTTCAACTGGTGGCATTTGGCGATATAGGAACTGCATGGACCGGACTATCTCCCTGGTCGGACGACAACCAACTCTTTATCCGGTACATTTATCGGAATCCCTTATTTATAAAGGTAGAGATGCAGAAGGATCCGGTTGTAGAGGGATTTGGTTTTGGCGCCAGAACCCGGCTGTTCGGTTATTTTCTGCGGGGCGACCTGGCTTGGGGAGTTGAAGACGGAAGGATTAAAAAACCGATTTTCTATTTTTCACTCAGCCTCGATTTTTAATGGATATTCCCGATCGTATAACCAGGTTTATTGGTGAACACCATATTATGACGCTCGCCGTCACTCGCGATGACCGCCCCTGGTGCGCCACTTGCTTCTATGCTTACCTGCCGGATGAAAACCGCTTTGTTTATACCTCCGATCCCGATACCCGGCATGTCAGGGATGTGATTGACGGAGGAAATTTTCATGTCGCCGGAACCATAGCCCTTGAAACGAAGATCGTGGGAAGAATCCGCGGAATCCAGCTCACCGGGGTCATAATTCTCCTGACCGAACCGGATGATAAAATTTATAAAGCCGCCTACCTGAAGCGATTCCCGATCGCAAGACTCGCTCCGGCGCTGCACCTTTGGCTTCTGGAGCCCGATTATTTTAAAATGACCGACAACCGGCTCGGATTCGGGAAAAAACTCATCTGGCAAACCTCCGGCATCACCAAATAAAGGACTGTCGCAGGGATCGGGAATTATTAAAGTATATGTTTGTTTAATTCAGTCTATTAACTTTAAATATTAAGATTGTGTTAATAACTAAATTGTAGTAAACCCGTTCTTCGTTGTAAATTGCTCCTTTAAAAATATTCCAGAAAACTTTCTGAAAATTGTTGATCATCAATCAGTTAGGAAAGATTACAATCATAACCGATAACCTTGTTCATGCATGGAAAATAACCCCGTGATTAATTCAGAAGTAGATCGGAAAACTGACTATTATAAAGACGTTCTTGCGAAAAGAATCCGTCCGAAAGTTTCGATTGAAGAGTACGAGATGAAAGATAAAAAAACTGAGGAACAGAAACGACCCACCTATTCATTTGCAGAAGTGATTGAAAAATCGACCGCCTATTTTAATGGTGACAGTCTTGCCGCAAATGTCTGGGCTAATAAATATGCACTGAAAAACTCGGAAGGTCAACTTTTTGAGCTTACACCCGACGATATGCATCGCCGTATTGCCAAAGAGATTGCGCGAATCGAAAAGAAGTATCCCAATCCTATGAGTGAGGAGGAATTGTTCGAGCTGATGCGTAATTTCAGGTACATCATTCCGCAGGGCAGTCCGATGGCCGGGATTGGTAATGATTTTCAGATCGGGTCGCTTTCAAACTGCTTTGTCATTGGCAATGAAGGGGCATCCGATTCCTACGGAGCGATCATGAAAACCGACGAAGAGCAGGTGCAGTTGATGAAGCGAAGGGGAGGAGTAGGACACGACCTGTCGCACATAAGGCCTAAAAACAGCGTGGTAAAAAATTCAGCGCTTACTTCGACCGGTATTGTCCCGTTCATGGAACGCTATTCCAATTCGACCCGCGAAGTTGCCCAGGAAGGCCGTCGCGGGGCGCTGATGTTGAGCATCTCTGTGGTCCATCCCGACGCGGAACATTTCATCGATGCCAAGCTCGAAGCAGGGAAAGTAACCGGCGCAAATATCTCGGTTAAGATAACCGATGAATTTATGCGTGCCGTGGTGGATAACCGTGATTTTGTTCAGCACTTTCCCGTTGATTCCGATCAGCCGGCGGTCACAAAGAACATTCATGCCCGTACCCTGTGGAGCAAGATCGTCCACAATGCCTGGAAATCAGCAGAACCCGGAATTCTTTTCTGGGATACGATTATCCGTGAATCGATTCCCGATTGTTATGCCGATCTGGGTTTTCGTACCATTTCGACCAATCCCTGCGGTGAGATTCCCCTGTGCACCTACGACAGTTGCCGGCTTTTGGCGATCAACCTGTATAATTATGTTGACAAACCTTTTACTGCCGAAGCAAGTTTCGATTCAGAACTCTTTATCTCACATGTACATAAGGCCCAGCGCATCATGGACGACATCATCGACCTGGAGCTGGAAAAGATCGACCGTATTTTAGCCAAGATTGAGGCCGACCCGGAAAATGATGAAATCAAAGCCCGCGAGCGGAACATGTGGCTGAATATCAAGAAAAAAGCCATCCAGGGGAGGCGTACGGGATTCGGAATCACCGCCGAAGGTGATATGCTCGCATCATTAGGTACCCGTTATGGATCAGATGAAGCCACCGACTTCTCGGTCGAAGTGCATAAAATCTTAGCCATTGAAGCCTATCGTTCATCGGTGATCCTGGCCCGCGAACGGGGTCCGTTCCCTATTTACAATTCCGAAAGAGAACGGAATAACCCCTTTATCCAGCGAATCCGTGAATCGGCGCCCGATGTGTATGAAGATATGCTGAAATCGGGCCGCCGTAATGTTGCGATGCTGACCATCGCGCCCACCGGATCGGTAAGCATCCTGACACAGACCACTTCGGGGCTGGAACCGGTCTTTGCCGTGTCGTACAAGCGCCGCAGAAAGGTCAATCCCAATGATAAAAATGTTAAGGTCACCTTTAAAGATGAGGTTGGCGACACCTGGGAGGAGTATAATGTTTTTCACCATAATTTCGTCACCTGGCTGACCGCAAACGGCTTCAATGTGGATGAAATCTCCCGGATGGAGGATAAAGATTTAAAGGAGATCATCAAGAAATCGCCGTTCTATAAAGCCACCGCCAACGATGTTGACTGGGTTGCCAAGGTGAAGATGCAGGGCGCCGTACAGAAGTGGGTTGATCACTCCATCAGCGTTACCGTCAATGTGCCCAACGACACCAAAGAGGAATTGATCGGTACTATTTATGAGACAGCATGGAAAGTGGGGTGCAAGGGGATGACGGTTTATCGTGATGGTTCCCGGGCCGGTGTACTGGTCAATAATGAAAATAAAGAGAAGAAGAAAAAAGAGGAGGCCGATGAATTCAAGGAAACACGGGCTCCGCACCGCCCCGACCGGCTTATTGCCGATATCGTCCGCTTTCAGAACGACCATGAGAAATGGGTCGCTGTCGTGGGTAGTCTGAACGGACGCCCTTACGAGATATTTACCGGAGTTGCAGAGGATTTCTGGATCCCGACCTGGGTACAGAAAGGGTGGATTGTGAAGACCCGTCCCGACGGCGTCTCCTCACGATACGATTTTCAGTTCGAGGACCGGCAGGGGTACAAGATCACTATCGAAGGACTGTCGCGTTCCTTCAATAAGGAGTACTGGAACTATGCCAAGCTGATCTCGGGTATTCTGCGTCATGGAATGCCATTGCCATTCGTGGTCAACATCATCTCCAAACTGCATTTCGAGGTCGATTCCATCAATACCTGGAAAAACGGGGTCGAGCGCGCCCTGAAAAAATTTATTCCCGACGGTACCAAGGCTGCCGAACACGCCTGTCCCAAGTGTAATGACGAGAACGGACTGGTTTACCAGGAGGGTTGCCTGGTATGCAAGAGCTGTGGCTACTCGAAGTGCGGGTAGACTAAAAAACTGTTTTGATTTTATTTTTTAATACCGGTAACCACAGGCGGATCATGGCATTGAAAATTTCTGGTAAATCAAGCCTGCATTTTCTTTATCGAGGCTTGAAACATTAGTTGGTATTAATTAATTTGGACATTCTCTTCGATTTCCGACCCGGAGATTATCAGGAAAATCGTGGCGAAAGCATCTGGTCCTTTTGGAACAGATCGATTGCATAACCCGCTTTTTTTGTATTCTATTCCATGATTTATGTGATATATTATGTAATGTATTACATAATTTGTATATTTGTGCTAAGGATATCATTTCAGGTCTATGATCAAACAGCAACATTTTTCTGACCGTCAGATGTCGGATCTTTTCGAGCTGAGCAATCAGCGGATCAGGTCGGTACCGGTGAGTATACATCGGTTTCTTTTTCAGACAATTCACTGGGAGGGAAGGCTTACTGAGATCTTTGGCCCCAGGGGAGTGGGTAAAACCACCATGATGCTGCAAAAAGCCGGGGAACTGAATCAGCTCAGCCCGAATCAGGCTTTGTATGTTTCGCTCGATGATATCCTGTTTTTTTCCCGGACTATCGTGGAAACGGCTGATCTGTTTGTTAAATTCGGTGGTCAATATTTGTTCATTGACGAGGTCCATAAATATCCCCCCAAGTTCAGCGGGCATGATTGGTCGGCCGAAATTAAAAACATATACGATCGTTATCCGGCATTACACATCGTTTATTCAGGTTCCTCTATACTGAAGCTTCATAAAGGGAAAGGAGATCTGAGCCGGCGGCGACAGGTATATCATTTGCCGGGACTTTCGTTCCGTGAATTTCTTAAATTCAGAGAACTGGCCGATATTCAGCCTTTCACGCTCGAGGAGATTCTTTCTGACCACGTGCGGATAAGCCAGGAAGTTGCCTTCCGGATAAAGGTCATTCCTGCTTTCGGTGAATATCTGTCACATGGTTATTATCCTTTTTTTAAGGAAGCGCCCGAAATGTATCTTACACGTTTGCAGGATGTCATCACCGTCATTCTCGAGTCGGATATCCCGGCGGTTACAGCCATCCCGTTCGACACGACAGTTAAACTTAAAAAGCTTTTATCCATCATTGCCGGAAGCGCTCCCTATACCATCAACCTTACCAGGTCGGGTCAGGCATTGAACATCACCGATCAGCGTACACTGTTAAAATACCTGCATTATCTCGACAAGGCTGAACTGATCGCACTGCTTTCGCGGAATGCTACGGGAAACCAGCTATTTCGCAAACCTGAAAAAATATACCTGGATAATACCAACCTGATGCAATGCTTTGATATGAAACCCGAAACGGGTACGGTTCGCGAAACGTTTTTTCATAATCAGGTTAAAGTTTTCCACAGACCGGAAAAAAGCGATACCGCCGATTTTTTTGTGGATAAGAGATGGACATTCGAGGTGGGAGGCAGAAATAAAAAGGGAAAACAGATAGAAAACCAGGCCGACGCGTACAGGGCTCTGGATGGTATCGAAACCGGATACGGCAATGTGATACCTTTATGGCTGTTTGGGTTTTTATACTAAATGAGGAATGGGGCTTCAGGCGCCAATTCGTGCAGCAGATCGATCATTGCCATTCCCGAAAAATAATATCTTTATTGACTTAATCCGCTTTCACTTATTAATTGTCTGCAGATGAAAAACAGAACCATCCCCGGCCATTCCATGCGCCCGCACATTGATGCGCCGGTAAACAGTCATATTCACCGTGGTTTAAACCCGTTTTTCAGGTCACGTGACGCGGCACGCGACAGTCGGCTGAAGATGCTGTTTCGAATCAACCTGATCGAACACCGGCTTCAGCGTCGTCCTGGCCTTCTTTATGGTATGTTTACCGAAGGGGCAAGCGGCATTACCGCGCCGATCGACTGTACCGACATCAGGGTGAGGCATGGCCGGCGGCTGAGCCTGGCCCTGGATGTGTTCACGGTGTTCGCGCTTCTGCTGCTTTCGGGTCTGGCAGGCAGCGCAGGCGCCGCAATTGCTGGCAACCGGCCGGCAGACGCCATAGCACCCGGCAACCATCCAGCATTTGCCGTCATGGCAGGCATCCGGCAGACAGATCCCTTTGCCGCAGAGATGAGGGGACCTGTCCCGGAACATCCTGTTAAAGCCGTTTTTGCCAATAAGGATATCAATTCTGGACTTTTGTCTCCAATTACACTTCAAGGAACAGTCTGGAGCGCTCCTACGAACAATTTCCCGGTGACCGATGTGGCAGTTTATGATACTAATGGAATGATTTTCCTCGGAAACACATCAACCGCACAAGGAACCGGACAATACCAATTAACAGTTCTACCAGTAGGCCTTGATGAAAAAACCAACAGAAATTCAGAAATGGTAGTTCTCGGAAACCCCGTAATGAACGAAGCCAACTTAGAACTAACAGTACTAAACCAAGACAATTACAAAATTAGCGTCTTTGACGTAACAGGAAAACAACTATACAACCAAGAAGTAAGTCTCGCCGAAGGAGATAACAAAATAACAATCACAGGTCTTGGCGCACCGGGAATCAAGCTGGTTCAGGTGACAGACGGACAAAAAACACACACAGCCAAAGTACTGCAATTGGCTGCCTCAGATTTCGATCCCAGTATAAGTACAACCCCGACATCGGGACATAAAGGTGTTTTAAAAACGAGCAATTATACAACTACGCTCAGGATGAACTTTACGCCCCCGGCAGGATACGTACCAAACTTCAAACTAGTACCCGCTCAAAGCGCAACCGTAAACGACACAGTAATGCAAGAATCACAAACAATCAACAAAACACTAAACATCTTCGACGTAAACGGACTAGCAGTAGCCCCAGGCCAAAGCAACATCGCAACATACTACACTCTTAAAGTAAAATTCAAAGACGGCACAATAATAAACTTCCCAGCAAACAACGGAATAATCACAATCAACAGAACAGAATACGAAACATTCTCCGACTCACTAACATTAATCCCAGACACAATCGCAAACCCAAAATTCCTCGAATGGATGATCGGAAGAAAAATCCACCAACAAAGATATGAAGCGAACATCTTCCAAAACGAAAAAGAAAATATTCCCGGACAATATATTCATCCAGGAAACGTAAATATTGCAATCGCAAACATGCCAGATAATATGCAAATGTATTTAGTCCCTAAAAAATGTCTAGATCCGAGAAACATGACTGACTCAATTACATTAGATCAAACCAAAATGTCTGGAAGTTCACACATCTTAACATTTGAAATGATGTGTAGAGCACCACCAGGATACATGACTAAATTCGTAGACGTAACAACCGCAAGACCACTATACTTCGTAATAGATACTTGGGATATAGCAACAAATAATCCAATTCCAACTGCAGACCAGGATAGAGTTCAAACTGAACTTGAAAAACAAGTCAATGTTATTCCATTCCTAGCAAACGGAGATAGTTTACTCCCAGGATTTGTTATAACAAGAGAATCAAGTTATAATTCAACAATTTGGCAACAAATAATTGCACGTGGAAATAATCAATTTCATGAAACAAGATTCAAGTCAGGCTCACAACCAGGAAACAACATCTCATTAACCACAAACGGATCATATAATGGAACTTTAATTATGAAAGCATCAACATCCACATACCCTCCAAGCGCACCTACTGGCACAATAGGTGCAGAACTATGGGAAGGAATCTGGTGCATGACAGACCCATACACAGGCGGAACAAGCACATTTATTTACAATACTGGAACTTTAAATATTAGTGATTATTGTAAGGCAATAACCAGATGGAAGCTTTTACTAGATCCAGGAACACCTGTTAATTAAAAATAATTAATTAGCTAAAAATAATTAACAAACGTTTCTAAAAATTTTTTTTGTGGTAGTCAAACGTGGTATTGTCACGCAAATCTTTAATGCGTTTGGCAATGACTACAAAGGGCTCCATTTTATGTTCAAACAGCCAGCGAAGGGCGGCAGGTTTTCCCCCGCAGGCATCCGCGAAGACGATCAGAAAGGGGTGGTGGTTCCTGTTTAGCCATTCATAAGCAGCCGGGTTCTCATCAATGGCTGCATCGAGCGCGGCAAGATGATAGAATTTATTGGTAAAAAGCCACGTGGTGGCCTCCTCACTCCCCCGGATGGCGTGCGCCAACGCAGCTACTTCAGGAAATCCGTTGTTGAGAAGCCAGTTAGCGATTTCGGTATTCCCGTTGACAGCCTCCCCGAAAGCAAGCCAGATCTTCGCCGGAAAATATAATCCTTCCATTTAATTCAAAATAAAATCAGGAATTAGGCATTGGCCATTTGAAAATAGGCAATAGGTAATAGGCAATAGGCAATAGGCAATAGGCAATAGGCAATAGGGAAAAAAGTTAAAGTTTAAAATTCTCAAATTTTCACATCAGCACATTTTTAATCAATCAATCAGTCAATCAGTCAATTATTTTGTCCGTGGTGCCATGGTGCAATAGTGCCGTGGTGAAAAAACCTGTCCGCTGGTCCGCCAGTCCACTTGTCCACTGGTCCACCGGTCCACCGGTCCACTTGTCCACTTGTCCACTTGTCCACTGGTCCACTTGTTCACGGATAAACCTGTGCCTTGATCCCATCGGCTTCGACTCTTGAAGCGATCCGGTACAGTTCTTCGACAGCAATCTTTTCAAGGTTGTGTACCGGGGTTTCGCGGGCAATAGGGTAAATCATTACCTTTTTCGGACGGATCATGCGAAGTCGGTCGATCCATATCCCCACCTCTTCATCTGTTGTGTTATCGACCCGCTGTCCTTTAAAACTTCCTCTGAGAAACATGCTTTGGATGATAAGGTTTCCGTTGAAGCGGCACAGGCCAGCGACCAGTTTATCGAGATCCGTTTCGGCAACCGGATTGTTGATCAGCCGGAATTGGGAGAGACTACCGGCATCGAGTTTCAGGATATTGTTATCAAGTTTGTTAAGCGCCTGAAAAACAGATTCCTGGTGGATCATGCTGGAATTTGAAAGCACCGTGACCCGTGAGTTGGGAGACCACCGGTCGCGAAGCGCCAGCGTGTCATCGACGATGCCCGCAAAATCGGGATGAAGCGTGGGTTCTCCGTTGCCGGCATAGGTAATGGCATCAGGCAGGTAGGATTCGGCCGAAAGTTCCTGCAAACGTTTCTCAAGGAATGTTTTCACCTCATCCCGTGATGGGAGGGGTTGATCGCCGGCAGGTTTCGGGGTCCATCCGCATTCGCAATAAATACAATTGAAGGAGCAAAGCTTGGTGTGAAGGGGCAGCAGGTTGACGCCGAGCGACAGACCCAGACGTCTGCTTCGTACCGGTCCGAAGATGATTTCATGAAAAAGAAAACCGTTCATGGATCAAAATTTGATGCAAAGTTCCCCTTTTTCCGGAAAGAAATGAATAGGATGATGAAATTTGATGGTAAATGGGCTTCTTCCTGCCTGAATTCCCCTTTCCCCGGCACGGTGGCGACAGAGCGGATTAAATTTTGTACATTTATGCCATCAAATCGAGAAGTTGACCCCCCTTGATCAAATAAAAGCGCCCATTGAAGAGCATATCCATGCTTTCGAGGATTCATTTAAAGGATCTCTGACGACCCCGGTACCTCTGTTGAATACCATCATGCGATACCTTGTCAGAAGAAAAGGAAAGCAGATGCGTCCGATGTTTGTGTTCCTGTCGGCGGGTCTTTGCGGTACCATCAGTCAAAGTACCTTTCATGCCGCTTCACTCATCGAACTGTTGCATACCGCCACACTGGTTCATGATGATGTGGTCGATGACTCGAACCTTCGCCGCGGATTCTTCTCGATCAATGCCATCTGGAAAAACAAGATCGCGGTGCTGGCAGGCGACTTTCTGCTGTCGAGAGGCATGCTTCTCGCCCTCGAAAACAACGAATTCGAGCTGCTCAGGATGGTGTCGAACGCCGTCCGCGAGATGAGCGAAGGAGAGCTGCTTCAGATCGAAAAAGCTCGAAGACTCGATGTGGAGGAGTCTGTTTATTACGAAATCATCCGGAAAAAAACGGCCACACTGATTGCTTCCTGCTGTGCCTGTGGCGCCTTGTCGGTAAAATCGGATGGTCACCGGGTAAAAGCGATGTGGGATTTCGGTGAGAACACGGGAATCGCTTTCCAGATCAAGGATGATCTGTTCGATTACGACTGGAGCCTGAATACCGGAAAACCCAGCGGTATCGATATCCGGGATCAGAAAATGACCCTGCCGTTAATTCACCTGCTGAACCGGGCCGGCCTGCTCGAAAAGCGATGGATCATCAACACCGTCAGGAACCACCACGACGACACCGGGCGGGTAGCCGAACTGATCGGAAAGGTAGCCGACAGCGGCGGTATTGAATATGCGAGGCAGAAAATGTTCGAGTACCGCCGGAAAGCCATTGATATCCTCAGAACGTTTCCCGAAAACCAATACCGGAACTCCCTCGAAGAGTTAGTAGTTTATACCACCGAACGGACGAAATAATCAACTCCCCTTTTTCAGGGTGAACCCAAAAGTAGTACCGACTCCGATGGAGCTTCTGACCTGAATGGTCTGTTCGTGTGCCTCAAGAATGTGCTTTACAATTGCCAGCCCGAGACCTTTTCCCTTTCTGGTGACGGCCCTGCCCCGGTCGGTGCGGTAAAACCGTTCGAAGACCCTTGGAATATCCCCGGGTTCGATGCCTACCCCGTTGTCGGTAATCTCAGTCAGAATATTTTCATCCAGGTCGAAAAAGTTGACCTCGGTACTACCGTGCCGTTTGGCTCCGTAGCGGATCGAATTGTCGATGATGTTGGTCAGAACATTCCTGATTTTTTCGCGATCGGCTTCCACCAGAACCGGTTTCGGAGGATAATTCACCGTAATCCGGATTTCATGTCTGGCCGCCTTCATCTCTAAAAAATCGACTACCTCCCGGGTCAGGGCGGATAGATCAAACCGGGTTACATTCAACCGGATATGGCCCGATTCGAGTTGTGAGATCTCATCCAGATCTTCAATAATTCGGACCAGACGTTCGATACTCTTTTCGGTCCGTTTCAGGTATTCACGGTTAATAGCCGGATCTTCGAGGCCACCATCCAGTAAGGTCGAAACATAACCCTGAATGTTGAAAAGGGGCGTCTTCAGTTCATGCGACATATTCCCAATGAACTCACGGCGGTATTGTTCCAGTTGCATGAGATGCCCTATCTCCCGCTGCTTTTCCTCTTCCCACTGCTCGACCTCCTGTTGTACCGAATCGATTAATCCGTGATCGTGATGCAGAACGGGACGCTCTATTTTCCCGACTTTAACCTGATGGATTGACTTATAGATCAATCTGATTTTGCTGTAGATGAATCGGTCGAGGGTGTACATGAAGCTGAACCAGGTGGTCAGGAAGAGAAGCGCCGAGCTAATGGCAAGCAGCGCCCAGGTGAACAGTTCCGACAATGAGCCGGGATAGAGAATGGCAACAGAAATGACGAAGAGCATGGCGTACACAGTGCATATAATCACCGCGTTGAGCAGCGCAAGGTTTTTTGGCTCATAGAATTTCATGATTGCTCAAATTTGTATCCGACCCCTTTAATGGTTTTGATGCATTCAGTGCCCACCTTTTCACGGATACGGCGGATATGAACATCGATGGTGCGGTCGCCGACCACCACATCATCACCCCAGACATTGGAAAAGATCTCTTCGCGCGTCACCACCTTCTCAGGACGGGAAACCAGAAATTGAAGCAGTTCAAATTCTTTCCGGGCCAGGGTGATCTCGGCGCCATCTTTGAGGATAAGATAACGGTCTCTATCGATGGTGAACTCCTTTAGGTTGATGATATTGCCTGTTCCGGCCGGCTCCTTATACCGGCGAAGAATCGCCTGGATGCGGCTGATAAAGAGTTTCGGTTTAATGGGTTTTGTGATGTAATCGTCGGCTCCCGCCTCGAATCCCGCAATCTGGGAATAGTCCTCACCCCGGGCTGTCAGAAATATGATCAGCGTCTCTTTCAGTTCCTCAATCTTCCTTATTTCCCGGCATACTTCCATACCGTCCATTACAGGCATCATCACATCGAGAATGATGAGCTGGGGTTTGAACTCCCTGGCAAGCCTTACCGCCTTCTGACCATTTTTTGCTTTCAGTACGCTGAATCCCTCTTTCTCAAGGTTGTAGCCCAGGAATTCAAGAATATCGGCTTCATCGTCAACCAATAAAATGGTCATCTGGTTATATTCCATTGGATCAGGGATTAACGGGGTAAAGATACAAATTAACACGAAACCTTGGAACCGGCGTAAGAATGATGGTCTTTCACCCGTCGGTATTTCACCCGGATTGCTTACTTTTACGACCGGTTTGAATCGGATATGACCATTGAATCAAATTATTTACACATGAACAGATGGATTATCGTTTGGTTGTTCCTGTTACCGTCGCTCTCCTTTTCCCAGAAATTCAACGGCGGAATCCTGGCCGGGGGACTGGTAAGCCAGGTGGATGGCGACACCTACGAAGGTTATCATAAATTCGGTTACCTTGCCGGAGGATTCGTGAATTTACAGGTATCGCCGCATTCCTCTTTTCAGCTGGAAATGGAGTACATTCAGAAAGGAAGCCGGGTACAAGCCGACTCGGCTACTCTTTCAGGAACGACACGGATTACAAGGTTGCATTACCTGGAGATACCATTGCTGTATCAATACACCTTTTTAAAACGTGTACAAGCCGAAATTGGTCCTGCAGCCGACATTCTGCTCGGATCGTACGAGGAGATCAACGGACTGGAGGTTCCCTACATTACCGTCCCGTACCGGACTGTTACCCTGAGCGGGATTGTTGGGTTATCCTGTTATATAACCGGTCACCTGAAAGCAGGCCTCCGTTTAAACTATTCTCTGCTCTCGATACGGACCGATGTGGTTGCCGGCGCCCGTAAAATTCTCTTTGAAACAGGACAGTACAACAACGTTTTATCCCTGTCGCTGAGTTGGGACTTTCGGCAGAGAGAGTGAGAGACTAGTTGGACGAAGAGTTGGACAGGCGGACTAGCGGACAAATAATTGACTGATTGACTGATTGACTGATTTATTGAGTGAATGAGTGAATGAGTGATTGAGTGATTGAGTGAATTTAAAGAACGAGGTAACGAAAATGGTTAATATTTCTTCCCTAATGGCTAATGGCCAATGCCTAATACCTGATTTGAATTTTGGATTTATGACTTTTTTCCCTATTGCCTATTGCCTATTTCCTAATGCCTCATTTGAGATTTGAATTATATTGGATAAAAAAGATATCATCGTCGGAGTGACGGGCGCAAGCGGAGCAATTTACGGGAAACTGCTCCTCGAAAAGATCCGTGCGCTGGAATCGCAGGTGGCCCGGTGTGACCTGATTATATCGGAACATGCCGGTACGGTTTGGAACTTCGAGTTGGGAGCCGATCCGCTTACCCTCTTCCCGCCAGGGGACGCTGCAAAAAATGGCAATGTGCTGTTCCGGTATTTTTCACCGCGGGATTTTTTTGCGCCGATGGCTTCCGGATCGGCCGTCTATGATGCTATGATCATCTGTCCCTGTACCATGGGAACCCTGGGGCGGATTGCTGCAGGGGTTGCTGAAGACCTGATGACCCGCGCTGCCGATGTCATGTTGAAAGAACGACGAAAACTGATCCTGGTTCCGCGGGAGACCCCGCTCAGCCTCATCCATCTTAACAACATGAAACTCCTGACTGAGGCCGGCGCCATTATTTGTCCGGCTAATCCGTCATTTTACAGTAAACCTGACTCAATCGACGCGCTGGCCATGACGGTCGTAAACCGGGTGTTGACTTTGGCCGGATTAGAGATCGAAGCTTTTAAATGGGGTTGATATTGTTTGCTGCCCTGATATTGCTCAGGAATTTTCTGTATCCTGTTCGCTGAATTGCCGATTCATGAAAGAGCAGGTCGAACTGAGCCTCCGAAAGGTTGACCCACTCCTTTTTTCGCATCTGTAAAAGCATGGGAGAAGGATCAAATTCAGGCTCTTTATGAGGTTTTGCGAATCGGTTGAACGGGCATACTTCCTGACAGATATCGCATCCGTAAATCCGATGGTTCAAGTGTTTCCGGATATCCTCGGAAATATCCACTTTTGTTTCAATGGTATGGTACGAGATGCACCGGTCGATCGTAAGGTGGTATGGAGACTGAAGCGCTCCTGTGGGACAAGCTTCAATGCATTTCATACAACTCCCGCAATGATCCGTTTCGGGACGATCGGGATCCAAATCCAAATCGGATAAAATGATCCCCAGGAAAAAGTACGAACCGGCTGCTTTATTGATGATCAGGGTGTTTTTCCCCTGCCAGCCAACACCGCATTTTTGCGCCCAGGCCTTCTCGAGCACAGGCCCCGAATCCATATAAGCCCTGAACTGATAATTCCCGAACTGATGCTTCATGAAACGGATCAGACTGTCCATTCGGTCGCGCATCACAACGTGATGGTCTTTTCCGTAAGCATACCTTGAAATGATGAAATTGTCCGTCTCAGGTATTACCCTGGCAGGCGCGTAATTCTTCATCACGGCGATCACCGACCGGATCCCTTTCATCAGTAAGGATGGATCGATCCTTTTTTCGAAACAGGTTTCAAGATAGGTTAGTGTCGAGTATTCCCGGTTCCGGAGAAACGATTCATAGAAGGATCTCAGGTGTTCGAGTTTTTCATAACGGGCAATCCCGCAAACGGAAAATCCCAAGCGCAGCGCCTCCTCTTTGATAAGTTGCGGCGACATAAAAGCTATTAATTATTAAAGAAAAACCTTGTCCAACCAGTCCGCTTGTCCACTTGTCCAACCTGTCCGCTTGTCCACCTGTCCGCTCCTCGTCAAACTCGTTAAAACAGTGCTTCCTGGTTCCCCGGTTTGATTTTCCCAAGATGGCGGTAAGCTGATTCGGTTACTTCACGGCCGCGGGGTGTACGCATCAGGTATCCCTCCTGGATAAGGAAAGGTTCATAAACCTCCTCCAGGGTTCCGGCATCCTCTGATACTGCGGTTGCGATGGTACCAATGCCCACGGGTCCTCCTTTGAATTTTTCGATGATGGTACGCAGAATTTTATTATCCATCTCATCCAGCCCGTTTTTATCGACATTCAGTGCCGAAAGGGCATATTGACTGATTTTTAAATCGATGGATCCATTGCCTTTGATCTGGGCAAAGTCCCTGACACGGCGCAGCAGGAGGTTCGCTATGCGGGGTGTTCCCCTGCTGCGGCGCGCAATTTCTGAGGTTGCCTCCTGGTCGATGGGGACACCTAAGATTTCGGCCGACCGTTTGATGATCCGGTCAAGGGTTCCGGCATGGTAGTAATTAAGCCGGGAGTTTATACCGAATCGCGACCGCAACGGTGCGGTAAGTAATCCCGACCGGGTTGTGGCCCCAACAAGGGTGAAGGGATTCAGCTTGATCTGGATACTCCGGGCATTCGGACCGGTTTCGATCATGATATCGATCTTGTAATCCTCCATTGCCGAGTAAAGATATTCCTCCACAACGGGAGAAAGGCGGTGGATCTCGTCGATAAAGAGCACATCATTCCCCTCGAGTCCGGTAAGCAATCCGGCTAAATCGCCCGGTTTGTCCAGCACCGGACCGGAGGTGACCCGGATATTGACTCCCAGCTCATTGGCAATAATATGAGCCAGTGTGGTTTTACCTAATCCCGGTGGACCGTGAAGCAATACATGATCGAGGGCCTCTTTTCTGAGCCGCGCGGCCTGGACGAAAATCTTCAGGTTGGCAACAATGGCCTCCTGTCCGGCAAATTCAACGAATCCCGAAGGGCGTAACGATTTTTCAAGCTCCCTGTCGGCCGGCTCCAGCCTGTTACCGCTCGGATCAAGTAATTCATTCATCATCGCAAAAGTAAATTATTTCCATATAATTTCCTTTGTAAATAATTTTCCTTATTTTTACGTTATTAATTTTAACAGAAGTGCCATGTCTCCGATCATTGTTGCCATCGATTTTTCGAATACATCCATTCACGCCCTGGAGTACGCCATCCCCATCGCGAACAAGATGAAATCGGATATAAATCTGATTTGGGTTGATAAAATCAGCTCACAGGAATCGGTTTATCCCGACACCACCAATGAAAACCGCAATGAGGCTAAAAAGCGGTTCGATGAACTGATCCACCAGTACAATAAAAAGCTGACCAAAGGAATATCCATTGACTATAAGCTAAAGAAGGGACGGATTTACCGCGAAGTGGATAACCTTGCCAAAATCACCGAAGCTGAACTGATTATCACCGGAGCTCACGGGATCTCGGGATTCGAAGAGTACTGGATCGGGAGTAATGCCTATAAGATCGTGACCTATGCCTCCTGTCCGGTTATAACGGTACGTCACGATTTTCCCATACGGAAGACCATTGAACGGATCATTGTCCCGATGGACCAATCAGTTGAAACCCTTCAGAAGATTCCCTTTGTCGTCAGGCTTGCTACGTTGTTCAAATCGGAGGTGCACATGGTAACCACCCACAATAGCCATCTGAAGTCGATCCAGCGGCTCACCGAGAAGGTGGCACAGACCGCGCTCCGGTACTTCCAGGGCCACGACATCAAAATAGTCGAGGACAGTATTGTTTCGAATGACCTGACCAAAGCGCTGTTGACCTATTCGTTGAATGTCGATGCCGATCTGATCGCGATCATGACCGAACAGGAGACCCCGGTCAACATCCTTTTAGGCGCCCAGGCTCAGCAACTCGTCAACCAGTCACCGATACCGGTGTTGAGTATTCATCCCCATGAGAAAGCAAATCATTCCTGATCCGATATGGCTCACATACGCACTCATATCCTGATTCTGATTCTGCTGATTGCCCGGCACGTGGGAATAATGGCCCAGCCGGCCGACACTTCGACGCTTGTACCGGGCATTGTTCAGGATGAAAGGGTTGACCAGCTTGTCGATAAACATATTCGCATCAATCAAAACCTTAAGACCATCGAGGGATTCCGGATTCAGGTGTTTTCTGATTCAGGAAATAACTCAAAGACCAAGGCCCAGTCGACCCAGGAGGAGCTCATCGCCCGCTATCCCCAAATGGGGGTTTACCTTACCTTCAAATCACCAAATTATAAGGTAAGAATAGGAGATTTCAGGAGCCGCCTCGATGCCCAGCGGTTTCTGAATGAACTGGCTGCCGATTACCCCAATGCTTTTATTATTAACGACCAGATAAATATCACTAAAATAGATCCCTAAAATTCCTGAGTATGAATAAAATAGTAGTTGCAATTGATTTCTCAGAATGTTCGATCAACGCCTTTCTGCACGCACTTTCCATCGCTGAGCATTGTGAAGGTGAACTGATCCTCGTCTGGGTTGAAAAAACCGCCAATGAAAAGGAACAGTTCGGAGAGAAGTCGCGGCAGACCATAAAGGATGTTGAACATGCCTTTGAGGATCTGGTCGCCCGTTACCAGCCTGAACATCCCGATGTAAAGATGACCTGGACAATCCGGAAGGGAAAAATCTACAAAGAGGTCACAGCAGAGGCAAAGCTGATGAACGCCATGCTTATCGTGACCGGTACCCACGGCGCATCAGGTTTTGAAGAGTTCTGGATCGGAAGCAATGCCAACAAGATCGTTTCGGCAAGCTATTGTCCGGTCATTACCATCCGGGGAGGAATTAACATTCAACGTCCTCTTCAAAGGATTCTCATACCGATCGACAGCGCTGAAGAGACCCGTCAGAAAGCGACTTTCGTGGCTTACCTGGCCAAGCGGCACAACGCAGAAATTTATGTTCTGAAATTGTACACCTCCAAGCTAAAAGCCATCCGGCATAACGTCGATCTTTATGCAGCACAGGTTACGCGCTATTTTGATGAGGAACAGGTAAAGTATCGCGTGGAGCAGGTCAATTGTGACAGCGTTGCCGATGCCACCATCGAACGTGCTAAAAAGATCGATGCCAACCTGATCGGTATCATGACTGAACAGGAAACCACCACCGTTAATATCTTTCTGGGACCGTATGCCCACCAGATCGTGAACCATTCACCGATTCCTGTGCTGAGCATTCATCCGAAAGATACGCTGGCAGGCGGAACAGGATTTTAATATCTATCCACGCAGTTCAGGTCGTTGAAAGCAACTTTCAGCCTTTCAACCATTGATTTTTCTCCCTCACGAAGCCAGGCACGTGGATCGTAGTACTTTTTGTTCGGTTTATCATCGCCTTCCGGATTTCCGATCTGCCCCTGGAGGTATCCCTCGTTTTTCTTGTAGAATTTGAGAATTCCTTCCCAGAATGCCCATTGGGTATCGGTATCGATATTCATTTTAATAACGCCGTAACTGATGGCTTCGGCAATCTTTTCGGGCTCTGATCCCGAACCGCCGTGGAAGACGAAATTGACCGGATTATCAACGGTACCGAATTGTCTCTGGATATAAACCTGTGAATTATGCAAAATGATCGGTTCAAGCTTTACGTTTCCGGGTTTATAGACCCCGTGGACATTTCCGAAGGATGCCGCAATGGTGAAATTCGGACTGATACGCATCAGCGCTGCATAAGCACGGGCCACATGTTCGGGTTGGGTGTAGAGTCGTGAACTGTCGATCCCCGTATTGTCAATGCCATCTTCTTCACCCCCGGTAACTCCCAGTTCGATCTCAAGGGTCATTCCTATTTTACTCATCCTTTCGAGATAACGCTTGCAGATCTCAATATTTTCATCGAGCGGTTCCTCTGAAAGGTCAAGCATGTGTGAACTGAAGAGCGGCTGACCATATTTAGCGAAGTAATGTTCACCTGCATCGAGCAATCCGTCGATCCAGGGCAACAGTTTTTTTGCGGCGTGGTCGGTATGGATGATCACGGGAATACCATACATGCCGGCAACTTCATGGATATGCATAGCGCCGGAAATGGATCCCTTAATCGCGACCCGTTCATTTTCATTTTTGAGTGATTTACCTGCAAAAAAGAGACCCCCGCCATTGGAAAACTGAATGATGACGGGTGAGTTGACGGCTTTTGCAGCCTCAAGCACTGCATTCACCGAATCGGTACCCACGACATTGACAGCGGGAATAGCAAAACGGTTGGCTTTCGCAATCCTGAATATCTCCTGCACGGCGCTTCCGGTGGCAACGCCTGGTGCAACTTTATCTTTAATTTTCTCTGACATGGTTTTTGAATTTTGTTGTAGCTTTCAAAGATATGAAAAATTGAAAAAATTCATACCTTTGCATCGCAATTGGCCCCGTAGTTCAATTGGATAGAATGGCAGATTCCGGTTCTGTTGGTTGGGGGTTCGAGTCCCTTCGGGGTCACGGTGATTCGAAAAAGGGCGGCTCATTAGGCCGCCTTTTTTATTTCCGGTCATTAGGCCAACCCGAAAAACTCCATTGTTGGAAACATTCTGAAAAGGATTTATCGATTCCGCATCCAGGATTAAAAAAAATCAGTATTTTCATGATGCCGTTTTTAAGGGGCATGAGTCAGGTTAATATCTTTGAAAAATAGTTAATTAAAAATTCATTGTAGCTAATAAAATTAAACTATTGATACATGAAAAAGAGATTATTGATGACCAGTTTGATGGTCCTACTTATCGGGGCCTTGACTTACGGGCAATCGGCTACTGCCACGCTTCCTGCTGTTCAGGGCATTCCGGGTGACTTCGTTTCTGTACCCATTACCGTAACGAATTTCAATAGTGTCGGAGCCATTACCCTGAAAATAAAGTTCAACCTGGGGGTTCTCAGCTATGTGGGAGTATCCAATCAGGTTCCGGGATTCACTCCGATTATTGGACACACTGATACCACGGTCAGTATCGTGTGGTCATCTCTTTCACCGATTACCGTTGCCAATGGAACCCTAATTCAAGTGAATTTTCAGTACCACGGGACCAGCACCCCATTGACTTTTTTTAAGTGTGTAGTCGCTTCGGGAGTCCCTCCCTTACCCGTTCAGGTGACCTATAACAATGGAAGCGTTACCCCAAACCAGGGATTGGCGAACCAGGCCCAGATCGGAACAAAAACCGCTGCTTCATCAGGGGCCTTGGTGTCGGTCCCGCTCTATTATCCGATATTCACCACCAATGCCGGTTCCCTGACACAAAAGATTCAATACGACCCATCGGTGCTGACTTTCCAGGATATAACCCCGAAAGGGAACCTTACCGGTACGATGGGTGGTGCAGCGAACGGCATCGTATCGCTGGCCTGGACAAGCCTTACAGGCGCCAACATCGGATCACCTGGCGATTCCATCATCCTGAATTTCATCTATAACGGAACTGCAAACACACCACTGAATTTTTCGACCGGGTGTGTGATAACAACTACTACCAGCGTCAATATCCCGGTTAGCTATTTCAACGGGATGGTCATAGCCCCGCTTCCTACCTGTACGCCATCAGTGACCACTGAAGCTATTTCGGCAATCACTGCGAACACGGCCTCGGGCGGCGGAACGGTGACCTCCGATGGCGGTTTTCAGGTAACGGAACGGGGCGTTTGCTGGAGTACCTCAGCCAATCCGACCCTGGCCGACAGCCACACCTCCGACGGGTCTGGTTTAGGAGCATTTACCAGCGCAATCACCGGCCTGACGGCCAACACGACCTATCATGTCAGATCCTATGCAACCAATTCCTGCGGAACATCGTATGGCGAAGATATCGCTTTTACCACGGCCTGTGACATTCTACTTCCGGTGAGCGTCACGATCGGCGCCTCGGCCAACCCGGTTTGTGCCGACCACAGTGTCACCTTTACGGCAACCCCCATCAATGGTGGGACTTCGCCAACTTACCAGTGGAAAGTCAATTCGGCAACCATCTCCGGAGCAACCAATTCGACCTTCATCTATGCCCCGTCCGACGGCGATCAGATTTACTGTGTGCTCACTTCCAACGCGACCTGTGTTTCCGGAAATCCGGCGACTTCCAATACCATCACCATGTCGGTAACCCCATCGGTTCCGGTGAGTGTGACCATCGGAGCCTCTGCAACCATAGTCTGTGCAGGAACACCCGTCACCTTCAATGCAGTCGCGGTCAACGGAGGAGCTTCGCCTTCCTATCAATGGAAGATTAATTCAGTCGCCATTTCGGGAGCGACAAATTCCTCGTTTACTTACACACCGCTTAATGGCCAACAGTTTACCTGTGTGCTAACCTCCAGCCTCACCTGTGTTTCAGGAAACCCAGCCACCTCCAATATCATTGCAGTTACGGTGAATCCGTTGTTGACGGTAGGTATTTCCATTACGGCATCCTCGCAGACTGTCTGCACCGGTTCTGCTGTCACATTTACGGCAACTCCGGTCAATGGCGGATCAGCGCCGGTCTATCAATGGCAAGTGAATGGTACCGGGGTGGGCGCCAGCAGTCCGACCTATACCTATGTGCCGGCAAACGGAGATGTGGTACGTTGTATCCTCACTTCTAATGTTGCTTGTCCGACCGGAAATCCCGCCACATCGAATTCCATAACCATGACGGTTCATCCGGATCAGACGCCGGTCATTTCGGGACCGGTATATGTAATCGTCGGCTCCGGTGGCATCACTTACACGACCAACGCCGGTATGACCAATTATAATTGGTCAGTTACCTCCGGTGGAACTATCACAGCTGGTGCCGGAACCCGTAGCATTACCGTGACCTGGTCGGTAGCAGGGACTCATACCGTCACTGTTGCGTACACCGATCCGACGGGGTGTTCCGCATCAACCCATGCCAGCCTGGCTGTCGTGGTGGCCAACTATATCCCCACCTCCTGCAGCAATTCCAATTTCCATCAGGGGACCTTCGATGACTGGTCGGGATGTTGGGGAACTTGGATTAACGGCCTCTTTATCCCGCCATGTCTGCAAAACTCCTGGACAGACACCCCCAATGGTGGTCATTTTTCGATAGAGACTGCAGGTTCAGATCCCTGTATTCCCCAGTTGCAGAAAGTGTTCCCGGGCGATGCCTATTCGGCGCTGATCGGGGCCAGACAATGCACCACGGGTGGAGGAGGATTTGTTGATCAGGTTGCCTACCCGATCACCTATGATCCGAACAGCAGTTTCATCTCCTGGCGGTCGGCGGTAGTTTTTGCCGGATTTGACGATCCTGCTCATGTTACTGCAAACCAACGTCCGCGTTTCCAGGTCACCATCCTGGATCACAATACCGGTGATACGCTGGATCTTCCCTGTGGAAGGTTTGATCTTTTTCCCGGGGATGGCGTCACTACCTGGAATGCCGGACCCGATAATCTCCAATGGAAAGATTGGAGTATAACCGGAATGGATCTTTCCCGATTGACCAATATAAGCGCCGGACAGCAGGTTGACATTGTATTTCAGGTGCACGGCTGCGCCCTGGGCGATCATACCGGCTACGCCTATGTTTCGTTGGTTTGCCAATCCATGACCGTGTCCATTTCGGGATGCGAAGGCAACAACACCGTGCAGCTAACGGCTCCTCCGGGTTTCGCGACTTACGAATGGCAGGGTCCGGTTTGCGCCACCTGTTCTCCGACTACCACTACCGGGAGCACACTGACCGTAAACAATGCCCTATCGGGCTGGAAATATTTCCTGACGATGACCTCCTTTTATCCATCCTGTACAGTCCGGGTTCTCGATACCACGCTGCATATCACCTCCATTAATCCCCATTTTGAAGTGACACCTGCCTGTGTCGGATTACCATCCACCTTCATCGACAATTCGGTGATCAATCAGCATGCTACCAGCGACCGGATCTGGAATTTCGGCGACGGAACGGCAACCGTCACGGTTCAAACGGCCACCGTGACCCATACTTACACGACTCCCGGATCGTACCTGGTTTCGCTTACACGAACATCCTCCGATCCCTGTTCAAAAACCTATACTGCTACCGTGACCATTAATCCACAGCCGGTTCCGACCATAACAGGCGCTACCTCTTCGTGCCTTGGCGCTACCGGAGTCGGTTATGCCACTGAAGCAGGAAAAACGAATTACCTGTGGTCAATCGAACCGGCCGGGGCCGGAACCATAACGGCCGGAATGAATACCAACAGCATCCTGGTGACTTGGAATACCGTGGGAATCAATTCGGTAAAGGTGAATTATACCGATGAAGGCGGATGTACTGCGGCGCTTCCGGCAACCCAAACCGTGACGGTTTATGCACGCCCGGTCCCCACCATTACGGGTGCTGCCAGCGCGTGTAAAGGATCCACCGGAATGATATATTTGACGGAACCCGGGAACAGCAATTACAACTGGATCCTCTCCTCGGGCGGAACAATTACTGCCGGAGCCGGCACGGCAAGTATCACCGTGACCTGGACCGATTCGGGGATGCAGCTCATGCTTATTAATTACACCGATATACATGGGTGCAACGCATTGATGCCGGGCAATATCACCGTTATGGTGAACCCGCTCCCGACTGTCAACCACGTCAGCAATCAGGTGGTCTGCAACAGAGCCCCGACTGCCCCGGTGGTCTTCACCGGATCGGTTGCTCAGACGCAGTACTCCTGGATTAATTCAGATCCCTCTATCGGACTGGCAGCCGCCGGGACGGGAACGATCACCACGTTCACCGCCCTCAACATGGGAACCATCCCCATTACGGCCACCATCCAGGTGACGCCCTCCTATACCAGCGGCGTGACCTGTACCGGTGTGCCAACCTCGTTCACCATCACGGTAAATCCGACACCCCAGGTGGTTCCCGTGTTAGATCAGACATTCTGCAATGGCGATCCTGCACCTGCCACCATCCTGAGCAGCACGGTGACCGGAGCTACCTTTAGCTGGACCAACAGCAACCCCACAATCGGACTTGCAGCCGCCGGTTCGGGCAACATTCCCGCATTCACTGCCGTCAATTCCGGAACGACGCCTGTTACCGCCATGATAACCGTAATCCCACAGGCCAGCCAGTGTGAAGGACCTCCCATCGCTTACCAGATCGTCGTTAACCCTTCGCCGGTCCCAACCATAGCTGGCCCGGCCACGGCCTGTATCAACGCGCAATCGACCTTTGTGACCGAAGCAGGAATGACCGGGTACAATTGGAGTGTTTCCACCGGCGGTACCATTGTTTCAGGAATAAATACCAATCAGATCCTGGTTCAGTGGCTGACCACAGGCTCCAAGACTGTGGAGGTAAGCTACACCAACCTGAATCAATGTACTGCCCTTGTACCATCAACAAAAACCATTACCGTCGTACCCCTTCCCGTTCCGTCATTGTCGGGAACAAACCAGGTATGCCAGGGAAATTCTTCGGTTTATACTACCGAGTCAGGAATGACCAACTATCAATGGAATGTCTCCCCGGGAGGTTCCATCACCTCCGGGGGAAGTTTTAATTCCAGTACCGTTACCGTTAAATGGAATACACCCGGCGCACAGAGCGTGAGCGTCAGCTATACGGATGTTCATGGGTGCACACCGTTGATGCCTTCGGTTTGGCCAGTGCAGGTTTATTTATCCTCGCCTTCACTTTCGGGACCTGTCTCTTCCTGTGAAGGCGCAACCGGCATCATTTATACGACCGACACGGGAAAGACCGGTTATGCCTGGACCATTTCGCCGGGTGGAACCATCACTTCTGGCGCTGGCACCCATGCCATAACGGTTACCTGGACGGCAGCAGGTCAGCAATCAGTGGGTGTCACATACAACGGCCCCGGCGGGTGTTTCAATCCCAACCCGACCATCCTCACGGTGAATGTGATTTCACTCCCGGGCGCTGCCGGAACCATCACCGGTCCGACAGCGGTATGCGTGGGTTCGACCGGAATTCAGTACAGTATTGAACCGGTTCCCAATGCCACGACTTATCTTTGGACAGTACCTGCGGGCGCTGTGATCACCGGCGGTGCGGGAACTCCATTGATCACGGTCGACTTCCCGAATTACGTCACTGCTGGCGTGATGAAAGTTAGCGGAAACAATAGCTGTGGTGACGGCGCCACCTCGCCCGACCTGAACATCAGTGTTAACGCACTTTTAACAGGGCAGGCGAATCTGTTAAACTTTACAGTCAAATCCGGGCAGGAGCAATGCCTTGCAGTTCAGACGATCACGACAGGTGGTTCTACTCCCGGATTTATCGTAGAAAACGGGGGAACGGTGACGTTCATTGCGAGTCAGACAATCGCATTCCTCCCGACCTCTACAATAAGAGAAGGCGGATACCTGCGTGCCTATATCACCACCCAGTGCATACCCTGTAACGGAGCTTCTACACCTTCAAATTCGGTTGTATCGGGTTCCGGGAATACGACCAGGAACCCTGCGGGTCAATCCGGTTTCGTAAGGGTTTATCCCAATCCGACTTACGATCAGGTGACCGTGGAACTCACCGATGGAACGACACGGGCCGAAATAACCGTTTACAGTATGGTGGGTGAGAAATTGTTCAACCAGGCGCTGAATGGCGAAACGGTATTCAGGTTCGAGCTCTCAGAACGACCGGCCGGAATATACCTGGTTCACGTGCAGTCGGGAGATAAATCGGAGATCGTAAAAATTGTGAAGAGATAATCCCAAAAGGATTTTTGATGACATCGCCCGCATCCCGGAACACTGTCCGGGATGCGGGTATGTTTCCGGGTTATTGGTCAGATTTTCCACTCCCAGACACCCGTGTCGGGATTCCGTTTTTTAATCACCGCGGCCGGATTTCCGGCGACGACTGAATAGGCTGGTACATTGCGCCGTACCACGCTTCCGGCGCTTACCACGGCATGTTTTCCCACTTTCACCCCGGAAAGGATGACGCAGTTGGCCGCGACCCAGGCCTCATCCCCGATCTCGATGGCATTACGCGTCACTCCCTGGCGGGAGATCGGCAGGGATTCATCTTCATACCTATGGTTGAGTCCCGACATTACCACGTTTTGTGCGATCATGACATCGTTGCCGATCTTAACCGGTCCGATCACGGTGCAGCACAGTCCCACCCGGGTCCGGTCGCCGATAATCACATCGCCCACGCCGTTGTTGATGGTGGTGAAATCCTCGATCGTGGAATCATCGCCCAGTGAAAACCGGTTGAAGGGCAGAATATCCATCCGCGCCGATCGCCGGATCAGCGACCGTTTCCCTGTATGATGGATGAACGGATTCACAAACCAGCGGACCCAAAGCCGGGGACGCGCCTGGTTCCTTGGGATCAATGCCCGGTGTACCCAGGCTTTCAGCCGGGGATTGCTTTTGATTTTAGCTGCAAACGACATGGTTATCAGAGGTATTAAGCATTCATTAGCGATGAAAGAAACTGAATTGTTCTGATCTCGGATGTGTCATAGCGTTTAGAATGGAGGAGGCCCGTCAGCGGTCCTGTCCCGGGTTTAGATCTTCAGATTTCAGTAAATAAAAATAAATAAATTCTGACAATTGAATATAACATAAGAAAATAAATCATATCTGATGCCGATTGATTTGAATTTTGTTTTTAACTTTGGAATATTGGTAATCCAAATCAATCATAAATACTTGAAATTATTTAAGTTTTACCAAAAACCACACCCATGAAAACAGGATCTACCAGCTTCATGCGTCGCATATGCGGCCTTATTGTGCTGGCTGTAATCACATCAGCAGCCTTTGCACAGAATGTCCCGGAGTACATGTACTACAAGTTTGATGCTCCGGGCGATCAACAGAACTATGCCAGCGCTCCCGTGGGGACCAACCCTGCAGTTCTTACCGGGCAAACGGTGAGCGGTGCCGGGCAGTTCGGAACAGCCTTGCTGGGTAACGGTCTCACCTCCACCTCCAACCGACTGAGTACAGGCTGGGCTACAGCCTTACCATCAACCGGTTGGACCATCTCCTTCTGGCTCAACAACTTTCCGGCAACCTCTTCCTCTACCGCTTACTATTTTGGTGACAACACTGCCGGCAGTTTTCGTTGTTTTACGGGCGGTGTCGCCGGAAATGGGAACCTTCTCCTGCGGGGCACCGGTTTCACGGATGTTCCCATCAACACGATCTCACCGGGCCCGGTCGTAATTCATCTTGTGTACACGGGATCCGAGGTCAAGGTATTTAAAAACGGAGTTCTCAGCAATTCCGTGCCCCAAAATGCCGTCACTTTTACCGGTACCGGCACTTTCCTCGTTGGGGGATACAGCTCGAGCAACAGCATCAATGCCGGAACCCAAATGGATGAATTCAGAATGTACAACAGGGCATTGTCGGATGCCGAAGTTGCCCAGACCTGGAATCAACAGTTACCGGTTGCCCTTGGTCCCATTGTTGTGACAACCGCCGCCACGGCCATTGGTAGCGCTACCGCCACACTGAATGGTACTGTGAACGCCAATAACCTATCCACCGCTGTCACTTTTGAGTATGGACTTACCACTTCATATGGTTCCGTAGTTGCCGGTGTTCCGCCCACCGTTACCGGAAGTGCTGTTACATCTATCACGGCTAATATTACAGGCCTTATGCCCAATACACTTTATCATTACCGGATCAAAGGGGTTAGCACCGGAGGTACAGCCAATGGCAACGACATGACCTTCACCACGAACGTTGCGCCACCAACTGCCGTAACGAACGACGCAACTGCAATCAACCTCACGGGCGGTACCCTTAATGGTACGGTCAATCCTAATGGCGCTGTTACAGCAGTTACTTTCGAGTATGGCCTCACGACTTCATACGGATCGACAGTGGCAGCCGTTCCACCCAGCCTGACTGGGAATACCGATCAACCGGTGAGCGCTGTCGTTTCGGGATTACCTCAGAATACACTGATCCATTATCGTGTTGTCGCCGTGAATTCGGGAGGGCCCACCAATGGCAACGACATGACCTTTACCACCGGAGGCCCGCCCACGGTCGTTACAAATCCGGCGACGAATATCACCACAACGTCGGCCCAACTAAACGGAACGGTGACGGCTAACAATGTAGCCACCACGGTCACGTTTGAATGGGGACTGAATACTTCATACGGCAATGTTGTTCCTGCAGTTCCGATTACGGTTAATGGTACCACACCAACCGCTGTTCTGGCGAATATTTCAGGATTGGTTAACAACACCACTTATCATTTCAGGTGTGTTGGCGTCAACGCAGGAGGTCCAGCCTATGGCGCCGACCAGTACTTCATGGCCGGATGTCCGCCGGTAGGCCCCGCAGGCCCGATCAGCGGTCCGGCAACCGTGTGCGCAGGGACAACCGGCATAGTCTATAACATATCACCAATACCCAATGCTACCAGTTACACCTGGACCTTACCCGCAGGTGCCGTCATCACTGCCGGTGCAGGAACCAACGCTGTCACCATCACATTCGGTACCGCTTCCGGAGATGTAAGTGTATTCGGATCAGGGCCCTGTGGAAACGGTACCCCATCAAACCTGACAATCACCGTTAATCCGCTTCCGGTTCCTGTGATAACGGGACCAGCAACCGTTTGCCAGGGATCAACAGGAAATATTTATGTTACTCAGGCTGGAATGACGGGTTATACCTGGACGATCTCCCCGGGAGGTACGATCACTGCCGGTGCGGGAACCGATGCCATTACGGTCAAATGGAACGATCCGGGTGCACAGAATGTGTCGGTAGCCTATGCAAGCACCAACGGCTGTGTTGCTGTTCCGCTGGTCTATCCGGTTACCGTGAACGTGGCTCCTGCACCAACGATCACCGGACTGAATGCCTTGTGTGTCAATTCAGGGGATCATACCTACTCCACCGAGGCGGGATTTACCAATTACACCTGGGGTGTTTCGGCCGGAGGCTCCATCGTCTGGGGGGCCGGAACCAACCTGGTTAAAATCTCCTGGAATTTACCAGGAACTCAAAATGTTACCGTCAACTACACCGGCTCCAACGGTTGTCAGGCTGGAACACCGACTCAGCTTAATGTAACCGTCAATCCGGTTCCTGCCGCTGCCGGCGCTGTGACGGGAATGAATACGGTGTGTGCAGGATCTCTGGGTGTATCCTATTCGGTCCCGACCATCGTCAACGCGACATCATATGTTTGGACCCTCCCGGCCGGAGCAGTCATTGCCACAGGTGACGGGACCAACAACATCACGGTTGACTATGCACCGGATGCCGTTTCGGGAACGATCTCTGTGTATGGAAATAATCTTTGCGGTAATGGTGCTCCTTCGGCCGCATTTGCCGTGACGGTTAATCCGTTGCCGGGTTCAGCCGGAACCATAACGGGCGCAGCCAGCGCATGTCTTGGGTCAACAGGGAATGTGTATTCTGTCCCGGCAGTTATCAATGCAACTGGCTATAGCTGGACTCTGCCGGCCGGGGCTACGATTACGAACGGACAAAATACCAACGCCATTACAGTCAGCTTCAGCGCTGCAGCGGTCCCGGGCGAAATCACCGTCAGAGGCACCAATGCCTGTGGTAACGGAACCCTGTCGTCTCCCTTTGGCATTGGTGTGTTCCCGGTACCAGCCAAACCGGTTGTAATTCAAAACGGAGCCATCCTCACAAGTTCAGCAATAGCCGGAAACCAGTGGTACTTTAGCATTACACCCGACGGGACCGGCCAGCCGGTTACGGGAGCTGTATGGCCGTATTATACCGCAACCCAGAGCGGATACTACTGGATCGTGGTCACAGTAAACGGATGTTCGTCTGAACCTTCCGACCGTGTTCAGGTTATCATGACCGGAATGGATGAACCTGAAGGAATAGAGGTGAACCTCTATCCGGTTCCCAACGATGGGAGGTTCAAACTGTCTTTGCAGGGATCGGCCGGAGAAAAGATCAGAGTGACGGTATTCGGCAATCTGGGAACGAAAATTTTTGAAATTTCCGAATTCATAATCACCGGGAAAATGGAACGTATGATCGACCTGCGGCCCGTTTCCCCGGGAGTATATCACGTGATGATCGCAACCAGCCAGGGAACCCTTATCCGTAAAATCGTTATATCGGAATAGCATTTTGGGTTAACCATGATCACAAAAGGAGGGCGATTCAATAGATCGCCCTCCTTTTTTTACACAATTGGAATTATATACGTATTTTTGACGGAATTGTGAGAACCGTTACCAAGACCACCTTTATGCGAAAACTTACGGCGACTCTGGTAATGATGATGCTTCTGCCCGCTTTGATGGCGTCGCAGCCGGATTCCCTGCTTATTCACAAGCTGATCAGCAACGGGTCGGAATTGTTTACAAGGAACCCTACAGCAGCGCTTGTGGAGTACCAGAAAGCAATATCCATTGCCGAAACCTTTGGCTTTTTGGATGACAGTGTTGCATTTGCCTTGTACCGGGTTGCTTATGACGATTATTATAAAGGAGATGCCGAAAGCGCAATAAAAAATGCCTTAAAAGCCCTGAACTTTTATAAGCAGAATCGGAACTACGTGGGGACGATCAAAATGATGACCCTGGTTGGGGATATTCTACGGGGCAACAGCCTCTATGACCAATGCTATCAGTACCTGTACCAGGCCCGGAGCCTAGCTCACAGAATTGCCGACAGCAGTTTGATCGCCTCGGTTTACAACCGGCTGGCCGCCTCCTATGTCGAAGATGGCAGGATCCCATACGATTCCGCAGAAAAATATGCACTTGGTTCACTCGGAATCGCGACCCGGAGGAACAATGAATTGCTCGTTTACAACAACCTGAATATTTTAGGCTATCTGGAGTTGAAGAGAGGAAACCATGACAAATCGCTGGATTATTTCAAGAAAGCACTTCCGATTGTGGTTCGTGTGTATCCTGAAGATGAACCTCTGATCCTCATTAACATTGCAAGGGTTTATAATTGTTACCTGAAACCGGAGGCGGAGGCCCTGAACCTGAAAGCGCTGAAAATGGCTCAGGATATGAATATTCCCAAGTATGTAGTCCTGGCTTGCCTGAGTCTCGAACAAATTTATCTGAGAAAAGGCGATTATAAAAAGGCTCATTTTTATTCCTCACTTTATTATACTACCCGATCGGGTATTTACGACCAGAAGGTGCTGGTTCAGCTTCAGGAATTCAATAACCGCCTGAATGAAGAGAAACAGCGCAATGATAATGAAGAATTGAAATATCAGCAAGAACTGTCGGCTAACCGGCAACGGACCGATATTCTCATCGGGATTTTGCTGATCATTTTATTGGCAGGCGCGGCCTATTTCATCCTTTACCAACGAAAACAGTGGTGGAAAATGGACCGGATTGCGGGACAATTAGATCAGTCGAATAAGATCCTGATGCGATTTATCTCCATCATCGGTCACGATCTAAGATCGCCCTTCAACGCCATTCTGGGTTTTACAGATTTACTGAAAAATGATGGTAATCTTTCACCAGAAGAGAAATCACTTGCCGTTGATCGTCTCTACTCGGTAAGCAGAAGTACCTACAAACTCCTGGAAGAGATTCTGGAATGGTCACGGTTGCAGTCGGGTTCGGTGAAGCCGGTGATGAAATCATGCAATGTGACTGATTTGATCACGGAAACTATCCAGGTGTTGGAACCGTCGGCCATCCTTAAAAAGATTCGGATCGACTTCAGGGATCCGGGCCCGGTTATCATGAATGCCGATCCCGATATGTTGCTGACCATTTTCCGCAATCTTCTTACCAATGCCATCAAATTCACACAGCCAGAAGGTAACGTACAGATAAAACTTAACCTGGCAGATAAAGAGATATTCGTGACGGTAACGGACCACGGTGTTGGAATGTCGCAGGACGAACTGGGGAAGCTATTCCGGCTGGATGAAAATTATAAATCGAAAGGCACTTCCGGTGAAACCGGATCAGGTTTTGGACTGATCCTGTGCCGGGAGTACGTTAACCTGCATAAGGGAACGCTTACCGTGACCAGCGAGAAGGGAAAAGGCAGTGAATTCACTGTCATGCTTCCTGTAATCTAAATCTGAGATGAAGCCATTCGTCCTATTTTCTTCTTGGCAGGAATTACCTTTTTGGCGGTTTTATAAATTCTACCTGATCGTTTTCTTACTCCCCGTCATTCTTCAGGGCCAGATCACCTTCGACCCCGGAGACCTTGATATGATTGCAAAATCTGATCAAAAACGGAGGTTGTCGGACCATTTGCAGGATGGCGCCCCTCCGGCCACAAACTATGATGTGAAATGGTATGGTTGCAGGTGGATTATCGATCCGGCAGTCCGGGCTATTTCCGGTTCGGTCACCATCCTTTTTCAACCAACCGGAAAAACGCCCGATTCGTTGACTCTTGACCTGAACTCGGCACTGACGGTCGATTCAGTTCTATTCCGGGGAAGTCAGGTTTCATGGAATCATTTTTCAGACCGGATTGTCGTTTCCTTTCCGGCTCCGCAAACTTCACTGGATTCAGTAACAGTTTATTATCACGGCGTCCCTCCGTTGAATGGCTCAGGATCGTTTGTCCAGGGATTTCATAACGATATTCCTATAATCTGGACTCTATCGGAGCCATACGGGGCTCGCGATTGGTGGCCATGCAAACAGGGATTGACCGACAAAGCTGATTCAGTCGACCTTTTTATCTCGGTTCCGGCAGGTTTTACGGCCGTTGCCAATGGCGTTCTTGTTGCAGAGACCCGTGGTCCGGATCAGTGGCAGTTTCATTGGCGTCACCGGTATCCGGTTGCCACCTACCTGTTGGGAATCTGTGTGACCCGCTTCTCTCGCTACGATCATACGGTACCCTTCGGAGGTGATACCCTGAACGTACCCAACTTTGTCTATCCCGAAGATTCTGCCATGGTGAGCACACAGACAGCTCAGGTAGTTCCCATGATCCAGCTTTTCGACACACTTTTCGGGATATATCCTTTTCAGAACGAGCATTATGGGCATACCCAGTTTGGGTGGGGAGGAGGGATGGAACATCAGACCATGAGCTTTATGGGCTCCTTCGGCTTTGAACTTTTGGCGCACGAACTGGCCCATTCCTGGTTTGGGAACAAGATCACCTGCGGAAGCTGGAGCGATATTTGGCTCAATGAAGGGTTTGCCACCTACTTATCGGGATTGTGCTATGAACATTTAGCCCCCTCCTGGTGGTACAGATTCCGCGAGGTCAGGATTCAAAATATTGTATCCCAGCCGGGGGGATCAGTTTTTTGCAGCGACACCACCGACGAAAGCAGGATATTTGATTCCAGACTATCCTATGCCAAAGGAGCCATGATTCTTCACCAACTTCGCTGGATCATGGGGGATTCAGCATTTTATACAGCTTTAAACCATTATCTTGCCGACGCCCTTCTTTCCTATGGATTTGCACGAACCTCCGACCTGAAAAAGCACCTGGAACAAGCATATGGCGCCGATCTTACCTGGTACTTTGATGCTTGGTTCACGGGTGAAGGGTATCCTTCTTACCGGATCAATTGGTTCCAGTCGGGCGATCAACTTTCCTTTACGATCCATCAGACCTGCTCCCATCCATCGGTTGATTTTTTCAGGATGTTGCTGCCGCTAAGGCTGAAAAACAGTTCAACCGACACTACTCTGACCGTGTGGAATAGCATTCCTGATGAAATTTTTACCATCACATTGCCCTTCACCGCCGATTCCTTGTTGTTTGACCCCGACAGGAATCTTATAACCGGCGCCAATACAGTTAACGCAGTGGCCGATCCAATCCTGCCGGTGCCGGTCTTGATTTACCCCAACCCTGCAAAAGGATGGATTATCGTTGTAAGGAACACCACACTTACAAATCAGAGCTATGAGATTTTTGGAAATGACGGACGGAAATTGCTCTCCGGGACCCTTTCAGACCATGAAGAGCGGATCTGCGTCACCTCCCTTCCGGCTGGTTTGTACTTCATCCGTATATCCGGAGGACCGGAAACCTATATCCAAAAATTTATCAGGTAAGTAATAAGGAAGCAACCTTCTGAAGGGGTAAACTGATCGAGGCAAAAACAATGGCTGTGACGGGTTTAAAACCATCTGCTGTTTGTTACGACCATTGCTGGCTTGACCTCATGACAGAATCGGTCCGGAAAGTCTTAATGTTCATAGATTCTGACAAACATTTACAGGAACTGATCCTGGACTTATAGGATCAAAATTAATATTTTCCATATCTTATTGACATCTTTCTGTTATTTTTGCATGTTTTCCAAACGACACCCTGCGGGAAATGAGTAATCAACTCCAGGGAGGGATTGAAATGTAGTTGGAACACAGTTGATGCTGTCAAATCGGAAGTTTTCCGCAACCTAACTCTTATGAAGAACTCACTGACCCTGATTCTCATTCTCCTTTTCGCATCGAATCTTCTCCGGGCCCAGCAGGCAGCTTTAGCGCCCCGGTACCAAAAAGCAGTCTATTTCGATGTTAGTCCGCCTTTGCGTGATCTCGTGAAAGCACCTCCTCAAAAATATGACGGAAGTTGGAAGGATGGCGTTATAAAAAATCAGTTTGCCGACGACCGGAATAAATCCGTTCCCAAAATGGCCTGGCTTCAGGATCCTTCCATTCAGGGCAAGCCGGGTGCGCTTCTGTCGGATACAACGGTCATCAATGTTGACGGACTGGGCAATGGCGGAGGATATGTCCCACCCGATACCCATGGCGAAATTGGCTTGAACCATTTCTTCCAGGTGGTGAATTGTTCATATGCCATCTTTAATAAAAGTGGAAACAAGATCTTTGGCCCCTATGCCAGTGCAAGCATCTGGTCGGGATTGCCGAATAATTCCAACGACGGCGATGCTGTGGTTTTGTATGATGAACAGGCCGACCGGTGGTTCTTTTCGCAATTTTCGCTGCCCCACGGTTCTTCCAACGCCCCGTTTTACATGATGATTGCCGTTTCGCAAACTCCCGATCCCATGGGAAGCTGGTACCGTTACCAGTACATATTTTATGATATGCCTGATTATCCCAAATTTGGGGTCTGGCCTGATGGTTACTACATGTCGATCAACAGTTTCGGAACCGGCGGCGCAGGCTGGGTCGGTAACGGAGTTTGTTGTTTCGACCGTATGGCCATGTTGGCAGGTGATCCGGATGCCGCAATGATCTCGTTTACGGTTGCGCCCGGCGCCGACGGGTTCATTTCGCTGCTCCCATCCGATTGCGATGGAACCTTTCCCGTGTATGGAACCCCGAACTATTTCACCTTTGTCAGAACCGATGGACCACAGAAGCTGGGCGTTTATGAATTCCATGCCGACTGGGTCAATCCTGCCAATTCTACCTTTGGGAATATCCACTATCTTCCGGTTAACCCGTTCAGCACCATCGGGAGCTGGGGTGACGGGATCCCGCAACTGGGAACCGATAAAAAACTGGATCCGCTGGCCGACCGGCTGATGTTCCGTCAACAGTACCGTAAATTCGGCGCTTACAGTTCGATGGTATTGAATCATACGGTTGACGCGGGATCCGGGGTGGCCGGCATCCGCTGGTACGAACTCCGGAACAGCGGCAGCGGCTGGTCGATTTACCAGCAAAGCACGTATGCCCCGGCCGACGGCCATTCGCGGTGGATGGGCAGCATCGCCCAGGATACCGCCGGGACCATCGCCATGGGGTATTCGGTTTCGAGCGCGGCCATGCATCCCGCAATCCGGTATACCGGCCGGCTGAAAGCGGATCCGCTCAATCAGATGACGATCGCCGAGCGGGTCATCAAACAGGGTGACGGGAGCCAGACCGGCATCTGGAGCGGACGGTGCCGCTGGGGCGACTACAGCGCTATCAGCGTCGATCCGGCAGCGCCGACCACCTTCTGGTACACCACCGAGTACTACCCCACCTCATCTTCCAGCTCCTGGCAGACACGCATCGCATCATTTACATACGCAAACGTGTTTTCTTCGGCCGCCTCAGCCACACCGGCCATCCAGTGCTCAACCGCCACCGACTCGGTTCAGCTCAACGCTTACGGATACGGGGGATCGGGCAGTTACTCCTATTCCTGGACCTCCATCCCCGCCGGATTCACGTCGAATTTGAAAAGCCCGAAAGTGAAACCCGATACCTCCACGAAATATATCGTGGCAGTAGGTGACGGCAGTCAGGTACGCCACGATACGGTCTCTTTTAAACTTGTTCTGGCACCCGAAGCCTATGCCGGCGACGATACCACGGTATGCTGGTACATATCGCCGGTGTACCTGAATTCCTATGCGTATAACTACAATAAGATCGCGTGGGCAACCTCGGGCGACGGTCATTTTACTGATCCAACTTCACCGAATTCAGGCTATATTCCCGGGATGCATGACAAGACCTCTGGCTCTGTCACACTCAGACTTCTGGTAACCCCGTTCATTCCCTGTACCGCTAATTCACTCCATATTGTGACCATCACCCTCGATCCCTGTACAGCAATCCCTGAGAACGAAAATCAGGACCTGAGCATTTCGCTGTCGCCGAATCCGGCACACGGCATGACAAAACTGACAGTCAGGGGCATTTCCGCGGAGTCGACGGCGAATCTATTAAGCGTCGAAGGCATCCGGCTGATGACCATCACCCTTCTCCCTGACAAAGACGGCGTTTCAGTCATGAACCTCGACCTGAGCGGTTTTCCTGCCGGAACGTATATCTTGCAGTTCCAGAATCGGGAGCGGCGGAGCACAGTAAAACTGGTGATCTACTAAAGAGAAACGGATTTTTTTCGCGCCACCATCCTGACCACGGAGGAGGCTCCCCGGTGAAAAGCGCCTTCATCGTGGAAGGTTTCCAATTGTTCGAGTTTCAGAATTTCAAGGCCGCTGAAATCTTTCTGCAGATCGGTGGTCGAAAAGAGCATGTCGGGATCGTGGGGGCCACCCGAAGTGAAACGGATCTGTTCTTTCGAAAACCCTTCCAGGATCAGCGTTCCCCCAGGTTTTAGCCATTCGGTCACCCGGATGTGGAACGGGTTTCTTACTGGGGATGGAAGATGGACAAAGATTAGTCCGATGGCATCGAAATGGTCGGCGGGCAAATCCACCGACATCAGATCAGCAAGGTCGTACCGGATGGCCACCCCGGCCCCGAGGGCCAGGCTGAACGCCTTTTTCCGTCCCACGACGCTCTGATCCAACGCGTGTACATCCCAGTGTTTGCCGGCGGCGTAAACGGCATTGCGGCCCTCTCCCTCGGCCGGAAGCAACAGGGTTCCCGGAACGAGCTTATCAATTTCGGCTTTAAAGAATGCATTCGGATCCTTGCCGTAAACATACTCTTCAGCAGCATACCTGCTGTTCCACATCTCTTTGCTCATAGCGCTGACTCAAATGGTTGAATTCGTACAAATAACAATCTCCGAGCGGGTATAAACGGGTCTTTCACACTTTTTTTTCGTCGATTCAAATATATTTAATTTATATGAGTTATCTTTGGTAAACCAATAATCAACCGCCATGAAAACAAAAATTTTCCTGTTGTTGCTGGTCTTTACTCCATCCCTGATGCTTTTTGCCCAGGATGATCAGACCCAACCGAAAACATCGGGTAACCAGGATGAAATTAAAACGATTTTCAGGAAGTCTGATCATAAGGTCCGGGTGGGATATTTTATCGGACCTGAAGCATCCTATACCCAATTCAAGGGCAGGGATGTATTTATCGGCGGACTGAGCGGCGGGATTATCCTCAACCATTTCTTTTCGGTCGGGTTGGCCGGTTACGGGATCCTGAATTCACAGAATCTGTGGTACGACAATATTCAGGATATGTATGGTGCATACCTGTATGGAGGTTATGGCGGCGTGAAGTTCGAGTTCAGGATACTCCCGTCCTATCCGGTTCACGTGAATTTTCCGATCCTGATTGGGGGAGGAGGGCTGGTTTACAATACCTGGACTTACCGCCACAACAGCAGTTATGACAACAACACCCTCGACTGGGATTCTTTCTTCGTAGTAGAACCCGGCGTCATGGTTGAGCTGAACCTGTTGAAATTCATGCGGCTCGATGCCGGTGTTTCGTACCGGTATACGCCCGATCTCGACCTGATGAATACCAGCGCCGACCTGATCAATAACTTCAGTGTCAACCTCGCGCTGAAATTCGGAAAATTCTGAACCGTTGATACACCACCAACACCACCCCGTAGGGGTCGGCTTTGAAACCATTCAAAAAAGGATTCCGTCACCTTAACACCCGCGCGGCTTTGACCGTTGTAGTAGTCAAACAGGACGCTCCGGTGTTTTGATACAACACCCCGTCGGGGTCGGCTTTTACCGAAAAAAATACACCTATCAAAATGATGCGATCGTTTTGAAAAGCCTTGCTTGGTTTGAAGATGTCGAACTTACAGATTGGCCGTAACTCATTACAACATCAGATTTAACCTGGAACAAAGTAAAAAAGAAGCTGATCAATCACTGCTTGCTTTTCCTGACTCAATCCCGCACACACCTTACCGGAAACGCATCGGCCTTCAGGGCGGGATAGGACGACACCGAGAAATTGATATCGTTCATGCCGTGCGACCAGGCACGGGTGGCATCAACCGGGGTGGAAGACCAGAAGAGGACGGCAAAATCGGCAAAGCTCCAGATGGTGTTTTGATACAGCACCCCGTCGGGGTCGGCTTTAAAACCATTTAAAAAAGGATCCGTCAGCGCCACACCGGCCCGGCTTTGCCCGTCGTAGTAGTCAAACAGAATGTTCCAGTCGCTTTCGGAGGGTATATGCCAACCGGGCGGACAGAGGCCCTGGCTGCCGGGAGTGGATTCGTAGCGCATAAGTTCGTCCCACTGATAAATGGATTTACGATTGCCAGGATTTACGATTGACGATTGAAGATACTGCTCTGCGATGCAGTTGTCGGTTTGATGAATGATGGTTGGAATGGTGGTTCCGTAATCCAGGTTCTTCTGCATCCAACACTGCGAGCCGATTTGCACGGTGGGATACACGTTACCATCCCTGATATCCGTCAGGGTGCTGCCGCAAGGAATGAGTGATTGAGTGAATGAGTGAATAAGTGATTGACTGATTGAAGAACAGCCGAGGGTGTTGGTGTAGGTGTAGGTGATGGTGTGGGTTCCGGGACCGGCAGTGGATGGGGTAAAGATACCGGTGGCATAGTTGACGCCCGGGCCGGAGTATGTTCCGCCAAGGGGTAATCCTCCTTTGAGCCGGAAGGGTTTTGCGTTAACAGTGGTGATGGTGTCGAAACAGTCGGTAAAGCTTACGTTTGGCGATTCCTGTTCGATCATTGTGAGGGAGGTCGAGGTGGCGGGATTGGATGTCACGCAAACCAAGTTTGAGGTCATGACACATTGCACCACATCCCCGTTGCTTGCTGGGTAAGAATAGGTAGCATTGATAGCGCTGAGTACGCTGATCCCGTTGACCTTCCACTGGTACACCGGTGAAGCGCCGCCATTGACGGGCGTTGCTGTAAAGGTGACGCTGGTTCCCCGGCAGAATGGATTAGCCGATGCCGCAATGGAAACGCTTGCAGGGAGTTGAGGGCTGACTGTCATGATCGTCGCAGGAGATGTCGCGGGATTACCGATTATGCATGTCTCTGAGGAAGATAGGGTACAGGTAACTGCATCATTGTTCCCCGGCACATAAGAATAAACGGGACTGTTAGTTCCCATGGGAATCCCGTTAACTTTCCATAGATAGGAGGGCGCTGACCCTCCATTTACAGGAACAGCCGTGAAGGTGACTGGCGTACCGGCGCAAACGTTATTGGCGGAAGCGGAGACTGCAACGCTGACCGGTAGCAGCGGATTCACCGTCATGGTAATAATATTTGATGCAGCGGGATTATTCGAGACGCAAACCGTCATCGAGGATGTCATCACGCAGTGAATCTGGTCTCCGTTTACCGGAGTATGGGTGAATACAGGGCTGTTGTTTCCTGAAAGGATTCCATTCACTTTCCATTGGTATATGGGAGCGGCTCCCGGATTGGTCGGCACAGCCGTGAAAGTCACCTGCGTTCCTGCGCAGATATTGTTGGCCGAGGCCGAGACGGAAACCTTGGCCGAATCTCCGGGGTTCACCGTCACGGTGAAATCGACGGCATTGCCGGAGCAACTGCCCACTTTAAGAATAACCGAATAGGTGACGACTCCGGCCGTGGGGAGGTTATCTACAAGTATCTGGTTGATGACTAAACCGGAATCGGCGCTGAAACCGGTTATATTGCCCGAGACCAGCGAAGCAGTCCAGTGAAACATGGTTCCGGAAACACTGGAAGACAACGCAATATTGGTACTTTCCCCGGAACAGATGGACTTGGTCAGTTTTGTGTTTGTGACCTGGGGAACTGGGGTTGTAACAAGCTGAACCGTATCGTAACCCGAGCAGTTGTTCCCGTTGGTCACTTTCACAGCGTAGGTGCCTGCAATGCTTGTCGTAAAGTTTTGATTTGTTCCTACAACCTGTCCCGTTCCGAGGTTCTTCCATTCATAACTGCATCCGGTACAGAAACCGGCATCGAAGGTTATCGAATTGCCGATGCATATTGTTTTATCGGGCCCCAAAGCTGGCTGAGGGCTTGGATGAATGGTAATGGTTCTCCAGGTCGTATCGGTGCGGTTGTCATTATGCCTGACGTAAAGTTCAACCGTATATGTGCCCGGGTTAGAAAAGAGATGAGAAGGAGCCGGGAGAAACGAAACATTTGATACGCCTGAGGCAGGATCACCGAAATTCCAGCGAATTGTATCAGCAGGTGGCCAGATATCGGTTGAGAAAGTAACCGATTCAGCCATACAACAAGTCCCTGCAAGATGAAGATAGGATTTGTATTTTTGAAGAAATTGGGGAAGACCTTCGAAGCATATTTTGCCATCCAGGTTAAGCGCGTTGATTTGAAATCCGCAGGATAATCCGGAAACATTTGGGTTGTTGATCACATTCAACATATCCGAACTGTTGAAGCAACTGTATATTTTACCATTCGGGGCCATTTGCAGTCCCCTGGTTCCTCCGGGCCCATTAACATAACCAAGAAAAACCTGGCTTTTCATGAATCCTGTTGAATCATGTTTTGTGGCATCATATTGGAATATTCCAAATGTAGTAGTTGTGGGAGAAAGCGTCACATTACCTCCTATATAGAGTAGTTGAGAATTCGGGGAGAATTCAGCCCACACTGGCCCAAAGGGACCAACAGTATCTATCACTGGATAGAATTTAAACAGGGGAACAATCATTCCTGTATATGAATTGAAAGTACAAAACTCTGCCACACTGCTGGATCCATAGTTTACAACATTTCCCGCATAATTAGCAACCATTTTTTTCCCATCCTGTGAAATCCTGATATCACCAGACCTCTGAGCTACAAAGGTTTCCACCGAGCTTTGACTGATCACTGGTCCTGATAAACCGGAAGTGGAGATGAGATACGATAAAAAATGTTCGCTGTTGTCGCGTGTAACAACCCATGCATCAAGGTTGTTTTGATGCCTGATTCCGGTTAATTTGCAAAATGCATTATCAGCGCCGGGAACAGGAATGTTGTGCTGTGTCGGTACGACACCCCCAAGTCCACCATTCAGGGTCATATCAATTACGGATGAAAAGAGCCCCATATTTGAAGGGGGAAACCCGGTTGGGTCCCTGATATTAAAAATCCAATAGAGGTAATTCTCTCCCGGTTTCTTAACCGTGAAAACAGGTTGATTTGAATTCATCCCCCAGACCTGGGTGGACATTATATTATGGTTGCGATCATAAACATATTGCCCATTAGCATAGAACAAAACCAATCCATTCGAATCTGAGACGCTTACAGAGGAGGTTACTGAACCCATCTGAGTACTTGGAATGTTTGTCGGTGGGCTGGTATTGAATGTGATGGCCGCTGTAGCGCCAAAATACCAATTGTTGAATTCGCCCTGTGAAAATACCGGCAAATGGCCGTGGCAAAGAACCACAACCAGAAGCAATAAATACCGCTTGCTGGTCTTTAAATTCATAAAGGGTTAATTACAATTTTTATTTACCCAGAAATCGCAGATCAACCTATTTCTTTGTTTCTCTTTTGTGAAATCTGCTTTGCGTTCTGTCCAGCAACCATTTTCAAGAGGGTGTCTCGAAAGGGGCACTCTCTTTTTTTTAAGCGCTCAGGCCGTGCGA
>CAZGIM010000008.1:0-158335 GCA_964525995.1 uncultured Prolixibacteraceae bacterium | reverse complement strand
TTAAAGCATCCACCTTCAAAGAAGGTGGACTTGAAAAGCCCCTATAAGGGGCCAAAATCGAAACTCTGTTGTTCTTCTAAACGTTCTTGCTTTTCTTGATATATGACGTACTTTTTGATCTTGTCTTCGTCAAGACCTATGGTATCCACACAATACCCTCTCGACCAGAAATGATTGCCCCAATATGGCTTCTTTTTCAACTGAGGATAACTTTTAAAGATTTTGATTGCTGTCTTTCCTTTCAATATCCCCATAAGGTGTGACACCGAAAGTTTTGGCGGAACGCTTACTATCATGTGAATGTGGTCGGCCTGAATGTTCATCCCAATCAATTCGCATCTTTGCCATTCCAGTAACATCTCAATGTCTTTTGTCAACATCTCCTTTACAAGTCCTTCAAGTACCCGGAATCGGTACTTTGGCGTCCAAACAATATGATATGTGCACCGATAAATAACATGATTTAATTTCTTATATTCGCTCATGCTTCGAAGTTACTATTTTTCTGGCATAGCCATTTTAACATCACCACCACCTAAGGTGGTGGATTCTTAGATTATATTGAAACATTAATTCCCGGATCGACGAATTTCACCAATTCTGAACTGTACAAGAATAAATATCAATGAATTAACTACAAGAATGTAGAGGATAAAACCGCAGTTTGCAAAAGTAAATGTTGACAGGGTCAGCAACGTTAAAACAATACCAAATACGGTTGCAATCCACGGCCATGCCAACTCTGTATCTGGATATTTATAAGCTTTCACTATTGTTGGAATAGCTGCGAATCCATCCGCAAGGATACTAAAAAAGATAGCTATATTACCCACTTTTGTGATAATCCATAACATCAGACCCATGAGTGATATCATTCCACATAACAAATCAAATCTGGTCTGCTTCCACTTCGCCTTCTTGCTTACAAACGAGGCAATAAATACAGTCAAAGGGAGAAAACCGGTGCTGAATGTCATTAAGGCCTCAAGTCCAACGCCTTGTGTAATCTGTGCAAAAAATGCTATTATGGGTGCAATGGACCACAATAAAAAAGAAACCCGGTTGGGTTTGATTTTACCTTTTGCGGTATCAATCAGGTAAGCTATTGAACCTGAAGCCCCGATAAGAGTCCCGATTATTACAAAGTAACCCGGCAGCATAGCAGCTCATGTGATTATTCTAACGCCTTATTTAGTTTTTCAATATCATTATTGTTCGGTATCAAACCGGTACTTGAAAAATCGATCAACCAGGTTTTATTCTCTTTCACAAGATGATAAACCGTTCTGACTGGTATCTTCCGACTGAAAGGTATCAAAAACATCTGCTCAAAGGCAATTGCTGAATGACCATCTTTTGTAATTCGTATTTCACGTTTATCGACGGTGATATCTATTTTTAACTCGCTGTTGGTTAACATCTGTTTAACAGTATTATACATATCTGTCTTGTTCCAGAATTCATCCGGATCACTTCCACATGATAGAAAATCTTCCGAAACTAAAGCAATGACAGCATCGGCATCTTTGGCCTTTAAAGCAGACCAATGGGCATCCAATACTTTGGTAACCTCATCTTCTAATTCAGTCATATCAAATTAATGTTTGTTTGACAGGAATATCAATTGAGTAAAAACCATCTTCCATTTGTTCATTTTGTGCCGGATTATTCAGAGTTTCTTTATTATGACGTTCCAGGGTGCAGGGAATTTTGTCCAATTTGATAATTAATCTGCCTTTATTGTCCGTTGATGTATCCTTATCAGATCCTAAGATTCAAACATTAACGCCTATTAGGGGATTATGAGAATTCCTGTCCTTCACGACAATTCCCTTCAATCAAAAATACAAAATATTTAATTTCTAACAATATTTTATACCTCTGAATACCATGATTTTAAACAGATTCTGATCCGGCCACGGTTTCGTGATGTGTCCGGGTCACGCGGTTGTGGTGCAATTCCTGTCCGGTATAAGAAATTCCGCCGGGATTACACGCCGGCTCGTGAAGGCGCCGGCACCCGGGACCTTTAAAAAGTAATCGAAGGAGCCCGTAAGGTTTCCGGATCATTGGTCACATGACGCCTGTAATTGATAACATCCATCGATTTTGGCACAATCCGGATCAGGACAAAATGATCCTGCCACCCTTTTATGCCCTCCCAGTAGTCGCGTTTCATCTTCAGCAACAACGCTTTGTCGTCAATCACTTCCGCGGTGCCGGTTATTGTAACATACCCTTTGGCATTGATGTGATCTGCATAATACACACTTACCCTGGGATTGTTTCTGATCTCCTTCACCTTCCGGCTTGTCCGCGTCGTGGCGAACCAGGTTACGAACTCATCGTTGATCGGGAAGGGATTCATGGTGCGAACCTGCGGCTGACCTTCTGCATCGAGGGTGATCAGGGCACAATATGTGGTCTCTTTAATGATTTCCCGGGCAGCGGCAATGATCGTGTCGTGGTCGACCGGTTTCTGAGCGCGAAGTCCGACGGGAAGCGCTATGAACCAAGCAAGAATTCCGATAAAAATAGGACGCGTGATGTGCTTTTCCATGTATCAGTGTTAGGTGAATCGATTCTTTACGGGTGCATCCGGAGGCTCCGGACCGGCAAATTTAAGGTATTTATTTATCAGGAATTTTTTGAACTTTCTTTTGTATGTTTGTATGAATTTAAACCTCATCCGGCATGGCAAAATCTAAACATAACTTTTGTGTGATCATGGCAGGCGGGATTGGCGCCCGTTTCTGGCCCATGAGCAGAACCTCCCATCCAAAACAATTCATCGACATCCTTGGAACCGGCGAAACGCTGATCCAGCAGACCTATAAACGTTTCAGCCGGATCTGTCCGAAAGAAAATATCTATATCGTTACGAACGAATTGTACAAGAAACTGGTACAAACTCAGCTTCCCGAACTTACCACCCAACAGATACTTTTAGAACCAGCACGACGCAATACCGCTCCGTGTGTAGCTTATGCCAATCAATGTATTCTGGCGCGGGACCCCGATGCAAGAATTGTCGTGGCCCCCTCCGATCACATCATCCTGAAAGAAGATACCTTCCTGAAAAATATCGAAACCGCCCTCGAAGCCGCCGGTGAGAACGATTGGCTCCTGACCCTCGGCATCCGCCCAAGCCGGCCTGATACCGGTTACGGATATATTCAATATGTCGACGGTCATGAAGAGGTCTATCCCAAAGAACCCCATCTTAAAAAAGTAAAAACCTTCACTGAAAAACCCAATCTTGATCTTGCCATTACTTTCCTCAAATGTGGTGATTTTTTATGGAACTCGGGAATATTTATCTGGTCATTGACAAGCATCATGAAGGCATTTGAATCTTTCCTCCCCGAGGTGGACAACCTGTTTAAAAAGGGTATCGGTAAATACGGAACCCGTGAGGAACGATCCTTTATCAAAGAGACCTATACGATTTGCAAAAGCATATCCATTGACTATGGCGTTATGGAAAAAGCCGACAATGTTTATGTTCTTGCTGCTGATTTTGGTTGGTCCGATCTGGGAACCTGGGGATCCTTGTATGAAAACAGGCCCAGGGATGAACAGGGAAACGCAGTGATCGGCAAAAATGTCATGATGTACGACTCGGCCAATTGCATTATTAACATGCCCAAAGAAAAAGTCGTTGTACTGCAGGGTCTTAACGATTATATCGTCGTGGAATCGGAAGAAGTATTGTTAGTCTGTCGTAAAAGCGACGAACAGAATATCAGGCAGTACGTAAACGATGTGATGCTCGAAAAAGGAGAAAAATATGTATAAAAAAGAGGGTGGCTCAAAAGTCGAGTCACCCTCTTCAGTTTTTCATTTCAGATTTTTTTCAAGAAACTTTTCCATCGCCCGATAGAAGTCAAACCGGTTTTCTTCATTGTGAAATCCGTGACCTTCATTATCCTTGACCATATATTCGACTACGATCCCGCGCTTTTTCAATGCATCCACGATCTGGTTTGATTCATCGATGTTGACCCGGGGATCGTTTTTACCCTGAGCCACGAACAACGGGGTTTTGATCTTATCAGAATTGAGGGCGGGCGATGTGGCAACGAATTGGGCACTGTCACTCTGAGGATTGCCAACCATTTCATACATCATATCGAGCATGGGTTTCCAGTAAGGCGGAATGGTTTTCATGAAGGTGAACAGGTTCGAAACACCCACATAATCAACCCCTGCTGCATACAACCCGGGCTCCCTGACCAGCCCCTGAAGGGTGGCATATCCCCCGTAACTCCCGCCGTAAATGGCAATCTTTTTAGGATTGGCAATACCTTTATCGATCAGCCACTGTGTTCCGTCGGTGATATCGTCCTGCATGGTCAATCCCCATTGCTTGAACGACTTTTCCCAGAAGGCTTTTCCGTATCCGGTTGAACCGCGGAAGTTCATTTGTAGTACAGCAAAACCGCGGTTGGCTAAAAATTGTATCTCCGGATTGAAATACCATCCATCACGCGCCCAAGGTCCCCCGTGTGGATTGACAACAACAGGAAGATCTTTTGCGGTCTCCATGGTGTAACCAACCGGGAGAGTCAGATAACCCTGGATTTTTGTACAGTCACGGGCCGCATATTCTATGGGCAGCATCTCAGCCAGTTCCTCTTCAAGGAGCCAGGGGGCAATATCAGCTACTTTCTGAAGCTTGTCAGCACCCCGGTCATACACAAAATAGCCTCCCAACGAACGGTCACTGTAAGCCCTGATCATGAACTTATCCTCATTCTTGGTCAGGGAGGTGATATTGAATGAAAAATTACCCAGGTGCTTCTGGATATTATCGAAAAGTTGTTTCCCCTCTGTATCGAAGAAGTAACGCTCCTGCTTCCACGACTCATAATTGGCACATATGAGGGCTTTTTTCAATCGTGACCAGGTTACATCCGAAACATCGTAATCCTTATTTTCATAAAGTACCTCAAGCTCTTTGCCACGGGCAATGTCGAAGATCACGACCGCACTTTTATCACGACCAAGATTTGAAGTGGCATATACGTTTTTATTGTCGAAGGTAAACATGAGGGGAGTCAGGCTCTCTTTAAAACTGGTTGTGAGAACCGGTTTAAAGGGATCCGACTCTTTTTCACGGTATAACAGTTGTGTGTTCACACCGTCAACAATGGCAATGGCTGCCCGTAACTTCCCGTCGTGATCGAGGATCCAGCCCTGAATATTTCCCGGGTTTTCGGCCAGTTGCTTCATTTCACCAGTCACAATATTCAACCGAAAAGGATCGAATACCTCCGGATTACGTTTATTCAACCCGATAATCAACTCATCGGGAAATTCGTACAGATCATCCAGAATCTCGGTTCGAACCTTAGGAAAATCGGTAAAACACTTCAGATTACTGCCGTCGATATCAACCCCGTACAACCTGTAATTTTCATCCCCTCCGGTATCCTTGAGAAAGACGATCCGGTTCGGGTTCTTCCAGAAATATCCGGCAATGTCGCGGTCTTTTTCTGAAGTAAGTCTTATGGCGCTGTCTTTGCCAATCTCCTGCACAAAAATATTCATGCGCTTTTCATAAGGCGCCATGAATGAAAAATACTTCCCGTCGGGGGAGATCTGGTAGCGTGCTTTTTCGGGATTTTTAAAGAAATCCTCTAACGGAATCTGTCGTGTCTGCATCGGTGTTTTTTGTTTGCATCCTCCCGGGATCAGGGAAGCGCTGATTAATCCTCCGGCCAGGAGGAACATGAATAAACGTTTTTTCATCGGATCAAAATTTTGTTTGTTCAATATTACGCTTTTTCAAGTATTATCCGGCTTTTTTTCGATTATGTGCTCTCTTTTCTCTTTGAAAAGGCCTTGAATGCGGATATGAAAAATCCATACCTTTGATAACCAGATAAAAATATTATCAGCCTTATACCGTTGATAAAATAAATTTGATTTGTGGACATATACTTAAGGAAAAAGCGCTGGAAGTTATTTCTGTTCCTCTCGGCAGTCCTGATTGTTGCGGCATCACTTTATTATACCAATATTCTGGTCGATGAAATCCGTAAAGATGAAAGGAAAAATGTGGAGATCTGGGCCGATGCCATTCATCAGAAAGCCGACCTGGTGAACTATACCAACCACCTTTTTGAACAGATCAAGAATGAGGAACACAAAAGGGTTTCGATCGTGGCAGAAGCCCAACGGAGAATTATTCAGGCAGATGCTAACGAAGATTTGAATTTCTTCATGAGTATCATCGGCGAAAATAATACCATCCCTGTGATTGTGACCGATGCTTCGGGAAAGATCATGAATTCGAGAAATATCAATACCGAAGGAATAACTTACCTCGAAGGACCACTGAAGAAGGAATTCTCTCTCTATCCTCCCATTGTGGTGACTTACTACATGAATCAAAAGATGTACTTCTATTATAAAGATTCCAACATCTTTGAAGAGCTGAAAAAAGTCCTCGACAACCTGATCAAATCTTTTTTTTCGGAAGTGGTGATCAATTCCGCATCCGTCCCGGTTATCATAACCGACAGTACCGGTAAAGAGATCTTCGATTACGGGAACATTCCCGACCAGAAGATCAAAGACCCGGTGTGGGTGGCCCGCACGCTGAGATCAATGGCCGCTCAAAACACACCCATCAAAGTTGACCTGGCCGACACCGGTGTTCATTATATCTATTACCAGGATTCTTTTCTCCTGACTCAGCTTAAATACTATCCCTTTGTCCAATTTGCAGTTATCACCATCTTTTTACTGATCGCTTATCTGCTTTTCAGCTATGCCCGTAAATCGGAGCAGAACCAGGTCTGGGTAGGTATGGCCAAAGAAACAGCTCATCAATTGGGCACCCCGTTATCATCGATGGTTGCCTGGCTCGAATTACTTAAATTGAAAGGGCTAGATGAAGAGACCGTCAGGGAAATTGAGAAAGATGTCCTGCGGCTGGAAACCATCACCGACCGCTTCTCCAAGATCGGATCGACCGCCCGACTCGACCGGATGAATATTGTCGCGGTAGTTCATGAAACAGTGAATTATATGCGCTCGCGGCTTTCTGCCCGGGTAACCTTCACCATTCAACCCGATCCTCATCACGAAATTTTTGTTCCCCTGAACCTGCATCTTTTTGAATGGGTGATCGAGAATCTGTGTAAGAACGCAGTCGATGCAATGGATGGCAATGGAATGGTAAACATTGAAATCACCGAGGATGTGGATCACATTCATATCGATGTGGCCGATACTGGTAAAGGGATTCCCAAGTCGCGGTTCAAAACCATCTTTCATCCAGGTTTCACCAGTAAAAAAAGAGGTTGGGGACTGGGACTTACACTTTCGCGCAGGATTATTGAAAACTATCATGCCGGGAAGATATTTGTGAAAACATCCACGCTTAACAAAGGGACCACCTTCAGGATCGTCTTGAAAAAATAGGACATTGGCCGGTATCTACGTTCATATTCCCTTTTGCAAAAGCAAATGTCCCTATTGCAACTTTTTTTCCCTGGCATCACAAAAAAAGAAGGACGCCTTCCTTCAGGCCCTGAATCGTGAAATTGCTCTTGTCGCCGACTATCTTTCAGGCCAAAGGATCGAGACGGTTTACTTTGGCGGCGGAACGCCCTCTCTGTACCAACCTGCCAACCTCCAGCAAATTCTCAACACGATTGCTGATACCTTTTCCTTCACGATGCAGAATGGCAGCAAAGCTCATGATCCACCACAATCGAAATCAGCTATCACCAGTCACTATCCCGAAGAACATCTTCCTGAACTATCGATCGAACTGAACCCTGACGACGTGACCGGTACTTTTGTCAGCGAACTGAAGAAAACAAGCTTTAACCGAATCAGTCTCGGTGTTCAATCCTTCAACGATGAAGAGCTGAAGTACCTGAAAAGAATTCATACGGTGGATCAGTCGTTACGGGCTATCCGGATGTTGAAAGATCAGGGATTTGATAATATCAGCATTGATCTGATCTATGGAATTCCCGGTTCCACCGGGGAACTTTGGAAAAGAAATCTGGAGGTGGCATTCTCGTTGGAAGTTCCACATATTTCAGCCTATGCCCTGACCGTTGAGTCGGAGACCGCTTTGGCCTGGATGATTCAAAATCAACGGACGGCTTTATTGGACGAAGAACTCATGATTTCACAGTATCAGATATTGACCCGGACGGCCGCAATTCATGGGTTCGAACATTATGAAATATCGAATTTTGCGCTTCCTGGATGGTATTCCCGACATAATACCGGGTACTGGTACGATGCTCACTATCTTGGGCTGGGGCCATCCGCACACAGCTATAACGGAACTTCGCGGCGCTGGAATGTTAATAATCTCACGGAGTATCTGCACGGCGTCTCTGAGAGTCACCTGCAATATGAAGAAGAGACCCTCACTCTTGAACAGAAATATAACGAATACATCATGACCTCCCTGCGCACAATGTGGGGATGTAATTCAGACACGATTTCCAGACTATTTCCGAAATGGTCCGATGCCTTTAAAAAGAAGGCCAACTCTTTAACAGATCAGGGCTTGGTATATGAATCTTCGGGAGTTTATTACCTCACCGAAAAGGGCAAACTCTTTGCCGATCGTATTGCCTCCGATCTCTTCGTAACCTGAATGAGAAAAGTAGTGCTTCTCTTTCCACAACAAGTATTGTTCTACGTCAAGTCAAAATGTAAGAGAATAAATCTGGAAGGATTCCCTGATCGTTTTGAAACTCAACCGCTTTTCACCCGGTTTTAAATCGAAGGAATGTCCCCATGGCTAGTTTCCTGCCACTCCGATCGGGAACATAAAAAGCTCCGGACTGCAAGTCTGCGATCTGGCCAAAATGGCTATGTATCAAACTTTCCGAGATCAGTGGCGATAATCCCATCGAATATAGGCTTAACACCATGAAAAAATGCTCGGGATCGGCAAGCCGATGGCACAGGCGAATCATCTCGTCAATCGATTCTTCCAGAATCCATTTTTCTCCTTCCGGGCCCCGCCCATAGGCAGGTGGGTCAATAATGATACCCTGATACCGGTTTCCCCGTTTTACCTCGCGACGCACAAATTTCAGCGCGTCTTCGACAACCCATCGGATGCCCGTTAAACCCGAAGCCTCCATCATTTCGCGAGCCCATGTCACTACCGGTTTCACCGAGTCAACATGAACCACATCGGCTCCACCTGCCCGGGCAGCCAATGAGGAGCCTCCGGTGTACGCAAATAGATTCAGAACCCTTGGCGGAGCCTGTACAACACTATCACGCTCTGATTTCTTATCTCTGCTGTCGGATCTGTTTTCTGGTCTGCCTGATTGCCTCCGTTTTAACAAATCGAAGATGAAATTCCAGTTTTCAGCCTGTTCCGGAAATACTCCGATATGACCGAAAGCAGTCAGCCCAAGCCGGAATGCCATAAATAGGTCTAAATAGCGGTACTCGATGGCCCATTGACCGGGCATCGACTTTTTCCGAGTCCAATCCCCCTTCTCCCCATGATCGGGCGCTGGTGGTCGGACTCCTTTAGATCTCCGGTAATAGGCATCGGCCATTGCCTCCCACTCTGGTTCCGGAAGGCTTTTTCCCCAAACAGCCTGAGGTTCGGGCCGCGCTAAAATATAATCACCAAACCGTTCCAGCTTTTCAAGACCGCCCGAATCGATCAGTTCATATTCCTTCCACCGGCAGGGTGATAATAATTCCATATTCATACTGCTTTAATGCCGATACTCCTCTTTATACTTCCCATTTGAGCCTTTTTGGAATTCAGGATCAACTTTTCAATTTGCACACAAGAAGGTTCAATACCCCTGTGCCATTGTTTTTCCAGGCCCGCAGCGCATCTGCCTTTACCCATACCGATGTTTCGGGCTGCACCTCCGATTCCTGCTGATTGATGGTCAGGATTCCGGTACCTGCAATAAGGTAAAAAACCACATCGAAAGGCTGACTGTGCAGCTCCATCCCTGCACCAGGCAGAAGAGTAAGATACACCATTTCAAACCGGTCGGAAGTATATAAAATCCTTCCGTCAAACTTAAAGGGTACCCTGGGAGCCCCGTCACGTTTTATAATTTGATATTCAGACATAGTCCTTGTAATTCGGTTTTACCCTGAGTGTTGGTGAATTTTATTTCCCAAAAAACATTCTCATTTAACCTTTCATTACTTCGCCTTCTGAACTTTCCATGAATCCTGGCGCTCTTTAGCTTTTCGGTCCCATTCAACCGGAACCGTCTTGATCCATTCAGCCTTTTCCGAATTCAGTTTGTCCATTTCAAGTCCGATCTCTTTCTGTGCTAAAGCCTTTGTGGCAATATCGGGATAGGGAACTGCCTGATTTTTTCCGTGAGCAGCTAAAACTCTGGCAAGTAGGATCCGGGCTTCTTTTGCTTCACTGATCGATAAACCGATAATCCGGGAAATCTCAACCGGTGAATGAAAAGAGTTGCCATGGCCGGCGGCGGAATAATCCCAGTACCACTGTGCATTACGGATATGCTTCAGGGCCGGATCCATCTCCTGTTGAGCAGCGCCCGATTCCCAGGCAATCTTTGCCTCCACATGTGCTTTGACCAGCTCAATTTCTGATTGATCACGGATCTCCTTAACTTTTCGCTGTCGTTCATACACATTCTTTTTCAGGGTCTCTTCCGATTCGCGGTGACAGACCTGGCAGGTGTTTGAGATATTTAACAGGGGACTCGCAATTTTATGGCTGGTAAATTTTTGTCCGCCTTCCTTGACATATGGCATATGGCAGTCGGCGCAGGCAACCCCGCGCTGGGCATGAATGCCGGTTAAATATACCTCATAATCGGGATGTTGCGCTTTCAAGATGGGCGCTTTGCTAAGCTGATGAGTAAAATCGACAAAGTCATGTAAATCATAATATTTCAGGGCGCTATCGGCTGTGAGACCAAGACTCCAGGGAAATGTCAGATAGGAAACATCCGGGGCATCTTCCCGCTTTTTATCAAAATAGTACTCCACATGACATTGTGCGCATACCAACGAACGCATCTCCTGGTGCGTTGCTTTGGAGATATCTTTCCCCATTGATTTGAAAGCCTCGACCAATGCCGGCCTGGTGATTCGGAGATCCATGGTTTTAGGATCATGACAATCGGCACAACCAATATAATTTACCACCTCAGCTCCTTTTGCTGCCCACTTCCCCTTGTAAAATCCGGCTGCTCCCATATTCTCCATCAAACGCGGGACATCAGGACTTTTACAGGTCCAGCAAGTATTAGGCTGAGGCCCTTCATCAGGTCCCTTTGGAGCTCCTGTCCTCAATGTATTCCGGATGTCGGTGATCGCGTAATAATGTCCGCGGGGCGCTTTATATTCTTTTGAAAAAGCATATCCGGCCCAAAGAATGACCATCCTAGGATTTTTCCCCAGCGCGTCGCTTACGGCATTCCCGTTAAATTCACTGTGAAAAGAGGTATCGGCAGTAGCGAGATAACTTTGATACTCCCGTGGAAAGTTCTCACCCCACAGATCATTCCGGGGCTCATATTCGCTCAGATTTACCTTTGGTTTGTAAACATATTCCGACTCAGCCTTTCGCTGAGTTATGGAAGAAGCCAGTAATCCGAGCAAAAATACAACTACCATGGTACCGAAAAACAGTGCCCAGTTGATCCAGGATGCGCGCTTTTTTGTTGTCTCCATCTGTATTTGACTTTGATTATTTTTAAACAGTTTTCTCATTCCAAGGTGTCCGATCCGACATTCTTTTATCCCTAATTTCACCTTCTGTGTTTAATCCTTATCTTCTTCCTCATCCCGCTCCGTCCGGCTCTCCAATTTCGTTTTAACCAGTGCATTCGGCGTTGAGGCGATGCTGTTTACCCTTTTATGTGGAGTTTCACGATGGCAATCGGCACACCTCCGCTGTTGCAGGTGATTGACATAATCAGGTTGAACGGCTCCCAAAAATTGCATTCCGGTCGCCTGTTCATGACACCTGATGCAGTTTGCCTGCACTGCTTCCTTTCCCGCTTCCCGGATATAAATGGCAAAGGGTTCATTCCTGAAAGTAAAAATAGTGGCATGCCGTAATCCATCCTGAGCCTTGAACAGATACTTGTTGAAGATGTTGTCGTGAGGAACATGACAGTCGTTGCAAACCGCTACATTCCGATGCGAACTGTGAGTCCAGTCATAAAACTGAGGATTCATAACATGGCAGTTGATACAAGTCTCAGGATTATCAGAGAGATACGATGGCGCCCTCGAAATATAAAATGCATAAGCAAACAGACCGCAAAAGATTCCCAGCAAAACTGCGACTGTAGGTTTCCATTGTTCTGGCGGGATCAGCCATAGGAATATTTTTTTCATGCACTTCAGGTTAAGAATAGCAGATTCAAAAATAACATTTTCCTGAAAAGGACAAAAATTCTCAAGATATTTCCCGCGTTTCGTACCTTTACGTCGAACAACCCCGACCATCCCGATATTCTCCTGCCCAATGCCTGAAATTGTCGATCAAAAACAAGTTTATACCCTTTTGGAAATTGCCGAAAGCCTGAAGCAGACTATCACTTCGCAGTTTGCTTCATTTTATTGGATTAAAGCCGAAATGAATAAATTGAATCATTATCCGCAATCCGGTCATTGTTATCCCGAACTTATAGAAAAGTCAGGGGGAAAAATGGTTGCACAGATAAGGGGAACTATTTGGAAAGATGATTATCAGAGAATTAACAAGGTATTTATTGAAACACTTCAGGAACCATTAAAAAATGGCATTACCATCTTGTTTCTTGCCCGTCCATCCTTTGATCCACTGTACGGATTAAGCTTGCGCATCAACGATATTGATCCTTCCTTTACCTTGGGTGAGCTGGAGAAAGAGAAGAGAGCCTCCATAAACCAGTTGATCCGTGAAGGGGTCTTTGATCTTAATAAAAAACTGATCCTCCCTGCGCTTCCCCGACGAATCGCAGTTATCTCAGTGGAGACCAGTAAAGGTTATGCTGATTTTTTGAAAATAATCAATGAAAATCCATGGCAGTACCGTTTTTTTGTCATGTTGTTCCCGGCCCTTCTGCAAGGTGATAAAGCGGGAGCCTCCATTAGTTTTCAACTCTCACGGATTGAACGTATAAAACACCATTTCGACCTGGTCGCTATCATCCGGGGCGGAGGGGGCGATGCAGGACTTTCAGCTTTCAACGATGCCGATCTTGCTAGAAAAATTGCCTTGTTTCCCCTACCGGTCCTGACCGGAATCGGCCATGCAACGAATGAAACCGTAGTAGAAATGGTAGCGTACCGGAATAGCATCACGCCAACCGATCTTGCAGACTTCCTGATCCTGCAACTACAAAAGGTGTCGGCTTCGTTGAATGAGGCTTTACAAATTATTCAGGGAAGATCCTTACAACTTTTACTTCAGGAGCAACAGAATTATAAACAATTAATAACCGGATTCAAACACAGTACCGCCAGTCATCTTGAAGTTTCTAAAAAACATCTTTCGCAACGAATCCTGGCTGTTCAGGGATATTCCCGGTTCTATGTCAGAAACCATACCGACCAGGTCAATCTGACGTTTGAACGGCTCAATAGAAAATGCCTTGAAATGGTCGGATTCTGCCACAACCAGGTTCAGTCCACCCGGCAGAAAGTCAGGGATTCTGTTTATCGTCTTCTTTCCTCCAAAACCAAAGAACTGGGGAACCTCAGCCATCAGGTTAACCTTCTCGATCCGAAGAACGTCCTCTCACGTGGATATTCGATGACCCTTTCGGGGGGGAAAGTAATCAGAAGTTATACCGAAATCGATCCGGGTGAGGTGATTAAAACCGTTATCTTTGATGGTGAAATATGCAGTACCGTCACCCATACCCAAAAAGAACATACCCCATGAGCGCCAAAATCTCTTATGCCGACGCATTTCATGAACTTCAGATAATCGTGACTGAAATGGAATCCGGTGAAATTTCCGTTGACCAGTTAGCTGAAAAAGTTAAAAGAGCTGCCGTTCTCATCCGGATATGTAAAGAAAAACTTACCACAACCGAATCTGATGTCAATCAGATATTAAAAGAACTTGAAGAAGAAAAAGGCCAATAAAGAAACTCCTTCATTTTAAACATTTTCCGACATTTCTGGCCTGGTCAATATTACGTTTACACAGTTTTTTTGACAACCTGACTACCGGTTGCTGGTTTAGCGATCATCAACAATTGATTTGTTTAAAGAATCGATGGGCCATTCAAGCTTAAATCTGTAATTTTAAGGCATTAACGAGTATTATTAATCAGTGATCGACTTTTTTTCCGGTCCAGGTTACATTATGATAATTTCACCCGCCGAGTGAAAGAAAAAGGAGTCTGAAATGTTCCGCTTCAAAATTTGCTTTATTCCTCTGATACTTGTTGTTCTGAATGGAATAAGCATCACCGGTAACACTCAGAACCCAAGGGTGGCTGATTCCATCTTTCGGTTAAAAAAAACCGTTTTTGCCAAGCGAATCCCAACACCGCCACATATTGATGGGATGCTCCAGGAACCATTCTGGCAAACCCTTCCAGTGGCAGGTCGGTTTGTCCAGTACTCCCCCAATAATGGTTCCCAACCCTCTTTCGCGAGTGAAATCCGGTTCGCCTATGATGATGTGGCCCTCTATATCGGTGCTATTCTGTTTGATTCGGCTCCCGACAGCATTTGTAAAGAGTTAGGGCGCCGGGATCAGGTTGAATCGCTAAATAATGATATCATTTCTTTCGATATCCTTCCTTACGACGATGATCTGAATATGTACGAGTTCAAACTTTCGCCGGCCAATGTGCAGAACGACTGCAAATACTCCGCAATCGGGCAGGACATAACCTGGGATGCCGTATGGGAGAGCGCCACGACCATCAACGGTAAAGGGTGGATTGCAGAAGTAAAAATACCATACTCCGCATTGCGCTTCCCGAAAATCCCGAAACAAATCTGGGGGATCAACATGTGGCGGAATGTGCAACGACGCGGGGAATACTCCACCTGGACTTTTGTAGATATCAATGATCAGAATATTTTCAGATATTATGGCGACCTGGCCGGAATCGACAGCATACAACCGCCGGTCAGGCTCTCCTTCGCGCCTTATCTGTCGGGGTACCTTGAAAAAAATCCGGATACCAAAAACTGGCAGTATTTCCTGCGGGGAGGATTGGATTTGCGTTATGGCATTAATGAAAGCTATACCCTTGATATGATGCTCATCCCAGACTTTGGACAGGTTCAATCGGATGATCAGGTGCTTAATCTTACTCCTTTTGAGATACGGTACGATGAAAAACGGCAGTTTTTTACTGAAGCTACGGAATTGTTCGATAAATGCGAAATTTTCTATTCCCGCCGCGTGGGAAGCGCCCCAAAAAATTTTTATGCACCTTACGACAGTTTGAAATCCAATGAAATAGTGTCGAAAAATCCCGAAGAAACCCGTGTTATCAACGCGACAAAAATATCGGGACGGAATGCACGGGGTTTCGGAATCGGAGTTTTTAACGGTATGACTACCAATACCTGGGGAATCCTTGAAGACACGTTGACCGGCAACCAACGAAGAATCATGTCCCAGCCATTTACCAACTATAACGTTCTGGTTTTTGATCAGAACCTTAAAAATAACTCCTATATAACACTCATCAACACCAACTATTACACTCCGGCCGATCGATATACTGCGAATGTCACCGGTATGGAAACAAAACTTTGTAATAAAAAAAATACCTTTTCTTTTTTCGGCAGAGGTATGGTTAGCCAACAGTTTCATGAAGGTATTGCCCCTGTGTTCGGCCACCGTTATACACTCGAAGTTTCTAAGCCCAGTGGAAAGTTTCAATACAGCATTTCCCGCGACGAAATCGGAAGCACCTATGACCCAAATGACATGGGATTTTTATTGTACAATAATGAGGCTGTTAACCGGCTCACACTTAATTACAGCATTTCTAATCCTGTTTGGATAATTAGAAATTCACAAACATTTTTTTCAGCCACCTACCGAACCCTTGTAAAGCCTTACAGCTTTACCGGATTTGATTGTGAAATAAACAACCAGACTGTCTATAAGAATTTGTGGAATTCATTTGTCGATTTCATCCTTCAACCCTTTGGGGCAAATGACTATTATGAACCCAGGGTATGGGGCTGGGTTTTTAAAAAACCCTGGAATTATGCTGCACAGGTCGATCTGGGTACCGACCAGCGAAAAATGTTCCGTATTTCCTGCTACGTGGGGTGTTTTCATGCTCCTGATTTCAGAAATTTTTATTACTGGATAAGCCTGTCGCCCCGGTTCCGTTTTTCTGACCAATTCACAGCCTCGCTATCTTTTCAATACGACATGAACTATAACGACAGGGGTTGGGTCAACACGATTTATGATTCAGTGGCTGAACCGGTCATTTGGTTTGGACGCAGGGATGTTTCAACGTTCAATAACATTCTGAATATTAAATATATTTTTAACACTAAAGCATCCATCACCCTGAGAGCCAGACATTACTGGTCAACCGCAAAATATTTTGAGTACTATCACCTTGAAAATGACGGAGGACTATGCCATGCCGACTATCCCTATCGTGCAGATCTGAGCTACAATGCTTTTTCCGTTGATCTTCAGTTTGTATGGTATTTTGCTCCGGGGAGTGAGCTCAGCGTGGTTTGGAAAAATAATATCAGCACCCTGGATGAATTGTCGGATCTGAACTACTGGGAGGATCTGACTGGTACCATAAACGCTCCCCAGACTAACAGCTTTTCGGTGAAGGTTCTTTATTACATCGATTTTTTGAATGTAAAAAAACTGTTTACCCGAAAACACCGGTAACTAAAGGGAATGCACTCTTTTTTTATTTTTGCAGAAAAATCGGGATGATGAAACGAAGCACGCTTTTGTTTGTCTGTTTTCTGTTGTTTTCGAGTTCCGGAATCATTGCCGGGAATCCGGACAGTTTGGTAATCCATAATTTTTTCAAGGAAGCGCTGATACACCCGGTTGCCTACGAAAACTTGCGATTTCTCTGTAAAAACTTTCCCGGAAGGCTTTGTGGCACCGAAAAGGCCGAAAAGGCTGTAGCTTGGGTTGACAAAGTCTTGCAGGAAATGGACCCCGATACGGTTTATCTTCAACCCGTGAATGTTAAACGCTGGGAACGGGGGGAGAAAGAGGTTGCACGCATTAAATCACGGATTCAAGGTAATCATATGCTTGAAATCTGTGCGCTGGGAAGTTCCATTGGCACAGGGCCCAAAGGAATAGAAGCTGGAGTAGTCGAAGTTACAGGCTTCGAGCAACTTGATGATTTGGGGCGAGACGGGGTTTCGGGGAAAATCGTTTTCTTCAACCGGATTGCCGATCCATCCTGGATCTATACATTCAATGCCTATGCAGAAGTTGTGGCCTTGCGTGCACGCGGGGCGCTCTACGCCGCCAGATACGGAGCTATCGGCGTTATTATACGATCGGCAACGCTTTCACATGATAATTATCCTCACACGGGAATCCAGCATTATGCCGACTCGGTCGTTCACATTCCGGCCGTTGCAGTCAGTACAAATGGGGCGGATTCTCTTTCTGCCTGGCTGAAATCGGATCCTCATCTGAAATTGTATCTACGGACTACCTGCCGGGAACTTCCCGAAACAGGCAGTTTTAATATCATTGCCGAAATAAAAGGATCCAACCATCCCGAAAAAATAATCGCATTCGGCGGTCATATTGATGCCTGGGATCTGGGAGCGGGAGCACACGACGATGGAGTCGGAGTGGCCCAGACGATTGAAGTTTTAAGGCTTTTTAAACAATTCCGTATTAAACCTGTAAACACCCTCCGTCTGATAGTCTTCATGGATGAAGAATATGCACAAAGAGGCGCCGAACAGTATGCCACTTCTGTTGGACAAAGAAATGAAATTCACCTTGCCGCGATTGAATCAGACCGTGGAGGATTCACGCCACAGGGATTTTCGATCGATGCAACTGAAGTACAAGTTGAACGTATCAGGCGATGGGAATCGCTGTTAAAACCCTATGGGTTCTGGTCTTTTATCAAAGGGGGAAGCGGAGTGGATATCGGCCCACTGAAAAAGTACGGATTTCCGTTGATTGCCCTGGTTACTGATTCGCAACGCTATTTTGACTACCAGCATGCTGGTTCTGATACCTTCGACAAAGTAAATCCCCGTGAAATGCAGCTTGGAAGTGCAGGCATTGCCTCACTGGTTTACCTGATCGACACTTACGGAATTGAGATCGAAAATTAATGATCCTCATGCAGCTTAACCACGCACGATTCTGTTACGAATATCGGATATTGAAAAAACCGGCCGGCAACACTACCCTTCTACTGGAACGGGATTGATCAATTTGCACGTTATTTAAAATTTCATCCATATAGGTTTTGCGAAAAAAATCAAAAAATTATGACACTGATCACAAGAGAAAAAGCGCTGGAATTACTTCATCAACATGTCAGGAATGAAAAAATGATCTTCCACTGCCTGGCTTCAGAAGCCGTGATGCGTGGAATCGCCCGTAAACTGGGCAGGGATGAGGATAAATGGGGAATTGCAGGATTGCTCCATGATCTGGATGTAGAGATAACCCAGGCAGATCCTAAAATACATGGAACCCAAACGGATGTGCTGTTGAAAGATTATCATCTGGATGATGATATCCTCGATGCCATCCGTATGCATAATGAATGTTCATCCGGAAAAGAGCGTGAAACTGAATTTCAATATGCTTTAGCCGCAGGGGAGACTATCACGGGACTGATTTTTGCGACGACCTATGTCTATCCCGACAGGAAACTTTCGAGTGTCAAACCTAAATCGGTGGTGAAAAGGATGAAGGAAAAAATGTTTGCCGCCACAGTTAAACGCGAGAATATCCTGGAATGTGAGAAAATCGGAATCCCGTTGGATGAATTTGCATCCTTGGCTATTACCTCCATGTTACCGATTGCCGGCGAATTAGGCCTGTAATCTGGCACGTTTCCTTCGGGCAAGCCACCAACTAAGAAAACCGGAAACCAAAATAATCAGGGTTATTAATCCAACCAGTGGAACAATTAGTATGTAAAACCCTCCCAAAACGGGTTGAAATATCCTCCCGGTGTGAACTTCTAAAGCAAAATTCCATAATGAAATGGGACTTTTATCAAGAATCTCTCCCGGCATGGTCGGAAAGCGATTTGTTCCCTTTGTCGTAAAGGCCCCCAGTATATAATCAAAAATGACCGACGTTGAATCATCAACAGAGCAAAAACCCGCCACACTTACCGATCCAAAGGGAGGCCCTCCCACTCCTGTATCATGATAGGGCAAATTCGTAACATAATCGGTTATCATTTCGGTTTCGGCATTCCAGTTGAAAATTCCGCTAAAAGAACCGATCAGATACTGTGAACCCGAAATTTTTTTCAGGACATTGATACCCATCACACTGACGGGAGGTTGATGGGGAAACAATTTCAGGTTTTTCTGAAACCGGCGGTCAGCCTCAAATATGCCTTCCTGGGTTGCAATAATAAACCTGTTATTCTCCTGAGCATTTGAAAGAAAGGCACTAAAAAAGCGATGAGGCGGCGATTGTCTCGCTGCTTCATCGCTTAAGCAGTTCGTCACTTGGTAAAATAGGTGTGAAATAATCCATCAGCCCCGGTTTCCGAACGGGTCTGGTAACCGGCTATAGCCATCTTTTCAATCATGGGTGCAGGTGGAAACGGAGTGATCACCTCGTAAACCTCCCCCGGAAGCAAGGTGGCGCACTCCTCCTGGACCCGTGCAAGGGGATGAATGCCCTGAGCCAGCAAAGGCCTTGCATCAAGAATGATTTTTGAGGCAGCGGTTTCTTTCTCTTTTCCTCCCTTTACTTCGGACTGATCTTTTTGTATCATAGATTCAGTTTTTTGGCTCTTCCTGTAACTAAGTAACCGTTGATCACCGTTGAGTGCCCTTTTTTCCGTAAGATCCTGCGACATCTCCACGGTCCCTAAATATTCACCCTTATCATTCCGTAAGGCAAAATATTCAATATGGATGAATTTTCCCCCCATCTGAATCCAGAATGGAGCACTGTCGGCCTTTCCGCTTTTAAAATCTCCCACGATCTGATCAACAATATGAACACTTGAAGGGGGATGGCACATCCGGACATCCCGACCTAAAATTGACCGGTTCCTATCGAAAATCCGCTCTTTCCCCTGCGAAAAATATTTCACCTTATCATTCCGGTCAACAAAGGTGATATCGACTGGAAGCGTGTTCAGAATGGCCAACAACTCCTCGGTTGTGAACCTTCCGCTGGGAAGATTTACTGTTCCCTCTTCAGCCGAAAACTCCTCCTCCGTTTTAATTCCCTGCGGCTTCCAACTGAACTTCGGATCATACAAACAATAACCGATTTCAAGAGTCTGGCGGTAAATATCATACCAATCGGCTTCATTGAGCTTATCTAGGGTCATCGGAAACAAAATCTCCTCCTCTTTCATGATCATATCGGTAATGGCTTTCGCAGCCGGTCTCAGGTGAAGGTCGGTTTTCATCTCCATCATTTCAGGAGTGAATTCTCCGGGCATGTTCAATGCATTAATTGCATTTTTTAGCAACTCGCGGGTTTCATCATGCTTCCCCCACATAACTTTCGGCGGCCCTGTGATACCGTATTTTTCAAGATAGGGAAACAACAGGTTTTCTTTCCGGCGGTAATGTTTATCAACATCCATTAAATTATTGAAGAGTGATTTGATGGTGTTGAGGTACTTTTCGGTTCCTGGGCCCCGCATTTCAATACCCACCCTGCCAAACAGTTCATTCAATTGTCCGACAACCTTGGTGAGCTCTTTATTCTCTTGTTTAAAAGTATCGACCGGATGGCCCGGGGCGACAATTTTCATCCCGGCAAGGTCAATATGACCCTCCAGGGCCTCGGTATGGACATCGCACAAACGGAGAACTTCCGATTCGGGTAAGCCCTCGTTGATCAGTTCCTGTTCCACCTCCACTACTTCACCATAAGGGATTTTTGCCATTAGTTCCACCATCCGGGCACGCACTGCTTCGGGTGCAACTCCTTCGTGCAACTGCAGGATCATATGCTTTAACAATTCTTTCCTGCTTTGAGAATTATTTATCAGTTCACTCATATCTCGTTATCCTTTAATCATGGTCAATATCATCTTAAACTTCGCGACTGCATTTAACGCATGTGGAATCCCGGCCGGCATGATGATGGCATCACCAGCCCCCAGTGTGAAAGAAACTTCATTAATGATGATTTCTGCTTCCCCTTCTACTACCTGAACCAACGCATCGAATGGAGCCGAATGAGTACTTAAACGCTGTCCCTTGTCAAAGGAGAATAAAGTGACCGTCCCGGCCGTACGATCAATGACTCTTTTACTAATAATCCCCTCTGATGAATAATCAACTTTTTCGGGGAACCTGAACACATTTGAGTGTTCGAAAATACTCTTTTCCATAATTTGTTTTATTGATTTGTGATTTGTTATTTATATACTTGTTTGTAACTTCAATTCGTACAGTTACTTTTTCAGAGACCATCCTTAATATTCTGTCCGGTAAATAAAACAGTTCCATCGGTTGTAACAACTGAAACGGGGATGGGAGGTGCCTGCCGGTAAATTTCCCGACCATAATAAATGAGCACTGCAAAGGATACTACCATAACGACGATAAATCCAAACCATAGTTTTCTTGTCTTCATTTGTTCTGATTTAAAAGGTGTTATCCATTTAACATAAACCCAATAGTTCCTGTCAACCAATTCATGTCACTTGTACGGTTTCACAATAAAACAGGAGTTCATTCCTTCAATCTTGCTCAGATTCGCTGTAAACCAAATCTTCCTCAAGTATTTCACCCTTCACACTAACGATTGCACGTTTAATTTGTATGCTCCGCCCCGCAGCACTTCGGGCAGCCAAAGCCATCTGCAGCAACCCGCCGCAACAGGGAACCTCCATCATAACTACAGTAAGCGAACGAATCTGCGATTCCATAATCATGGTGGTCAGCTTCTGTACATATGATTCTTTGTTGCTGTCAAGTTTGGGGCAAGCAATAGCCAGTGTTTTCCCCTTTAAAAACCGGCTGTGAAAATTTCCCATGGTGAATGCTGTACAATCAGCAGCTAATACCACATCAGCCTGGTTAAAATATCCTGCCCTGGGATTTATCAGATGCAACTGTACCGGCCATTGCCTTAATTCCGACGGCACCTCCCCGAATGTAACCGATCCTGCTGCCTCGACCCTGCTCTGATTAATCCTGAAATCCATTGTCTGAGCTCCAGGACAACCGTGTCCGCTATGCGATCGTTCCTCCTTGATCGCTGTCACCAAATTTTGATGGGTCGCATGATCTCCCGACTTCATTACCTTCGGCTCCATGTTGATATTTTTCTCTTTTAAATACCGGATGGCCTGTTTTAACAGATCCTCCTCATTATGATCCCGGAGATGCTCCAGATGCGCTAAAATTGTATTACGGCCCTTAGGGACGATCTGTTCCATAACCCGACCTTCATCATAAGGCTCAGCTTCCCGCTCAATGATTTTTATGGCGCCTTCCGGACAATGACCAATACAGGCCCCCAATCCGTCACAAAACAGATCACTGATCAACCGTGCTTTACCGTCAATTATCCGGAGCGCCCCTTCATGACAATTGGGGACACATTGGCCGCATCCATTACATTTTTCCTCTTCAATTTGAATAATCTGCCTTTTCATATTCTTCTTAATATATTGTATTTGGGTATTTAATTGCTTATTTAAGATGAAAAAAATTAAATATAGGATTGAAGTGTCTGGTCCTGTAAAAATTTTTTAAACTCTCCGGTAAGCTTGCTTATCACATTTCCCATTACACATTTATCAAATCCACATACATCATACGATAAAGGACAATCACCAATATCAAGATCGCCTTCTATCGACTGATAAATATCAAGAAGGGTAATATGAGAGGGCTCCCTTTTCAATGAAAAACCACCCGAAGGGCCTCGTACCGATTTCAACATGTTGTTTTTTACTAATCTTTGCAATACCTTGGCAATATGATTCTTTGAAAACCCGGTGGTATCCGCAATTTTCACTGCATTGATGCCATTTTCCGACCGCGCAATCAGTACCATACTGTGTATTGCAATGGAAGCAGCTTCTGATAATGCAAAAATTTTAGACATTTTATTTAGGTAATTGAATACGCAAATGTATAAATAAATTTCTTACCTCCAACAAAACAGTAAAAATAATTTTTATACTCTCAACAACAGGGATAAGTTTTGAAAAAATAATAACTTGCACCCCATGGAGAAATTGATAACCAGCATCCAAAATCCTTTCATCAGAAACCTTTTGCTTTTAAGTCAAAAGCCAAAGGCACGAATCGAGCAAAACAGATTTATAATCGAAGGGGCCCGTGAGATCAGTCAGGCAATTTCAGGAGGATTTGAAATCACCGACCTTTGCTTCACTCCGTCGATTGCAGATCCGGCCCTTATCGATTCTTATAAAATAAAAGTGAATTCCAATACGAACTTTATCGAACTTACAGCAGATGTGTTTAACCGTGTTGCATACCGGAAAGATCAAGGGGGAATGATAGCCTTGGCGGTACCCAGGCGTCAGGAATTAAAAGATCTGTCTTTGGGCCCGAACCCCCTCCTCCTCGTTGTCGAAACCGTTGAAAAACCGGGGAATTTGGGCGCCCTGCTCCGAACGGCTGATGCTGCCGGCCTGGATGCCGTGATCATCTGTGATCCTACTACCGATATATTCAATCCAAACGTTGTAAGATCAAGTCTGGGTTGTTTATTCACACTCCCCGTGGTCACAACAAACTCAACAGATGCCATCAACTGGATGCATGCTGAAAATATAAATATCCGTGCTACAGCATTGACGGCCACCAACAGTTATCATGGCATCGATTTTACCCAACCTACCGCTATAATTATGGGGTCGGAATCGATGGGGCTTAGCGAAAAGTGGCTCAACCAGGCCGATTCTCTTATTAAAATTCCCATGAAGGGAAAAGTCGATTCAATGAATGTTTCAGTATCGGCAGCCATCGTTGTTTTTGAAGCACTACGGCAAAGAGGATTCAATTGTCCGACAACGCCCGGCAGTCAATAAATTTAACCATATTTTTCATCCTCGGCTTTTAATACCAGGAAGCCTTTGGGCATTTTACTTTTAAACTCCAGCTGGTTGCCATTGACAGGATGCATTAATGATAAATAAAAAGCATGCAGACGGATCCTCCTGGCAAATTTGGCATCGGCTCCATAACGCCGGTCACCTACCACCGGACACCCTAAATCGGCAAGATGAACCCGGATCTGATTTTTACGTCCGGTTTCCAGCTCAATCTCCATAAGCGTGTAGTCAGGTGTTCGGTCCATGACTTTATAATGCGTGATAGCAAACTTGGCGCCTTCCTGTTCCCGAACCGAAAACATCCGCTGCTGTGGTCCTTCCATTAGCCACCCCTTCACAGTCCCTTGTTCCCGACCTGGATACCCTTCGGTAAGCGCATAATACCTCTTAACGGCATGCGACCAGTCATTTTTGATCTTTTCCTGAATTTCTTCACTCTTGGCAAATACAAGAATCCCCGAAACCTCCCTGTCGAGTCGGTGTACGACAAACAGATGTTCCTTCCCCCGCGATCGTTCCTTTAACCACGATTGCATAACCTTGTAAAATGAAGTTCCCCCGGTCCCTTTATTGCCAACCGTTAACAGCCCTGCTGGTTTTTCTGCAACAAGCATCGAATCATCTTCATAAAGCACAGGGTATGGCGATTTAATCTTACCCGTCCTGACAACCTTTTTGGTGTAAGCAATTTCATCCCCGGGGGATACAGTTATCGACGGATTGGTAATCATATTTCCGTTTACGGTTATATTTCCCCGGGCAATCCATTGCTTTAAGGTCGTTTTAGATGGGGTTTGAAATACCTTTCGCAAATGATCCAACAGGGTCATTTCCGATTGTGCCGTTGTCTTCATGAACTTTCCTTGCTAATTGTTTCTGTTGCTTCCCAGTTTTATTTTCAGAATCACCGGATTGTGATCCGACCATTTAAATTGTTGATCCATCGTTTCAATCCCGGCCACCGTAATATTGGGCGATACGACAAAAAAATCAAGAATTGTGGTTCTTGTCTCACCTTTTACATAACCGATATCCGAATATCGTTCGGTCGGATTCTGTTGATCATAAACAAACTGCCAGCCTGTTAAAATAGTATCCGGAAAAGACGGTTCGCTGTTTACAACTATATCCTGGGTCTCTATTTTCTTCCTGTCAAATCCCCTGGGATTGATATTCCAGTCACCCCCCGCAACTACATAGTTTCCCTTTTCGTATTCATTCCTGAGCACAGAATCAAGAATCGACAACTCCTTTCCCCTTAGAGCACCGGTAGAATCATATGCGGAATTATGAAGGTTTACAACCACCAATTCTTTCTCATTTAATGAAAACCTGAACAGAATAAAACATCGTTTCAACATGACCAGCCTTGTAGGCCATGAAAATTCCGATTGATAATATCTGATTTCACATGAACTCGGCTTAAACTGGCTGAAAGTCACAAGTCCCGACCTCACCTCCCCCATTGGATCGCACACGGGGACAGGAACAAACCGGCAATCATAGTTTTTCGAAAAGATCTTATCATGCCCGGTTAAAGCCTTCGAGATTTCCGTTAGTTCATCCAAATTCCAGGACCTCCTTGAATAAATATCCACCTCCTGCAGGAACATGATTGGCACTGTGTCAAACTGCCGTATCAATTTCTTTATTTCCGACAGACACTCCAGAGTCATTGATTTGCTTTGCCTCGTACGTTCACCTCCGTCATAAAAAAAATCCATCTCCTGCCCCATACCGGCATATCCAATGTTCCAGGAAAAGATCGCTATTACCTTCCCGGTGTCGGGCCAACATGTTGAATCTCTATTGAGATTAAATATCCGGGATTCCGGCCTGAATTCAGTAACCTGAAGAAAGGCTATAAAGAGCATTAGCATAAACAGAAGGATCGAAATTACCCATCCTGTTAACCGTACCACTTTTTTTCGTGATTGCTTCATGCCGGTTGTCACTTTGAAATTTCTTCAATATTATAAATCTTTTTTGATTTTATGACACATCGTAAGCATGGATTAAATCCCTAAAAGCACCTTCGTCAAAAAAATGCTGCATAGCTCAACAAATCCGCCCGGGGGCCGGAAACCCTCATTGGTTAAAAGTAGATTTCGTTAGAAGTATTACCTTTGCATGTTATTTACGGTCATCCGCTGATCTCGGATAAAAGATCGGAGGGTACATCAAGCTACCGCGAGCAACAAACAACCTGCTGATAAGCTGGAGTATCTGGTAAAATGACCTAATTTTCAAACCTGTGAATTCCATATTGCACCCATTGTTTGAAGGAATAATCCTGGGGTTGACCGTGGCAATTACGCTGGGGCCAGCTCTTTTTTCCTTACTACAGACCAGTATTAAACATGGTATTAAAACTGGAATTTTTCTGGCTGCAGGTATTTTTATAAGCGATCTCACAGTGGTTGTGGGTTGTTTTTTCGGAGCATCAACCATTGTTACCGATGCACATTATCACCTGATTCTCGGCATCTTCGGGGGAATTGTTATGATTGTTTTCGGATTCTTTACAATTTTCAGAAAAATGCCCGCAACCGAACAAATTGAGGTTATAAATGAAATAAAAGTCAAAAAAAAAGGCAGGTTGCCTTATTTCTTTAAAGGCTTTTTACTTAATCTGGCCAATCCATTTTTATGGGTATTCTGGATTACCTCCGTCCTTGCAATCAATGCCACTTATGGCGGTGATCAAAAACAAGTGGCGATTTTCTTTATGGGAACATTGTCCGTGATCCTGGCAACGGATATTTTAAAAGTAGTTCTCGCCAACAAATTAAAAATCGCTGGAAATCCTCAGGTTAAACTATGGATAAACCGTATTGTGGGGATTCTCTTCGTGATCATCGGTGCCTTCATTATCACCGGTTCTTTACTCGAATTTTTCAGGGGGATTTCCCTGCCGGTGTTGAAGTAAATCTAAATTGACCGGATTAACCGCTCAAATTCATTCTTAAAATTGGTGCCCACAGGTAGCATCCGGTCCCTGATCTTTACCTGGTTGCCTTCAATCAAATCTATCCGTGACAATGCTATTATGAACGATTTATGAATCCTGGGAAACTGTTTGGGGGGCAATAAAGTTTCAATGTTCTTTAAGGATTGATAGCTCACAATCATTTTATCCGTTGTATGGATTTTTACATAATCCCCCAATGCTTCAATGTAAAGAATATCAGACAGGTTAACTTTATAGGTTTTCTTGCTCGATTTTACAAAGATGAAATCATCCTCACCCTTTTCCAACTCCTTGTTTTCAAAATGCTGAATTTCACGGGCATTCAGAATCTCCTCGGCTTTTTGCACCGCTTTGTAAAATCGCTCGAATGCAAAAGGCTTCATAAGATAATCCACCACATCCAATTCATAACCCTGTATTGCATATTCAGCATATGCCGTTGTGATAATGACCAGAGGTGGATTTTTTAGGGTTCGTAAAAAATCTATGCCCGTTAGCTTTGGCATGTTAATATCCAGAAACAACAGATCGATGCTCTCATGATGAAGCACTTCAATGGCTTCGATGGCCGTGTTGCATTTCTTTACGATCTGCAGATAGGATAAATTTTCAGCGTACCGTTCAATGACACGTTGGGCAAGCGGTTCATCGTCAATTACAAGACACCTTATATTCATGACAGTTCGATTAATAATTCAACATAATATTGATTTTCTGTATCTTCGATGGTCAGGAAATGTTTTTGAGGGTAAATGAGCTCCAGGCGCTTTTTCACATTTGCGAGGCCAACTCCGTTGGGGTTGGAGAAGTCGGCCTGGGATTCTTTGCTGTTTTTAATGCTGAAACCAACCCGGTCCTCCCGTTCAAGATTGAACTCGATTTCGATAAAAGGGTGATCGCTGATCGCCTTTGCTCCATGTTTGAATGCATTTTCAATGAAAACGATATAAAGCAACGGCGCTACCTTATTGTCAGTATGTGACCCCTTTACGGTAAAAACAACCTTTAGGTTTTCGTCATTGCGGAGGTTTTCAAGAAAAACATAATTCTTTATGAATTCCAATTGCTTCTCCATACTAACCAGCTCCTCGCTTGATTCATAAATGATAAACCTCATCAGATTCGATAATTTCAGGATAAGTTCCGGCGCCTTATCCGATTTATCAAGGCTCAGGGAATACAAACTATTCAGGGTGTTGAAAAAGAAATGAGGATTAACCTGAGCTTTTAATGCGCGTAACTCGGCTTCGATCTTTTGTTTTTCTATCTCTTTAATATGTAATTCCACATCCTGAAGGGTTATTGAATCGCGTGTAAATTTGATCAGGGTTGAAACCACTAAAAAAATCAGAACCAGGATAAATTCGGCAACAATCTCTGAACGAAAGTTCGGATGTTCGCCTCCTTCAAATAAATAGGTAAAGTAATAGTTTAATGCAATAAAGAGGAAAATATTGGCGATTTCAAGAATCATGAACAGACCGAATCTTCGTTTATAGAAAAACCTGGGAATTAGCCATAAATAATTAATATATACTGAGATAGACAGGAAACCAATGGTCATCAGGATGTTTATGGCAATTCTCAGGTTGATGTTATAAAAATTGAAGTCGCCTCTTGTGAAAACCAGAACTACCGTGAAAAGAATAATGCTTGTAATCCAGAAGAGTAAGTGAGGAAAAATGAAATGACGTTTCCAGTTCCGGTAAAATGTGCGGATTCCCATATTTGAATTTTTAGGCAAATGTGATCATTCCTTGGTAAAATATCAATATTATTTGATAACCATCATTATATTGCCGTTGAACGGATTGGTTTTTCACCATGAGAAATGATCGGTTCATGCCAAAAAATAAACCGGTTATCGAGTAATTGAATGGTTCAGTAAAATTGAGGAGTCCGGTTGGAAAAATGTCACTAATATTGCAATCGGTTAATATGGGAACTTGTTCCGAATCATTGACTACTGAATATTTGATGCATTGTTAAACTATCTATGACGATACAAATCCAGGCCATAAGTATAAACCGATCAAAGCTGTTCCATTGAACCATTAATCAAAATCAAATACCAATGAAGACTTCATTAAAAACTGTAAAAATCGCCCTGCTTGCGATAATCCTAATTTTGGCCTCAAAGCCTGCAATTAAAGCCGATAATCCGCCCGACGAAGGAATGTGGTTGCCACTGCTGCTTGAACGACTGAATTATGTTGATATGCAAAAAATGGGCCTGCACCTGACTGCCGAAGAACTTTACAATATTAACCACAGCAGTCTGAAGGATGCTATTGTCGGACTTTCAAGCGGAGGGGCTTCCGGAGGCTTTTTTTGCACCGCCGAGTTAGTCTCTTCCCAGGGACTGTTGTTCACGAACCATCATTGTGGCTTCGGGGCAGTCCAGGAATTAAGTTCCACTGAACATGACTACCTTACCAATGGTTTTTGGGCAAAATCCTTTACAGAAGAACTTCCCAATGAAGGAATGTGTGCATCCTTTCTGCAAAGAATCGAGAATGTCACTGATTCGGTTATTCCTCTGTTATCTGATACTATGAAGGAGTCCGACAGGACCTCCAAAATCAGGGAAATATCTTTAAGGACTAAAAAAAGAGCTGAAGAAGGAGGAACATATGAAGCATCTGTGAAGGCATTTTATGGAGGTAATGAGTATTACCTGTTTGTTTTCAAGACTTACCGTGATGTTCGACTTGCCGGGGCCCCTCCCTCATCAATCGGAAAATTTGGCGGAGATACCGATAACTGGATGTGGCCCCGTCATACCGGCGACTTTACCGTCCTTCGCGTTTATACCGATCCTGAAGGAAATCCTGCAAAATATTCCGAAAAGAACATCCCGCTTCAGGCTCCTTACCACCTCCCTATCAGCCTTAAAGGGATCAAAAAAAATGACTTCGCAATGATCTGGGGTTATCCTGGAAGAACTTCAAGATATCTGACTTCCTATGGTATTGATTATAACCTGGCAGTTTTTTATCCGACAATTATTAAGATTTTCGGGAAAGAGTTGGAAGTAATGAAAGAGAGAATGGATGTAGATAAAGCCGTAAAAATTGCCTATGCTGCCGATTATGCAAGTATTGCTAATACCTGGAAAAATTTTATCGGTCAATCTAAAATGCTGGTCCGGAACAAAGTAGAGGATAAAAAGAAAATGATCGAAAACGATTTTACTGCCTGGTATAGTAAAGACCCGTCGTTACAAAAAAAATACGGAAAAATCCTCGAAAACCTGAATACAAACTATTCCGCTATGAAAAAGGTTGCGGTACCCTTCTTTTATGCAAATCTGGCCGGAAACGGACTGGATGTAGTCCAGACCGCTAATCAGTTTGGCAATATCCAATCCGCAATGGAAAAGAAAAACAAAGAGACCCTGAAAGCGTCCCAGGAGGAGGTAAAGAAAGCCATGCAACGTCAATTTAAAGAATATGATGAAGCCATCGCACAAAAAACCCTTGCCGAATTACTTCGCATGTATCATACCGACGTAGCTAAAGAAGATCTTCCATCCATCTTTTCTGTAATTGAAAAAGATTATAACAACGATTTTACCGCCTTCGCCAAGGCAGTCTACAATACTTCCGTTTTCACCTCGCTGGAACGCACTACAACCTTTGCCGAAAAACCCGCCCTTAAAGCCTTTAAGAAAGACCTGGGATGGCAATTGGCTCAGTCGATGAACGAGGCCACCGGGAAATACGCCGCTTCATTTAGCACAGCCCAGGGAAATGTAAGTGTTTCAAACAGGAAGTTTATTGCAGGACTGAGGGAAATGAATCCCAATCTGGTACGTTATCCCGATGCCAATTCTACCATGCGAATGAGTTATGGAAGTGTCCTCGATTACTTCCCGGCCGATGCGGTACATTATAATTACGTAACAACACTCAAGGGAGTTATGGAAAAAGAAGATCCTTCGAACGATGAGTTTATTGTTGACCAGAAATTGAAAGATCTGTATAAAGCTAAAGATTATGGCCCTTATGGCGAAAACGGAGAAATGATCGTATGTTTCCTGACAACCAACGATATCACCGGCGGTAATTCAGGCAGTCCCGTCATTAACGGTGACGGACAATTGATTGGACTTGCCTTCGACGGAAACTGGGAAGCCATGAGCGGTGATATCATGTTCGAACCTGATATGCAGCGCACCATTAATGTTGATATCCGCTATGTCCTTTTCATTATGGATAAATTTGCAGGCGCAACAAACCTTGTCAACGAACTGACTCTGATCAAATAACAAAATCTGCGGATATTTTAGGAGGGTGTCTCAAAAACAGGGACATCCTCTTTTTTATGAATGTATATCTGTTGAATTCTCCTCCACTCTCCTGGAAATAGTCCAATAGATCGACGCAAAGGCAAGACTAATCCACATCGCGGCAGGTATCACGCCAACCAACAGACAAATTAAACCCCCGATGATGATAAAGAAGCTGACGATCCCCATCAGAAAAATGGTGCCGGCGCTACCTTTTGTCATACCCCAGCTTTTTCGAATAGCCTCCAGTGCTTCCATCTTTCTATCCATAATCAGATACGGGACAAAGGCCAGCCGGCAGGCAAAGATGACCCCCGGAACAATAAGAAGCACAAATCCGATCCCGATCACCAATCCGATTAACAGGTATGCTAAAAGGATATCTCTGATCCGCTGGTATGCAAAGAACATATCCTGGATCCGGAATGATTCACCGCGTACCGCCTTTAAATTTACCCATGCATATCCAACACTAACGGGGATCAACACGAGAACACAGTAAATAAGGTTAAACAGGGAGCCGGGTAAGGATTCCATTTCATTCAGATTTAATAGGGTATTGGTAAAACCAACAGGTAGCGAAAGTAAGGCCTGAACCAGGAATACAAGAAGCAGCTCAAGAAAGTGTTTTTTCAAGACCATCCATCCATGGCCGAATACCTCAGAAACCCCAGGATTAGGAGGCTGAATGGGGTCATTGCTGTGAATCGAATTGTTTTCCATAGGAAAAATTTTAGCCCAAATATATGACTATTCATTGTATGTATTGACGAAATAACATCTTATTATCCGCCTCCCCTCTGACATCATACAAATAATAAACCAGTCCATCGTGAATAATGAGTTTTTGCGGGAATGAATGGTGCAGTGTCGTTTTCTTTTTCAAACTTCCGGAATTTAAGTCAATTTCATAAATCGTTACAATTCCGTTATTTATAAATGAAGTATAAACATGATGCGTAATATCATCCGTAAGGATTTCCTGTGTCCAGCGGCCGCTTTGTACAACTTCGGTCAATATTGCCAATTTATAAGAAAAATTACCCTCATCATCATAAAATTCCATGTTCCTATCTGGAATATTGAAAATACACGTGTACCCTTTAATCCGGTATAATGCTGTTTTTACCGGCCGGTATAGAATCTTATTGGCATAATTCCACGAGACAAAATCATCTCTGGAATCCGGCGGCCTGTTGGAGTTATAGTACCATTGATCATCCTGGTTACGTCTAAGCATTTTTAACTTTTTTTCATCCATAACAACCGAGAGTTTTTGCCTTTGAAGAGTCTTACGATTAACGCCCAAATACTCGACCATCATTCCTTTTTCAGACTCTTTTTTAAAATATAAAACCGATGGCGATGCTGCTACGCAGTTCTTCAGAATATCGTTGAACTTCTTCAGTCTGACAGGATGAATCAACCTGATCTGGTTGCCATTTCTGAAAATCTGGAAGCCTGAATCAATTCCCAACAGGTGTAAAAATCCCAAGCAATCGCGCCTTAATTGTTTTGCTGAGAAAGTTAAAGGACCGGTCCTTGCAACTGTATCCCCCTGGTGCCCAAGGCATATCAGCTCACAGTCGGATAATCTTTGTTTAAAAATCAGAAGATAAATCAGGCTGCTGTCGGGAAGATAGTCCAGAACAGCATATCGTGCATCTTTATAAAACGGTTCGATCGCCTTTGCTACGATCTCAACTTCCGGCAACGTTGTAGCCTCGGGATCAAGATAGAGGCTTAACGAAAAAGAGGTCTGGTCGAGAAGGATTATTCTCGTTTTATACCCGATAAAACTTACTTGCAGTGTGGCCGGAATACTGTCGATAAAGAAGGAGAATGTACCGTCTTTCCCCGATACCGTCCCCGCCAGCGAACCGGTAACTTTTAAATTCACATTAGGTATGGGCTGACGGGTGACCGCATCCGAAACTTTTCCATAATAAAAATGATACCTTACCTGTGCTAATACAAGGTGATCGCTAAAACAACAATAAATAATCAATAGCAGAAAACTGATTGTGATTTTCTGATATCGGAAAGTTAGCATGGCAATTCAGCGATTTGTAACTCAAATTTACAAATTTCAAACTTACAGTTGCTTATAAATCAATGAAATATTTAAAGATTTAATCGATCGAATCAAACCAATGACCGGACAATTGGCCATATTGATCGATTTGTCTCTGAATTGTTTGGATTTAGACCTTAACTATCGTTATTTTGTGTGGTTACTTCTGCGCACATTACATGAAAAAAAAATATAAAGTTCTGATTCATGTCGGTTTCTGGCTCTACATTTTAAACCAGATCTTCTTCGCTATTTTACTCATGCCGGAAAAGTCCGATGTTGCATATGAGGAAGTGACCATCTACCCTTTGACCAGTTTTATTACCTTTTACAGCCTTTATTTTACCTATGGCTTGTTTGCCGGATCAAAAAACAAGGCACTGCCGGTGCTTTATCTGATTCTGGTTATCTCACTCCTGATTCCTGCCCGCATCGGATTGGAATATCTGTTCTGGAAGTACATAGGATTTGAACATATCAGTTCCGGGAAGGACCTTATGGTCACCAAGCCTTGGTGGATCAATTCAATTCGTCTGGTTATCATTTATGGAATTTATGCGCTCTTAATCAAACTGGCAATCGGGTGGTTTGAATCCCAAAAAATAAAATCAGCGTTGGTTTTGGAAAAGCAATCGGGTGAACTGGCCTTATTACGCTCACAGATAAATCCGCATTTTCTCTTTAATACTCTGAACAATATCTATTCGCTGGTTTACATGAAATCAGATGACGCCCCGTCAGCAGTCATGAAAATGTCGGCCGTGATGAGATATGTGTTGAGTGATGCAAAAAACGATCATATCCCGCTGGATAAAGAACTCGATTACCTTAAAAGTTATATTGAACTCGAAACCTTGAGAATTAAAAATAAGGACTTCGTTGAAATAAATATTTCCGGCAACCTGGAAGGAAAATCAATCGCCCCAATGCTTTTGATCCCTTTTATCGAAAACGCTTTTAAACATGGCGATAAATCCGTACCGGCCCCCGGAATCAGAATCAGTTTAACGGCCGGGGAAAACATGATTTTATTTGAAGTCACCAATTCTATCCGGAAAAACGTGGCCATTAACAAAGATCAGGTTGGGGGAATTGGATTAGAAAATATTTATCGTCGCCTGAATCTGCAATACCCTGGGAAACACCAGTTGGAAATAATTCGTGATGAGGCTAAATATGAGGTCAAACTTACACTTTGGTCCTGAAATTAGCAGTAATAATCGTGAAAAAATACATAATACCCTTTATGGTCCTGGCCGCCTGGTGCACGGTGGCCGTGGTTTCCGGGCAGAATTCCGGAAGCGGGATCGTTGCTTTTACAAATGTCCGGCTCATCCCGATGACGTCGGAAACAGTGATGGAGAACCAGACGGTCCTTGTGAAGGGGGACCGGATCTTCCGGGTTGGTTCCGCGGAGAGTGTGGAAATCCCGAAAGAGGCAGTCGTCGTTGACGGGACCGGGAAATACCTTATGCCGGGTCTCGCCGATATGCATGTCCACCTGGTCTCCAAAACATGGGAAACCCCCGAAGCAAACATGTTCCTTGCCAACGGGGTGACGACCGTCCGTGACCTGACCCAGGGGACGGGGGCGATGTCGATTAAAAAATGGTGCGAGGATTTCCGTTCTAAAAAACGGCTGGGTCCCATAACCTATAATGCATGGACCATCTGGGGGACGGAGCCCAATATTGCGGAGATCATCCCGGCCTGTAAAAGGAACAGGTATGACTGCATTAAAATAGATGATTACGTAAGCAAAAAGGACTTCTATGAAATCGTGAGGAAAGGCAGGGATTCGGGCATCTACATCGCGGGGCACATTCCGTATACCGTTAACGTGGATGACGTCGTTTCGGCCGGCATGGACGAGCTCACCCATGTCGAGCTGTTTCCCGTCGTCCTGGCTTCAAATCTGATCCGGGGCAATAAAGACAAGATGTCGAGGGAGAAGCTGGACGAAGAGGTGATCACCAACGCTTTTAAGCTCCTTGAGCCGGTTTACAGGCAAAATTCCCCGTCATACATCGGCAGCCTGCACCGGATGCTGGATCGTGAGATCGGCAAGCTCAAAGGGAAAAACATCACCGTTATCACCACGCTGGTCGCCGATGAAATACTTGCATTGAAATACAACGACACGCTGAAGCTTAAATCGAAGCCACAGAATAAGTACCTCCCCGGGAAATTCTGGGACGATCTGCGGAAGGGGAAAGACAAGAACTCCTATTTCATTGGTCATGAGAAATGTGCAGATGTTTTTTACGATCTCGTAGTTTATTCTCTCGGGGAATTAAAGAAAAACGACATTCCCCTGGTCGCCGGTACGGATGCCGCGACTATCCTGGGCATTGTGCCCGGATTTTCCCTGCACGATGAGCTGCAACTCCTGGTGAAAGCGGGATTCTCTCCCTATGAGGCCATTCGCTCAGCCACGCGCGATGCATCGCAGGTGATTAAGAAAATGACGGGGGAGGACGATTTCGGCACGATCGAGACCGGCAAGAGGGCCGATCTGATCCTTCTTGACGGAAATCCCCTGGAGGATATATCCTGTATCCGCAGACCCGCGGGAGTCATGGCTTCCGGGGCATGGCTTCCGGAAGAAAAGCTTAAACAGTTGCTGGAGGTAAAAAGAAAACTGGCATACACGGCTCTGCTTGAAGTGATGGCCAAAACGAACAGCGCCGATTTCGTTATCAGCGAATATAAAAGACTTTCCGCTAACAATGATCTGAACGAATATTTCCTGAATGAATATTCGCTAACATCAGTCGGTTATGACTTGCTGACAAAAAACAAACTGGACGATGCCATAAAGATCCTCAGTTTTAATGCCGGTGAGTATCCCTATGCCGCCAATCCATATTATTTTCTGGGTGAGGCGTATTGGGCAAAAGACGATAAAGAGACAGCGGCCGGATACTTTAAAAAGGCATTGAGTGTTGATCCCAACTATGATCCCGCCATCAAAGCATTGCAGCGGTAGGCAAAGCTCCCCGCCGCATATAGTGGGAAGTTGCTATCGAAGCGATCAAATAAGAAAAAACTGTACAGACATAGTAAACCATCTCATAATAACCCTTAAAAAGCACCCAAATGCAAATCAATTGTATTGCCATTGATGACGAACCTCTGGCGTTAGACATCATCAAAGATTATTGCTCTAAGGTTGTTTTTTTAAATCTGATCAAAACCTTTGATAACGCTATTGAATCCATTGAATTCATAAGAACCAACAAGGTGGACCTGATTTTTCTGGATATTCAAATGGAGGAATTGACGGGTATTCAATTACTCAACGCATTAAAGCATAGGCCATTAGTAATATTTACCACAGCTTATGAACACTATGCCATTCAGGGTTTTGAATTGGATGTGATCGATTACATGCTAAAACCCATCTCTTTTGAACGGTTCATCAAAGGTGTTAATAAAGTATGTGAAAAGTTACAGCACGATGCTACGCATATTAAAAATGAATCGGGGAAGCCAGCCCAATCGGAATCAACATTCTTCTTCGTTAAAACAGAGACCCGAATGGAACGAATTGAGAATCAAGAGGTGCTTTATGTTGAAGGGATGGGAGATTATTGGCGAATCGTCACAAAAAACAGGCGAATTATGACCCTGATGAATGCCAAGAAATTGGAAGAGGTTTTACATGAACCCCAGTTCTGCCGGGTACATAAATCTTTTTTTGTTGCGCTTGATAAAATTGAGTCAATCGAACGTAACAGAATAAAAATCAGCGATAAATATATCCCCGTTAGTGAGACTTACCATAAAAATTTCTTTGATCTGGTAGAGCGTAAAAAACTTGCCTGAATCAGGTTTCTTTCCTGAATCGATTCAGGATTGATTGATCGTGTATCTCCTTTGAAAGCGCTTCAATCTTTTCAATAGGAACCTCAAAGAGATCCAGCATAATCAATGCATCGAGACAATTATTAAACAAGGGATCGACGTTAAATCCCAAAACTTCTGAGTTAACGCTTAAATACTTTTTAAGCAGAATGGGTAATTTAAATTTGGGATCAATATCATGGATGAACCGGTCGAGCCGGTTTACATCCTTGTGAGTATATCTTAAAAATACCGAAAGATCCATGTTTTCAGGGATCCTGTCCCTAAATGAATGTCGGGGCTTGATATACGCTCCGTACTCCGAATTGTAATTATTCGCCTTTAAAAACCTTACTACGAGACCCTTTGATATATCTGAGAACTCATTGGGGATGCTAACAGGTCCGATCAGATATCGATACCGGGGCTCTCTGAGCAGAACATACAGGATGCCTTTCCATAAAAGAAAAAGCGAAAGGACTTTCCGTTGATACTCTTTTACAATGAAGGAACGACCCAACTCCAACGAAATTCTGAGTACCGGACCAAATTCCTTTTTAATCTTAAATAAACTGTTAATATAATGTCCGGCAATTCCAAACCGCTCCATTATTTCATCCCCCCTACCGATCCTGTATCCTCCTACTATCCTCCCGGCCAAATCATCCCAAATGAAAAGCTGCTCAAAATAATTATCATATTCATCCTGGTCCGATTGTTTGTTGGTCCCCTCCCCTACCTCCCGATAGGTCAGTTCCCGCAACCGGCTGATTTCTAACATGATGTTTGGAATTTTGGTCGATGGAACACAAAATATCCTGTTCCCCTGCAGTGCGAACAGAAAATATTCAGGCGGGATGGCGTTAATCTCCTTAAGGACCAGATTATGCTCTACGGACGATATTATTTTAGTTGACTTCACCTCAGATCCAAACCTAAACTGAACAGTCTTTTGAGAATAGGTCCCGAGACTGTAAGTTTTCATCCTTAACATCTTTCCAAACTCGATGACTTCACGGAACTCGTCCTGTTCCTTTACCATGATCGGGGAACCAATCCTTATCTCGATCGTGTGACCTTTTTTATTGAAAAGTTCAGCAGGTAGCCTCAGCGTTCGAAAAAATGGATTAATAATTCCTAATAAATTAAATATTAACGAATTGTGCCCACTGAAATAAATTGGTACAATGGGTACTCGGGCCCGCTTTATAAATTTAATTATCGTAAACTGCCATTCGGGATCCAATACATGTACCCTGTTTCTGCCAAAACTGCTTACTTCTCCCGAGGGAAAAATTCCGAGCGGACCCCCAAGCTGAAGATGCATCAAAGCTTCCTTCAGACCACCAAAACTTGACTGAACATCTTTGCGGGTCTCAAAAGGATTCACCCCTAAAAAAAAAGGTTGGATGGGTTTAATCCGGGTTAAGAGAAAATTGACCAGCAGTTTATATCCTGGATTGATATCCGAAATGATCTTCGCAAGCAGGATGCCATCAATACCGCCATACGGGTGGTTTGACACCGTGATAAAACTACTGTTTTTAGGAATCTTTTCAAGGTCGGATGCAGTAATTTTAATCTGAATACCAGTCTCCCGAATGACCACCTCCAAAAACTCCTTTCCGGAAAGATGATGGTTTCTTGAATAGATATCATTTACCCGATTAAAATGCAACAAGCGAAAGGCGTTCTTAAGTAAAAAGTCGCCACCCAGTTTCTTCAGAAACGGTACCTCTTGTAAAATTTCTGTTCGGGAGATAAGCTCCATCCACTTAAACTTAATCAGGAAACTAAATCATAATCCATTTGCTTTCTTGACAAATCTATTCTCTTCACCCTGATTTTCACTTTGTCGCCCAGTTTAAACCGATTTCCATATCGTTGTCCTATGATCTGATAATTCTCTTCATCCAGAAAATAAAAGTCATCATCCAGATCGCGCAGACGGATCATCCCTTCACATTTGGTCCCTGATATTTCTGCAAAAATACCCCACTTACTTACTCCGGATACCAGCGCCTCAAATTCCTGCCCTATTTTATCGAGCATGAATTCAGCCTGCTTATATTTAACCGACATCCGTTCTGCATCAACTGCCCTGCGCTCCATTTCAGAGGCATGTTCGCAAATGGCTTCATATTCCTCCTTGTTTACCGAAGGACCGTTTTGAAGATATTGGTAAAGTATCCGGTGAACCATCAGATCGGGATATCTCCGTATCGGGGAGGTAAAATGGGTATAATGCTGAAAAGCAAGGCCGTAATGACCAATGTTATGAGTCGAATAATACGCCTTCGCCATTGTTCGAATAGCAATAGACTCAATCATATTCTCCGTCCCGGTACCTTTTATATCATTGAAAAGCCGGTTGAACGATGCTGCCATTGTTTTTTTCGAACTGAGGCTGATTTTATAACCCAGCCTTCCCAGAAACTGAGTAAAGTTCTCAAGTTTTTCAGGATTGGGTGTATCATGAACCCTGTAAACAAATGTCTTATTGTTCCGGTCATCTTTTCTTTTACCAACCCATTCCGCTACTTTCCGGTTTGCTAACAACATAAAGTCTTCGATCAATTTATTTGAATCCTTCATTTCCCTAAGGAAAATTTGAAGCGGGCGACCTGATTCATCAAGTATGAATCTAACTTCCTGTGTCTCAAAATTGAAAGACCCTTTCCTGAACCGTTCCGTTCTCAGTTTGCCGGCTATTTGATTTAAGGTGTTCAGCTCTTCTCCATACTGGTGTTCCTCTCCCTCGAGAATTCGCTGCACCTCTTCATAGCTAAACCGCCGGTCAGAATTGATAATAGACTTTCCGATCCATTCCTGGTATATTCGCGCCTCTGAATCCATTTCAAAAACCACCGAAAAACACAACCGGTCTTCACCCTGCTTTAATGAACATAAACCATTTGATAATCTTTCCGGAAGCATCGGAATGGTTCTTCCAACCATATATACAGAGGTTCCCCGCTCATTTGCCTCTTTGTCAATAGCAGACCCCGGTTTTACATACCATGAAACATCTGCAATATGCACACCGACCTCCCAATGACCGTTTTCTAATAACTTTAAGGAAATAGCATCATCGAAATCCTTTGCATCCTCAGGATCTATAGTAATAGTAAAAACCTGCCTGAAGTCCCGGCGTAGCCTGATCTCCTCTGAAATAATTTCCGCTGGAAACGAAGTAGCCTCTTGCTCAGCAGCCGCCGAAAAGGAGAGCGGGAAATCAATCTCAGCTAATATCGATTGCATTTCTACCCGGTCTTCTCCCGGTTTTCCTAGAATGGTTGTTACCTCACCAAAGGGATTGGCCGACTGCTCAGGCCAATCAGTGATGACAGCAACCACCTTTTGACCGTTCTTTGCTCCATGGATCTTGGATATTGGAATAAACAGATCGATCGGCATGCTGGCGCTGTCGGGCCTTAGAAAAGTAAAGTTCTTTGAGGTTTCAAGGGTTCCAACGAATTGTCGTTTGTTCCGCTTTAATATTTCAATTATTTCTCCCTCAATTTTGTGGCCTTTCCTTTTCGGAAAAAGAAAAACGAGCACCTTATCCCCGTGTAAAGCATGATGGGTGTTGGTCGCCGAAATAAAAACATCTTCCGAATGATCCTCAGGAATAACATAAGCTTTGCCGGTTTGTTTCATATCAACTGTTCCGACAATTTTTGTTTTGATGTCCTTTTTAAATTCTGGTAACTGAATATTAATCTGATATTTTCCACGCTTGCTTAAAATCAGCCTTTTCTCAAGATAAAGTTGACCGATAATATTTCTTAACAGATCCTTTTCGGCCCTGTCAATGATTCCCAACCTTCCGGCAATTTGCTTATAATTGAAACTGCTGTTCGGATATTGCTGAAATACCGCTACAACCAAATTCACAAGGGTTTGTGATTCTTTTTGGTTTTTTCTTCTCTTCTGTTCCATAAAAACTAAATTAATTTAAATTCTCCCGGGGAATAAATTGAATTACTCCTGATGTATTCGGGAATCCGATTCATGAAATCTCTTGCACTTGCCCCGGTATTGCATCAATTAAGGCCCGGGTATAGGGAGATACCGGATTCCCGAATACACGATCGGCTTCACCCATTTCCACAATTATTCCATTCCGCATTACTATCACTCTATCCGACATATATTTAACGACCGCAAGATCATGTGAAATAAAAATGTATGTTAGGCCAAATTCTCTTTTCAAATCATTCAGAAGATTCAACACCTGAGCCTGAATGGAGACATCCAGAGCAGAAACAGATTCATCGCAAATGATCAAACGGGGCTCGACAGCCAGCGCTCTTGCAATGCAGATACGCTGACGTTGACCACCAGAAAACTCATGGGGATATCTATTGTATTGATCGCAAGTAAGACCCACTTTCCCCATTAAATCCAAAACCTTTTGCTTTCTTGAGTTACGGTTTCCGTGCAAGCCATGTACCTTCATCGGTTCCTCTATGGTTTCACCAACTGTCAACCTCGGATTCAACGACGCGTAGGGATCCTGAAAAATAATCTGAAATTCCTTGCGGAATTTTTTTATCATTTTTCGCGTAATTCTTGTAATATCAACATTATCAAACAAAATTCGCCCCTCGGTTGCCGGGATTAGATCAAGGGTCACACGGGCAAGGGTCGTTTTTCCGCTGCCTGATTCTCCTACTATTCCTAAAGTTTCTCCCGGGAAAACCTCTAAACAGGCATCATGAAGTACGTGAACTTGTCCGAATTTTTTTCCAAGATGTTCGATTTTAAGGATCGGATCATTTGAATAAATGTCACGATGAAATAATTCACGTTGACCGGAAGTGATCACCTCTTGTGTGACTTTATCCTTTCCGTTAATAAAGTCATTCACGGTAGGGAGCCTGTGCGGCCGGGTAATAAGGGGTGGTCGGCACGCCAATAATCCCTGGGTATAAGTATCCTTCGGATGATTAAAAATATCCGTAACCATTCCCTCTTCAACAACCTTTCCCTTGTGTAATACAATAACACGATTAGCAAATCCTGCGACCAACCCAAGATCATGGGTGATAAATAGCACACTCATACCTCTGTTTTCCTGTAGCTGCCTCAGTAACTCAAGGATGGTCTTTTGAACCGTTACATCTAATGCAGTGGTCGGCTCATCCGCTATCAAAAGGGAGGGATTACATGAAATGGCCATGGCTATCATGACCCTTTGTTTTTGTCCGCCAGAAAGCTGATGTGGGTACGCTTGAAAGATTTGGGCAGGCCTTGGTAATTTTACCTCCTCAAACAAATCCAGACTTTTCCTATACGCATCCCGGGAAGTAAGCCCCAAATGTATTCTAAGGCTTTCTGCAACCTGATCGCCGCAGGTAAATACAGGATTCAGGGACGACATCGGTTCCTGAAATATCATCGAAATAAATTTTCCTCTGATAGATGGTAATTTCTCTGGCTCCAACTTCAGTAAATCGATGACCGTTTTATCGGATGTTCTGAAAAATATGTTTCCGGAGTCTATTATAGCCTGTGGTTGGGAAATTAATCTAAGTATGGCAAGTGCCGTGACCGTCTTACCGGATCCCGATTCACCTACCATGGCTACCGTTTCGCGGGACCCAATTGAAAAAGATATGTGATCGACTACCTTGGATGGGGTATGGTCTCCATGACAAAACGAAATACTTAGATCCTGGACACGTAAAACCGGAGTGACCGACACGATACAAAATTTTATCAAACCTACAGGTTTTTTCCGAATATGATTTAACTTTTAGGAAAATCTCTGATTAACCGGTAAACCGGGTTTGTGGCTTAATGATTTTATCGGCCTCATTTTTCCAAGGATTTGTGCCGGATGTGGGAATAACCTTTGGAGTTTTGAGAGGGTTCTTTGTAGTTCCTGCCTCTACCACCTGCCTAGAACCAATTTCCACCTGGATGGTGATAATCCTGTGGCGCGGCTATTCTGGGGCAGGGAACAAATTGACCACGCTACTGCCTTTCTGGTATTCAATAAAGGAAGTAAAGTTCAACATTTAATTCATCAACTAAAATATAAAGGGATAAAGGAAATCGGTACCTATTTAGGAAAACTGTATGGTGAAATACTGAAGGATGATATCCATTATAAAAATGCCGATTTCATAATTCCGGTTCCACTTCATAAAAAGAAATATATGCAACGCGGTTATAATCAAAGTGAGTTGTTTGGTATGGGATTGTCTGAACCGATGCATATTCCTGTTGATCACTCACTGTTGTCGAGATCAACCCATACTGGAACTCAAACCCGTAAATCGAGATTTGACCGGTACCAAAATGTTCATGATATTTTTATACTTAAAAATCCTCATTCTTTTGAAAACAAATATCTGCTACTCGTTGACGATGTTGTGACAACCGGTGCAACACTGGAATCATGTATTCATACTTTAAATCAGATACCTGGTGTCAGGGTTAGTGTTGTTTGTATCGCCGCAGCCATCATTTAATAGCCGGAGAGGATAACCACTTTTTTAATCGACTTCTGAACGCCGCTTTCTGAGGTAAATTCAATAAGGACAATATAGATGCCTGTCGGAACTTTTTGACGATCATCCGACATTCCATCCCAGACAAAAACCGTAGATTCACCGGCCAGAACATTATTGGCTAAACACCTTATCCGCATACCCCTCTTGTCAAAAATGGTAATATTTATGGGCTGGTCTGGTTTGATATTTCTCAGAGTCAAGGATAGAAGGTCATTGAATCCATCATTATCAGGAGAAAATACAGCGGGCTGTATTTCTATATCAACTGATGGGTCTTCAGTATAATACCGGTGAGAATTCAGATACCCCGGCGTTGCAAAACCATTTGTTTCCGATGAGGAGTGCCAGTTTGAAACATCCATGGAAGGGCGATCGGGATGGTACCGTTCAAGTGAGACTCCTTCATGTGAAACTAACAGAGGAAAATGCATTCCCGAATAGTACCTCACCCGGTCAATGACCATTTGATCATATTTCCTTGCCAGAATAAGGGTCCCCGAATCATCATAAAAAACTGGAAACGATTTCATTTCTGTAAAGCATTCGGGTGCAGGGCACCAATAGTATTGTTGGACATTGCTTGCCTCAGTGGTTAGTACCCGGTACGCTCCGGGGAATAGTAAATTCCCTCTTTCCTCTATTGGAAATGCCTCAGGAAGCATATTCCCCGAAGTATCTTTACCGGCAACAACAAGCGACTCCAGGTTGACAACCTTCTCCGACGGATTGTACAATTCTATAAACCTTGCCCCTCCGCTATATGGATCAGGAAGAAACTCATTTATAACTATATCATTTTTATTAACTTGAGCAGGGATAGCACACTGAATGGTTTTTAATGCATCAATTGGGTTCCCGGAACAATCCTGTATTGAGGTATCTGCTCTGATTTGATAAATCAAACCGGTATCAAAATGATGCAGAAATCTTAATGTGATATTTTGATAATCAGGAGGCACTAATGTGAGTTCCTCCGGTTCATGAACATTTGAGCCGGTAATAAAGAAATGCTCTTTTCTTAGCGACATACTGTCCATCGCTTCCGAAAACCGGATCTCCATAAGGTTGGTATCAATAAGAAACGCCCCGGTCATATAGGGTGGTTTCACATCCGGATTATCTTTTGAAACAGAATTAAGAGCTCCTGGAGTACCGCCCAGGGGATGGATTGACGCAGACCAATTATCAGAACATCCGCAGGGATTATCCGGATCCTTCATCTCCAGCGACCATCCTCCTTCTGCTTTAAATGAATCCTGATACCAACCCGGTTCATACTTCAACGCATGAATAACTCTTTGGTCCGGATCTCTTAAAACCAATTGGGTTCCCTCATTTGAAAGGGAAGATGCGGAGGTAAACAACCATGCACACCTGCTAAAACTGTGATACAAGGAATCCTTTGCAATAATCAGATAATCTTCAGGCTCAATACGAACTGATGGAAATGTCTTTTTATTATTCCCGAAAGAGAAGGTCCAGTTTTTCAAATTTACCGGAAACATCGTCTTGTTGTACAATTCAACGAATTCTCCCTCAGGTAACCCTACTGCTGGTTCCGGATCAGCCAATAGTTCGTTTATCACAATTTCATGAACCAACGGATGAAACCAGCAGAATCCAACGACAGAATCTTGAATAATATTACCGGCAGGATCAAATATAGCGGAAATCATTAAAGAATCACAGGTCCGTTCCGGTATGGGATTGTTGAATGTGAGGATTACTGTGGCGGGCCTGTCTGACAGTTGGGTTACCATTGTCGGATTTTCACCATGAGAGGAAATGATATAGTTCAATGGATTTTCAGCCGATGATTTTTCGGGAATCTCTGAATAGGAAAGCTCCAGGGTCCGATCAGTTAGCAATTCGGCTGATAATACTTTAGGGGGAATCGTGTCCCGCCGGATCGGTCCTACATAAAAATCATCAAAATAAAACTTGGATGAATTACTGGAAGTATATTTGCAAAAAAGGCCCAACCAATTTGTGAGGCGATTTATACTGTCTGTAAATGTTCCGGCATGAAAAAAATCATACCCACCGGTAGAATCAATAAATAATTCCCAATCATTTCGGGTAGGATGTAAAATTTTTATTCTCAAAAAATTGGTGCTATGGTTGGTTAAATATGCAGAAAGGGTCAATATTTTTGTGCACCCGGTTGTATTTTGCTCATAAACCGTTAGGGAATCATCACTTCCCCCGGTCTGAAGAAACAGGGCACTGCTGATTTTTTCTACTTCGTTAGTATCTGCGACAAAATAGATTCGTGCAAAATTATTGGCAGAAGTATTAAATGATAGTTTCATCCACCAGGTCCATTCAGCTTCTGCGATCAGGTGGTTTCGGGTAAACAGACAGGACGTGTCTGTTCCGGATGACTTCAGTTGTAACTGTAGTTGCTGGTTAATGATAAAACGGTCTGTGTTTCCGACCCAGGATGGATTTTCCGAAAAATTCCCATCCGAAAACCGATCATCAATCTGGGCAAAACATAAAACAGGTAAAAAGCAGAATATGAGCGATAATTGTTTCATTTTTTCAAGGTTAATCCTGGTTATTATCGGAAAGTCGTGGTTTTGTCCTCTTTTTTTTATTGTCGGGACAATATTCACTGACTGTTTCGTTTTATCCTAACTTTGTTTTAATTTCATTTATCGTATGCGTTCTGTTCATCCTGTTAAAAAACTTGCAATCGTTGGCGCTACCGGTCTTGTCGGAAGAGAAATTCTGAAGGTGCTGGAAGAACATCATTTTATTCCTGAACAGTTAATTCCTGTCGCCTCTCCAAAATCAACAGGCCTGCAATTACCTTTCAACAAATCAATTGTGCAGGTGGTTACCCACGAAGAAGCCATCGCCGCTAAACCATCAATAGCGATTTTTTCAGCAGGCGCTGCCGTCTCAATAGAGTGGGCGCCTCGTTATGCAAGTGCAGGAATTACCGTGATCGACAATTCGTCAGCCTGGCGAATGACAGAAAACATTCCGCTTATTGTGCCAGAAATAAATGCTCACTTGTTATCTGAAAAAGATAAAATCATTGCCAATCCCAATTGCTCAACCATACAGATGGTTTTGACCTTGGCGCCGTTACATGAAAGATACAAAATCAGAAGGATCGTCGTATCGACCTACCAATCTGTTACGGGAACAGGCGCCAAAGCAGTCCGGCAACTCGAAAATGAACGGATGGGTATTCATGGAGAAATGGCATATCCTCATCCCATCGATTTAAATCTTTTCCCACATGGCGGAACATTTCAGCAAAACGGGTATACAACCGAAGAGGTCAAGCTTGTCAATGAAACTCGAAAGATTCTTAGTGATCAGTCTATCGCAATTACCGCCACTATTGTGAGAGTTCCCGTGATCGGCGGACATTCTGAATCCGTAAATATTGAATTTGAAACCGAATTTTGCCTGGACGAAATTCGCAGGATCCTTGAAGATACTCCCGGTATCGTAGTTTTAGATGATGTGAATAAAAATATTTATCCCATGCCGTTATTTGCCAAGGGAAAGGATGACGTTTTTGTCGGCCGTATCAGGAAAGATGAATCCACTCATAATGGCCTCAACCTATTCATTGTCGCCGACAATCTTCGTAAAGGGGCTGCTACCAATGCCGTACAGATTGCCGAATATTTGGTCCAGTTGGGATTTGCAAGCTGATTTTTACTCTGTTTTTCGTTCTAATCCGCTACCCGTTTTTTTCAAATTTTCTTCGGCAGTTGATTTACATCACGTTTTTAGTTCAACTTAAAAATCTAAAAACGATCAACCCGAAAGTCTATTTTCTTGGTAGTTTTGCGCTTGTATGAAGAAAAATTCAAATACAAAGTTCCTTCTTGATTTACTGCAATCTGGTAATGTTCGACAGATAACCATGTCCCTCGGATCACCTTACACTATAGCAGGAACAGTAATTCATGGAAACCACCTGGGCAGGAAATTGGGATTCCCCACTGCTAATCTTGAAATTAAACAGGGGAATACTGTTCTTCCGTTATCAGGGGTATATGCAGTCCTCGTAACCCTTGATGGAATTATCTTCTCTGGTATGGCAAATATTGGAATCCGCCCGACATTCGGAGGTAAAACCCTGACTGTCGAAGTTCATATTTTTGATTTCTCTGAAGACCTCTATGGTGCTACCGTAGAAATATCATTTATTGACCGTATAAGAGACGAAAAAAAGTTCACCGACTTTGAACTATTAATTAATCAATTAAAAGACGACCAACGAATTGCCAAAGAACTAATGAGACGATGGTGTAACCCTGATACCCACGCCGTAAACCCCCGCAGTGAGTAATCGGGGATTCAGATTTTCGATTTCCAAAAGCAAGATACCTGGTTTGTTAATCCTCAAATCCTGCTTAAGAATGACCTGTACCAAACAAGAATCTTTAGTACACTGATTTATAGGATTCCCGTTTTTCGATCGGAACTGCAACAGGTATTCGTTGATCCTTTCCTCCCCTGATGGGGTTTCCATGACCATATTAAAAGGTAATTCTTGAAACTCAAATTCGCTCGATAAATAAGCAAACAAGGTAATATTATGGCTTTCCCCTGCATCATTAATCGGGATTTCAAAACGTAAAATATTATAACGTTCCCAGTTCTTGTCGGAAAATGGATGATACCACTCCGTTTGTGCAGGCTTCCTGCATCCGGAGCTAAAAATTAACAAGATAACGGTCAATTTAATGATCCTGATCCCAGTTTGTTTCATTTGTATGAAATTGGTTCTTTTCTACAGGTATATTTATTAAGAAACCAGCTCCTTCTGAATCCGGCTTTACGTATGATATTTCGCCATTTAAACTCTCAATTATCGTTTTTACAATCACCAGTCCAAGTCCCATTCCCCTTTGCTTAGTTGTGAATCCCGGTTTGAAAATTTCCTTTTCTTGTTCCGGCGTTATTCCACCACCGTTATCAACTACTGAAACCACAACAAAGCCTTCTTCTTTCCAAAGCTTTATTACAATCTTACCATTCTGTTTATTCTCAATAGCCTGAATAGAATTATTGATCAGATTGGTAAAGACCCTCGTCAGTTGTGATCTGTCTGCCATAATAGTCAGATCTTTTTCAATGGCAACAATATCAAACTGTACAGGAGAGGAATCCTGGTAGAGTGAGACCACAAAATTTACAATTTCTTCCACTTTTACCTGCTCTAACTTCATTTGAGGAAGCTTTGCGAAATCAGAAAAATCTGAAGAAATTTCCGAAAGCATATCGATCTGCGTAATCAGGGTCTTAATAAACCGGGAAAGTTTCAAGTCGAGGTCGGGTGCATTTTCTTTCCATGCTTTCTCAAAATATTGAGCGCTCAATTTCATTGGAGTCAGGGGATTTTTAATCTCATGTGCAACCTGACGCGCCATTTCCCGCCACGCACGCTCCCTTTCTGATTGTGTAAGCAATCTGGTGCTTTTCTCCAGTTCATCAACCATTCTGTTGTATTCGGCTACAAGTTGTCCGATTTCATCTTTTTTACTCCAATGTATTTTTTCATTTGACTTCCCGATTCTGATCTTTGACAGCTTAACAGCCAATACATCAAGGGGGGCTGTTATGTGGTTTGATATCAGAATAGTAACAAAAACCCCCAATAATAATATCACTATATAAATATTGAGGAAAGTCACTAAAAATGAAGCAATCTCACGTTTTGATTCGTCCCCCTTTGAAAAATAAGGAAGATTGATAAAACCCAACAGGTCATTATGGTTGTTGTACAGTGGCATATAAGCAGAAAGAAAATCCATTTCTCCGATTTGCTCCCGATGAATATATACCATGCGTTTATTCAATACCAATTGTTGTACCGCCTCTGGATTCATTCTGCCGGAAAGTATTCCCGCATTGAATAGTTGCGGTCGGCTTGTCGAAAGTAAGATTCCATCAGGTCCATACAAGTTGATTTCCGTAAAAAAAACATTGGATAATTTGATGAGAAAGTCATCAATTGATCTGTCTTTTCTCTCATTTATTTGATTATCATTGCCGAATTTATGCTGAATTTCGATCCCGATAGAGGAAACACGTTCTCTTAAACTCTCATAATCTTTCTTGAAATTAAATGAAAGGATATTGAAAACCTGAACAAATCCCGTGATCATCATTGTCAGGATGAGAATTCCTATAAGAACAAAATACATTCTGTTTTGTAATGAACTTTGAAAAAGATGCTGACGGTTTGAAATTTTTGAGGCGATCGCGAAACAACAGATAAATATGGAAAAAAATAAAAACAGATATGGGAATGGCGTTATCCAATTCCATACGGATGGCTTCATCTTACTTATTAGCAATATGGTATTTGTATCAACGGTATAAAATTCATGTTTATAATTGAATTCATTAATCTGGGGAATGGAATAACGTGCCCGTGATAATTCAAATATCTCTGTAGGATAAGGATACTTACCAACAGAATGTAAAAGTTTATTCTCTTTATATACAGCATAGGAAAACGCTCCCTGGAGGCTGCCATTAATATTTGATTTATCTATAAGTAAACCCGGGAATCCGGGATCAGCGCTAACTGAATTCAGACTAATTTCTATAAATAGCCATAATTTCCTGTTTTTTTGAAGTTCAGGATATCCATGGCTAAGAATTCCGAGATAATTTTCTTTTCCATACCCATAATCAAGGAAAAAAAGAGTTGGTAAAGCGGTAGATCTCCCAAAATCACGAATCACATCTTTAAAAAATTCATTGCACCCTGCTAAGTAGCCTTCAGGCTGAATGGTCAATTTATTTAAGCTATCACAAACTGTGATTTGAATATTGTACTTATCCCAATAACCATTAAAATAACGTTCCTTTAACAGATCCTGGATTACCCTTGTATTACTACCGATTTTATGATGATCGAAAACATTCAGCCAAAAGGAAGTGTCGGAATGTATTTTAGTTTGAACTTTTTCGAACATTATCTCTGTTACGGGGTTTCTTCTATTCGACATTTTTGTCACAAATAATACATCTGTAGCTCTTGATTTACTATCATTTGCATTATTCATCATCCAGGTGCCAATGATGGAAAAAAAGGTCAGGAAAATAATGATAATACTGAACGATAGTATATGTTTTCCCAATAGTTTGATAATCGAAAAAATTACCACATAGACCAGAAACGTACAGCTGAAAATAAGTCGTTCATTTAATGGAAATCCTCCAGTAAGCACAAAACCCAGCGTGCTAACAACAATTGCTGCAGAAATGAAGATTATAACCAGTTGAAAATTATCGGAATTTAAAACTTTCCGGAGGGAATTGTTGAAAATTGCAGAATCTTTAATATAGCCTTCCTTACGAGGAGCATCCTCCATGCTTGATACAAAATTTACACCTAGGACTGTAGCCAAAATCCTTGAAGAAACAAACCAATATGAACAAATCAATAAGAGAATAATTAATAAGCCAATTCCACTGAGGGGTTCCATATTGGAAACGTCCTGAAGTTGTACAGAAAATGAAGAGTTTAAAAGTAAATCGCTAATTAAGTAATGCAGCATGAAAGTGAGAAAAAAACAAAGTAGCAGAGAAAGTAACATCCGCGGTATTCGGTATTTCCCGAAACGTTCCCAACTATGCTTTCGCTTATTATCGATTCTGTTATATACAATGCTGCATATGAGTAAAAGAATTGCATCCAATAAAAAATCACCCAGAGAGGGTAAAATTAATGAGGATGAGTACCAAACTGGGGAAAACAATTCGGATTGATATAAAAATTGAGGGAACTTCATTCCTTGTTGTACAATCCTTAAGATTATCAAGTCCATTATAAACATTAATACCAGAAAATTTTCCCTTGATTGGAACCATTTTACGTTACAATAAAAGCGGTACAAAAAAACAGAAGTCAGAATGTATAGCAATACTACAAGCACAAACAACACCCAGGTTTGAGTCAGATTAATTTCTGTCGACGAAGACTGATTGAAAATCAGATTGAACATAAAAGTTCCAGAGAATGAAAATATGCTGTGTTTCCCGGGATGAAGATCTATATCAACATGAGAACAATTTTTAAAATCGGGATCGAACTCATTTCTCAGGTAATTGTTTTCAATACTATATTCATTTTTTAACAATATGGCAGACAGGAAAACATAAGAGCCTGCCTGTTTCTTCATAATATAATACCACCCGTTTGCAAGCTCGACCACTGAGGGGATTTTGGTGGGTCCTTTATCGTATAGTTCAGGAATAGGCATCTTGCTATCGTTCCAAAAGATTAACGAATCGCTGCTGAAAATAAAGAGAAGAAAATCCACCTGTTTCAATCCGGAGAAATTTCTGTTCAATTTCTCTAATGATTGCTTTATATGAATAGTATCAAAGGCCTGAATTTGGTTTTCAACTTCATTATTAAGATCTATTTCTTTTCTAAGAAAAGTTTTTTGAACAGAAGCTGTAATATTACCAGGATTAACTTGCCACGAAATAAACCATTGGTAAGATTGAATCAATACTAAAACTAAAATGGCAGAAAACAGGACCCAGAATGGCTTAGTTTTTTGTTTTGTGGATTCCACAGTCATTATGTCCTGATTTATAATGTTTTAAATTTCATAATACGGCGCCTTATAACAAACGATCTTACTATAAATGACCTGAAGTGTCACTTATACTTAAAACCCACTCTATTGCGCTAAAATTAATTATTTTTCTTTTTCAGAATAAAAATCAGGCTGGAGTATCTGTTTTTATCGTAGTAAGATCTAATATTAAACCAAAGTCCAAAGAGGGGAAATAGCCAGGATAGAATTTTATTATACTTATATTTCAAGCTTAACATCGATACATAATAGGCATCAAATTTTTGAGGAACCACCTTTATAACCTTGAAACCAAATGATTCTGCCAAGTGTGTAATATTTTGTTTTGAAAAGTGGTAAATATGCCGCGGAACATCATATGCAGCCCAGTGCTCTTTAAAGAATTCAGCATCAAATGAATTGCTATTAGGAACGGCAATAATAAGTACACCCCTTGAATTTAGGTATTCGTTTATCTTCAACAGCGTTCCCCTGAGATCATGAATATGTTCAATTACATGCCACATCGTTATAGCATCTATTGACCCCGGATTTATATCTACAAAATTGAGATGGTCTGATACCGTTAAATTGTTTTTAATTGCAAAAGCCCGTCCCCGTTCATTAGGTTCTACTCCCCGCACAGTCATTCCTTTTATTTGGCAGTAGGACAAGAATTCACCGGTTCCACAACCGATATCAAGGATATTAAAGCCAGACATATGCGGTCGTATCAAGTTAAACTTCATCCTGATCGATCGTTGCCGTATGAACCCGTAAATTTTGTCAATCAACTTGGTATTTTTTAACCCGTGCGATATATAATCGTCAGAACAATAGTAGGGGCTTATTTCTGTTATATCAGGTCTCGGATTAATAAATATCAGTCCACAGTTTGAACACTTTACTAACAAAAAACGCTCTTTTGTAAGAAACCAATCTGTAACTTCCATATAGCGATGGAACGTATCAGAGTCACAGATTGGACATTGGACTAATTCTTCAGACATAGATTTCTGTTTCACGTGAAACATTATTGGTTAAGATACACAATAAGTACTGAAATATCACTGGGAGATACTCCACTTATTCTCCCCGCTTGTCCAACGGTTAAGGGCCTTAGTCTTGATAATTTTTCCCGCGCTTCCGAAGAAAGTGATTTTAAAGCATTGAAATTAAAATCTTCGGGAATTCTTTGCTTTTCTAAAGCTATCATTTTTAAAGCAATTTCCTGTTCTTTAATGATATATGAATTATATTTTGTCTTTAATTCAACCTCTTCTATACATTCTTGATCAAACTCGTCATTTGCTTTGATATAATCACTTAGTAGGTTTATATGATCAATAAGGCCCTGTAACCTAACCTTAGGCCTTACTAAAATAGATGAGATTTTTTGCTTCTGCGTTATCTCTTTTGAATCCAATGAATTCAGAAACTGATTAACTTCAACTGGTGCAATACTATTGTTTTGGATGTAGTTGATCAATCTGGATACATTTTCGTATTTTTCCTTGGTTTTCGAAAATTGCTCCTTGGATATTAAGCCAAGGGAATGTCCAATTGGAGTAAGACGTTCATCTGCATTATCTTGCCTCAACAGTATCCTGAACTCCGCCCTTGAGGTGAACATTCTATACGGTTCTTCTGTGCCTTTTGTTATTAGGTCGTCAATAAGTACTCCTATATAAGCATCTGATCTTTTCAATATGAATGGGTCTTTTTTATTTATTGCCAGATGCGCATTAATACCTGCAACCAGTCCTTGGGCAGCTGCTTCCTCATATCCGGTAGTACCATTTATTTGTCCTGCAAAAAATAAATTATCTACAATTTTTGTCTCTAAAGTTAGTTTCAACTGTTGTGGTGGAAAATAATCATATTCAATTGCATAGCCAGGTCTGAAAAATTTTGCTTCTCTAAAACCAGGAACCTTTCTAAGAGCCTTAAATTGAACCTCTTCCGGTAAAGACGACGAAAATCCATTCACATAAAATTCTATTGTGTCCCATCCTTCTGGTTCAATAAATAACTGGTGGCTTTCTTTGGAAGAAAATCGTTCAATTTTATCCTCAATTGATGGACAATATCTTGGACCTTTTCCTTTTATCCTTCCTGTGAATAACGGTGATTTTTCAAAACCTGTTTTTAATATTTCATGTACTTTTGAATTAGTATATGTAAGAAAACAACTTCGTTGATGCTTCAATGGTACAGTAGAAGTAAAGGAAAACTTGCCTGGATTGGTATCACCAGACTGTTCGTCCATTTCGGAAAAATTTAAAGTTCGTCCATCTACCCTTACAGGTGTTCCTGTTTTCATTCTTTTTGATTCGAATCCTAATTCCACTAATTGCTCTGTCAAAAATCTTGAAGCGCTTTCTCCCAATCTGCCACCGCTGAAATGCTTTTCACCTATATGTATAATCCCATTCAAAAAAGTGCCACTTGCCAAAATTACTGCCTTACAATAAAAAGTTCTTCCTAACCCTGTTTTTATTCCCGTTACTCTTCCTCCTCTTACAAGTATTTCAGATACTATATCCTGCCAAAATGAAACCTTATTATTACTTTCCAGTACAAGCCTCCATCCTTTCGAAAAAAGATAGCGGTCATTTTGTGCCCGTGGGCTCCACATTGCGGGACCTTTTGACCTGTTTAGCATTCTGAACTGGATCATCGATCGATCGCTGACTATTCCGCTAAAACCACCTAATGCGTCAATTTCTCTTACAATTTGTCCTTTTGCCACTCCTCCAATAGAAGGATTACACGACATTTGAGCTAAATTTGACATACTCATCGTAACCAATAGGACATTTGATCCCATTTTTGCCGAGGCCATTGCAGCTTCACACCCAGCATGTCCAGCACCGATTACTATAACATCATAGTGATTCATGTGATCGTTTCACGTGAAACTAAATTCAATCAGGCGGAGCCTCTAAAACATTTTCAAGTAAAAATCCTCTTTCTCTCTCATGACATCCTTTTCAGTTTTAGTATTATCAATATATCCTGAAAGATGTAAAATTCCATGCGCCATAACTCGTTTAAGTTCTTCCGAGAAAGTAGTGTTAAAAATTGTTGAGTTTTCGTTAACCCTTTGAATGCTTATAAAAATATCACCTGAAATAGGTTCATTAGGCTCATTATTCTGAAAAGCAAGAATATCCGTATAGGTATTTTTATTTAGGAATTTTCTGTTGAGCTTTAATAAATAATTATCATTACAAAAAATGAAATTAATAAGACCTGCCTTCTTATGCTCCGTTTCAAGAATTGTTGAAAACCATGCTCTTAATTTCCCTTTTTCCTTTAATACAAACAATTTATCTTCAGAAAAAAAACTAAACCTTGCCATTATTTCTTTTCCTTAACATCAACTGTGGTATGCCAATATTCGTTTAATTTATTTATCCTGTAAAGGGATTTTTCATAATTCATACTCGATACATAAAATATTAATACAATGCTTTTTGCATTAACTGAGATTGTTATTTCATCTGTAAGTGATTTAATTATAAATATCTCCTTTGCCAATTTGTGCTTCCGGATCTCGCGATCTAAATAATCTTCATTTTCATCCGTATCAGAGGTGCTATTTTTCAATTTAATTTTGAAAATTAATCCTTTAGCATTTCGATCGAAGATAACTGACAATATGTTATTTGGTTCATCACTATTTATTGAGAACAATATTTCTGCCGACTCAGTGGTTGCCAGCAAAATATTCCCAAAGTACTCATTGTTTATATTATAATAATCACATATATCTTCTATGAACCGTTCTAATTTTCCAATTTCTCCCATCCCGTTAATCAGGAGTTCTCTGTAATCTTTATTCATAGTTTTGTTCAATTTTAACAATATAACTATTCACTTTATTTTTATAAAACAATTTTAATTCCGGTAACTGAAAATGTGTTTCATTGTTTCCGGTTCTATTGTTCTTATTATACTTAATTTTTTCGTTAGGGTTACTTATTTTCGAATATTTTGCCTCCTTTGCCTCTCTTTTTTCGTCCTTTTCACGCAGCATTTCAGCTTTTTCCGATTCCAACAACCTGGATAAAATGTTTTGTTGACGCTCCAAAGTATTTTGGTTTACTATTTTAGTTATAAGCTCTTTTTCTAACTTCTCCATTTCATTCAAGGCGCTGTTCAAAACTTCTTTTTCCTCTTTTGACAGTTCAGCTGTACCATCTTTTAACTTTTGTAACTCCATTCTAATTATTTCCTGACGAGCAGCAAGTTCAGCAAGTTCTTTACTTATTCCTTCATTTTCTTTCAAACCAGGTTTTGATCCGTTTTTTGTTCTTTCCATTGATGACTTTAATTTCTCTAATTGCTTCCCAAGGTTACTTTGTAGTTCTCTTATATCCCGCGCATTTCGTTTACCACTGTTCTTCCCAGGATTTTTACACGACTTCGAACCAGCTTTTGAATTCATGCTTTGCGACATTTGCTCCTCCATTTTATCAAGGGCTTCTTTCATTAGAACAGCCAGATTGTTTATTGCGGTCATAATATATTGTTGTTTAACCATGGCCATATTTATATTTCTTGATTCGAGATCCTCTGTTGCCATCTCGATGTTTTCTTTCAATGTGTACAATTCTTTATTGATTACAGGTCGAACAATTACCTGACGTCTTCCTATTGTACGTAAAGAATCTTCTATAATTTGTAGCATTGAAGCAAAACTTTTTTGTTTATTCAAATTTTCTAAATACTTTGGGTCAATTTTTGAAATAATCCTAGTTTGACTAATTAATTCTTCCTGTTCAAATGAAAGCCTTATCAGATTTTCGAGTAAGACTCTGATTGTTCTGGCATCCTCGCTTTCCTGTTCTAATTCAGAATCATTCATCGCAGACTCTAACTGGTCCGCTAGGTTTTTTATTGCTTTTCCTGCAGAACGTTGCGATTCTGATGCTTTTTCTTTGTCACCCTTGGATAATTCCTTAATTGCTTTCTCTAATTCCTTTCCAATTGAATCGCGTTGGCTATTTGTGTTCTTAAGATCGATTGGACTTTCTATTAGACGGTTATCATTTTCAATGTTCTCTAACTTTATAAAAAGTTTATGTGTGCTATCAGTAACTTCGTTTAATTTATTTATCATTTCATTAAGGTTAGAGTTACTTTTTTTTGCCACATCAGCTAGTTTTATAATTGACTCTGATTCTTTTTTTAGATCACGAATTAATTCATCCAGCCTTTTTTCGAACTCCAATTGTTTCAACAATGACAAATTTTTGTCAAGTTCTTCTTCAATATTTTTATTTGTATTCTTCAATTTTTCTATTAGATCATTTATTTTCTCCTTATTTACGTTTTCGATTATTTTTTTAATTTCTTCCATTTGCTTTTTCATATCATCTGTAAGGATCTGCTGATATAACTCATAAATTTGTTTTTGTTTTTGTAAAATTCTTTCGCTTATTCTTAAGTTCTTAGATTCGGATTCTAAAACCACTTTTGATTTTGATTCTATCTCATCAATTCTTTTTGTGAGTTCCTCGGTTCTTTGCAATATTTTGTCTAACTGCTTTTTGTCTTGCCAGTTTAACGCCTTTTGATCAACCAACCTTTTTTGTAGGTCCTCCATATTCTTCCTCACGTTTTTGGTCTCCTTAAGACTGTTCATCAAAAGCTGATCCCGTATTTTTTCCTCATTCCGAATCTCTGAGGTAATCTGTTCTTCAGATTTTCTTTTATATCTTCTTTCCTCTGATTTAGTGCTTTTTGGGCCATGAATGCCATCGTTATCATATACTTCGAAATAATATACCAGCTCTATGTCTTTCGGTATATTAAGCGTATCAAAGTCAACGAAATAATTAAAGAACTGATCATTCATTTCTTTACTAAATGCGACTTTGTTACACTTTGTGTTTGTTTTTGCTGATAATGAATCTGTTATATAATAATATTTAAATAACAGGTTTGAAAAACCGTAATCGTCCTTTATAGTGCCATCAAAAGAGAAAATGGTGCTAACGTTTTGATTTGGTTGTTTATTTAGAAAAATAGTCGGGAATCCATCTGGAATTACCACAACATGATATATGAGTGAATCGGTATGATTATTTTGTTCATTACTGGGAGTCAATGAATATGTGAACGAATTTTTGGCATCAGTTTTATGCAGGAAAGATTGATCGTTTTCTTTTTTTATTTTAACACTTTTGTTTTCTTCTCTCCAAATAACCTGAGAAACATCCTTCGTAAAAATTTTCCAAGTAAGTAAACTTCCTTCCGGCACGTTACAATCGCCCTGGTTTTCATGTATTTCCTCGATTTTTTTCAGATAAGGAGGAAAGGTAATTTTTAAATCAAAGGCCAGTATCACGGGTTTAGGAAAAACTTTAATCGTATAACGATCAGATTCGTAACCATCTGTTTTTACATAAAAATTTACACTTTTTTGAATTGTTTTGAATGTATATGAAAAGATTGAATTTTTGTTTCTTTTCATTTTATAATCAACTCCATCGTAATTAATATATATTTCTAAAGGCACTTTTGAGCCATCAGCTTTAAGATTCAGTTCAAAATCCTGTTGTTGCATTGCTACAAGATTTTTATTCAGAATGTCAATATTAAAAGGAAGGGGTTTAAGGTACTGTTTCTGGAAATTAATAATGCGACTAGTAGGGTCGGAAATAGTTGAAGGCGTAAACAACAGGAGTAGTACTATAAGCAACAAGGGGAGCAATGAATATTGGAAAATTTTAATAGTATTACGTATATTTATTATCTTATTAAATTCAAATATTTTTAGTTGATTCGTTCTTTGTATAATGCTAGCCTTTAACAGCGAGGCTTCTTCTGAATTTTCACGATTTAATTCAATCAGTTGAAGTGTATTTAGTAGCTTATCTTCAATATCCTTAAAGTGATTCCCAATTATACCGGCTGCTTGTTTAGGTGTTAGATGGTCACCTATCTCTAAAAATTGAAAGGTCGGAATGAGTATTGTCTTTATAAATAAAAAAACTGCAAAAATAAAATAGGAAAAGAAAAGAATGGTTTTGGCAAAGGGATTCAGATAAAAATAATACTCCAATATTACCAATGATAGGAAGGATGCCGCCAGAGCGCCAACAGTAATAAATGAACCTTTTATAATTCTATTCTTATAATATTTCCGAATAAAATCATTTATTTTCTTTATTAGTATATTTTCATTTGATAAAACCATCATTTCATTCAGGCTTGATTACACCAATCGTTTAACCATAAAGAAAATACAAATTTACTAATATCAGACTTATAACGGGTTCGGTTTATCAGAATAGTCTATTTTTGCACCCGAAGAAACATTGAAACCATGGGAAATTCAGTCCGGGTTAGGTTTGCGCCAAGTCCTACGGGGCCCTTACATATTGGTGGCGTACGTACCGCTTTATACAATTTTCTTTTTGCACGTAAAATGGGGGGTGCATTTATCCTTCGCATTGAAGATACCGATCGAAATCGATTTGTAGAAGGTGCCGAGCGATACATTACAGACTCCTTAAAATGGTGTGGATTGAATTTTGATGAAAGCCCAGAAACAGGGGGGCCTTATGCTCCTTACCGGCAATCGGAGCGTTCAGATGTTTATTCGATATACATACAAAAGTTGTTAGATTCCGGTCATGCTTATTATGCATTCGATACGGAGGAAGAATTGGAACAGCAGCGTGATGCCAGCAAACTGTCAAAAAATATTTTCACCTATGATCATCATTCGCGAACCTATTTGAATAATTCTCTTACATTGAGCCGGCAGGAGACAGAGCATAAGGTCCGGTCCGGGGTGCCCTATGTAATCCGAGTCAAGATCCCTGAAAATGAAAAAGTTATTGTAAATGATTTAATCCGGGGGGAGGTAGTTGTTGAAACGAACAATCTTGATGATAAAGTGCTATTTAAATCGGACGGGTTACCCACTTATCATCTGGCAAATGTCGTTGATGATTATTTAATGAAAATCACACATGTAATCAGGGGGGAGGAGTGGCTACCTTCAGCGCCGCTGCATGTTCTATTGTATCGTTTTTTCGGTTGGGAGGAAAGGATGCCAGAGTTTGCGCACCTACCTTTAATTTTAAAGCCTGACGGGAACGGGAAGTTAAGCAAGAGAGACGGAGACCGGCTGGGATTCCCGGTGTTCCCCACTGCATGGAACGATCCTGTAACAGGGGAAATATTTTCAGGGTATCGTGAATCTGGCTATTTACCAGAAGCTTTCCTGAACATCATGGTTCATTTAGGATGGAATCCGGGTACTGACCGTGAATTATTTACATTGACAGAATTGACGCAAGAATTTTCGCTTAGTCGGGTAGGGAGACACGGTGCAAAATTCGATGCCGAAAAGGCACGATGGTTTAATCATCAGTATTTACAGATGGCATCGGATGAAGATTTGTACCGTTTTATTCAGCCCTATTTCAAGGAACACAAGATTAATCCATTAAAAAGTCAGGTTATTCGGGTGTTGCATTTAATAAAGGATCGTGCCTTTCTGATACCTGATCTTTGGAATCAGTCCTGGTTTTTCTTTATCCGTCCCCGTGAATATGATCAAGTGGTATATCAAAAAATATGGAAATCTGACACTGCACAAACGGTATCAGATTTCTGCCGGGAGTTAAAAGCCTTGGGTATGTTTAATAAGGAGGAGTTGCACCCGTTTATTCAGGATTTTGTCGCTAGAAAATCTATTAAAATGGGTCAATTGATGAATCCCTTGAGATTCCTGACAGTAGGATCAAATCAAGGTCCCGGAATGCTTGATATAATGCTTACTCTGGGAGAGGAAGAGTTTCTTTCCAGGATTGATGAAGGAATCATGAGGTTGACCTGATCCGGATGAAAGACTGAAAAGTTTTATCAGAGATTTGGAAAACAAGACCCCAACTAAAATCAAATCAATTAGTTGGGGTCTTCTATGTTGTCCGACCAGGGCTCGAACCTGGACTTTACTGATCCAGAGTCAGTCGTGTTGCCAGTTACACCATCGGACAATACGGGTGCAAAATTACGCAATCTTTTTATATCATGTCAAGTTTTCCCGGACTTTTTCTGTTTTGCTCCAGGAATCCTTTAGTGCAACAGCTCTGTTGAAAACAAGATTACCTGTTGTGGAGTCGGTATCGACTGAAAAGTAGCCAATCCGTTCAAACTGAAATTTTTCGTTTATTGAGGCTGTAAGTGCTGCGGGTTCAATATAGGCTTTGACTACCTTCAGGGAGTTGGGATTCAGGAAATCTATATAGGTTTTACCTTCTGGAGTTTCGTCAGGGTTTTCCTTAAGAAATAAACGGTCGTACAATCTTACTTCGGCTGTTGCTGCAAATTGTTCTGAAACCCAGTGAAGGGTACCTTTAACCTTACGGTTACTGTTGGGCATTCCACTTTTTGTCGTTGGGTCGTAAGAGCAATGGATTAGTGTAATCTCACCGGATATGGGGTCCTTGTCCACGGAATTGCACATTATAATATAGGCTGATCTAAGGCGTACTTCGCGGCCGGGAGCCAGTCTGAAGAATTTGGAAGGGGGATTTTCCATAAAGTCATCCCGTTCAATGAAAATTGTTTTTGTAAAGGGGACAATTCTTTTCCCCATTGACGGATCTTCGGGGTTATTTATGGCTTCCATTTCTTCGATGCAGTCATTGGGGTAATTATCAATTATGACCTTAACCGGATCAAGTACCGCCATTAATCTTTTGGCTTTTTTGTTGAGGTCTTCGCGCAGGCAAAACTCGAGGAGGCTGACATCGATAAAGTTATCTCTTTTGGCAACTCCGATAATTTCGGCAAAATTTCTGATGGATTCGGGAGTAAAGCCTCTGCGCCGTAATCCACAAATAGTCGGCATCCTGGGATCATCCCATCCGTTAACATATTTGTTGTTAACCAGCTCAAGCAGTTTTCTTTTACTCATGACGGTGTAAGTCATATTCAGTCTGGCAAATTCAATTTGCCGTGGTGCGTAAATACCTATTTCACGGATGAACCAATCATAAAGGGGTCGATGAACCTCAAATTCGAGTGTGCAGATAGAATGCGTGATTTTTTCAATTGAGTCGGATTGACCATGAGCAAAATCGTACATGGGATAAATGCACCATTTATCACCTGTACGGTGGTGAGATGAATGTAATATCCGGTAAAGAATTGGATCGCGCATATGCATATTGGGTGAAGCCATATCTATTTTTGCCCTCAAAACTTTTGCTCCATCCTGAAAATCACCGTGACGCATTTGTTCAAAAAGCATCAGATTCTCTTCGATGGTTCTATTTCGGTAAGGGCTTTCTTTACCAGGTCTTGTGGGGGTTCCACGAGTTTCGCTTATCTCTTCAGCGGTCATATCGCATACATACGCTTTCCCTTTACGTATTAGAATACAGGCATATTCGTACAACTGATCAAAATAGTCGGAAGCGTAAAAAAGCCTGTCTTCCCAGTCAAATCCCAGCCATTTAACATCTTCCATAATAGAATCCACATATTCTATATCCTCTTTAACCGGGTTGGTATCATCAAATCGAAGATTGGTTTTTCCCATATATTTTTTTCCCAAACCGAAATTGAGGCATATAGATTTTGCGTGTCCAATATGAAGATAACCATTTGGTTCCGGGGGGAATCTAGTGTGTACCCGTCCGTTATAGGTTCCTGATCGTAAATCCTCTTCAATGATTTCCTCGATAAAATTCAGGGATCTGGATTCTTTTTCATCAATTGGATTGTTTATTTCTTCCATAATGGCTGGTGCTAATCAATATTTACTCAAAATTACGGTGCAAACTTACTTATTTTTACATTTTAGACGCGCCGTATATCTTTAATTTGATAATTTCGGTATTTAAACATTTATGCAATGGGGTATATTCTTTTAGAGGGAATGGAATTTTTCGCCTTCCATGGTTGTTTCAAAGAGGAACAGATCATAGGATCAAGGTTTACGGTGGATCTATCGATAGAAGCAGATACAAAAAGCGCCGAGCAATCGGATCATTTAACAGATACAGTTGATTATGTTAAACTGTACCAGTGTGTGAAAACCGAGATGGGTCTTAAATCGCATCTACTTGAGCATGTTGCGGCCCGGATTATCTCTTCCATCCGGAATGAATTTCCCCATATTGACAGCGTTGAAATCAAGATAGCGAAAATGAATCCACCAATAGGGGGGAAGATAGAAAAGGTTGTTTATAAAGATACCTGGAGAAAATGAACTTGCAACTATTCGGATTTTTTTTTACTTTTGCACCCGTTCCGATGGTTTCGTGGCCGAGTGGCTAGGCAGCGGTCTGCAAAACCGCGTACAGCGGTTCGACTCCGCTCGAAACCTCATCAAACCTGATCCCGAATGATCAGGTTTTTTATTTCTGTCGGAAGATAAACAGGTATTCGCTAATTAAAATCAACATTATTGTAAAGGCACTGCTTAAGGCCACTCTCAAAAGTGTCGTAAAAAACTCAATAAAGCGGAAGATCTCAAGATAAAACAGGAAGGCATGATGGATCAGAACCAGGATCGTTGTATAATACAAAAACCACTTAATCCCCTGATTTTTCAGTGAAGGCGTATCACCGATCAGTGATTCGGGGCCTGAGGAGATAGAATTAATTACAAAAGGCCTGGCAAATGCCATAATAACGCAGGATGCCGCATTTAGGCCAATAGTATTGGTAAAAATATCTATGCCCAAGCCAAGAAGGAAAGAGGCAATTAGCAAAACTCCTTTAGGGGTTCTAAACGGAAGCAAGAGAATAAAATAAACATAGAAAAAAGGATTCAGATACCCCCCCAAATTAACATGATTCAGTATTAGTACCTGAAGGAAGATCAGAAAGAAAAACCGAACAACATTAAAGAAAACGGTTCTTGAGGTCACTGAATATACCGGTTTAGAGGTTCCTTGATTTTTTCATTCGGATTTAAACGATGATTTTAACTCTTCCTTTTCTTTTCTCATCAGATCCACAACAACTTCAACATAGCCCAGGCTATTGAAGTCGGTTGAAAAAAGAATTTGGCCCATATTAAAGTTTTCATCCGGAGCAATAGTAAAATCATCGATGGTTCCGATCATCAATCCTTCTGGGAAAATATTCGAATTTCCACTGGTTATAATGGTATCGCCTTTAACCATAACGATATGTTTAGGGATTTCACGGACTTGTCCTTTCCTGTAGTTCCCTCCGGACCATTCAACGTTTACCAACTGATTATTTTTCTTAAATTTTCCAGAGACATGGCTATCTTTATTAAGCATTGACATGATCCAGCTAAAATGAGGAGTAACTCCTACCACCTGACCAACGAGTTTATTACCAATAATCACTCCCATGTGATTTTCAATGCCATGCAGTCTACCTTTGTTTATCATCAGGAAATTGTTACGTTTATTGGTAGAATTGCTGATTACCTTAGCGCTGATATATTTATATTCCAGGTTGACCATGGTATCTTTTTTATAAAAGACATTCATATCGGTCCGATAGAAAGCGTCGGGAATTTCGGAATGTAGGCGGGCCATTTCTTCTATCAGTACACGGTTGGTTTTTTTCAATGTAAAATACTCCGAAATACTGCTAAAGACATTATTAACGGAGCCGGAAATGACATTAGAAACATTGTACAACGTGCTACCCTGAAAATCATTATAATTAAAAAAAAGTATCAGGGACAGAAGTTCCAGAATCAGAAAAAGGAAGTAAAAATAGTGTTCACGTAGGAATATGAAAAGATTCCGCATGCGACCTCCTACTTAATGAGGAAGGTAAATTTATCAAAATTCTTTAAAGCGATTCCTGTACCGCGGGCCACGGCACGAAGAGGATCCTCTGCCACATGAACTTTCAGTTTTGTTTTAAGGTGAATTCTTTTATCAAGTCCTCTCAGGAGGGCACCTCCGCCGGTCAGATATATTCCTGTTTCAAAAATATCTGAGGCTAATTCAGGCGGGGTCATTTCGAGCGCATTGAGAACGGCAGCTTCAATTTTTGCAACTGATTTATCAAGGGAGTGGGCAATTTCAGCATGATTTACAATTACTTCCTTAGGGATACCTGTGAGCAGGTCGCGACCATGGACCGGATAATCGGGAGGGGGATTATCAATATCAGAAAGTGCAGCCCCCACTTCAATTTTAATTCGCTCGGCCGTGCGTTCACCCACGTTGATGTTGTGTTGTTTACGCATATATTCCTCGATGTCGGCGTTAAACTCATCGCCTGCAATGCGAATGGATTTATTATTCACAATTCCCCCAAGTGCGATTACTGCGATTTCGCTGGTTCCTCCCCCGATATCTATCACCATGTTCCCAACCGGTTCAAGAACATCGATACCGATACCGATGGCAGCCGCCATGGGTTCATGAATCAGGCGAACCTCTTTTGCACCAGCCTGTTCGGCCGAGTCTTTTACGGCACGTTCTTCTACTTCAGTTATCCCGGAGGGAATACATATTACCATTTTTAGTGCCGGTGGAAACCATGATTTACGTAATTCGATCATTTTAATCAATTCCCGGATCATATGTTCGGCTGCCTGAAAATCGGCGATAACGCCCCCCCGGAGGGGTCGAATGGTTTTAATATTTTCGTGTGTTTTTCCATGCATCATCTGGGCTTTTTTCCCAACGGCAATGATCTTTCCGGAACTACGTTCTATTGCAACAATAGAAGGTTCGTCAACAACAACTTTGTCATTATATATGATGATGGTATTTGCAGTCCCTAAATCAATCGCTATTTCTTTGGTAAACAATCCCATGAGTTTTCAGTTTTAATGTTTAAAATGGCGAACGCCGGTAAATATCATGGCTATATTGTGCGAATTACAAAAATTCACTGAATCAGAATCTCTGACCGATCCGCCTGGTTGAATCACAGCTCTTACACCTGCGTTGTGTGCAATTTCGACGGAATCGGCAAAGGGAAAGAATGCGTCGGAGGCCATCACTGATCCTGCTGTATCAAATCCAAAAGTGTTCGCTTTTAATATTGCCTGTTTTAAAGCATCGACCCGGGAAGTCTGACCCATTCCACTTCCGATGAGCTGATGATTTTTAACAAGAACAATCGTATTTGATTTTAAGTGTTTAACGATTTTATTTGCAAAAACAAGTTCATTTATCTCCTCTTTATCCGGCCGTTTATCAGTAACATATTGAAAATCATTCTCATTCTCGGTTTTCAGATCTCGTTCCTGAAAGAGTACTCCATTCAATGACGATTTAAACAGCCCATTAGAGAAATCGTAAGATTTTTTTTGCAAAAGTATTCTATTTTTCTTTGATTTCAGTCGCTCAAGTGCATCGGGACTGAAATCATCAGCAATTAGTATTTCAAAGAACAGTTTATCGATTTCTGCAGCAGTATCAGATTGTATCTGTTGGTTGGCAATGATGATACCGCCATAGGCAGAGGCGGGGTCGCAGGCGAGGGCATCAATATAGGCTTGTTTAAGCGTGGATCGTGAAGCAATACCACATGGGTTGGTATGTTTTATGATTGCGACTGTCGGATCGGAAAATTCTTTGATCAGGTTTATAGCTGCATCAATATCAACCAGGTTATTATACGACAGTTCTTTTCCATGAAGTTGTATGAATACCTGTTCTAAATCACCAAAGAAAGATGCTTTTTGGTGTGGATTCTCGCCATACCTCAGGGAACGGGAAATGGATACGCTTTGTTTGAAAACATCCAGATTCGCAAATTGATTAAAGTAGTTGAATATCTGTGTATCGTAGTGCGAAGAAATTTCAAAAGCCTTTGCTGCAAAGTATTTGCGCTCCTGTAAGGAAGTATATCCGCAATTATTCCTAAGGATTTCCATCAGATGTTGGTAGTCGGCCGCAGAAGGGACCACCATTACATGAGAAAAGTTTTTAGCAGCCGCTCTGATCAGGGAGATACCTCCGATATCTATTTTTTCAATAATCTCATCCTGGTCATTTGTGGTTGCAACCGTTTTTTCAAAAGGATAGAGGTCTACAACCACCAGATCGACAGAGGGAATCTCATATTTTTCTACATCGTCAACATCAGAGAGTTGATCCCTTCGCCATAAAATACCGCCAAAAATTTTAGGGTGTAAGGTTTTAACCCGTCCGCCCAGAATAGAAGGGTAGGAGGTGATCGATTCGACAGAAAAGGCGTGGATATTATTTTGGGTTAAAAAATCAAAGGTTCCTCCTGTTGAAATGATTTGTATTCCGAACGATTCCAGTAATCTGGCGAGTTCCTGAATTCCATCTTTATTATAAACCGAAATCAGGGCTGATTTAATTTTTATTCGGTCGGTCATATTTTTGGTTTTGTAACGTTAATTCCGATACTGCGTCTAAAGTTTTATTCATTTCCAAACATTGCAATGATACCAAAAAATACCGGATCAAACAACCAGGCAGTTCATATTCAGGATTAAATATTATTTTTATGCTTTCAATACCATGGAACAACGGTCGAAAATAATGTTAATCCTCAGATTAATCCGGGAGAGTATTGTATTGGCTTTTCAGGAGATTATCGTCAATAAGGTTAGGACCATTTTGTCACTTTTAGGGATTACCATTGGGATTTTTTGTGTAATCTCCGTTTTTACGGTCTTTGATTCTATGGAAAATGCTATTAAAAAAAGCATTGCATCTTTGGGCAGTAATGTATTATATATCCAAAAATGGCCCTGGTCGATGGGAAGTGATTATCCCTGGTGGAAATACTGGCAACGGCCGGAGCCTACTTTGAGCGACATGCATGAAGTCGAAAAGCGATCAAACCTTGCTGACGCAGTTTCATATATGGTACAGGTCAATAAAACCGTCAAGTACCAGAATAATTATGTTGAAAATGTCGGCGTTTTGGGTATATCACATGAGTTTGACAAGGTTTGGAAGTTTGAGTTATCAGAAGGCCGTTACTTTTCCTCGACCGAGTCGGCCAGTGGAAGGAGTATTGCTATTATAGGAGCCGATATTTCAACCAATTTATTCCCGGATGGTGATCCCATCGGAAAGAAAATCAAAATATTCGGGCGCAATATTGAAGTAATCGGCATCATATCAAAAGAGGGTGAAGACTTTTTCGGCAATTCCAATGACAATGTGGTCTATTTGCCCATTAATTATTTCAAAACGCTGATCGACTTGCGTGACCTCGGTTCGACCATTATTGTAAAGGCAAAACCATCGGTTCCGAATGAAGAGTTGCGGGATGAGTTGACCGGGATGATGCGTTCAATTCGTAAACTCAAACCCTCGGCAGAGGACAATTTTGCCATCAATGAGACCGACATTATCTCTAAAGGGTTTGACAGCTTATTCGGAGTTATTGCTGTTGTCGGATGGATAATCGGAGGATTTTCTTTGCTTGTGGGCGGTTTTGGAATCGCGAATATCATGTTTGTATCGGTCAAGGAACGTACCAATATTATTGGCATTCAAAAGGCCCTTGGAGCAAAGAATTATTTTGTTTTACTTCAATTTTTGTTTGAAGCTGTTTTTCTTTCTTTGATTGGTGGGGTTTTAGGGCTTCTGATTATACTTTTAATGACTCTTATCATATCCAATACAACCGATTTCTCACTGGTATTGACAGAAGGAAATATTTTACTGGGAATCGGCGTGTCGGCCTTAATCGGTTTGGTATCGGGAATCGTTCCGGCATTTACCGCTGCCAAACTTGATCCCGTTGAGGCAATGCGAACGGGAATATAGTATCAATTTGTTTATTCCATTTTATTTCCGGAGGTCTTACGATTTTCTGGAGAAAGATGTGCCTTTATCCGGGAGGAAAGGATATCAATGGCGACATTATTTTGTCCACCCTGAGGAACGATAATGTCGGCGTACCGTTTGGTTGGTTCGATAAACTGCAAGTGCATGGGTTTTACAAAGTTTTCGTAATGTTCCAGTACTTGTTGGAAGGAGCGTCCACGTTCTTCAATATCACGCCAAATAATTCTCATGAGGCGATCATCTCCATCGGCATCAACGAATACTTTTACATCCAGTTTTTTACGTAGTCTGGGATTGGTAAGAATCAAGATGCCTTCGATGATAATAACCCGGGTGGGTTTTACCGGTATAGTCTCTTTAGATCGGGCACAGGTCACGTATGAATAAATCGGCATTTCTATTGATTTACCGGTTTTTAGCATATCCAGTTGTCTGATCAAAAGATTCCACTCAATTGAGGTGGGGTGATCAAAGTTTATTTTAGCGCGTTCCGTGGCTGATTTATGGCCGTTATCTTTATAATAGGCATCCTGAGGAATCACCGTAACGGCATCTTTTGGCAGAAGTCGCATAACCTGTTTGACTACCGTAGATTTTCCAGAACCGGAACCACCAGCAATTCCAATGATCAGCATAATTCTACATCAGGTAACTTAATAAAATACCAGCTGCTACTGCCGATCCAATCACCCCGGCCACATTAGGTGCCATGGCGTGCATCAGGAGGTGATTGGACGAATCGACCCTTAACCCTTCCATTTGTGATACTCTTGCTGAATCGGGAACGGCCGAAACGCCGGCAGATCCAATTAATGGATTAATTCTGTTTTCAGGTTTCAGGAACAGGTTCATAAACTTTGCAAACAACACTCCGCCCGCAGTCGCAACCATGAATGAAAAAGCCCCGAGAACAAAAATCAGAATGGATTGCGGGGTCAGGAAGATATCGGCTTGTGTGCTTGCACCGACGGTCAAACCAATCAGAATGGTTACAACATCTATTAATGGGTTGCTTGCAGTGTTAGCCAGACGTTTGGTGACGCCCGATTCTTTAAGGATGTTTCCGAAGAAGAGCATACCTAGCAGCGGTAAGGCGCTTGGTGCGATAAATGTCGTTAATATCAATCCAACAATTGGAAAAATTATTTTTTCCTGTTTTGACACCTGACGAGGAGGTTTCATTCTGATCAGTTTTTCTTTTTTTGTGGTAAGCAATCGCATAATCGGTGGCTGAATCACAGGGACAAGGGCCATGTAAGAATAGGCTGCGATAGCAATAGGTCCGATCAGATTTTTTACTACTTCACCATTGGGAAGGATATTAATCCCATTGGCAAGTTTTGATGACAGGAAAATGGCCGTAGGGCCGTCGGCCCCTCCGATAATCCCGATTGCGGCAGCTTCGGGAGGATAAAATCCGAGAACCAAAGCACCCAGAAAGGTCACGAAGATGCCCAGTTGCGCGGCAGCACCAAGAAGGATCAATTTAGGGTTTGAGATGAGAGAAGAAAAATCGGTCATTGCCCCGATACCTAAAAAGATCAGCGGTGGATAAATCCCTTTGATAACCCCAAAATAAAGATAGTTCAGTACACTTCCCTGTTCATAGATTCCTATCTGCAGATTGGCATCATGAAGAAATGGTATATTTCCGATAATAATTCCGGTTCCGATGGGGACCAGAAGTAAGGGCTCATACTCATAGCGAATTGCAATAAATATAAATACAAGTCCAACCAGGATCATAATCATGTTTCCCCATATGGCATTGGCAAACCCGGTATATTCCCAGAATTTCTCAAGTCCGCTCACTGCTCCTTCTGAAGTGGATGAGTCGGAGTTGGTTGCAACAGCGGAGATTCCCGGGGTGGAGGCATTTGCGCCGGATTCAGGAAAGAGTAAGGGCTTAATCACAAAGAGCAGGAGAATAATACCAAAAATAATCAGCAGTTTATTGATGCCTGGTTTATCTTGCAAGGTGAACTTTCGGCTTTTCATGATCGGCAGGAATTAATCAATTTCGACAAGGATATCATTCTGAAGTACGGTATCTCCCGGTTTTACCAAGACTGATCTAACGATCCCGGCCTTTTCTGCCAGGACGTTATTTTCCATTTTCATAGCCTCCATGGTGAGTAATTTTTGGCCCATTGAAACCTTATCTCCATCTTTAACCAGAACGCTAATGATGGTACCTGGGAGGGGTGATTTAACCGCCAGATTTGTAGTTTTTGAAGGAACTTTTGGTATCCGGGTCTCTTTCCCCTTGGGGGGCGGGGCTTCGGCTCTTACTAATGTCGGGGTCTTGGTCATCTTCAGATCGCGGTGGATTTCGACATCATACGGCGTGCCATTGACTTCAACCTTAGCGATATTTTCCTCGAAGCCCTGGATTTCGACTTCATAAATATTACCGTTAATGGTAAATTTGAATTTTTTCATTTCTCTTTCTTTAACAAGTTAGAACGATCATCCACGTTTTGAAAAATTCATGACCCCGTAAATTTTTGAGCTCCAGGGTGAATACGTTCTGGATACTTTTTTAACAGTCATTACATATTTTTCTTCATCGTGCATTTCCGTAAAAAACAGGTACAATGCGGTACAAATAGCTGCATTTTCATCAGCACTTAGAGAGGGGGCCGGGATTTGTTCGACGGGTTTTGATTCATTTTTCGTTTTTCGCATCTTAATGCGAATGAATAAATTCTGGAGTATGGCAATTCTGCCAATTACCAGAACCAAAACAGCCAAAGCGATAAAGACAACTACACACCCTACAATGGTTATCAGGAGTGCATCCTCATCAATATTTGAAAAATTAAAGGTGATTTGATTAACAATCATCTTAAGAAATTTTTAAGAATTTATAAGGGAATGTTGCTGTGTTTTTTGGGAGGCAGCGTATCTTTCTTGGTCTGTAAAGTCTGTAATGCTCTGATGATGCGGAATCGGGTATTTCGTGGTTCAATGACATCATCGATGAAGCCGTAACGGGCGGCATCATATGGGTTGGCAAATTTTGTTTTGTATTCTATTTCCTTTTCAGAGACATATTTTACCTTTTCACGGGCGTCCTGAATTTCCGAGATTTTTCGTCCTTCAAGTATTTCGATGGCACCCTTTGGCCCCATAACGGCAATTTCAGCCGAAGGCCAGGCATAATTCATATCAGCCCTGAGTTGTTTGCATCCCATAACATCGTGGGCGCCGCCATAGGATTTACGGATCGTGATGGTAATTTTGGGCACGGTGGCTTCTCCATAAGCAAAGAGCAGCTTGGCGCCATGGATAATTATTCCGCCATATTCCTGTGAGCTTCCTGGGAGGAATCCCGGGACGTCAACGAGTGTAATAATCGGTATATTAAATGCATCGCAGAATCTGACAAACCTTGCACCCTTCCTAGATGCTTCAATATCCAGAACACCAGCCAGAAAATTTGGTTGATTAGCAACTATTCCGCAAGGAATACCGTTAAATTTCGCGAATCCAACCACAATATTCTTTGCGTAATGCTGGTGAATCTCTAAAAATTGCTGATCATCGACAACCCGGTATATTATATCTTTTACATCATAGGGTTGGTTGGGATTGGAAGGAACAATTTCATTCAGTGAATCTTCGATCCGGTCAATTGGATCAGTACATTCTGTTGCAATTGGATCTTCAAGGTTATTTTGAGGAAGATACTCGAGTAATTTACGGATCAGAAGGAGGCCTTCATCTTCGCTTTCTGTGCGGAAATGGGCAACACCGGATTTGGTGGAGTGGATGGAAGCCCCACCCAAATCTTCTGTTGTGATATCTTCACCTGTAACCGTTTTTGTGACCTTAGGACCCGTTACAAACATATAACTTGAATCCTCGCTCATGATGACAAAGTCGGTGAGCGCCGGTGAGTAAACAGCTCCGCCGGCACAAGGGCCGAATATTGCCGAAATCTGAGGAACAACTCCCGATGCAGCTATGTTTCGCATAAATATTTCAGCATAACCAGCCAGAGAATTCACGCCTTCCTGAATTCTGGCTCCCCCACTGTCGTTGATACCAATAACAGGAGCTCCGACCTTCATGGCCTGATCCATAACCTTGCAGATTTTTCGGGCAAAAGTTTCCGAAAGGGATCCCCCGAAAACTGTGAAATCCTGGGAAAAAACGAAGACAACCCTTCCGTCGATTGTTCCGCGCCCGGTAACGACGCCATCGCCAAGATAATGTTCCTTTTCGAGACCAAAATCAGTACACCGGTGTGTGACAAACATATCGTATTCTTCAAAACTGCCCTCATCGAGCAATTTTTCAATACGTTCACGAGCGGTAAGCTTGCCTTTTTTATGTTGCGATTTGATACGTTCTTCGCCACCGCCTAACTTGGCTTTTTCGCGTTTTTCCAGTAGTTCTGTTATCTTATTTTCGAGTGCCATTTGAAAAGGTTTTATTTGCTACAAAATTCAATAAGTACACCATGTGTCGATTTCGGATGAAGAAATCCTATATTCATCCCTTCGGCTCCCTTACGTGACACCTTATCAATTAAATCAATCCCATTGGTTTCAGCACAATGCAAAGCCTCGGTGGTATTCTCCACGGCAAAGGCAATGTGATGTATGCCTTCACCTTTTTTCTGAAGGAATTTTCCAATCGGGCCTTCCGGGTCAGTTGATTCCAGGAGTTCAATTTTTGTTTGTCCAACCTTGAAAAATGCAGTTTTAACACGTTGGTCTTTTACTTCTTCGATAGCATAACAAGGAATTCCCAATAATTTTTCATAATAGGGAATGCTTTCATCAAGTGAATTCACGGCAATGCCAAGGTGTTCAATGTGAGTGGGGTTCATGATAATGTTGTTAATTATTTAACAGGACAAAGTTACATAGATTTTATGAGATGACAAGGGCAATATTTACTTTGACATAACGGGCCGGAAAAAGAAAAATCTTATTTTTATGTTGAAACAACTTGCAAGTTTTCTCTGGAAGCCGGTTATTTTGTATTTTCCCACTTTAATGCTTCGGCTGTTGAAGTTACCGAAAAAATGTAAACTCTAATGCTCTGTATCAATGAATTTTATCAGTTTTACATTCGAAAACCAGTAAACATTCATAATTATCCGGTATATGGAAAATATCGAGATTGAACGAAAGTTTCTTGTCGATCCTGATAAATGGCTATTGGAACCCAAAAGAAGTTTCATACAAGTCATTCAGGGATATTTGAGTATAGACTCAGATAAGGTCATCCGAGTCAGGATTTCTGGAGCCCAAGGGTATATAACGATAAAAGGAGCGGGATCCATGATTCGTCCGGAATACGAATATGCTATCCCGAAAGCTGATGCTATGGTGTTGATCCAAAATTATTGTACCGGCAAGGTCGAAAAAATAAGGTATTACATTGAAAACGAAGGCCAGATGTGGGAGGTTGATGAATTTCAGGGAGCAAATGCGGGATTAATAGTGGCTGAAATAGAATTAGAATCCTGTGATAGCGTTGTCAAACTACCCAAATGGATTACAAAAGAAGTGACTGGAGACGAACGTTTTTTTAATTCGTATCTTTCTCAACATCCTTTTATGACCTGGCCTGGGCTCTTTTAAAAAGGAAAAGCCCGGAACCATGAAATTCCGGGCTTTTAACACCATCTTATGGTGGAGTATAGGGGAGTCGAACCCCTGACCTTTAGACTGCCAGTCTAACGCTCTAGCCAACTGAGCTAATACCCCAACGAGGATGCAAAATTAAGAACTTTTTTAATATTTTTAACATCACCATAAAAGTATATGAAACGACTCTTTGCCGCTTTTAAATTAACTCTTGATAAGGAATTTATCAATATGTACCGAACCCTTAAATCTCAGTTATCGGATGAATCCATTAAGTGGGTAGAGGAGAATAATATACACATCACGATTAAATTTTTTGGAGAGACGCTTGATCATAAAATCGGGAAAATTTGTGAAATTCTGAAGTCCAGATCGGAGCTGACTTCTGAATTTTCAATTGAATTTTCGAACCTGGGCATTTTTGGAAGTCGTTATTCCCCAAGGGTAATCTGGCTTGGTATGGAGCCATACGACAAACTGGCCGGATTAATGAAAAACCTTCAGGATGATTTACGGCAGATCGGTTATCAACCGGACAGTCAGAATGCTGTTCCTCATCTGACATTGGGAAGAATCAGGTTTATCAACGATAAACAAAGATTCCAAAGAATTTTAGAGAATTATTCGGGGTGGAAATCAAAGTTATATGCTATGGACCGGATGGTTTTATATGAAAGTATTTTACATCAGAAGGGGCCCGAATATCTTGAAATTGAAAAATTTGAGTTGCAAAAAAACCCCTGAAGTCGTTGACATTCAGGGGTTACAGATGAGCTTGACAAATGAAAGTTTTATTAATCTTTGATATTTCTCTCTAATTTCCGGGTAATTATATGATAAATAATGAGTCCGATACCGCCAAAAAGGCAGACCATAGAGAAAAATGCAGGTTCTTCTGCGAGGGTGGTATAAACCGCTAAAATTTTTCCAATCAGAATACCTGTTCCGATTCCAACCAGTAATAAGCCCCATTTCAGGGAAGATGGCTGGTTTACTGAAGATTCAAAAACACTTGCGTTGGCACCTTTTTCCAGAAGCGCAAGGCGCTCTTTTCTTCGCACAAGCAGATATACGATGCCGTAGATCATGGCAAAGAATGCGACCGGGATTAAAAATTCGTTACTCATTTCCGTAAAATTTTGGTTTGTTTTTCCGTTTTCATAAACTTTGACGCCGAACAGGTTATACGGTTACAACAAAAAAGGCCGAATCGATTATTCGATCCGGCCTCTGATTTAGAGTACCGTTTTCTTTACCTGACTATTATTTTTTCATGATATAATCCCGATCCATTTGAAAGCTGAAGCAAGTAGGTTCCTTTTGAAAATCCTGACATATTCAATTTTTTTACAAAACTGTTTGTTATATTTTCAAAGATCTCTGAATAAACCAATTTACCGCCGGCATCTGTTAATGTCAAGATAAGCCGGGATTCATTACTTGCTATTTTAATCGTCAGTACTCCATCGACGGGATTGGGGAAAATCTGAACCGCCGATTTCAAGGTGGCCGATTGAATACCGGTACAATTGTTCACCTGAATAAACAGCGTTGATTCGCTGCCGTATCCGCAATCGTTTGTTCCTTTAACCATGAGGTTCCCCGACAGGGCCATCAAACTGTATGAAACCACTATTTCGTTTGTTCCCATTCCAGAAGTTATGAAGGCTCCCGCTGGGAGAGTCCATTCATAGTTGGTCGCTCCTGCAATTTGCGGTATCTGATAATTGTAGTCACCTTTTCCCTGACAAACGGTGTCCTTCCCTGAGATGGTTCCTGCCGGTTCAGGAATGGTAATAACTCCAACCGACTTTGATACTATGAGGTTTTCGCCGCAGTCATTATATCCATATACTTCAACATTCCCAGCCGTTACACCCCAAAGAACTTCAATCATGTTGGTTCCCTGTCCGGAAGTGATCATTGCATCAGCAGGTACGGTCCATTGTAAGATTTCTCCATTATCAGTTGATGAAGTAGAGAAAGTGGTAGTGGTTTTTGCACAAATGACATCGGGCCCGGAAATCGGGTTAAGTGGATTAGGTGGAAGCATTACCGTGACGGGTATAACACTCTGTAGGCTAGTACCACATTCATTACCTGCCAGAACTGAAACATCACCTGAGGTGGTTCCCCATTTCACTGAAAGGCTAATCGTATTTTGTCCTGAGAGAATGATGGCGTCAGCCGGGACTGTCCATGAATAGGTATCGGCATCAGGTACGACAGTAATAGAATATTCGGCCGTATCTCCACTACAGATTGTTTGTATTCCAACAATCGGCCCTGGAGTAACGGGAGCATAATTAACAGTTACCTGTACACTGTCAGAGGTACTATTCCCTTCATTATCGGTAACCGTAACGTGATATTTAGTTGTACTGACCGGAGTGGCAACCGGGTTGGCGATTGTGGGATTATTCAGGCTTTCGGGGGGGGTCCAGGAATAGGTATAGGGTGGTGTACCTTCTAAAACGGTAACATTAAGTTGGGACGTCAGAGATTGGCAAATTATTGACGGATCTGCACTGGCGGTAGCCGAAAAAACAATTCCTTCTAAAACTCTCAGTGGAACGCTCCCGGAAAGGGCCACTCTGACCGGTTTACTGTCGGGATAGCTTGTGATGGTGTTCCCGTTAAGATATTCAAATGTTATGGACCCCGCGGTGGGGCTAGGAGCAATTGCGTTGGGATCATCATTCACCCTGATTGCGCTTGACAATGTCGCGCCCTGATTGGTTGAATACCTGCGGAAAATATCAGGAAAGTCGGAGGTTGGGTTAATCTTGCTTCTCAAATAAAAAGGTATCTGGTCCAGGTATGGATTATCAGGGTTAACCTTTGCTGAAAGATTTATAATTATAAATATGAAAAATAAACCAAAAAGAGTATTGATTTTCAAATTTTCTGATTTTTTATTTTTTATTGATCCGGTTATACAAACATACAAATATATTTGAATAAGATCAAAATAATCAAGCAGATTGAACGAAAAAACATGCTATCTTTGTGTTGTTGAGTGTAACCGGCACGGCGATCGATCGTCAAAGGCAAAGATGAAATACCAGGAAGACAGCCATTATATCGACAGGGTTCTCAGTGGCGATATCTCTGCCTATGGACAACTGGTTGCCAAACATAAAAACCTGGTCTTTTCAATTGCATTGAAAATACTGAATAACAGAGAGGATGCGGAAGAGATTGCCCAGGATACATTTCTGAAGGCATTTCATGCATTGAAAACATTTGAGCGGAAATCAAAATTTTCGACCTGGCTGTATCGGATCGTTTATAATGCAGCTATTTCAAAGACCCGGAAAAAGAAGCTGGATCTGATTCCCATGGATAATTATCTGATCCATAATTACCCCGACGAAGATTATAGTTCTACTATGGATATGATCAGCCCCGAAGAACAACGGATCATGATAACACGGGCAATGAAATCTCTTTCTGATGATGAAAATCTATTAATAACCCTCTTTTACAAAGGAGAAAATTCTATTGAGGATATAAGCCAAATAACAGGATTGACCACATCAAATGTTAAAGTCAGGCTTCACCGGATTCGTAAAAAGTTGCACGAGGAACTTGAAAGGATGATGAGTCAGGCCGTTCATTAATTAAATCTGATATTTTTGCATCATGACAACACATCGTGATTTACCAGAAGAAGACTATTTAAAGAAGCTGATGCAGCATGTTACGTTGGAAAATCCATCAGATGATTTTGTTGATCGTGTGATGCATGCAATTCAATCTGTTCCTCAGAGGCAAAAGGCGGGAAATCCTGTTTTTGTTTTTTTAAGATCCTATGTACCTTATGCTGCTTTAATTTTCATTTTACTGGTGGTCGTTGGTACTTCTGATTTACCATTCCTGAATTGGCTTCCAGGTAAGGCATATTACCTTGATAATTTTGTTCCTTATTTCAATATTTTCATAACCACTCTCAGGAACCTTTTCAGTTCGTCGTATGTATCTTTTGGATTGCTAATCGGTTTTTCGGGGTGTTTATTATTTCTGGCTGATACTGTTCTTTCATCCAGGTTTTCAAGAAGAAAGAGTCAAAATACCGCTTAGGATTGCCGTTCTTTCCAACGTTCCTTGAAACTTTTAGGCGCTATTTTGGGTAAAGTCCTCCGTGGTCCCCACATTTTACGTCCGAACCGGACTATTATTCTGTTTTTCAATTTCGATTTTGGTTTATCGATCATCCATCGATGTAACATAAGGGTCTTCCAACCCTGAACTATTATACGCCATTTATAAGAGATATACTTTTGAGAAACGGCTTCATGACGATTCTGCAGAAGTAATTCATGGAGCGGAATTTTTACCGGACATACTTCTGTACATTTACCGCATAACGTGGAGGCAAAGCTAAGGTGATTATAATCACGCATACCCAGATAATGTGGTGAAATCACAGATCCAATGGGACCCGAGTAGGTCGCCCTGTATGTATATCCTCCGATACTCCTGTAAACAGGACAGCCATTCAGACAAGCCCCGCACCTGATACAAGAGAGTGCCCGTCGTTGTTCTTTAAAATTCAGTAGTTCTGTACGACGGTTATCAAGTAAAATCACGTACATTTCGTCGGGGCCGTCGGGCTCAAATTCTGTTTTCGGTCCGAAGACGATATTATTATAGGCGGTCAGATGCTGGCCGGTGCCATGTTGTGCCAAAAGTGGTAAGAAAAGGTCAAGATCTTCGAGGGCGGGGATAAGCTTTTCGATCCCGACGATGACAATATGAATTTTTGGAAAAGCCATCGAAAGCAATCCATTCCCTTCATTTTCTGTCAGGGCAATTGCTCCGACATCGGCAATCACAAAATTTCCACCGGTAATTCCGAGATCTGCACGAATGAATTCTCCCCGTAATTTATCTCTTACAAATCTGGTAATTTGTTCAGGGGTACAGTCGGACGGCAGATTGAATTTTTCATGGAACAGCTTTGCCACATCTTCTTTCGATTTATGCATTGCAGGAGTAAGAATATGGTAAGGCTTTTCACCTGCAATCTGGACGATATATTCCCCCAGATCAGTTTCAAATACTTCTCTTTTGTTTTTTTCAAAGAGTTCATTGAGTTCCAACTCTTCGGAGACCATTGTTTTTTGTTTTACAATGACCTGTGCCTTTGACTTTTTAATTATGTGCAAAATTTCTTTTTGGGCCTCTTTTTCATTGGTAGCCCAAATGACCTTACCTCCTCTTTTGCTAAAATTATTTTCAAATTCGGCCAGGTATTTATCCAGATTGTTTAATGCTTTATGTTTGATATTTGCTGTTCTTCGTCTGGCCAATTCCAGATTCTGATACTGTTCTTTACCTTTGGCAACCTGAATATCATATCTTCCAATATTATAATTCAATCGTTTCCGATGCTCTGAATCAAAAGCTCTCTGCTCTGAGTCTTCAATGAATTTTTGAAAAAGCGTATTCATCATAAATGATTCACATTAGGTTAGGAATTTTAGCCACCCTGCGTTCATGTCTTCCACCTTCAAATTCAGTCTTCAGAAATATCCTGACAAGTTCAAGAGCCATATTTTCGGTAATAAACCTTGCGGGAAGAGCCAAAATATTCGCATTATTGTGAAGCCGTGCAAGTTTTGTTATTTCTTCGTTCCAGCACAGTGCAGCTCTTACTCCTTTATATTTGTTAGCCACCATGGCTACTCCATTTCCGGTTCCGCACAACAAAATTCCTATGCTGAATTTACCCGAATTAATCTCGGAAGCGAGGATATGCGCTAAATCGGGATAATCGACACTTTCTGTGGAAAAGGTTCCGAAATCTTTTACTTTATATCCTAACTTATTAAGTTCCAATTTAATGAATTCCTTAGTTTTAAATCCGGCATGATCTCCAGCAATAGCAATCTTATCCATTCTATCAACCATTGTTAATACTTTTTTTACAAATGTAAAGATAATCGTGTCATTTTGAAGTGAAAGGAATTTTTTTAAATGAATATCAACCTCATAATCAATTTTTTATTTTTTTCACAAGGAAATGTTCACAACTGAGTAATTTTGTGACAAAATTCTGATAACTTATATACCACACTTAGCAAATCACCGATTGATCACAAATATCAATTCTTAATTAAAAGTTTTTAAACCGAAATGAACAATCAAATCAAAGATATCAGTCACTATTTTGTAAACATCCATTTTAACTAACAATGTGTTTAATTATATTCTAAAAAGTTGATTTAAAATACTTTAATACAAAACATTTTGTTTATATTTTGTTTAAAAAATACCATTTTGATCATTTCAAAGCTTTTGTCAAATAATTAACTAACGCAATCAACAGCTATTAATAAAAACATAAGAAAAAAGGAATAAATTATATTTACAAAAAAAGAAAATTCATGATAACGATTCAACAAAAAATCAGACAATTGAAGAGGAAACGAGACGCAATAATTCTTGCACACTATTATCAAGTACCTGAAATACAAGATATAGCAGATTTTATAGGAGATAGTTTAGGATTATCTCAACAAGCTTTTCAAACGCAGGCAAAGGTAATTTTATTTGCGGGCGTACATTTCATGGCTGAGACTGCAAAAATTTTAAATCCTGACAAAATAGTACTGATTCCAGATATTCAGGCGGGATGCTCTTTAGCTGATTCATGTGAACCGGTGTCATTTAAAAGGTTTATTGATCATCATCCTGATCATATTGTGATTTCTTACATCAATTGTTCTGCTGAAATCAAAGCGTTGTCCGATATTATTTGTACGTCAGGAAATGCCTTAAAAATTGTAAATTCTCTTTCAAAGGAAGAGAAGATTATCTTTGCACCTGACAAAAATCTCGGTAATTATATTAATACGGTAACAGGTCGAAATATGGTATTGTGGGAAGGAAGCTGTGAGGTTCATGATCATATCAAAATAGAACATATCATCAAACTAAAGGAACAACACCCCGATGCTGTTTTAATTGCCCATCCTGAGTGTAAAAATGTTGTTCTTGAAATGGCTGATTTTATAGGATCTACAACGGCTCTGTTGCAGTTTACCAAAAGCAATCCTTCAAAAAAATTTATCGTAGCCACAGAAACGGGCATCTTATATCAGATGAAGAAGGAATCACCATCAAAAGAGTTCCTTATTGTACCGGTTGATGCAACTTGTTCATGTAATGATTGTCCATATATGAAAATGAATACCCTGGAAAAAATTCATGCTGCGTTGTTAAATTTAAGGCCCGAACTTGTTTTATCTGAAGATATTCTGGTTAAGGCAAAAAAACCCATCCTGCGAATGCTCGAATTATCGAAAAATAATTGATTATGATTTGGGAATTCAAAGTATCAAATATCGGTTTATTTACCTTTTTATTTTTATTAATGGTATCCTTATCCTGTTTTTCACAAGATACGGTTCAAAATGATGGATTTCAACGATTTTTTTATCCCGATGGAAAGGTTTCAAGTGAAGGTTTTATTCGGGATGGAAAACCCGATGGATATTGGAAATCCTTTTATCAAAACGGCATACTGAAATCGGAAGGAACCAGGAAAAACTTCGAATTAGACAGTATCTGGAGGTTCTATAATGAGGCGGGAAAATTGGTTTTGGAAATTAATTACAGGTTAGAGAAGAAACATGGATATCGAAGTTCATATCTGGATAAGGAAACAATCAGGGAATTTTATCGGAATGATGTTAAAGAGGGATTTACAAAGTATTACTATCCGGATGGAAAGATCAAACTGGAAGTACCGTTCAGTGGGGGTCTGGAGCAGGGATTTGGAAAAGAATACGGAAATGATGGTACTGTTGTGACGCTTACCGAGTATAAAAAAGGATTCATTGTTGATCGTATGCGTATCAACAGAAAGGATGCAGGCGGAAGACGTCAGGGAAAGTGGTTTACTTTTTATGAAAACGGAAACATTCAGACAGAAGGAGTCTTTAAAGATGATTTAAAGAATGGATATTTCAAGGAATACGCTGAAAATGGAGATTTGATCAGGATTTTGAAATATGTGGAAGGATCGGTACAAGCGGAAGCTGCCGAGATTCAGAAATTAGAAGTTCAGAAGGAGTACTATTCAAATGGAAAAGTCAGAGTTAGCTCGATGTTTAGAAATGGAATCCCAGAGGGGATCAGGAAGGAGTATGATACGACCGGGAGGATTGAGAAAGCTCAGTTATTTAAAAACGGACACCTTGTTGGTGAAGGTATCGTTAAAGAGGATGGTAATCGCGAAGGACCCTGGAAAGAGTATTATGAAGACGGATCCTTGAAAGCCGAGGGCGCTTATGAAAATGACAAGCCTGTTGGTAAATGGAAATACTATTATCAGAGTGGTAAAACAGAGCAAACCGGAAGTTATACACGACAGGGAAAGAAGGATGGTGTTTGGAAGTGGTATTATGAAACCGGAGCCTTATTACGGGAAGAGACTTACAGGAGTGGATTAAAGGACGGATTGAGTACTGAATATGAAGAATCGGGAAAAGTAATCATTGAAGGTGATTTCATGGATGGTCTGGAAGACGGTCAATGGTTTGAGATTACCGGTGACAGTTATATCCGCGGTTCGTACCGGGATGGATTAAGAAACGGGATGTGGTATTATATGCTTATGGATACCACGGGTAGTCGAACCGACAGTGTTTTAATGTACAGGGGAAATTTCATTGATGATAATCCCGATGGAAGGCATACCTGGTTTTGGGACAATGGGAGGATCAAAGAAGAGGGAAATTATGTTATGGGAAGAAAAGAAGGTGATTGGTCGAGGTACAATTATGACGGATCATTATTTATGGTAATTACTTACAGAGAGGGCGCAGAAACTAAGTTTGACGGCGTGAAAATCAAGCCGCCGTTTGAAAAGGAGGAAAACTAAATGAGAAATGAAAGTGGAGATCGACCAGGAAAAAGACCGTCAAGAACTCCGATAAAACACCCCAAAAAGGTTTCCGGAAGCCTTTTTGATAACAAAAACGACAAATCCGGCAGGGGAGAAGGCTCGGCGGATTTAATCCGACTAAACAAATTTATCTCTAATTCGGGAATCTGTTCACGCCGAGAAGCGGATAAACTCATTCAGGCAGGGGCCGTTAGCGTTAATGGAAAGATTGTTACAGAGCTTGGAACAAAGGTTTCGTCTGCCGACAAGGTCATGTTTGGTGATCAAACTATCAATCGTGAAAAGCCCCGGTATATCCTGTTGAATAAACCCAAAGGTTATATTACCACAGTCGATGATCCGGAAAAAAGGAAAACAGTCATGAGCCTGATTGCCGGCGCTTGTCGTGAGCGGGTGTATCCGGTTGGTCGCCTTGACCGTAACACAACGGGGTTATTGTTGTTTACCAACGATGGAGCCATTGCAAAAAAGCTGACTCATCCCCGGTACGGGATTAAAAAGATTTATTCTGTGGAATTGGACAAGCCTCTGCCGAAAGAAGATATGTTAAAGATCGCTGCAGGACTGACATTAGAAGGAGACACGATAAAAGTTGACACTATTGAATATATTGGTGACGGAAAAGATAAAAGGCTGATAGGAATTGCGATCCATTCGGGGCAAAACAGGATTGTCAGAAGAATTTTTGAACATTTTGAACATAAGGTGATCAAGCTGGACCGGGTTTATTATGCGGGATTAACCAAGAAAAACCTTCCAAGAGGACACTGGCGTTTTTTAGAAGAATCGGAAATAAACATGTTAATGATGCTCAGCTCCCGATAAAGCAAGTCTACCGCGCCGGTGATTTTAATTCATGTCTTCCAATGCTGCACTATTGTTAAATACATTGTACATGAAATCAATTAGCATATATATTGTTGAGGATGAATTGTTAATCTCTGCAAGTTTGAAATCGCAGCTAAACAATTTCGGATATGAAGTATGTGGGTCTGCCAGCAAAGGTGAGACTTGTTTGGCGGAGCTTGAGAATCTGTCGCGATTAGGAAGGGAACCTGAAATTGTTCTGATGGATATTCACCTAAGGGGTGACCTTGATGGTATAGAAACTGCTAAAAGGATCAATGAACAGTTCAATTGTGCCATTATTTTTCTAACCGGGCAAAGTTCCAAGGAAGTTTATGACCGGTCGTTCAGGATAAAGCCGTTTGGTTATCTGTTAAAGCCCATTGACATGGAGCAAACCAAGATGACCATTGAAATTGCCGCTTATCAGAGGAATCTTGAAATTGAAAACAAGCAATATCAGAAAACCCTTGAGACACTTTTGGAAAAAAGATCTGAGGAAAACAGGGAGATGACTGAGCTCAACCGTATGATTTCCGAGAGTTCGATTTTAGGAATAACCATTTGGCAAAATGATCAATTGGTATTTTTCAACCACCGTGCCGCCGATATATTAAGTCAAATCCCTGAAATGTTTTCATCGATTGTACTGACTGAGTTTTTTGGATTTGTGCTTCCCGCTGACCGGGAGGAGTTTTTATGCCGGGTTCGTGTTGGTCAGGAAGAGTTTCAGACAGCGCCACAACGGATCCTGATCAGGATCGTTACTCAGGAGGAGCAATCAAAATATCTTGATTTATCTTTCAGGATGATTGATTTTAAAGGTTTTCCTGCTCTTATTATAAGTTTTATTGATATCACCAATTACAGGAATCAACACGATTAGCCAATGAGAACGCTCTTCTTTATTTTTTTTCTGTTTTTACAACTATCCATTTCTGCCCAGGCTGACTATCGGAAACTCATTGTTATGGCTGGAGATGCTGTTACATTTCCGAGTCACGATCAAGTGGTCGTTTTTGACAGTACCCGGGTACAGGTTCAGGAATCCGGACTTTCCTATGTAGTTAATCACGTACTTACTAAAGCGCTTACAAGACGTGGTTGCCGCGATCTCGCGACAGTCAAATTCGGTTACGATCCTTTATCGGCCGATGTGCAAATTCAAAAGGCGGTAATATATAAAAAGGACGGGGCTATGATAACGTTGGATCCGGAACGTGTTTTTGATTATGCGGCGCCGGCACGGGCCATTTACTGGGGGGCTCGTGAAAAGATGATTGAAATCGGGCGGCTTGATCCCGGTGATGCCGTTGAAGTGGTCATGTTCAGAAAGGGATTTACCTATGCATTGTTGAATGGTGATGAGGATGAAAAATACATCCCACCCATGCGGGGACATTTTTACGATATTGTAGAATTTTTCAGTTCAGTTCCAGTTAAATGTAAGACTTATCAGGTAACAATTCCGCGAAGCAAACAGCTTCAATATGAACTTTATAACGGAGAAGTACAGGTTTCCTCAAAACCTGAGGGCGAAAATATGATTTATACGTTTGCCAAAAAGGATATTTTTCCTCTGAAAGGTGAACCCAGGATGGTTGCTATGTCGGATGTTGCCCCCAAACTACTACTCTCGACTACAGCCGACTGGTTTGCAAAATCGACTTGGTTTTTTGGTGTTAATGAAGATTTTGGCAGTTTTCAGCCTACAGAAGAGATCAAAGAACAGGTCGATTCTTTGCTTAAAGGATCTGTTAACGAAATGGATTCTGTATCACGACTGACGCATTGGTGTGCTGATGAAATACGCTATTCGGGAATTTCAATGGGTCCAGGTGAAGGGTTCACGCTACATAAAGGCGCCATGACCTTTACCGATCGTTGTGGGGTCTGTAAGGATAAAGCAGGCATGTTAATCACGATGCTCAGGGCGGCTGGTTTTAAGTCCTATCCCGCGATGACCATGGCAGGATCACGAATTGACAAAATTCCGGCAGATCAGTTTAACCACTGCATCACCGTTGTCAAACTTCGCGATGGAACCTATCATTTACTTGATCCCACCTGGGTTCCTTTTGTTCGAGAATTATGGTCCAGCGCCGAACAACAGCAACAGTACCTGATGGGAGTGCCCGAAGGTGCGGATCTTCAGACCACACCGGTATCCAATCCGGAGAACCATCTTATTAAAATTGATGGAATTGGACAATTAAAGGAAGATGGATCTCTGACAGGCAGAATCACCATCTGGGGTGAGGGCCAGTCGGACGCATCAATCAGAGGATTATTCCGGTATTCAAATCAGACGGTATGGTCCCAAAATGTATCCCGTGAACTACTGAAAATCTGGCCTCAGGCTCAAATAACACAAGTCAAGTTTTCGGACCCTTCTGATTATCTGAATTATAACATGTGGATAGCGATAGACTATATAATACCTCAATTTGCATTGGTTTCCGGAAAAACATTGCTTTTTACCCCGCTGAGCGCTGCCGGAATCTTCAGGAACTATCAGGGACATTTATCATTTGACACCGGGTTAAAAGAAAGAAAGTATGCTTTCAGGGATCGTTGTTCCCGAAAGGTCGAGATCAACGAATCGATAGCACTTCCCCCGGTTAAACGAATAGTAAGAATTCCTGAGCCCGTAGAACAGAAGGGTGAAGCAGCATCCTTTGAAGGCAATTACAAATTTGTCAACGGATCGGTGGTTTATTCCGGAATTGCCCGCTTTAATAAACGAATTTACGAGAATACTGATTGGCCCGAATTCAGGTCGGCTATTGAAGCCCAGAGTCAGTTTGCCCAAAAACCCGTAATTATTGAATTATGAAAAATAAGAGCATATTTCTTTTCCATATCGCTTTTCTCGGCATTGTTTATCAGATATATGCTCAGGATTCACGTTATGATGGATTATATCAGTCTATTACAAAAGAATACACTCTGAACGAGGATGGAAGTACGGATTTTCGTTTAACCAAAGACCTGAAACTTCTTTCTTATCGCGCCTTTCACAATCTTTACGGCGAAACATTCATCATTTATAATACCCCCCGGCAGCACTTGAAAATAAATGAAGCTTACACCATAATGGCATCCGGGAAAAAAATCACCACCCCTTCCAATGCATTCAACGAGGTATTGCCTTCCATGGCGGCTGACGCTCCGGCCTATCAAGGTTTACGTGAAATGGTAATCACCCATACAGGTCTTGAACGAAATGCAATCATCCATTTGGATTATCAACTTCATTCGGATCCGATTGCCCTGAATTCTGTGATGGGAAAAGAAATTATAGCCGAAGCCGAGCCGGTGAAACTTCTCATCATAAAAATCAGGATTCCTTCGGGTAAGAAGTTGTTTTATAAATTATTAAATGTTGATGTCGAGCCAGAGAAGCATTCCGACGGCTCCCAAGATGTTTATACCTGGCAATTCACCAACGTTCCCGCCATTTCTCAGGAGGATTTTCAGGAAGGGGGATTTGAAAGATATCCGCGATTATTGTTTAGCACATTTGAAAGTCGTGAGGAAATAGTACCCTACCTGACACGGCAGGATGCTTTTCGATTTACCATTAATGAGTCGATGAAAAAAATGGTCGGCGACATTTCCGTTGAAAAACCCGACCGGTTTGGATTAGCGCTTAAGATCCAGGAACGGGTGGTTGACGAGATGCGATATTACCCGATTCCGATCAAGATTGCGTTATATCAATGCCGGGATGCCATTCAAACCTGGAACAGCAACGGCGGCACCTCGCTTGAAAAAGCGGTATTGATGGCGGCTTTAATGAAAACGGCAGGTATAGATGCTCGGGTATGTGCGGTTGTCAGGACGACCGATTTAGCAGCGAAAGTTGGCGTTTTGTGTGATTTTGAAGATTTTGTCGTAATGGCTGATTTTAAAAAAGAAGGGGAGTGGTTTTTTTCGACAACTACCGTAAATGCGGTCAATTTGAACTTGATTCTTCCCGGTCGCTCTTTCATACCCCTGGAGCCGGAGAAGAGCTTGTCCGAAATTTCAGTCAAAGATCCATCGCAACTGGTAAGGGTAACCGGAACTTTTATCATGTCGTCGGATCCCAAGATTACCGGTGAGCTATCTGTTTATCTTAATGGTTCGGCCTATGCCCGGGCGGGTATTGAGCGGGACGCTAAAAGGATCAAAAAATCGATTTCCGGTTTGGGAAGCCAGGCGGAGATTCAAAACCCCAAGGTCAGCATCCTAAATAATGACAATGGATCACAGACTTTTATTGTTCAGGTTGAAAAGCCTATGAGGATCGATACCGGATTTTACTATTATATGATCCCGGTATTCACCCAGGGTATCGACAGTTGGTTGGTAAAAACTTTACCAGCCAGGCGTGAAACCTCCTTTGATTTACCCTCCAGGGCCGAAGAGGAATATTCCTATGTTATGACACTTCCATCGACAATAAAGTTATTTAATTCGCCCGGGAAAATCAGCATTAAAAACAATGCAGGTGAATATTCCTGGGAGCTCCGGGTTGATGAGGGAAAGTTGTCGTTGCGCAGGTATATTAAATTTTTCGACCGGGTGATTAAGCCGGATCAATATGAAGCATTCAAAATCCTGATGGATTACTGGAACCATCCCAGATACCGGGAACTGGTCTTTCATTAAAGCAGCAATATGCCAAGAAAAGTCTATTTTGTGATAATCCTGCCCAAGCCTTCCCGGTTGATACGGATACTTTGCTTTTTCAATTCTCCAAGTTGTTTCATCAACATCGTTTGATCTTCCGGGGTTGTCGTTCCTGAAAGTTTCCGACGTATTTCGGTCATCATTTTTTCGAGTTTACGTGCCTTCAAAGCATGGATTGTGTGCTCAACATGAAGCAATAGTCGTGATTCTTCGGTTGTAACCAGGATATTGTTTTTGTACCAATTCCGGCTTAGCTCATAAGGTGAAAAGATCAGGTTCACGGCGGTTTGTGATATTTCCTGATCGGGGTGGATCAGGAAATAATTTCGATCAGGAATCGCATCCTGGCGCACCCCCTCCGAATAACATCCGAAGATTTTCGAAAATATGGGATTTTCGAATACCGTTTCGTCGTGTGACAGGACATGAACCACATAATCGGCAACCATTACAGGCACTTCGGGAGCGGAAGAATCCTCCATTTTCAAATGGATAATTTCTTGTCCGTATAGCAAGAGCAGTCTGATAATCTCCTGCTCCTGGAATAATGGGGATTCGAAATCAAATTCCTTTTGCGGATCGGCCACCAATTCCGGTTCGGGGATTATTTCCTGATCTTCAAGGAGTTCATCTTTGGTACTTTTCTTCAGCCGTGCCCGCAGGATTTTGTTCATTTCGTTCACCAAAACCTGTTCTGATACCGACATCAACGTCGAACATTCATGGATATAAAGTGAACGTGCAATCCCATCGGGGATCAAGGTAATGGTATGGACGATTTCTTTTATTAATCCGGCTTTTTTTATAGGATCGTTACGGGTTTCATCCAATAAAAGCCGGGTTTTAAAGAGAATAAAATTGACGGCGCTTTCTTTTATAAATCGTGCGACCTCATTGGGATGGTTTTTACGTGAAAATGAATCAGGATCCTCCCCGTCGGGGAACAAGACAATCATCACGTTCATATCCTGTTCTACGATCATGTCAATACCCCTGAAAGAGGCTTTTATTCCGGCCGGATCCCCGTCGTATAAAATAGTAATGTTAGTCGAGTATCGCCGGATCATCCGGATCTGTTCAATAGTGAGAGAGGTTCCCGAGGATGCCACTACATTTTCGATTCCTGCCTGAAACAGGGAGATCACATCAGTATAACCTTCGACCAGATAACAATTATCATTGGCAATGATGGAATTTTTGGCGAAATTAATTCCATACAGTGTTTTGCTTTTATTGTAGATTTCCGACTCAGGGGAATTAACATATTTGGCGTGTGATTTCTCCGGGCTTAAAATTCTTCCACCGAATCCAATCACCCGTCCCGAGGCACTATGAATGGGAAAAATGATCCTTGAATGGAATCGGTCGAACAAACCGTTCTCTTTTTCCAGAGAAAGCCCTGTTTTGATCAGATACTCTTTTTTGTAGCCCTGTTTTATCGCATGACGCGAAAATGCATCCCTTTCTTCCGGGCTGAATCCAAGCTGAAATTTTTCGATGATATCATCCCTGATTCCACGTTGTCGCAAATAGGAGCCTCCGATGGATTTTCCTTCATTGGTCTCGTGAAGGCACCGGGTAAAAAACTGCTGGGCATACTGGTTCAGATTATAAAGGCTCTCTTTTTCGTTCAGTTCCTGAAGTTGTTCCGGAGTTTGCTCCTCCTCTTCCACCTCAATGTTGTATTTCCGGGCAAGATACTTCAAGGCTTCGGGATAGGAGAAATGCTCGTGTTCCATAATGAAGTTCACGGCATTACCGGCTTTACCGCATCCGAAACATTTATATATACCTTTTACCGGTGAAACTGTGAAAGAGGGCGTTTTCTCATTATGGAAAGGACATAGACCTATAAGATTAACTCCGCGACGCCGAAGCATTACAAAATCGCCTACAACCTCTTCAATCCGAACAGTACTGATGATGGTCTCGATGGTTTCGCGGGGTATCATTATTCTGGTTTCTGTTTCCTGATGGTCTCAACAAAACAGTATTCAGTGGGCAATCAGGAGGATCGATTTCACGAAGAGCGAAGGTACGAATTTATCGATCAATGCTTGCTTTGTTTCACGGAACCGGTAAGAATTTGGTACCTTTATAGATTAACCTGGCAAACCGGTTCGTTGCCTGAATTGTCGATCCGGTCGTATTATAGTACCCGGAGAAATATATGTTTTTAAGATTTTTAAAAACGATTCGAATCATTTTTGCCCTGTTGTTTTTCCTGGCAACATTAAGGGTATTTATGGATGTTTATCACACGCTGAGTCCGCCGATAATCGATTGGATATTGTTCCCGCAGTTTGTTCCTTCCCTGGTCCGTTTTTTGACTGATCCCATCTTTGCAACAACGGGTTTTATAGTAGTGTCGGTGCTCACTCTTTTAACAGGCCGGGTTTATTGTTCGACCGTTTGTCCATTGGGAATCCTGATGGATTTTGTTATAGGGTGTAAAAACCGTTACCGGAACATCAGAAGTCTGCCCCTGAAGAAATCGCCCCTGACCCGTTACTATGCTGATCACAGATCAATTTCGGTTGGGTTCAGAAAAAAATATTCCATCAGGATTTTCAGCCTGGTAAAATATCTGATTCTTTTTTTTGTCACCCTGGCGATTCTCTGCAGGTCCATGTTATTGCTGGGCATTCTGGATCCTTACAGTATGGCCGGAAAAATATTCGTGACCTTATTCCGTCCCCTGTTTCTGATGGTATCCAATATGGTGATAATGGCCGGAAATGTTTTAACTGGTTCCGGGGCTGAAAAGACGGTTCCTGTTTCTTTTGAATTCGATTCCATCTTCGTGTTTTCATTCATTGTATCAGTGATTTTGGTATTTATATCCTGGATTAAAGACCGGTGGTACTGTAATGTGATCTGTCCGGTTGGAACAGTTTTGGGGTTTTTGGCGAGGTTTTCTGTTTTCAGGTTACGAATTGACCTTACACGTTGTACCCATTGCGGAACTTGTCGTCAGGTTTGCAAGGCCGGGTGCATCCATCCCGATGACTACCATATTGAACCAGAAAATTGCGTGGGATGTTTTGATTGTATTGATGTTTGTAGGGAGAAAGGGGTTGTATTCGGAATTATAAAACCACGAATTCGGATTCCCGGGTATAAGTTAGGCGGTGACAGGAAAGGCTGTTCGGAAGGTGAAATAACCCGCCGCAGGTTCATCGGTTTTGTGTTAACCGCGTTTTCCACCCTGGCATTTAAGGGTGTTTCGGTTACACAGGATCAGGATTTCAAACAAAGCGTTGGTGACGATGAGACGATGGAAACGATTGATTCAACGCCAGCCACTCCGCCCGGATCCATAGGGTTATCCCATTTTACCGAGACCTGTACATCCTGTCATTTGTGTATCAGCGTTTGCCCGCCGGGGGTTCTTCAACCGGCGTTTCTGGAATATGGCCTGCAAGGTATCTTTCAGCCACGGATGGATTTTCACTCGGGATATTGTTACACCGATTGCATACGTTGTTCAGAGGTTTGTCCAACCGGTGCCATACTTACGATGGATCCTGATAAAAAGAGGCGGTTGAAAACCGGATCTGCCCTGTTCATCCGGAATCTTTGTCTGGTTCATACGGAACGCCGTTCGTGCGGGATGTGTGCCGCCGGGTGCAGGGAGAAGGCCATCAGACTGGTTCCATGGTTGGGAGATCTGGTTATTCCGGATGTTGACGATCAAAAATGTACTGGTTGCGGTGCTTGTGAATATGTTTGTCCCGTGCGTCCACAAAGCGCTATTGTGGTTGAAGCTTTGGCAGAGCATCAGATGCTTCAATGAAGTATACAGCTAAAATCTCATCGTTAGGATTTCCGATCAGGTTCTTTCACTATTTCTGGTTAACAGAGGGAAGTAACTACAAAAAGGCGCAAGGACTTGCCGGTTTAAAATTCCGGTCAGAGCTCAAGCGCGGTTTCGTGCCAACCTTTTTGTGAAAGGTTCATTGTTGCACGAAAACCAATGTCGAATAACATGCGGGAAGTTTCGTCAAACAACATCGAAATTTCGTTAGGTTTATGGGCATCCGAGCTGATCACGACCGGGATGTTCATCAGCCTGATTTTTCGAAGAATTTCCACTCTGGGGAAAAGCGAATTACAACGTTTTTTATAGAGTCCACGGGTATTCACTTCCACAATAACATCCCGTTCCTTAACCAGTTTGAGCGTTTCGTCAACCAGGTCAAGGTACCATAGCTCCTCCTCATGGAAAAACCTTCCCCTGTTGTGCATTTTTATCTTGTCGAGATGGCCGATGATATCCATTTTGTTTAATTCGAGCATTTCATTGATTTGCCGATAATAAGCAGTGACCCCTTTGCGAATGTCGTTCCCGAAATATGTTTTCAGCCCTTCGGAATAGGTTGAGGGATCAGGGCCATCGATAAACCACAAGTCGTCGGGAGATCCGTTCCTTACCAGGTGGACTGAACCAATAAGAAAGTCAAGAGGATAGTTTTCCTGGAAGTGAGCGAACGGGTATCCTGATCGGGGAATGTAATCTGCTTCAAGACCCAGAACAATGTTCAGCCGTGATGTTGAATCAGATTGATGTTTCAATTGGGTTTTCAGCGACAGTATGGTCTCGCAATATTCTTTTACCCTTTCTTCACGGAGCGCAAAGCTATTTTCAAACGGTAGCGGAGAGTGGTCGGAAAATCCAAGTGTGGAAATTCCCTGTTTGACGGCTTCCTTAATATATTCCGGGGGGGCGGCCGATCCGTCGCTGAAATGGGTATGGGTATGAAAGTTATTTAACGTCACAATGGAAAATGTGTCTGATTTGTATTTTTACCTGAGAGAGATTCACTCATGGTTGATGATTTTATAAACCTTGTCCGCCCTTCTCAGGAATACTCCTACGGGAATGCTGCATTGTTCACCCTTTACGGTCGATTGAACCGGTTTCAGGTCTACCCGTATCTCCGGGATCGACAGTTCAACGACTCCGGTTGTGGGGCCCTGGATATAGACGCGGTCACCGGGTGACAGGCTGCCTGCTTCTATTTTGATCTCTGCCACTTTGAGACGGGTGAAATAATTGGTTATTTTTCCAATGTATGTTTTCGATTCGGTTGCAACAGAACCATGTTTTTCAGCCCACTCACCCATTTTCCTTCCCAGATAGTATCCATCCCAGAATCCACGGTTATAGACAGTTGAAATTCGTTTCATCCACGCTTCCACTTTCGGGGGACTATAGGTGCCGTTATAAAAGGAATCGACTGCTTCCCGGTAACATTCAACAACTGTTTTCACATATTCCGGACTTCTTCCCCGGCCTTCGATCTTAAGCACTGATACTCCGGAGCGGGCAATTTTGTCTATAAATGAAATGGTACAGAGGTCTTTTGGCGACATGATATATTCATTATCAACCTCCAACTCAATTCCGGTCTCTGAATCGGTTATATGATACGGTCGTCGGCATAACTGGTAACAGGAACCGCGATTGGCTGAAGCGTTGTAATGGTCCAGGCTTAGATAGCATTTTCCTGAAATAGACATACACAACGCGCCGTGTGCGAAAATCTCAATTTGAACAGGTATACCCGAAGGACCTGTGATCCTTTTGTGTTTGACAGCGCGTGTAATGGATGCTATCTGATCGAGAGTCAACTCCCTTGCAGTCACCATGACATCGGCAAACTGCGACCAAAAGGATACTGCCTGGATGTTGGAAATATTGGTCTGGGTACTCATATGCACCGGCATACCGATCTGGCGCGCGTACTGAATGACTGCCTGGTCGGAAGCGATAATTGCGTCAACCCCGTTTTTCAGAGCCGAATTGACGGTTTTTTTTACCTGTATGAATTCGTGGTCGTAAACAACGGTATTCAGAGTCAGATACGTTGTGACCCGGTGTTTCCGGCAGATTCGGGTTATTTTAACAAGATCGCGAAGCGTAAAGTTGATGGAAGAGCGGGCCCTCATGTTCAACACCCCTACACCGAAATAGACTGAATCGGCACCCGCCTTGATAGCTGCCATCAAGGATTCCCAGGAGCCGACAGGTGCAGTGATCTCAATTCTTTGCAAGGTTTTTTTTGCAAAGGTACAAGTTTTCGGGCAAGGGTATCAGGCCTGTGTGTAATGGGATATCAGGTTATTTGAGATATGCTGCCTTGTTGAGATCACCGATGGTTCTTAGTTTCTTTGGTGCATCGATGTATTGATCCAGGAACGAATAAATCTTAAGCCGTATCTCCTTGGCTATCTTCGTGTCGATCCGGTCAAATGAATGTCCGCCTTCAACATCCTTGAAGATTTCGTAGGAGAATTGTTTTCCTTCCGCTTTCAGTGATTTGATCAAATGTTCCACTTCCAAAACATTTACATCATCGTCGTTGGTATTGGTATGGATTAATAATGGAGTTTTTAACTTATTGGCATTCCAGGCTGGCGAACGTTTTTTATATTCCAGGATGTTTTCGCGGGCATCCTTGCCTATATGATAGTCGGCCGAAAAGAGCTTTCGGTATTCATCGTCGGAATATCCCATCCGTGCAACCAGATCACTTACCGGAACTCCGGCAAAACAAACGTTGTAATATTCAGGATGGGCGAAAACACACATCAGGGCGATCATCCCACCATGACTCCATCCGATAATTCCAACCTTCGAACTATCAACCATATCGTAATTTCTGACCATATAATTCCGGCTGGCGTTTACATCATCGTTTTCCAATCCGCCATAATCGATTTTTTCATAAAAATCTTTTCCGTACCCCGTACTTCCACGATATTCGGGAGCGATAACAATATATTGCTGTGCCATTAATTCCCTGATAATATGAGCGTGGTAGGTTGTAAAGTCGCCATGAACACCACCGTGTGGGAAAACGATCAGTGGATATTTTCGATCCGGGTCACAGTTTTTTGGAATAAAAACATAGCTATAAAACTTAACAGGGTTTCTGGCTCCCATGGCAGTCGGATTCTTCACCCTGGATTCGTCAACCGGTGGACCGGTAATATAGACCTTATCAACAAAAGCCACATCTCCAACCCGGTTGTACCACGCAAGATCATCAACTGCTTTTTGCAATGCCGTGATATCGTATTGTATTGATTCAACCGATGATTTCAAAGTTTTCAGATCGGTTGCCCCGGTATCCTGGCCAACGGCATTCGAAAACAGTGTTATTAAAGCCAGGTAAATCAAATAATGAATTTTCATAGAAGTGTTTTTTAATGTTGCTGGTAAGTTCTCCGCCTCTTGGGGCGGTATGTAGGGCCTGGCTAAGCCCCGGGATTCATACCTTTTGATTTCTTTTACATATTCAGCCAGTTATTCAATATCACTTTACCCTCACTGGTGATGAACGATTCAGGATGAAATTGAACACCGCAGATCGGAAGGTTTTTATGAGCGATGGCCATAATAAGACCATCGTCAGAAAGAGCAAGAATTTCAAGACAATCAGGAAGGGTAGCCTGGTCAATTACCCAGGAATGATAAAGCCCAATCACGGTGCCTTCCTGTATTCCACTGAAAAGGCCATGTTCCGGTTGTTGAAGCGAGAGCTTTCGGGATTGGCCATGGTTTACAACCGACAGGTTACGAAGAGATCCCCCAAAATACCGGGCAATGGCTTGCATTCCGAGGCAAACCCCGAGTACCGGGATCATCCCCTTTCCTTGGTTATGCCAATGAATAAGCGTATCTAAAATATCATACATGGTTCTTTGTTCATCCGGTAATCCCGGACCGGGTGAAAAAATAATCCGGTCAAAATCCCTCAGATCACTGATTTTAAGCTCTTCCGGTTTCAGAATTATAACATTACCTTTGTCGAGCCGGCGTAACAATTCAACCAGGTTCCAGGTAAAGGAGTCATGGTTGTCAAGAAGCAGGAGCATAGCGATTTTCTTGGCTTGTCTTATGGATCTTTATAATTCCGGAATTTCTTACATATTATTGAAACAGGTAAAGATACGCTCAAATTGTTAATCCAAGGAACTGAAATCGTTGAAAAAATCAATCAATACGCTGGTAAAGCAACACCTTTTCTGTTCGCGATCGATTTTAATGGTGAACAGGGATTCGTTGTCACCAGGGAAGAGGCTAATCAGCTTGGGATATTCTATAATATAGAAGGACATACCAATGAGAATCGCTGCGATAAAAAAACAATCCCTGAATTCAGGATAACCCCGGTTGAATTTTCCGTTTACCGGAAGGCCTTCGATATGGTCATGCTTCATTTGAAGCGTGGCGATACCTACCTCATCAACCTTACTTTTCCAACTTGTATCACTACTGATGCCTCTCCACTTGAGTTGTTCGGAGTCAGCAACGCCCCCTATAAGCTTTATGTACCGGAACAGTTTATAGTTTTCTCTCCCGAACCTTTTATCAGGATCAGTGGAGCTTTAATTTCTTCGCACCCGATGAAAGGCACCATCGATGCTTCGATCGCCGATGCCCGGGAAAAGCTATTAGCCAACCCAAAGGAGTTGTTCGAGCACCATACCATTGTTGATCTTATCCGCAATGATCTATCAATGGTTTCCACCGGTGTTCAGGTAAAACGATTCCGTTACCTGGAAAAAATACATACCAACAGGGGGGAATTGTGGCAGATGAGTTCAGAAATAACGGGGATGATGCCTTCCGACTACTTGTCACATCTGGGAGATTATCTGTTTAAAATACTTCCTGCCGGTTCTGTGACTGGCGCTCCCAAGGAAAAAACGGTTCAAATCATCCGTAAGGCAGAAACGTATCAAAGGGGTTTTTACACCGGGATTTTTGGTTTTTTTGATGGCAGGACCTTCATATCTGCGGTAACAATCCGCTATTATGAACTAAACAGGGAAAAAATAGGTGAAATTCTGATGACCCTGGATGCCAGACCGGGTTGTGCTGATGAATCGGGTCCTGATCGACCAAACATGGTTTATAAGAGTGGCGGAGGTATTACGGCACTAAGCGACGCCGAAAGCGAATACGACGAAATGTTAAAAAAAGTGTATGTGCCTCTTGTTTGAAACCATCCGGATTGAAAATGGGAAGCCCAGGTATCTTTCCTTGCACCTGGAGCGGATGAACCGGTCCCGTTCCGAGATTTGGAGGACTATTGATGCTCCATTCGTTGATCCTGAATTCAATGTTCCGGATGAATTATCAACCGGACTGGTTCGGTGTAACATTAGGTACGGATTGGATATTAAAGATATTACATTTAGCAAGTATCATAAAAGAACCATTCGTTCTTTAAAAATGGTCACTTGTGATTCGATTGATTATCATCTAAAATTTACTGATCGGAAGTATCTGGAATACCTGTTTGGGCAGCGTGGTAATGCAGATGAAATTCTTATCATAAAAGACGGATTTATCACTGATACCTCGATATCCAATATAATCTTTTATACCGGCAGTCGATGGATCACCCCCGCGAAACCACTATTAAAAGGCACTTGTCGCGAACGGCTGGTGAAAACCGGTTTCATCTCCGAATATGACATCAAACCTGCCGACCTGAAATCTTATCGGGGCTGCAAACTGATCAATGCCATGCGTTATCCTGAAGAGGAAGAAATGATACCCGTGAAATCGGTCAGCGGGTAAGGAATCAGGATATCCGTTCCGGGTGTGAGGCTATTAATTCCAATAGTGTCCAAACACGATGTAATAGGAGAACTGGCCCGGTCCTGCGGCAATATCGATCCCCATTCTTAACTTGAAAATCCGGGCAATAAGATAACGAAATCCAGTTCCACCGGCCCAATGCCAGCTTTCATCGCTCAGATTTTTTGAATCGCTCCAGGTACGACCAGCGCCCACAAATCCAAGAAGGCTCCATCGTCGTGTTATGTCAAATCTTTGTTCGGTTTCGATCTGAAAGACCTGCTGCCCCTGGTAATGCATCATTGGGATTCCCCGCATGTCGATATAAGGGTAATAATAAAACGGGACATTATTGAAAAGCCCAACCCCATAAAGTCTGAATCCGCAAACCCACGGTTTTACCGGCTGCAGAAAAACAGTCAGTTCCCCTTCCAGTTGATCGGTATCAATCTGACTCCCGGTCCAGTTTCGTCCAAAAGTGTAAGCAGGTTTGAACCGGATTCCCCGGTCGGGGGTAAAGATGGTATTTCGTGTATCAACCTCACAATAGATTCCGAAAGTCCCGATGTGTTCATCAAATTTTGATTGGTCAAATGCTACTTTGGAAAGAGAGTCGAGAAAAGGATTCGTAAATTTATATTGTGACTTCATATATATGAAGGTATATCGTAACCCTGCAAAGATTTTATTCCTGTAAAGATTTTCACTGATATCAAGCAGGGCAAAGAGTGGCTTGAGTTTAAAGGAGAACTCTTTTTCTCCAAGATTCTTGAAGGTACGATAATAATCCATATTCGCGTCAGCGTAACCCAGTCCGATTGTATACCGCATGCCAATTGCTGGGAAGGTTCCCTGCCGGAGAGCCCCCACGCCCCAGGTATTATTCAATGTCCACATGCCAGCAACCCCAGTAATGTCAGGGAAATGGAATTGTTCTCCCTGCTTGGCTGTTTTTTTTGGACTTATGAAAACAGCTGCCAGTGCAACTCCGAAATTCCCGAGAGCCGGTTCGCTGATGACTGTCGGATAGGGAACAAATCCATGAAGGTCAACAACCCAGTTGCTCATGTCGAACTTGCCGTCGAGCGTATCTTTCAGAATAGCCTTCTTTTTTTGTGCCATGGCATAGGGTAGGAGTATTGTTCCAAGAATGATAATCAACAAGGTTTTTTTTACCATAAAAGCAGTATTTGTAACATATCCGGGAACGGAATCCGGTTTGATCAACACCTTATAAATATCACAAACTGTAAAGATAATTCTTTTCCAGTGTAACATTATTATGCTGATTACGGGCAGGTAATTGTTTAAAAACTTCGGATAAGTTTAATCTTTGTCGGTTAGATTTCTCATGGCTTACAGCAGAATCAGGAGGCAGGACCCCGCCTCAGGATTCATACCGCTTGATTTCCGTAAAAGAACAGATGATGGGCCGTAAAGAGGAGATACGAAAAAACTGTTAATTTTGCATGGAAGGCTTTACAAGGCGGTTAGTTTTTAGCAGATCTGTCATGAAAAACAAAATCATCTTCTTCATTGTTATCATCTTCGTTTTTGCCTTATCCGGCTGCAATAGCGGTAACAGGGAACTGAGACAAGATGCCAAGGGTATTGCAGATCTGATGTGCCGCAATATTGAATCGATGAATAAGTTAAGGAATGCTGATCAGGCTGATTCCATGATGGTTCAGAAGATTCAATTGGAAGCGCACGACATTCAGACAGAAATGACGATCGTGTATCAGGAGTTTAAAAAGAAATATCAGGAAAAACTCAATGATCCTGATTTTAATAAACAGTTCGGAAAATATCTCCGCGAAGCGATGCTCGACTGTAAAAGTCTTTCAAAGGAAGATCGTGCAAAATTTGAGCAGGAGTTAAATCAATAGCAGAAAAATTCCCGTTTCACTGTTTTACAAGTCTTATTCCCAGCTCCTTTAGCTGTTCCTCTTTGATGGTCGATGGCGAATCGATCATCACATCGCGTCCGGAGTTGTTTTTAGGGAAGGCGATGAAATCGCGTATTGAATCTCCTCCTCCGAAAATAGTGGCCCACCGGTCGAAACCAAATGCAATTCCGCCGTGAGGAGGTGCTCCATACTCGAATGCATTCATCAGAAATCCGAATTGGTTTGACGCATCCTCTTCGGAAAAGCCCAGTACGGAAAACATTTTTTTCTGTAGTTCTTTATCATGAATTCTGATTGAACCTCCTCCGATTTCAGTGCCGTTTATGACCAGGTCATAAGCGTTGGCTCTGACAGCTCCCGGATTTGTAGTGAGCAGGGGAATATCTTCGGGTTTTGGCGCAGTGAAAGGATGATGCTTTGCATAAAAACGGTTTGTTTCTTCATCCCATTCAAGCAAAGGGAAATCAAGGACCCACAGAGGTTTAAAATCCCCGGGTTGCATCAAATGGAGCCGCTTGCCCATTTCAAGACGAAGGATTCCAAGTGCAGTCCGTGTCTTTTCGGCCTTTCCGGCCAGGATCAGGATAAGATCGCCCGGGTGTGCATTGAACGATTTGACAATGATTTTTAAATCATCAGGAGAATAGAATTTATCAATAGAAGATTTTACAGATCCATCGAAACCGCACCGGATGTATATCAATCCGCCCGCCCCGACCTGAGGCCTTTTAACGAATTCCGTCAGTTCATCAAGTTGCTTTCGTGAGTATTCGCCACATCCCACGGCATTGATCCCTACAACAAGTTCCGCTTCGTCAAAGACCTTGAAATTTTTACCCCTGACCAGATCGGTTGCTTCAATGAAAGTCATTCCAAAACGGATATCCGGTTTGTCAGAACCATAAAGGTTCATGGCCTGATTGTAAGAAATTCTCGGAAAATCTCCTGTTTCGACATGCAGAACCGACCAGAACAGATGCTTTGCAAGTCCTTCGAATGTGCCCAGAATATCTTCCTGTGTCACGAATGACATTTCACAGTCGATTTGGGTAAACTCAGGTTGTCGGTCGGATCTCAGGTCCTCGTCGCGGAAGCAACGGACTATCTGAAAATAGCGGTCATAACCTGCAACCATTAACAGTTGTTTGAATTGTTGAGGTGATTGTGGAAGGGCATAAAACTGACCCTGGTTCATTCTCGATGGCACAACGAAATCCCTTGCCCCTTCCGGTGTCGATTTAATCATGTAGGGGGTTTCAATCTCAAGAAATTGCAGGCCATTTAAATAATTTCTTATTTCGATGGCCATTTTATGGCGCAATTCCAGGTTCATGCGATTGGGGTTGCGTCGCAGATCAAGGTATCGGTACTTCATCCGTAACTCTTCGCCGCCGTCGGTATGATCTTCGATCGTAAAAGGTGGGACTAGGGAAGAATTCAGGATCGTGAACTTTTCAACCAGAATCTCAATGTTTCCGGTAGTCAGTTTTGGATTTTTGTTGCTTCTTTCAGCCACTTTTCCGGTCGCTGAAATAACAAATTCGCGACCCAGTTTACGGGCCTCCAGGCAAAGATCCCGGTCGGCCTCAAGGTTGAAAACAAGCTGGGTAATTCCATAACGATCGCGTAAGTCGATAAAAGTAAGACCTCCCATGTCACGCGAGCGCTGGAGCCAGCCGCAAAGAGTCACCTCAAGACCTACATGGTGCAGGCTTAATTCACCACAAGTATGCGTTCGGAGCATCGAATCTCAATTTGAGGGGCAAAGGTAGGAAGAAACTATAAAGTATTCAGAACAATGTACGACATCAAGCAAAACTTTCTAAACAGTCTCTTATACTTCCTTCATTCATATTTTCGGGATCATTCTCCCTGAATGGACGTGAAAATTTCTGAGTATTTACAAAAGAGGCTTAGTTTAAATGCCTCTTTTTCATTTTTTGCAAATTTATCTTTCACTTTAATTTTTCAATTGGAATTTCTGCGACAGTTAACTCACAACACATTGTTTATCAATTTCATTTTACTGTCATGGCCATCTAATTTTGATTTGACATTTTTAAAACCATTCATATGGAAACAAAAATCATCAAGGGAGATTTTGTCAAGGATAAAATCTTCAGCCAGGTTAAAGCGGAAATTGCCATACTGCAGGAGCAGTATCATAAAGTACCGGGCATTGCCTTTATCGGATTTCCTTGTATGCCGCTTGCAAAGTATAACATACCCCTACATGTTCAGCTTGCTCAGTCGATGGGAATGAATGTCACGACGAAAATCATGGAAAACGATGTCAGCGAAGAAGAAATATTCAATCAGATTGATATCCTGAATGCCGACCATGATGTTCATGCTATTGTACTGCTTCAACCCTTACCCGAACACCTTTGCCCTGTAAGGATTGTAAACAGGATTGATCCTTTGAAAGAAGTGGAGGGGTTTCATCCGGTCAACATGATGGGAACCATGATCCCGGATATCGAAACAGGAAGGTATCCGATGTGTTTACCTACTGCCTTGTTTGAAATGTGCCATGAAGCGGATGTTCATTTTCAGAAAGACCAGGAATGGGTGTTCGTGGTCGATGACGGATTTTTCTCCAACACCCTTACAAAGATGATCGTCAGGACGGCTGCTTCACGTGCAGTTCCCGATGATTGCCCGGTAACATTTGTGAACAAAGATTCTGGAAAACTTATTGAACATTGTAAAAGGGCTGACATCCTGGTCATTGTTACAAAGACACCGGAATATATCCGGCCGGAATGGTTGAAACCAGGTGTTTGTATCATTGATATCTATTCCAACCTTGTCAGGGAGATCCCTTCCAAAAATGATCCTTCGAAAATGGTGCCGATTATCCGGGGCGGTGTTAATGTTGATTCGATAAATCACCTTGCCGGTGCAATCCTTCCCATTCCCGGAGGGCTTATGACCGTGGTCATGGCCATCCTTTTTCGCAATACGGTCATGTCCTTTAAAAATACCATGACCAATGGTTAACAATCGGGAATTGTATAGGGATGTTACTCAATAATCACAAACAAACTGATGCTGAAAACACCGATTTTCAGGATTCCATGTATCTACTGAAGTATTTCACATCATTTTTTCGATACGAATTCTGAGATTTTTAATCTTGTCGTGAAGTATATTAAAAAAACGATAGCGCTCTTTTTCAGAGGTGCCACTGATCATGGTCGATTTTTGCATCAGGTTTCGCAGTGAATTTTCAATCTGGTCACAAAAAACAGGATTGGAAGTGATAAGCTGATTGATCACATTGTAGGTATGGTAGGAGGTTCTACGTCCATCAGCCTTCACAAGGATGGTATTGTCACTTACAAGAACCTCGTTATGGTATAATTTATAACCGCCTTCGATTCCCTCGGGTGGATTCCCCAGCATGTACTGAAATCCGTGTTCTGCCTGGCTTTGAACGTGATCGAGCCACGATTCCAGGACCTCGCAAAGAATGAAAACATCCTGACGCTTTGAAAAGAAACCGGAGACAAAGCAATATTCAATTTGCCTCAGAACGCTGGAGATAGTTTCTTCGCTCCAGATTTCGATGGTCGGTATTTTAACATAATTCGCAAGTAGGATTCTCCCTTTCTGGTACAGATTTTCCGGGGCCTCAAGGCTAATCTTTTTATCATGGTAACCGCTTGTAGGGATCAGCGCTTTATTCCAAAAATAGATCTTGAACGCGGCAATCTCGGGAAATTCAAAATAATAGAAAACCGGTATGTCCTTTGCCGCATAGATGATTTCCCTGTCCTTTGCCGCGTGGATGACCTTCATAGCGGCCAACAACGATTGAAGCCATTTTTCGATATCAAGGCCCTCCTCGCCGATGGCAAGAGAATCAAAAACCACATGATTGCTCCTGAGATTGAAAAGGGAATCAGCAGAAATTTTATAATGAACACATAAAAGGTGCAGTTCCTCGATGGTAAGTTCCTTTTCCCCTCTGATCCTGCGGTATGCGCTGTCGTAACTTATCTGCAGCAGTTCTGAAAGGTCGTGAACAAATGATATATTGGGAGGTAGATTGTTTTTAATTATTTTAAACAGCTGTTCCTGGATATTTAAAATCTCATTCATGTCGCCTTGTTTTCGACAAATGGTAAAGTTAATGAAAAAGTTCCGGTTTTGGACAGAAACTTTTTCCGCTGCCCGCTATTTAACCCTGATGCGGATTCCCTCCGAATGTGCGCTGTATTCCGGAGCGTAGAGGCATTGGACTGTTGTGATCCCGTTTGAATAGTCTCCTGCTGCATTCACCCTGAGTTCGTATTCGAATACATAGTTGCCTTTTGGCAGGTACTCGAAAAAGAAATTGGTAGCCAGGTCGGAAGTTGTCTGATAATAACCCAATCCTTCTTGATATCGGTATCCTGAGAGGGATTCGGAAACCGCTTGTCGCGGAAACCTTCCGTCGCCCCGAATTTCGCGCGATGGATTATTACTCACCATGAGCGGCTCACATGCCGAAGCCCGAAGATCTTTCATATGGACGAATTCAAGATCCCTATCGGCAGTCAGAATAATACGAACCACGAGTTTGTCGCCGACTGATGGAATACGGGCCGACTGTCCCGGAATCATATTGGAGGCAATTTCGTCCAAAACAGGGCCAGCGGGTGTTGTTCTCTCTACATAGACCTTCTTGTTCAACCGCAAAGGCGTTGCGGCCGGAGAAATTTTATCCAGATCTTCAAAATACTGCCAGTAGAGGGCTCCCCAGGCTATTCCTTCGGATGTTTTGGTAACTTTAACATTGCCCATTGTGGGCATGATCTCATCTCCCTGCCACGACATCTTGAAATACCCGGTCCCGGCCTCTTTTCTTACATCGGTCAGTTTATCGGAATCGATTTTGTGCTTTCCTAAAGTGATAACGACTCCCTTTTGATCGTCTTTCCCCATCGAAGCAGAACCCAGCAAATCGGCTCCCCTCAGAAGTAATGCGTAACATGCTTCAACAGTAGCACGGCCGGTCCGCCACAGTTGTGTCTGTTTTTGTTTGAGCAACCAGATTTTTAATTCTTCTACTGTTTTCTCTTCCTTTAATATTTCATCAAAAGCCTCTATCATCATGGCCTGTGTCTCAACGGGAGCTTGGTACCAACGGTACCCGTTGTCATCCCGGTCGGTTGCCCAGTACATTCCCATCTCATCTGAATGAAGCGCTTTTTCGGTAAGCGATTGAAGGATCAGGCCGGAAAGTTTTTCATTATCCAACCGATGTAAAGCCAGAGCGATCATACCCTGAAGATACCGGTCGTTGTTTATCCAGTATTTTTCCGCCTGTTTCCTGTAATATGAAAATGCCTCCTTGAAATCAGCATGTTGTTTATCAATTTCCAATCCCTTGACTGATAAAAAATAACTGCGGGCATAGAGGTACTGAATTTGGGTTGATGACAGATGGTTGTCATCAAGATTTACTTTATCGATTTGTTTCAGATTCCGGTAATCTTTTACCAGTTCTTCGTCGAGGAACTGGATCCCCTTCTGTACCATTTGAAAGATTGCAGGGTCCTTCCTGATCCCTGTAATACCAAGGTGATCCAGATGCCCCAGCCCCGTAATGATATTCTGGGTAATCCAACGACTTTCAGGCATTCCCTCAAACCAGGTCCACCCACCGGAAGGTTTCTGGAGCCGGAGGAGTTTTTGAAGATTATCCTGGAGGTTTGCTTCGAGGGTGTTAAGATCAAAATAAAGCCCGAGTTTTCTTTTTTGCGCTGATTCACTTTGGGCTTCCAACACCCAGGGCGTTTCCTGAAGCATTGCCGATTTCAGCTCTTCATTTTTCTCAAGATTCGATTGAAGGGCATCAGGTGTAATCGTCTTCCAGCTTTCAAATATGGCTTTTATTGACGGGTTTGAATTGGCAATGAATGCGGCGATGCTGTTGGAATAAAAAGCGTTGAATATTGCATCGGCATTCTGGTATGGTTTGTCGTTCAACGACGGAAGCGCCTGGATGGCATACCAGGCCGGATTGGTAGCAAATTCGAGTGTCAATCTGTAATTCTTCAACGAATTATTGCCGGTTTTCCCGGATTCAATCAATTTATCGAATGAAAAGACTGCTGATGTCATACCTCTAACCGGCAACGGCAGTGATTCGGTAACCATCATCCGGTTGGTAAGTACCGGGATCATCTTTTCCTCCCCGTCGCTGAAAGTGCCGGCCTGTGCTGTGATCCGGTATTGCAACAGTGAAAGATCCGTACTTACGGGGATTATCAAGGTCCAGAACACCATTGCACTTTGGTCCTTGGACAGCGTAATAGGTTGGGTGATGGCCGGCAACGATGTTTTTGAATTTATCATCAGGATGGAATCCAGTTTTTGGAGCGTTATTGCATTGACCAGTTCAATTGCGACATCACCGGAAATATCCCGATCGGACAGATTAACGACTTTTGTTGCAAAAACAACCGTATCGCCCTGTCGTACAAACCGCGGAACATTGGGGAAGACCATCAGCTCGTTACGGGTAACGACCTCCTTTTCGATCAGACCGTATTCAAGGTTTTGGGTGTGGGCCAGTCCCGAAAGTTTCCAACGGGTGAGCGATTCGGGAACCGTAAAACTCAGAAGGAGACTTCCGGTCGAGTCGGTCACCATTGATGGGTAAAAGAATGCGGTCTCGTTGAAGTTTTTCCGGATTTGGATATTGTTAACCGGTTTGGGTAACCTATGTTGTTCGGCTGTTGAAAGACCTGCCCCTGGATCTTGATTCATTGGTGACCCATCATTAACTCCTGTCCGTTCAGACAACGTTTCCGTTAAGACTTCACTTTCTGAGGTTGCTTTCATCCCCATCACCAGGGGTGCATCGAAAGATCCTTTTCCGCCGCGGAAAAACCGGTCACGGCCGGCACTGCTAAAATAGGATAGACCAAACCAGTTCAGTTTCAATTCCGGAATATTAATGTAGGAATCGTGGGTTTGAGCGTGCCGGTACCCATATCCGCCTCCGATGCGGAACGCGTCATCCACATCCCAGGGATATATGCCGTTGTAACGCTGATAAACCGGGAACAACCAGGTGTTTGTCCTGAACTGGTCGAGGGAGGCATCATACATTGCGGTCAAAAACTCTGCCCTGACCGGATTCCGGTCAGCCCCGGAGATCTTGATTTTCCACTCTTCACGGGCGCCCGGGTCCAGTTTGTTCCTAAAGGTTTCAAACCTGATATCGAGGTTTTTATTGATATAAGGAACCGTGACCAATGCTGAGTTTTGGAAAACCCTGTTGTGCTTGACAAACATGAAATTCACTGAAAAATTTCCCCGGTATCGTTCCCTGATGGGGATTTCGATCTTTATAGCACGGTCATTGATTTTGATCCATTCACGTGATACCAGCGTATCCCTGAGCCGTATCTCATAGATCACATTAACATTGTCCTCTTTTGAACCTATTAAAAAACTGACATTTTCGCCAGGCGCTCCTTTCGTTTTCAACGCGACAAACCAGTCGATTGTCTGTTCGGGGACCTCACGGGAATCGGGGTTGAATGCGGTGAAATAACCCTTGGTTTCAACCTTTTCGCCAAATGGATCTGTGGCGCTCATGACCAATGCATATGAACCGGGATCCATTAATGGTACTCCGGCATTCTTCAGGTTGATGATGGAGTCGGTGAGGGTGTTAATTGTTTTTTCAAAAATAATTTTCTCTGCAGGCCAGGTTGCCCGATCGTCTTCATTGGCATATGGATCATAAGGGAATTGCGCATGAAATTCTTCCCGGGTCATGATGTTCAGATCGGTTTGGGGCCACAGACGGGATTTGAAAGCCCGGTCGGGCTGCCTCAAGCGGATCAGGCTCACGGTAACCGCCGACGGAGTAAGCCTCCCGTTCAGGTTAGTAGTGGTAACTTTTAACAGGCTGTCATTAAGGAGATTAACTTTGTCATTGAGGTTGTTTTCCACAAGAAGCGAAATGTATCCCACTGAAACTGTCTGCTGAACTGATTGTGTTTCACCATTCAAATCGGTTATATCGGCATTAACAGTGAAGTCAAAGACGGCTCTGGTTTTTTTATCAAGTTTCAGGTCGGGCAAGGCCCTGAATCCGATCGTGAAATTCCCGGCACTGTCTGTTTTAGTCGTGCCATTGGTAATTTCAACTTCCGGACCAATGGTAATGGGTAGAAACCATCCCCAATCCCGTAACGGGAAACGAACAGTACGTACGACCCTGAATTTTACGGTTCCGCCATCAACAGCATTTCCGGCAAAATTCATGGCTTTTCCTGTTACTTCCATCGTTTCATTGAGTTTATAATTGCCTTCCAAAGGGTTGATGACCACCTCGAAGGTAAGTCGCTTGTATTCCTCGACCGAAACGGAGACAGACCCTGATTCGTTGTGGATGGTCATTTCACCCAAAAGGCGGCCGGTTGGAATGGAAAATGAGCCGTTGAAGGAGCCGAATTCATTGGATCTGAACATTTGTTCAGTGATTTTTTGCCCGTTGGCATCTGTAAAAATGACCTTGGTTTCGCGGTCCGGCTGAATCCTGGAACTGTCGCCGGTTCTTTCCAGAATAATGCCTTTGAAATATAGGGTCTGTCCGGGTCGGTATATGGCGCGATCGGTGTAAAACAGGGTCTGCAAATGACGACGGTCGGAGGGAGATGAAACCGGGCGATGATATTTACTTTGAGTGATCAAAAGATCATCTTTCATCGACAATCTGAAAAAATAGTTTGAATTCCTGCTACTCGATGTATTTGGCGGGAAATGGATATATCCCTGATCATCGGTACGAAACTCGCCGGTCTTAACCTTTTCGTTTTCATGGCTGGTATAATTATACCGTTCTTCCCACGCCTGGGCCAGAATATCTTTCAATGGAAGGCCTGTTTCGCGATCGAGGACAAACCAATCGGCGCTCCCGTCGCTGTTTTCTTTGCTGATATAGCTCATCCGGGTGGACCAAAAAGAGGCATAAGCGGGATCCTGGTTTTCGAACCGGATCTTTTCATCCGGAGCGCAAAGAAGAAGATAAAATCCGGCATCGACCGGCGGACCTGCAATAGTAACCGAATGCTTCTGGTAATCGTCGTCGGATGGAATGGTTTGTTTCCATGCTTTTAGGGCGGGGAAGGAGGTGATAAACCTGATTAATTCTTTTCGTTCGACGTGTCCTATTTTAGCTGAATATTCGTCGGGATTGATTTTGATCAATCTGAAATATAACTCTTTGACATTCGAAACTTCAACCCGAACAGGAAATGGTTTTTCGGGAGGTGCTGCTTCTTCAATGTTTAAATGAAATGATACAGTCCGGATGCCGTTTGCAAGAACCTTGCAATTTTTAGCGCCCTCGGAATCGGGAAATCTTTTAATAGCGGCTTCGCAATATTCGAGCGCTGATTTTTTATCCCACTTATGCCGGTCGGATTTCAGGGGATCATATTTATTTCCTTCATCGTTAAGGTATTCGCCAATGGCAAATGTCACCCATGTGGACGCAGGGGAGGTCAGATGTTCTTTTTCCAGCGTTTTCAATCCTTCAAAATAGAGGGAGTCCTTTATTCCGAGTACTGAATTCATCTGCATGAATTTGTAACGGTCGATTTCGATCTGAATAAGGGCAACAGGATTTTTATCCTGAAGGTGGAATGCAGCCAACGATTGGAACATGCGGAAAGCAAGATAAGTAGTTGAGATGGAGTCATAACTGAGTGGTCCTGTAGTAACTTTCGCGGACTCACCCATGAACTGTACAAATTTATCTGTAGGCCCGAAAAAATCCGGCCGATCAATGCAGAATCCGGTTGCCGGTTGATTGACGGGTCCCTCGCTGACTGTGAAAAAATCGAGCGCACGTTGCCCCAGGAAATCGTACAGGGTGGGGCATATTTCTTCAGGTTTTGTAAGGGTTTTTCTCCGTTGCCCTGAATTTTCGCGGGTTTCCTTATCGGATGTTTGAAGAATTTCCTTGAACGATCCGATGGGAGTGGACTTCAGCACTTGAGCGTTCTGAATTGATCGCAGGTATTCGTTGGTAATTGCTTCGGCAATGGTATTCAGATCCCAGGTAGAAATGCTATCCTGACTGATCACGGATAACCGGCTTCTGTCGCGGAACCGGTATGCATTATTCCGATAGTATTTCCAATATACTTCTGCCAGAATCGAATGGAGTATCGAAGTTGCCGGTTCCTTGCTTTTCAAAATTTCACCACGCAGATCGCGTATGGTCTGATTCAAGAAATCCTCCTGGAATTCTGAATTGATTCTGATCCGGTAAATAACAGCTTTGATAAATTGTGGAGTATCGCCTTGTTTCCGTGTGTCTTCATAGATCTTGTTTACGATAATGAGGGCCGAACGTGGTTGCCCCATGGCAAGGAGGGAATCGACTGTTTTCCATTGATCCGGGTTAAACTGGCCCTGATGCAAATACCCCTGGGCATTAACAGGATCGGGAAGGGTTGAATATGCCTTTGTTGAGGCCACCATCCATATGGTGAAAACAGGTAGAAAAAAAAGAAGAACCCGGGTTTTCATGATGAAATGATTTATAAACCGAAGATACGATAATTTGCAAAACCGGTCGGCAAAGCAAAAATTGTACCGAGAAGGCGTAATGAAGAAAAATAAAAGGCAGACTTGTGGTAAATGATTCTGGAGTACCGGGGTTTTCAGAAAATCAGATCACAATGTTAATAATCTTTTTCTTTACCACGACGATCTTTCTGGGTGGCTTTCCCTGGAGCCATTTTTCGGATTCTTTAGCTGCAACCGCTGCTTTTTCAATATCGGCTGTATCCATATCGGCAGGCAATTCCAATTTGAACCGCATCTTACCGTTAAAAGATACCGGATATTCAAAAGTGTTCTCGACCAGGTATTCAGCTTTAAACTCGGGGAGCCGGGCAAAGAAAATACTTTCGGAATGCCCCAGGTTTTGCCATAGTTCTTCGGCAAGATGCGGGGCGTATGGGGAGATCAGGATCAGAAGGTCGGTAAGGATTCCCCGATTGCTGCACTTCAAGTCAGTAAGTTCATTGGTGCAGATCATTAAAGTGCTGACGACGGTGTTGAACGAGAGCCGTTCAATGTCATCACTCACTTTTTTTATCGTGCGGTGAAGAATCCGCAGTTCATCGGCTTTAGGAGGCTCATCCGAAACTCTGAAATTGTTGTTTTCATCATGATACAATCTCCAGAATTTACGGATAAATCTGAAAACACCCTCAATCCCGTTGGTATCCCAGGGTTTCGACTGTTCAAGGGGCCCCAGGAACATTTCGTACATCCGGAAGGTGTCGGCGCCATATTTAGCGACAAGGTCATCGGGGTTGACAACATTATATTTCGATTTCGACATCTTTTCTACTTCCGGTTTCAGGGTCACGCTGCCGGAGGTAAAAAGATGCCCGTAATCTTGTTTCACCCGGTCTCTTTCACCGGCCGGAATGAGACGACTCTCCAGGATTTCGCCGAGAGTGGCAATTTTATAATTTGAAAGAGCGGTGAACATCCTCCTGCACAGTTCCAGTTGTTCTTCGTTCAGAACATTTTGGTGAACATATTCAACGGGAATGTTGATCCAGGCAATCTGACAATCAGGATTTTTATCCAGGTAGTCAAAACCTTCCGGGAGGATCAGCCCACCGGGATTTTCAGATGAGGATTTTTCATCATCCTTGCTACGGAACAGGACCCTTGCTTTCTGGCTGATTCCCTGAATCATTCCCTGGTTCACCAGTTTTTTAAAAGGTTCTTCTTTTACCGACAACCCGATGTCATAAAGAAACTTGTTCCAAAAGCGGGAATAGATAAGATGGCCGGTAGCATGTTCCGAACCGCCGATGTAAAGATCAACATCCTGCCAGTATTCCACCGCTTTCCGTGAAAAGTACTCTTTATCATTTCCGGGATCCATGTAACGGAGGTAATATCCGCTTGATCCTGCAAAACCCGGCATCGTACTGGTTTCAAGCTGATATCCATCCCGGGTTAACCAGTTGGCTGCTCTTGCAAGCGGTGGATCCCCGGTCTCGGTGGGTAGGTATTTGTCAACTTCGGGGAGCAGCAAAGGGAGTTCGTTCTCGTCGAGTGTACTCGGGATACCGTCCTTATAAAAGACCGGGAAAGGTTCGCCCCAGTAACGTTGACGGCTGAAGATGGCATCGCGCAAACGAAAATTCAGCGTACCGTGACCCAGCCCAAACTCATTGATCCTTTGAATTACTGCATCAATAGCGGTTTTTACATTCATGCTGTTAATGAACCCGCTGTTAATCAATATTCCGTCTTTTGCATCATACGAATGCTCTGAAATATCGCCCCCCGAAACTACTTCAATAATGGGCAGGTCAAAGTGTTTTGCAAAGTCATAGTCGCGGCTGTCGTGTGCGGGCACAGCCATGATTGCACCCGTGCCGTAACCGGCAAGAACATAATCGGCCACCCATACGGGTAAGGATTCGCCGCTGATCGGGTTGATGCAGTAAGCGCCGGTAAATACACCGGTTATGTTCTTCACTTCGGCCATGCGTTCCCGTTCCGAGCGGTTCATGGCTTCCCGGATGTAATGGTCAACCGATTCTTTTCGATCGATGGTGGTAATCAACGGTATATATTCATGTTCCGGCGCCAGCACCATAAAGGTTGCCCCGAAAATAGTATCGGGCCGCGTTGTAAATATTGGGAGGTGCAAATCTGTACCTTTAACCGGAAAGAATATTTCTGCTCCCTCCGACCGGCCGATCCAGTTACGTTGCATCTCTTTTAATGATTCTGAAAAATCAATGGTTTCAAGACCGTCGAGGAGTCGCTGGGCGTAAGCGGTAATCCTGAGGAACCATTGACGCATTCGCTTTCGCTCAACCGGATGTCCCCCTCTGACCGAATAACCGTTCGCGACCTCATCGTTGGCCAGAACAGTCCCCAGGTCGGGACACCAGTTTACCATTGCATCTGAAAGATAAGCCAGCCGGTAATTCATCAGGATTTCCTGTTGTTGCTTCTTTGAAAAAGCATTCCATTGAACCGCTGAAAAATTTCCATCCCATTCAACTCCGAAACCCGGGTCCTTTCTTATTAATTCTTTAACCCAGTTCACGCTCATAGCTGCCCGGATTCCTTCATTTCCAAACTGTTCAAAATGCCTTTCGAGAACCGACACGGGTTCGGCTTTTTGTGTTTTATTGTTATACCAATGATGAAAGAGTTGGATGAAAGTCCACTGGGTCCATTTATAATAGGCCGGGTCACAGGTTTTTACCTCCCGGTTCCAGTCGAAGCAGAAACCAAGCTGATCCATTTGTTCCCGGTAGCGGGCAATATTCTTTGCCGTGGTGACGGCTGGATGGGTTCCGGTTTGAATGGCATACTGTTCGGCTGGTAATCCGTAAGCATCGTATCCCATCGGATGAAGTACATTAAATCCCTGCAGCCTTTTAAATCTGGAAAAAATATCGGAGGCGATATACCCAAGTGGATGTCCAACGTGTAAGCCCGCTCCCGAAGGATAGGGAAACATGTCGAGAACATAATATTTAGGTTTTGAATAGTCGATTTCGGACCGGTAGGTATCGTGGTCGATCCAATATTTTTGCCATTTTTTCTCTATTTCCGGAAAATTGTAATCCATAATGTGAATCATTGGTGTTTATTCGCTTATCATTTCTGCATGGGTGATTGCGTCAGAAATGTTCGCAAAGGTAGAAAAAATCGGCCGGATAGCGGAATTCCTTATATTTGGGAACTCATACTTCCCCATTCATGGACCAGCAGGATCCTGTCGAAAGGAAATCTCCCCGGAAAAGAAACAGACATTGGCTTAGAAAAATCCTGGTCACGGTTTTTTTATTCTTGACAATTGTATATTTCTCATTGTATTTCGGGTTAAACTATTTTGGAGAGAAAGTCTTAAGAAATTACCTGCAGGAAAAAATCTCCCTTAAGAGCCAGGGTGTCTATCGTGTTGATTTCAGGAAGCTGGATATAAATATTCTTACCGGACGGGTCAGAATCGACAGTTTTGAACTGATTCCCGACACGATTCGTTATAATCAGCTTAAATTGAAAGGTAGTGTCAGGAAAGCCTTGTACGAAATAGTGTTTCGTTCCCTGATCTTTGACCGTTTCTATTTCTGGCAAATCTATGCGACCCACCGGATAAATCTGCGAAAGCTTATACTGCAGGATCCTGTATTAAGGATTGCGGGTTTTCCCGACACCATCCAGGCTAAAAGAAATCGATGGCGTGTTGTATATGAAGATATCTATCCTGCGGTATCCAGTATCTTCAATGATTTTCATATTGATACGGTCAGGATTTCAAATGGTCGGTTTCTCTCATCCTTCCGGCCACACAGCCGAAAAGCAACTACGGGCGAATATGAATTCAGCGCCTATCTCAGGGATGTATCGGTCAATCCGTTCAGCTACTACAACCGGGAACGGGTTTTTTATTCGCGCGATGTGGAATTGATCATTCACCATGTGGAGTTTGCGCTGGCCGACAGCCTCTATTTTTTAAAAGCAGACGAACTCGGATTTTCTTTAACACGTTCGCATCTTTTTGGTAAAAAGGTAAGCCTGAGACCCAATTTTCAGGCAAAAAGGTTGAAAGCAGTGCGAAAAGGTGATTTTTACCAGATAGAGGTACCCTCTTTTTATATTCAGGGAGTTGATCTGTATAAGGCGCTGATGGATAAAAAGGTCGAGGTGGGGCAGGTAAATCTGACAGATGTTAAATTCAGGGTATTCAGAAATCCCCAGAACGAAAGACAATCGGTGAAGGGCCGGGCAGGACAAGGAATCAAACTGAATGACCTCTATTCTGTGATCTCCAAAAATCTGCATTTTATCGGGATAGATACCCTTAAGGTGAAGAATGGCTCCCTGGAGTTTTTCGCGGGACTCAATCAACCCAATCCGGAACTGCGGATCGGCCGCATCGATATCACCCTTGACAAGTTCCGGCTTGATTCCACGGCAAAACAAGATCCCGACCGTATCTTTTACTCCCGCGAAATAGAATTATATGTCGATCATATGAATCTGAGACTCAGGGATGGAATACACGATATTGACGCCAATGCACTTCATCTTTCAACCCGTAACTCAATTCTTACGGTCGGATCCACCCTCCTTTTTCCGGAGAAGTCGGGTAATTGGACCGGAAGGACCGACCGGGGAAATACCCTTTATCTTCTCGTCCCTGGTCTTACCTTCACGGGCATTGATTTGAAAAAGGTATTTAACCGGAGAATCCTCACGTTCGATCTGCTCACCATTGAGGAACCCGATTTCAGGTACACCCGTTTCAGGCCCCCGCGAAATCCAGATCCCCGGTTTAAAAAACCCGTCGATTTTTTTCAGGAGGAAAATGAGGATTTCTTTTATACCCTGATGAAAAAATATCTTTGGTCGATTCAGGCAAAAGAGATCCACGTCTCGCATGGGAATTTGAAATATACACTGGGGCAGGATAACCTCGAGATTCCTGTTGCCTCCTCGGAATTCAGTTTAACCATGCATGATTTTTTAATTGACTCGGTGCACGGGATGAACAACCAGGGGTATTTTTACAGCCGCGATTTTGACCTTGATCTCCGGTCGGTTGTAATGGCTTCGTCCGACAGTCTGAACCAGTTCAGCGCCGACAGCATACAGGTAATAACACGCGACTCAATCATAAAGGCGTACAACATTCAATTCTTTAAATCGCCCCAACCCGTATTTTTCATTTCGGCGCCCACCCGGCACTCTTGGTTTTCAGTAGGGTTCACCCTCAGACAGCTTTCCGTTACAGGATTGAATCATCGGAAATTATTTCTCGAGAAGAAACTCAAAGCAAATGAAATTATCGTGGATGATCCCGCGGTGATACTAAAATCACAAAGAATAGTTCGCCCGGCAGCGGTCGAAAATGAATCGGCCGGATTAGGGGCCGGCGAGTTTATCAGGACCTTTGAAATAGGTCGGTGTGTAATAACAAAAGGTGATTTTTCCTATCAGGGGCAGGGAGAACAGAAATCATCGGTTTTTTCACTTAAAGATATCGATTTTACTATTCAAAATGCAATGGTTCATATTCCTCGAAAAGGAATGAACGACGGGCAAATCCGGTTCGATTCACTCAGTCTTTCCGTATTTCCTCTTAGGGCGGTGATTTCCGACAGCTCATATTTACTTGAGGTCCAAAGCCTCCGGTTTCATTCGTATCCTGCCCGGATTGATGCCGAAGGAATTTCGGTCAAACCTATGAAAGCAGACCCTTTACTTAGTCGCGGGGGAGAAAAAATGAGGTTGTTTATTCCCCAGGTTGAATTACTGGGATTCTTTTTTGACCGGGCTATATTTGAAAAAAAATGGATCATAGATAAGATATCGGTTGAAAAACCTAAGCTTTCGGTCATGTGGCCCGACAACAGGGAACAACCGGGATTACAACGGCAAGAGCGTCCCTTTGCATCGATCAGCTTACCAGCGATTATCGATTCCGTCGCCGTACGACAACTTGAAATAAAAAAGGCAGAAGTTTCGTTGTCATTCAACCGGCAGAATCAGGTAACAAACTACAAAGTCAATGATTTAAATATCACAGTTGACCATTTTCGGGTTGATACCACAACGGCAGCCTGTCCCGAAAAAGGCCCGCAATTCTTTTCTGATCAGATTACTGCTTCAGCTTCCGGGAGCTCTTTTCCGACCGCCGACAGTTTGTATCTCATATCATTTGAAAAGATAAGCCTTTCAACAAATCCGGCACGGATCCTGATCCATTCGCCGGCCATGATTCCCCGGTACGATAAGTCAGAATTTTCTGAAAAACGCGGATACCAGTCCGACCGCCTCGAAATTCGTCTCGACCGGATCGGACTCGACCAAATAGATCTCAAAGCCTTATTTCAAAAAAAATTGTTACATGCGAACCATGTGACGCTCGACGGATTTTCGTTCGGTTCCTATCGTGATAAAAGAATTCCTCGTCCGGATCGGCAAAGGCGGCCATTGCCACAACAGATGATCAGGAACATCAAAACTCCCGTTATATTTGACACAATAAGTCTGACCGGAGGCGTTGCGGTATACGAAGAGCAGACCGGCGACCAGCCGGGAATGATCTTTTTTGACCAGATGCAGGCTGTCGTGACCGGATTTTCGACGGTACCGAACTCCACTCCGGATCTCATCCTGTCAGGAACCGGCCGGTTTATGGGTACCGGCAAGGCAGAGGCAAGGTTTAGGTTTTTCAGCGATCATCCCCGCGATTCATTCCTGTTCAGTGCAACCCTTGGGAACCTGGATCTTCGTGAAATCAATCCGATGCTAAGTCGATTGGAACCGGTAATGATCAGCAGAGGTCGTTCTCCGGGCACCAGGGTCTGGTATGTCAGGGCAAACGATTCCATTGCCAGGGGCCTTATTACCTTTGAATACGAGGATCTTGGCATTAAATTACAACAAATCAGGCCGGGAGCCTGGAATAAGATTGAACAATCATTACTGACGGAACTGATTAACCTGATTCTACCTGGGGGTAACCCTATTCAGGGAGAACCGGTCAGGCAGGGGGTGATATGGTACGAAAGAGATCGCTCTAAAGGAATTTTCAATTTCATCTGGAAAAGTGTTCTGAGTGGCGTCAAATCCAGCGCCGGAATTAACAATAAGGAACAAAAGGCGATCTTAAAAAGTATGAAACGAGAAAGAAAGGCTAAAAAAACGTAATTTTAGGACGGAATTTATTGATGATACCACAGGAAGAAAGATATTATCAGCGCAGGATTGCAACTTCTCAGGTAACCTCGGGGATCAGCATCACACTGGTCTTGTTTTTAATCGGATTACTCGGGTTGATTATGCTTCATGCGAGTAAACTTTCGGATTATGTAAAAGAGAATATAGGTTTTTCCATTATGATCCGTGAAGGGATCAAAGAATCTGAAATCCTGGAGTTGAAAAAACAACTTGACCGTCAATATTTTGTGAAATCAAGTGAATATGTACCCCGCGAACGCGCTGCTGAAAAACTTCAGGATGAGCTTGGGGAGGATTTCATCGGGTTCCTGGGGTATAATCCGCTTCTTCCGGGAATCGACCTGCGGATCAATGCCCCCTATGCCAATGTTGATACCCTGAACAGGATTGAAAGACGCCTACTGGCAATCCCGGAAGTCAAAGAGGTTTATTACCAGAAATCACTTGTCGATGCCATCAACTATAATGTTGATAAGATCGGCCTGTTTTTGCTGGCTTTCAGCATGCTGATGCTTTTCATTGCCATTGTTCTGATCAATAATACCATTCGGTTATCGATTTATTCCAAGCGTTTTATCATCCGGAGCATGCAGTTGGTGGGGGCCACAGAGGGTTTCATTATCAAACCTTTTCTGGTCAGGAGTATTATTCAGGGATGTATTAGCTCCCTGGTTGCCCAGTTGATTCTGATGATCCTGGTTTTATTTGCGGTTGACCAGCTTCCCGAGCTGATCGAACTCCAGGATCCTTTGATCCTGGGAGGGCTGATCCTGTTTCTGTTCTTGTTAGGCGCTTTTTTATCATGGATCTCGACCTGGTTTGCGGTCAGAAAGTACCTCCGGATCCGGACCGACTTGTTATATACCTGAATTTCTTAAATTTTCCGTAATTTTGACCCCTAATTGAGAAAAAATGGAGAATCGAAAAAAATCGACCGATACAAAACCGGCTGCTGCCCGTCCGGTAAGACAGGAAGAATCCCACGTGAAAAGTACCAAAACGGGTGAATTTGCCTTTGGGAAAGAGAACTATCGGTTGATGCTGATCGGCCTTGCATTGATCGTGGTTGGATTTTTATTCATGATCGGCGGGGGATCTGACGATCCAACCCGGTTTAATCCTGAGATTTTCAGTTTCCGACGTATAACGCTTGCCCCGGTCCTGATATTAGCCGGTTTTGTAGTCGAGATCTTTGCCATCATGAAAAGGCCCAAAGACTAATGACATTTCTGCATGCGGTCATTATTGCCATTGTAGAAGGGATTACGGAGTTTCTTCCCATTTCCTCCACCGGGCATATGGCACTGACCTCCGCCATATTGGGAATTGAAAAGGAGGTTTTTACCAAACTTTTCATTGAAAACATTCAATTCGGAACCATTCTATCGGTAATCGTTCTGTATTGGAGAAAATTTGTCGATTTTCATCATTACAGTTTTTACCTGAAATTGTTCATCGCATTTATCCCGGCTGCTTTCGTGGGAATCCTGTTAAAGAGTTATATCGATCAGGTGTTAGAGAAGCCCGTATTCCTATCCGTTGTAATGTTTCTTGGCGGAATTGTCCTTCTTTTTGTTGACCGGTGGTTCAACAAAACCCATATTGATCAAGAGGAGGGAATAACCTATAAAAATGCTTTGGTAATCGGCATATTTCAATTGCTATCGATCGTGTTTCCGGGATTCAGCCGCAGCGCTGCCACCATCATTGGCGGGATGCAGCAAAAACTGACACGCAAAGTTGCCGCCGAATTCTCCTTTTTTTTAGCGGTACCCACACTTGCCGGAGCCTTTGCCAAAAGCCTGTATGATACAATGTCAGATCATCCAGAAGTAATTATTCCCCACAACATCTGGCTTCTTGTCGTGGGGAACCTGGTCGGATTTGTGGTGGCAATCATTGCCATCAGGGCCTTCATCACCTTTCTTACAAAACATGGATTTAAATTGTTCGGATATTACAGGATCATTGTTGGCCTGATCCTTATCATCTATCTGATGACCGGTCATAGTTTAACCATTCAATAATGTCATTTCAGTTTGAGCAGGGGGAGGTCCTGCTGATCAATAAACCCTACCAGTGGACCTCGTTCGACGTCGTAGGAAAACTGCGAACTGTAATCCGGAAGCATACCGGAATCCGAAAGATCAAGATAGGTCATGCAGGGACACTGGATCCGCTGGCAACAGGGCTTTTGATCATTTGCACGGGAAAATTCACACGACGGATTTCAGATTTTCAGGAACTTGAAAAGGAGTACACCGGAACGATGTGCCTGGGGGCGACGACCCCCTCTTTTGATCTGGAAACCAAGCCCGAAGGATATCTTCCGACAGATAATCTTACCAGTGAGATCATTTACGAAGCTGTTGGACACTTTACCGGGGCTTTTGAACAGATACCACCGCAGTACTCGGCAAAAAAGATCAACGGAAAGCGGGCCTATGATTATGCCCGTGAAGATAAAGAGGTTAGAATCAGGGCCAATCAGATAACCATTACTGCTTTTGAGATAACGCGTATTGAGATGCCGATGGTCGATTTCAGGGTTATCTGTAGCAAAGGGACCTATATCCGTTCGCTTGCCAGGGATCTGGGCGCGTATCTTGGTTGCGGTGCGCATCTTACTGCTTTATGCCGGACCCGAATCGGAATGTATCATTTACGGGATGCCTGGGATCTGAACGCACTCGAAGAATCAATTGGAGCATAACTAATAATTCAATGAAAGAGATAGTTAGAAAAACAATCCGCCTTAAAAACCTTGCGTTTATCATATTTTTCTTAACCGTCGCAGGGACTGCCATGGTATTTATTTTAAACAACACGAAAAATCAGGATCGGAAAAAGTTTGAGAAATCCCTTGTTGCCCTGAACCGGAAGGCTCCTGTAAAACAGAGCCGTGACAAAGGAGAGAAACCAAGAACCGACGAGCCGGAGATTGCTGCATTTCATGAGTTTTTGATGACTTTTGATCCGGCCACCGGAACAGTTCCCCGTGAAAGGTTGAACAGCGCACTTATCCAGACCAGGAATATTATGGCGCAGAAGCGAACGACCAGCCTGACATGGGAAGGAGTTCCCTCCGATATTGGTGGTCGCACCAGGGCAATAATGTATGATCCCAATGATCCGACCAAAAAGAAAGTGTGGGCCGGAGGTATCACCGGCGGGTTATGGTATAACAACGATATTAACGATGCCACCAGCGCCTGGGTTCCGGTGGGCGATTTTTGGGGATGCCTTTCGATTCGTTGTTTGGCTTATGATCCGGGTAATACCCAAAGGTTGTTTGCAGGTACCGGTGAGCCGGAGACGGCCATGCAAACCTATCGTGAAAGTTCGGGATTGGGTCTGGGAATTTTCTGGTCTCAGGATGGTGGAATGACCTGGGATCTGATGCCATCGACGGAACAATTTGCCTATGTAACCGACATCGTTATCAGGGTAGAGAACAACCTCAGCGTGATCTATGCCGGGGTAGCTTCGGGTCTTTACGGTGGGAGCCAACACCCAAGCGGACCCTCGGATGGACTGTTCCGGTCGGCCGATATGGGACAAACCTGGCAGCAGGTTCTTCCTAATATCTCCGGGTTAACGACTCCTTACTGTGTATCGGATATCGCGCTGGGCGCCGATAACCGGTTATATGTGGGAACGCGCCCGAACCTCGACGGAAACGGCGCGGCCGTAATCCTTTATTCGGACGACGGTTTGAACTGGTCGGTGAATTCACAGTATCAGGCTGAAATATTAGCCACCCCGGTGGTTAATATTCCGGGCCGGGTTGTCTTAGCCACTGCACCCTCTGATCCCAATGTGATATATGCGCTCATTGCAAGCGGAACGATCGATTATGTAAGTGGGTTTAATGATTTTTACTGTTATCACATCATACGGTCGGCTGATAAGGGGGCTACCTGGACAAAAAAGAATCTTCCTTCAGACCTGACTACGGGCGATAATTTTGCAACCATTGCATGGCATGCCCTGGATGTTGCGGTAGATCCCAATGATCCGATGACCATTTACATTGGAGGTCTTGACATTCACCGGTCCATCAATGGAGGAATGTCCTGGTCAAGACTTAGCGATTGGTCGTATATGTATAGCGGGGGCGGACCTCAGTACATTCATGCGGATCAGCATGTTATTCTCTATAAACCGGGATCTTCAGAAGAGATCCTTTTCGGGACTGACGGAGGGGTGTTCTATACGGCAAACGGTACTTATTTCGCACCCTCATTTGCCCAGCGAAACAGAAACTTTACAACCCTTCAGTTTTACACCTGCGCCATCCATCCCTATCCCGGCATTCAGCAGTATTACGGGGGATTACAGGATAATGGCAGCCTGTTTTACATGGGTACCGGGAATCCCCTTACCCTGAATGATATGGTGAGCGGTGGTGATGGTGCCTATTGCTTTTTCGACGAATACAATCCTTCCATCTCCATCACCTCTTTATATTATAATCAGTATTATATTTTTGATAATGCCAATTTTCTAAATTATGCAGGAAACTGGTCAAGCGGGACCTTTGTCAGTCCGGCCGACCTGGATTATAAATTAGGAGCGTTGTATTGCAATGCTGTGGATTATTTAGGCAACTGGCAGGATCAGATATTGCGGATTAAGGATCTTACCGGAACCTATCCGACCGGTACTTTTGTGAACCTACAAACCGGAAGTACGGTTTATTTCTCAGCTGTAAAATATTCGCCCTATTCCCCCCCAGGTAAATCGACACTTTTTGTGGGAACCCAGTCAGGAAGATTATTTAAAGTGCAGGAGGCTCAGTCCAATTTGCCTCAGGTCACCGAAATCGGAAGCGCTGAATTTCCGACCGCAAATCTATCCTGTATCGCGATCGGAAAATCAGAAGATACCTTGCTGGCGACCTTTTCCAATTATGGGGTCGCATCGGTTTGGCAGACTTATAACGGCGGCGATTCATGGCAGAACATCGAAGGGAACCTTCCCGACATGCCGGTCCGTTGGGCGCTTTTCCATCCTCAGAATAACCGGCAGATCATGCTGGCCACCGAAACAGGTATATGGCAGGGGAATAACCTGAATAGTTCACCTCCCATATGGTATCCGGTATCGGAAGGGATGGCGTTGGTTCGGGTTGACATGCTTCAGTTCCGTAAGACCGATAACACGGTGCTTGCCGCTACTCATGGCCGGGGACTTTTCACTGCGACCTGGGATGTTTCGACAGGCCTGGGTGATCAGAGCGACAAGAGTTTCGCTATTTGGCCTAATCCGGTATCAGGAACCTGTCATATCGTACTTGTCGCCCTCCGCCCGGGTACCTTGGATATGACTCTCACCTCCATGGACGGTAAGACAACAAGGAAAAGCAGTCATGCACTTACAACCGGTGAAAACCGGATTGACCTGGAGTTACAGGATGTGATACCTGGAATGTATATGTTGAACCTGACCCTGGACGGAAATAACCTGAAGATGAAAAAAATCATCCGCCCATGACACAGATTAAAGGATATCCCCGGTATTCGCCTGAATATTTTATGAACGAAGCGCTGAAAGAGGCCACGAAAGCTTTTGAAAAAGATGAAGTGCCGGTCGGAGCCATTGTTGTTTGCAGGAGAACCATTATTGCCCGTGCTCACAATCTTACGGAAACGCTGAAGGATGTTACTGCCCATGCGGAAATGCAGGCCTTTACAGCAGCGACAGCCTTCCTCGGCGGAAAATACCTCAGCGAATGTGAGCTTTACGTAACGCTCGAACCTTGCCTGATGTGCGCCGCCGCCTCAACCTGGGCACAACTGGGACAACTGTTCTATGGAGCCTCCGATGAAAAGAAGGGTTTTATGATTTTCGGCACCCGGGCGCTTCATCCCAAAACAATTGTTCATAAAGGTATCCTTGAAGATGAATGCAGTGAAATCCTCAAATTGTTTTTCAAGAATAAAAGACTTTCAACCTGAATTTATTGGTTTCTCTGGTCTGATAGGTCAATTATAAGTTTCATTTTTGTATATTTGTCAGTTGAAATGTTGATCATGCCATAATGATTTCGTTATTGCCAACTCATCAGTTCACTCTTAACTGACTGCAAGCAAATCATATCGGGATTAGACTGTTTACAGATACCCGGCATGGAAAAAGTAATTGACTGAACCGCATGGATCGTCGTAGAACCATCCTGATTGTGGAAGATGATATAGCCACTTCACAAATTCTGAATATCTGGCTGCGTGGTCTTTACAAGGTTTTAGGAGCATGTGACGGGGAAGAAACCCTGAGAATCGTTGAAGAAGAGGTAAAGGCGGGAAGGGTAATCGATCTGTTTCTTTTCGACATATGCCTTCCATATCCCTGGTCAGGAATTTCGCTCAAACATGCGATTATCAAAAAATGGCCAATCTATGCTTACCGGCCTTTTTTAGCCGAGACTGCCTTCGTCATGCCTCCCGACAGGGAAGAGATCATGAAGGCCGGATTTTCAGAATGCCTTACCAAACCACTTGAACGGGGCAAGGTTATTAAATCGATCGAAAAATTACTGTAAACAGTGAATCCGGGGTCCCCGGTTAACGGTTCATTTGAAACAATATCGTTTCATAACCCGATATGCATCGGCAATCCCGAGTTCACCTGCCTTGCTGAGATCTTCACACCCATTATGATTTTCACGGGTCAGAATATTCATTAATCCGCGATTATAATAAGCCTCTGAAAAAAGCGGATCATTATTTATCGCTTTTGAAAAATCACTGATTGCTTCGCGGTAATTTCCCATCATGCTGTTGACGCAACCCCGGTTGTACCAGGCAGCCGCAAAATGCGGATCGAGACGAATGGCATGGTCAAGATCTTTTATAACCGCCTCATAGGTATGTTCCAGACCGCCCGGATGAACGGGCTGTGGCTTTAAAGGTACCTGCTTTCCGATGGTAATCTCTTCCTGATAGGTGTCGCTGATACTTAACCGGTTCAACAGAGATACGCGGGCATAAGCCCGTAAAAACCAGACAGGAACAAGGGTTGTATCGGATTTCAGTACGGTATTAAAATCAGCAATTGCCTTCTCATTATTTCCAAGCAAAGAAAGAGCAATCCCACGGCGGAAGAATGCATTGATAAGGTACCCGGCCGAATCGATCTTTTGCGATTGCAGCGCAATTTCCCGAAGCAGGACCGAATCACCGATCAATCGCTCCTGGTTTGAGATAGTCAGGACGGTTGACAAATAGTAGGGCTTTTCATATACATCATACAATCGTACCCTCTCGAAATTTGTTTTCCATACCAGGATATAAAAAAGAGGCAGCATCCTGATATCAACCGACTGGTTTTGAAATTTGCTGTTGATGGTGTTCATCTCCTCAAAATCACCACTCAATTTGATCAGGCTTTGCAGGTAATCCTTTCGGGTTATCATCAGACTGTCGCGATCGTAATGGTTTTGCCGCATCAGCTCCATCGCTTTCCGGTAATCCTGTTGCGCTCCATTCTGATCGCCCAGTTTCTGTTTCACTTCGAACCGGTCGTACCAGGCATCGGTAAAATCGGGAAGCAACTCCAGGGTCTTGTTCAGGTCTTCCAAAGCCCCGTTGTAATCTTTCAATTCGCTTTTAAGTTTGCTCCTGTAATAGTAACTGATGATGTTTTTCGGATCGAGTTTACTGACGATATCAAAATCGTGAATGGCCCCCCTTTTTTCGCCCATTTCCGAAAGCACGATTGCCCGGTTGTAGTAAGCGTACGAATTATAAGGAGATAATCGTACGACCGTATTAAGATCAAGCAACCCGGAAACGCGGTCATTCTTTTTCAGATATGCCATGGCCCGGTTAAAATGGGCATAGGTATTTACCGAATCGAGTTCAATGGCATGGGCGAAATCTGCAATGGCCGAGTCAACCTGCTCCAGGTCCATCCATACTAATCCCCTTTGGGTAAAGACATACCCGTTGAGCGGATTGATCTTGCGTGCCGTTCCCAGATTCTCGAGCGCTTCCTCGTATCTTTTAATAGCCTGTTCGGCATTGGCCTTTAAAATATACACCGTTGCCTCCCGGTAGCCATTTTGAACAGCCATGTTACAATCGACAATGCAGGAATAATATTTTTTCAGATAGAGATTCGTACGGGCCCGGTGAAAATATATTTCCCCGTTTTTATCATCCATTGAAATGGCCCGGTTAAAATCCTCCATGGCTCCCGTGAAATTCAAAAGCTGACTGCGGACTATGGCCCTGTTCGTAAATACATCAGGCAGATAGGGAGATAATTCGATTGAGTGGGTATAATCGAGTTCCGCGCCGATAAAATCATCCAGACCATACTTTGCGTAACCCCTTAGAAAATACAACTCTGAAGAGGCGGGTTCCCGGAGAATAGCCCGGTTGAGGTTTTCAAGAGCCTCCATAAACGATCCCTTCCGAAGCTGATCGATAGCGGCCTGCCTGTCATTCAGTCCCGGCTGGCCGTAAAGACCCGGAAAGAAAAGTAACAGCAGGAGTAAAAGAGTTAAACGTGACAATAGGATCAACTTTAGCGACACTTCTGGCAAACGAATTTCGTGAATAAAAAGTATTTTTACCAAAAATTGATATCCAGAGCAACGCCCGTTTCTAATAAACCTTGATTCATCATGGGTTTTAAGCTGATCGAATTAAAACTTCCTACCGGATATTCTGAGGCTGAGCTGAAGGAGCGGATCGGACGGTTAATCAGGACCGATGAATTTTCCTTTCAGATCGATTCCAAGAGCCTTGATGCCCGGAATAAAAGGCAAATTCACTGGTTGCTGCGGGTTGGTATTTTTGCTCCGGGATTAGCCGGTTCTGAACCAGCCAGCCCTCCGGCCTTGAATATTCCCTTCAAAACAAGGAAGAAACGAATTCTGATTGCCGGCAGCGGTCCTGCCGGGTTCTTTGCCGCTTTTGTTTTACAGAAAGCGGGATTTGATACCGTGATTCTGGAACAGGGTTGTGAGGTGGACAAAAGAATATCGGGAATAAGGAGTTTTGAGAAGAGCGGTGTTTTCGATCCTCTTGCCACATATGCTTTTGGAGAAGGAGGGGCTGGGACTTTTTCCGACGGGAAGCTTACTTCGCGATCAAAGCATATCAACAGAGAACGGGACTTTTTTCTCTCGACCTATATTGCTGCAGGAGCCCCGGCCGAAATCCGGTATCTGGCATATCCCCATGTGGGCAGCGATAACCTCCGGAAAGTTATACTTAATCTCAGAGAGCAATATCTGCAATCAGGCGGAGCCATCAGATTTGAAACACCGCTGAACGATCTTATCGTCAGCAGAGGAAAGGTCAGGGAGGCAATTACTCCGGCAGGTCCGGCTGCAGCCGATCATTTTATCATTGCCACCGGACACTCTTCTTACAAAACTTACCGGATGTTGATGAACCGCGGGGTAGCATTCCGGACGAAAAAATTCGCAATAGGTTTCAGGGCTGAACATTTACAGCGCGACATTAATCTGGCACAATGGGGCGTTGCCAACCTGCCCGGGGTAAAGGCTGCGGAGTACCGCCTTACCTCGCAAGCCGATCCCCATCACCCGGTCTATTCCTTCTGCATGTGTCCGGGCGGCATGGTGGTTCCGGCCGCGACGGGTCCCGATGTCAATATTGTGAACGGTATGAGTAATTACAGACGCGACGGACGATTTGCCAATGCCGGATTTGTAGCTGGCGTCCATCCCGACCAGTTGGCCGGACACCGCGCCACTCCTTCGGAAGCGTTAGACTGGCTGGAAACTCTTGAACGTTCATTCTATCAGTATTCTCAAGGCTTTTATGCCCCTTTCTGCAAGATCAGGGATTTCATTGACCGGACGGAATCAGAAGGAATTCCGGAAACCAGCTATCCTTTAGGACTAAAACATGCCGTACTGTGGGAGATGATCCCGGCATTTGTTACTAACGCCCTGACTGAAGGACTCAGGGATTTCAATAGCCGGATTCGTGGATACGATCAGGGGATCCTTTTGGGCCTTGAGAGTAAAACCTCCTCACCGGTACAGGTGTTACGGGAACCTGACGGAGCATGTACCGGATTTGAAAATCTTTATTTTACCGGGGAGGGCAGTGGTTATTCAGGGGGTATCGTTTCGAGCGCTGCCGACGGGATACGGATCGCAATAAACATCCTGAATGCCGAATAAGAATTCGTTTCAGGAAGAAGGCTCTTTACGTATTATATCCCTGATAAAATTACGGTCAACCGTTGTCGGCGGAATCCTAAACCTGAACCAATCCTGCAAGGGGTAATCCAAACATTGGCCGTGCATGTAATTGTACAGGGACCGACTTAATCCCTCGCCGAATTTTTCATGTCGGCACCCGATTTTATCAATGAGAGGAAGATCGTTGTTGGCAAAGGCGCCGGGCGGATTCGTTGCTTTTTCTATTCCAAATGCCTCCGGATTATTGCCTACCGGGCTGTGCACCGTCAGGGCAAATTGGTGCCAGAAAGCCGACTGGATGATCCGGTTCCGGAACAATTGACGCACGACCTCGAGTGAATCAATGGTTTCCTGAGCCGTTTGTGTGGGAAATCCATACATCAGATAAGCGTGTACCATAATTCCGGCCCGGGAAAAATGATGGGCCACCGTGGCGACCTGCCCGATCGTTATCCCTTTTCCGATCAACTTTAAAATTCTTTCCGAAGCCACCTCGATCCCTCCTGAAACAGCTATACATCCTGACTGTTTCAGCAACCGGCACAGGTCAGGGGTGAACCGTTTCTCGAAACGGATATTGGTCCACCACACTACGGTCAGGTTACGTCGAATGATTTCCAGCGCCACCTCCCTGAGCAATGCCGGTGGCGCGGCTTCATCTACGAAATGAAATCCCCGGCGACCGGTCTGACTGATCAGCGTCTCCATGCGATCGACGATTAGCTCCGGCCGACATGGCTCATATCGTTTGATATAATCGAGCGAGGTATCGCAGAAAGCACACCTTCCCCAATAACAGCCATGAGCCAGCATCAGCTTGTTCCAGAATCCGTCGCTCCATAACCGGTGCATCGGGTTTGGAATTTCAATGACTGAAAAATATTTATTCAAAGGTAATCCGGTATAATCCGGAACACCCCATTCATTGATTCCGGGATCGGGCTCCCGGGAACCATTCATGAAGACCACCCGGCCGTCTTTCAGGGTAAAGGTTCGTTTCAGATCACCGATCTTTCTGATGCCGTTCAGGTATTCGAAAAGATGCATCAACGGAGCCTCCCCGTCGTCGAGGGTGATAAAATCGATATAGTTGAAAACGCGGGGATCAGTAAGCGATCTTAATTCAGTATTCACAAATCCGCCGCCCATAGTAACCTTGATATCCGGATGGTTTTCCCTGATCCATTTTCCGCATCGGAGCGCACTGTAGAGATTGCCGGGAAAGGGAACTGAAATGGCCGCCAGACTGGGCCTGACCATGTCGATTTTTTTCTCCAGGAGGGGTATCATAATCCGGTCGATGAATCCCGGGGCGCGGGTCAGTTGATCATCCAGTGCATCGAACGAGGAGGCCGATCTTCCCAGCTTTTCGGCATACCGGCTGAATCCGAAGCGGGAATCGATCCGGTTCGTGATCAGGTCAGCGAGATCTTCGAGATACAGCGTGGCGAGGTGTTTTGCCTTATCCTGTAGTCCCAGGCGGCCAAATAGTTTTTCGAGATATTCGAGTTGTGCGAAACGGGGCCCTTCAGGCAGAAACCTTCGTGAAGCAATGGAATGGGCCATTTCCGGTAATGAATTCTGAAGGAATTGTATCACGGGATCAATGGTGCGGATATAACTTTTGCGAAGCTGTACCATTTTAGCTTCGCTTCGTTTTAATTTTAGATCCGGCCGTTCTAATTCATTGAAAACATCCGTCAAACCTGTAGATGAGAATAATTCCCCGATCACCCCGATGCTCAGGTCGCACTGATGTGAAAGGATATTTCTGGTGTTGAGAAATCCTTTCAGAAAAGCCGTGGCCGGATAGGGGGTATTGAGCTGTGTGAATGGTGTTGTAAGCAGCAGTACCGGGCCTGACATCTTAATGTTTCGGATGGGAGGAAATTCTGATTCCGTCGCTGTACCGTGCAATGAAGGCATCCTGAACGCCATGTTTCCGTATCCGGTTCAGATGGGTCTTGGCGTCCCTGAGGGTTTTGAACGAGCCGACGGTATAACGGTACCAGTTGTCGGTAAATTCTTTGTAAACCGGTTCATTCAGGTTGAATTTCTGACGGACCGATTCTGTCGAGTACTGGTTGGTCTGATAGGCAAAGACCTGCACGCGGTACGATAATCCCCGTACCATAGGACCCGATTCTTCATCCAGGAGGAGTGAGGAGTCGATCGAGTCGGTCAGCATACCCTGCGTATCCAATTCGTTTTCAGGAGCCGCCTGTTTTGCAGTGTCGCGTGTGGGAAATCTGAGCGGGGTTAAGAGTTCCGGAAGTTTTTTGTATTCAGCATCCGGTGATGTTGGTTTTGAGGGCGCCGGTTCCGGTTTGGGTGGCATCGGTCCCATCTGGGGCCCTGAGTTAGGACTTTTCAAATTCGCGGGATTACGGCGGTTAAAGTTATAGGTCAGGGTGATTTGCGCCAGGGAGTACATATCATAGCGGAATCCGCCCACGGTTGCATCTACCATATCGGAATTCACCCCCCTGAAGGTCCATTCGACGCCGAGATTCACCTTATCGCCCAGGTTTACATAAGCGCCCAGTCCGGCCATCGCCATGGCAGCGACGCTCCATTTTCCGGTGGCTGTGTTTTCGCAGATCAGCTCATGGGTGGTCAGATCTTTTTTCTTGGTTCCCCAGGTGGTGACACCTCCTCCGAGGGTGACATAAACGAAAAGTTTACGAGTGGGTTTATGGCCCAGTACGAAGTTGCTGAAGTTGATGGTCGTATTGAGATTATATTCCAGGATGTTACCTTCGAAATATTGGTTTCCGGGATTGTTATCGCGCCGGTAAACACGGTTGGTGCCCGAGATTTCGCCATACAAAACCTGTCCGCGAATCGCAAAAACATATCCCAGTTGCTTGGTAAGGGTAAACGTTCCTGCATACCGCCATTCGTTCATATTGCTGTTGACGGGTAAGAAATCGTTGACCTTCAGGTCGCCGAAGAAGATGTTGGGGCCGCCGCCTACGCCGACCGACCAATTCTTGAAGAATCCGCGGCCAAGCACGCCCTGGGTTTGCGGGAATGACGGGAAGGTCAACAGCGCCAGAACCAGGATCCCCGAAAATTTCAACACTCTAATCATTTCAGTGACACTTTTCGAATTTAAGAAGTCCTTTCTCCTTTTACGGCGTTCAGATAAAAAAGGTTACAACGGCACAATGCAAAGATACGAGGATCGACATGGAATCAAATCACATATAAAAAGTTTATCAGGAATGTTTGGATTTTAGATAAAATTACTAACTTTGCACACCCAATTGCACCCTGATTCAATGGGTTAGAATTCCGGATTTCCGCGAACGAACCCGGGGGACAAGAGGGAAACAAAATATTCCTCCTTAGCTCAGTTGGTTAGAGCATCTGACTGTTAATCAGAGGGTCGCAAGTTCAAGTCTTGCAGGGGGAGCAAAAAATCAGCCACTTACGATAAAAATTGTGAGTGGTTTTTTCTTTTGTAGCATCTTTTGTAGTAACTCTTTGCGGTTTTAATAATCCTTTTTTCAAATTCAGACCATCCTTCGATATTTCCCCTCATGTGATCCTGATGTTGTAAACATCGCTTTTGTTCCTCCTGATTCCTTTAACGTGAAACCCTCCCTCTTCTGGAATATCCTCATAAAGGTCAAAGGATTCGCAGGTCTTTGGCAGTTTTTCAAATACCAGGGTAAACCTGGCCGTTGTTCCGGCATCCAGGAACATCCATACCGGTGCAACGGTGATACCGAAGGCATGGAGCAATTTACTTCGGTGTCCTGAGCCGTGATCAATAAGAACAGTGGTTTCCCATATCCTGATACGTGTCTCAATTTCCGTGAAGCAGGAACAGTGGACCACCACCATTCCCTGTTGTTCAACCTGCGTTAAGGCTTCATCCTTCAACCTTTGATCTATCTGGATTGCAGGTTCTATTACTGGAGCAACCACCTGTTGATTGACGTTTTTGTTGTTTTGTAGATTCATTTTTAACATGTTACAAATGTATACAATTCATTTTTTCGGTAAACCGGATTAAACATCGCCAACTTACAATTTTCATTTTCGCCGAATTAAAACCACGGTTCATCGGATTTAACTCCATTTCAAACGATTCAAATTGGACCTCGCTGCCATTCTGATATACTTTTGCTTCATCAACTTCAAACAACAGAACAAAATGAAAGCAACAGCGATAATCCTTACAGCAGTTCTCTCCCTCCAGGTTGGAGTTTTATTTGCCGGTACGGATGTGGTGGTCCCATCGACGGAGATGAATTCAACGACAACCCTTGTATCGATTGCTCCTACCACTCCGGTTGAGGCAACATTTGAAGAGATTGTTCTGGAGGATCAGTTCACCGGACTTTCACCTGTAACTCTTTATGAAGCCAGTTTTGAAGATTTTTCGCTTGAGATGATTTCGGTGAAGGATCTTTCACCGGTAACACCTTTGGAAGCAGACTTCAGTGACGCTGAGGAGGGACCCATTGACATTAATGTTTTGGCTCCAAAAACGCCGTTGTTTGCTGATTTTGAATAACATTTTTCTATCCCTATATCATCCGCATAAATTAAAAAGCCACCTGTTTGGGTGGCTTTTTTGCTTTATATGGGTAGGATTAATCCGAATGAGTGGTTTAGTTTGCTCTGGTAGAAGGTCAAAACACTCTCCTTCCAGGGGTGGTCAACTTCATCCGGTCAAGGGTGGTCAGTTTATCCGGTTTTTACAGCCAATTACAGAACTGATAATTTGTGTTGGATGATCTTGTTTTCTGGTTTCATCTTGCCATTTTTTTGGTAAATTTACATAGGCAATTTATGTTAGGCAAGAAACTTAAGATTATATATTATATTATTGATTTACTGAAGCATAAAAAATATAAATACTAACATATGTCTATTTCAGCGAAAAATGATATAATTTTATTATCTGATTTGTAATCGACTTGTTTTTCAGAGGCACAGATTGTGACGATTTTGAAGAAACAATTAATTAAACAAAATGAAAAAGATTACATTATTTTTCATTGCTATTGCCATTAATGCCATGCTTGGGTGTAGTTCTCTTGTTCTTTTGTAAGTTTGATCTGCGAAAGTCGGCCATTCAGCTGGACACTTTGAAAGACGCTCTTTCGATTGAAGAATTTCCATTCTCCTCCGAATCGGAAAACATCAGCACCTTGGGGGGATTGGCAATGATCGTTCTGAAAAAAGTTCCCGGGATTTAGTCTTGCTGGAGGAGTACCGGATTAAAATTGTGGATATGGGCGGGCACCGGGTCGATAAAGTCCTTGTTTCAAAGATTTAGATTTACTACTCTGCATATTTTCCTATCATGAATCAAACAAAAGAAAGGAGAAAAAAATGGAAATAAAGATTCACTACTCTGCATATTTTCCTGTCATGAATCATTCCCGATTTATACGATGGATTTTATCTTTTTTTGTTTTTTTACCGGTCCTTTTAACCGCTCAGCCCTGGCAAAACATCTGTACACAGGGAGTGACATTATATAAAGACAATCAGAACAACATTGAGGGAGTTTATTATACTACAGTCAACCCCGGGACAAACAACGACACCTTGTTTATCACCTTTAATCACTGGCGGCAGGGATCTGCGGGCGGGGGCTGTGATATTAACAAAAGCCCCATCTTCCTGAAGTATATCCTGAAAGAGCAAAGTGGCCGTTTCACATTCTTCGAGATAAATTATTCTGGGGATACCGTCGAGAGGGTTTTCATTAATACCCTGGCATCACTCAATGATTCCTGGATCTTTTATCTTGGCGGTGGCAGGGTGGATGCAACCGTCACGGAAATAACCACTGATACGGTTCTCGGGTACATTGATTCCGTGAAGGTTATGACGCTCCAGTGCAAGGACAACTCCGGCAACCCTATAGAGGATCCGATAAATGGTAAACAGGTTATCCTGGGGAAAGACCTGGGACTGGTGCAAACATTTGATTTTTATTATATGCTGAGATACAACAGAATACAGTATAACCTGGCAGGCAAGTCGGATCCGTATATCGGAATCCATGAAATGACCGGGAAGGAGATATTTGATTTTCAGCCTGGGGATGTTTTCCAGTACACCGGCCGCGCCTATGCAGCCAATGTGCCTCCGGAACAGAGGTACGATTATACTTATCAGGAATCCAGGGAGATCCTTCAGAAAGATTCGAACAATTCGAGCTATCAATACAGAATCCTAAAATCTGTGAAGGCAACAGGCAAACCTTCGTTCCAGTACAGCGGTATTGAAGATGTGACATTCTCCTATAATTCATTTACCGGCACCCCCTATAATTTATTGCCTGGAGCAGTGCTGAGGAGCAATCCCAACTCATATGATTGGCCAACTTATTACGAATTCACCAGGTCGATCCGTAGTGATGGAAGGCAGGAAAAGCAGGTCGTAAAATGCGGGATCTGTTGTAGCCAGTACGGTTGTTGTTCCTTACCATGCGGGGAATGTTACAATGATGATTACAACCTGGCCCCGGGAATTGGAGAGACCCATATAAGATATCAGTATTATCCATATCACAATGAACAAAACTTAACCTGGTATAAAAAAGGGTCAGTAACTTATGGTACCCCCTTTACCCTGGATGTTCCGTTCGGTTACCGTGTGCTGCCGCAAACGGGCAATGCGTATTACAGCGCCAATACAGGAAATATGAAGGTGTTAAAGATCGATTCGGTAAAGGTACTCTCAGGAAAAGACTCCGTTTTTTATACTTTTCCTGCGATCAGAAAAGGCACAGAGCCGGATTGTTTTGATACTGCAGGCGGATCAATCCTTGGAAGAGAGATCATTCAGCGGGAACTGGCAATTTATCAAATGCTTAACCAGCATCATGACACCCTTACCTTGTTGACGGCATATAAACCGGGAACCCATTGGACATTCTGCTCACTACAGGGCGGAGACAGGATCGAAGCAACCATTCTGTCGAAATATTCTGATACCATTCTCGGGACTGCCGATACGGTCAAGATTATTCAGTTCCAGGCCAAAGATGCAGATGGCCAGAATATCAGCCACCCGTTGAACGGAAAGACCATGACATTGACCAATTCTTACGGATTTTCCCAGTTGTATGACTTTACCCTCCTTCCGGATTCACTGGTCGCCTACAAACTTGTTGGCTCTGATTATCGGGAGGCCGGCAAACGTGATCTCAGCTGGGACCGCATTTACCAGTTCGATACCGGTGATCAGTTTTTTTATTCGGAGACAGAAGTCAGAGATGGCCATTCAGGATCCGATTCAACTGAGACCAAAACCCTTAAAACCATTCTGAATAAACAGGTGTCTCCGGATAACGACTCAATCACATACAAATTTGCAATTTGCCGGCACAGCGTCCGTTACCTTGAAAACGGTGATACTGTTGTGAGTAATGTGAAAGATACCGTAGACCACTCTTTCAGCTATCTGAGCTTTCCTTTGCCCGGATGGATCAGCCATGCCCCGGATGAGTTCTTTCCTTATGAGAATTTCGGGAAATCGCTTGCTGACAGCTATTTCATGTCGGACAGCAGCGAATACAATGGACGACAACTGCGCTGGACAGAACATCCCGGATTCGAAAGACTTGTCAGCGGATGCTGGGTTTCTGCCAGCGACACATCATCCTACCGGATTTCTTATGCAGATGGCCTGGGAGAGGTCGAACGAATATCGATCTCACCGATTGCGGCTCACCACGTTCATGAAAAATTGATTGGATATGTTAAGCAAAATGAAACCTGGGGAATGATTTTGCCTGTCAGTTGCAGCTCTTTTCTCGGGACCAACGATCAGCCAAAGCTGCCGGAAATAGCGGTAAAAATCATTCCGTCGCCTGTAAAAACGATGGCAAAGGTCATCGTTGAAATGAGAGGAACTTTCCACACAGCGACTTTCTTACTCTATGATTTATCAGGAAAAGAAGTGCTTCATTTGCGCCTGTCTTCCCCCACAACTTCGTTTGAAAGGAATAGGATGGCTCCCGGGTTATATACCTGGAAAGTCATCGTGGATGATGCTATTTTGACAGGCAAAGTTGTATTTGAATAAATTGGTTTTATTCACCACCGCAATATACTAGTGCACAGTAGTGTATTGATTGGAAAAAACGCTCGCATTGACCAGTCTTCGCCGAAGTAACCTGATCACTTCATTTCTTTGCTATCTAATATTCTAAGGTGGTCAACCAAAATCGGCGGATGGTGGTCAGTTTGACCGGTACGTCAACATAATACTGAAAACCGATTTCCCCATGCGATAAGTTATTTCTTCACCACCTTGGCCTTCTCCGACTGATCCCCTGCTTGTACCCATAATTTATTGCCTAATCGTTTTTACAATCCTCTTTTATATGTTCCGGTTTTTTGCAGGGTGAATTTCCGGTCGTTTAATGTGTGTCTTGGTGCACATCAATCCTTGAGACAGCGAACCGAGAAGCCGGTCGTTTTGTCATAGCCGTGCCTGCCCACGTCCTCACTATTGCAATTGAGGCTCCGGTTCCACGCATGCGTTAAGGCGTACTCCGTCGACGACCAGAAGAAGGCGTAGTACGTGAGCTCGAAGAAATTGCCCATTCTGTACCAGCAGCCACCCGGAAGAGCGGTGAAGCCGCTGCTGTTGGTAGCTCCTTTATTTGGCGACAACCAGTGTACTGTACCTGCTTCTTTCAACTTTCCTCCCGCCACTGATTCGCCACCCAGATATGTAGTTAATGTTGACCACTCCGCATCCGTTGGGATATGCCACCCGTCGGGGCAAAGCCCTTTGGCGCCCTGCGTGGTCACGTATTGCATCAACTCATCCCACTGGTAAAGGCCTCCATAAGTATTGCAGTTTGCTTCGTTATCACCATAGCAATGCTTTTCAATTACCCCGTTGTTGGTTTGGTTCTGGTTGACATTGATCCGGTTGCCGATGTTCAGGTTCTCTTTGAACCAGCACTGGGTTCCGATTTGTACGGTATTATAAACTTTACCAGCATAGGTAACAGTTGGGATGCCAGGGCATGGTTCTCCACCAGTTCCTCCACCGGCAGAAGTAAAGCTAACCTGGTTCCCGTAAGCGGTGCCGGCGATGTTAGTTGCATATGCGCGGACATAATATGGAGTATTAGCTGTTAATCCGGTAATGTTGCTTGTGAAATTTCCTGTACCATCTCCATCAGTGGAATGATCGTTAGATATTGTCGGCAAGGTGTCGGTGCTCCAGCAAACGCCTCTTGATGTGACCGTAGCACCGCCATCCGATGTAACATTTCCTCCCCCAGTGGCTGTGGTTTGATTTATGTTTGTAATGGAGTCTGTAGTCACTATTGGTAAAGTCGGATTACCGCTATTGGCTGTTGTAAATGACCATATCGGTCCTGTTTTTGAGTTTCCATGGTTATCTTTGGCAACAATCCTCCAGTAATATTTCGTATCAGGACTCAACTCTGATATTAAATATTGAGATTGTGTTTTATCAGCTGCGAACAAAGGTGGATTGTCCGATGTGCCAAAGAATATGTCATAAGAAAGAGGATCATTTTCAGGATCAGAGCAAATCCAGGACAAATGAGGTGATAGAATAATGTTCGTAGCGTTATTTACCGGAACAGGATTGGAGGGTGATTCGGGTGGGTTGTTGTTTGGAGAATTTTCCTCCTCTGTTTTTTTGCAAGTTGCAAGCAACATAAGGATTGAAACACAACATAAAGTTGTAATCAACCCTGAACCAATGGCTTTAGTTTTCATATTAATGATTGTTGATTGATATTAAAATGAACTCAATTCGGTTTACGGCTTAATGCATACTCCGACAAATATGGTTTCAACTATAATGAACATAATACAACAACAATCAGAGAAAGCACTTTTTTCATATAGTTGATTGTATTGATTTTCCAAATAACAATTACTAAATCGATGCCAAGATTCAGTATATACCTGATAATTAAAACATATAATTTATTTAAGTCAGGTTATTATCATAACACACAGTCTCTGAATATCAGGCTATTAAATGTAGAATTAAAAAACCAATAAACTTCTCTCCTTTATAACAAATCACCCTATTTTATATCCATTCAAAATAAAAACAGCACCAATTGATACTTCTCCGTAACTGAAGAATTCAACTGCCTTGAAAGAGAGCACCACAAAAGGGGATTTCTCTTAACACTTACTAATCGTATCGATTTGGGAGGTTATCGCATGGATTTATGCAATAACCGAAGAGAAATAATCAGACTACAAAGCGCAAGAAAGAAGTCCGGGGTTAACTCGTACCCCGGACTCCCAATGCTTGTTACAAATCATCTATTCCAACCAGATCAGCCTTAATTACCACCGTTTGCTCCGGTTCCAGAATGTTCAGCGCACTTTCCAGAGATTTTCGATACCGATGAAGTTGCTGTTTGAGTTTTTCATTCTGGTTGCGGAGCTTTAAATTCTCCTCCCGCAAGATGTCAGCCAATTCAGTGATCTCATCCGTCTTCATACCTGAGTAATCTGATAGCGTTTCGAGCAGTCCTGGATTGGACAACCTGAACATACCAGGGCATCAGGTATTATAGGCCAGCCCTGCTGTTGCCAGCGGAAAACTAAATCGCAAACCTGGCTCAGGTTTTCTTTAAAATCTCTCATCCGTTGCCTTGCAATCTCTGCCTTTGAAGGATCAGTCTTATATAAATAACTTATAATAATCTTGGAACAGGTACTTTCGCCCGCGTTGTCCCCCAGTAATCTCTTTTAAAAGGCCGACTCTCTCTAATTCCATTATAAGTTTATAAGAAGACGGAGAAGATAAGCCTGTGACCTTTTGAACTTGATCTGCATCAATAATCGGCCGTTGATAAAGGGAATTGGTTATTTTTTGCGCATTTGCAGCCCTGCTTCCCAAAGATTGAATCATTGTTTCGGTTTGTTTTTGTAGCTGTAAGATATTATCAAACAACAAAATTCCATTTTTGGCAGTCTCAATTATACCAACCAAGAAAAACTTAAACCATTGAGATATATCACTATTTTCTCTTACTCCCATTAGATTATCATAATAAAGTGTTCTATGAGATTCAAGAAAAGCGGATAGATAAAGGATCGGTTTCTTTAGTATCCCTTTATACACGAGATATAGAGGTATCATTAATCGACCGACCCTACCATTGCCATCAAGGAACGGGTGAATTGTTTCAAATTGATAATGAACTAAGGCAATCTTTAACAACTCTGGAAAAAATACGCTTTCATTATGCAAAAATTTTTCAATATCGCCCATTAACTCTTGAACACTTGTGTGAACGGGAGGAATAAACTTTGCGTCAGAAATAGATGATCCACCTATCCAATTCTGAGAAACCCGAAACTCTCCAGGTTGTCTTTTTTGTCCACGCACTCCCTGTAAAAGTATCTTATGGGTGTTACGAATCAATCTTGATGAGAAAGGTAATTGCTGCAATTCTATAACTGCAGACTCCATCGCCTTTATGTAATTCTGAACTTCTTCCCAATCGTCTCGTTTATCGATTGGAATACTTTCTTTATCTAATAACGCTTCTTCAATATTGGTCTGAGTCCCTTCAATCTTACTGCTCTGAGTTGCTTCTTTCAAAACATGCATACTGATAAACAGATCAATATTAGGGATATAGTTGGAATACATGTCAAGCCGCCCAAGCTCTCTATCTGCCTGACTAAGCAATTGTATAACCTCCATATTTTCAACGACCCACTGTCGATTAATTGTTGTGGGCTGAAAACTTTTATAATAACCTTGGCTAATGTATTGGCCCGATGTAAAATTTTTCATCTTATAAAGAAAATTTAAACAAAGATAATCCTTATTTAAGATATTGGCAAAAAAATTAAATAAAGCCCTTTCTTATTTAAGATTTCGACTTTACGGAGTTTGGTAAAACCCCATTAATTTAACACAAAATAAGGATAAAGCAAACATTTCATTGTAGTCATGAGTAACAATATCAATGTTTTAGAGAAATTGTTAGAGTTGAAAAGTATTGCAACTTTTGATAGAAAGGGGGAGCAATACTGGACAAGGCGGCAAAAATGTCGCCTTTTTCTTTTACTGGCAAGGAAATCAGTTGTTGCAACTTTTTCGAAGTGTCTTCAAATTGTTCTTGTAGTTATCAATTTTACCGACGTATTCATTAGGGAATCAGGCTTAAACCTTAAATCGATCAATCATTAATTGGTAAAAATTCCTTCTCACCAAGAGAATTAATAATTCCACGGAGAAGAAAGTTATTGTTAAAACTGATCATATATTTCCTGGCGCCTGCTTTTTCAGGGGCAAGCATTTTTTTCTCGATCAGTTTCTTAATCTGGCGGGAAATGATTGCATTATCATGTCCCACAAACAGGTCTTTGATATCTAAAGCCTGTATAAGTGGTTTTTCAATAGCGCGTTTCAAGATACTTGCTTCAATATCCGTAATGTATTTTCTTTCTATTGAATTAGACTTTTTCTCAAAAAGCGGTGATCCTCCTGTTTGTGTATAAAGTTCAACACGTTGAATTAGAATATATTAACTTCATTAGGAGGAAGAAGGTTGCTATTTCATTTTACTCCATGTTCCGCTAAAGGATTGCGATCGGGGCGGACATTTATCCTTCAGGTAGGTGCAGGTCAACTCGTTGCTGTTCACCACATAGGTGAAGTAACCGTTGCCATTACAATCGGGATCGTTAAATATGACGATGGTGTTATCTGTTGCTGTAAAACTCACAGTGGAATTGGTATGCCCGGGGATCGGGTCTATCATTTCCCACTTCAACATTTGGTCTGATGTCATTGTAAGTCTGACCCGGTAGGAATTCCCCTGCTCCATGACAGTCTTCTGCCAGGCGCCGATGATTTTTCCCAGACTTTCACAGTTTTTAAGATTCCAGTTGCCTGTCAACGCCGAGATCCGGGCGGTATAATCATCACTGACCATGGTTAAGGTAAGTATGTCACCTGAAACCGACCACTTGTATATGCCGTCTCCTGTAAAGTCCGGATCGTCATATATCCTGACCTGGTCGCCATTAACCTGGATTTTTGCATATGAATTGGTATGTGTCGACAGCGTATCGAGCATGATCCATTCGAAGGATCCTGATTCCTTCAGGTTTAACTGGGCCTGGTAAGTCTCTGCCCCGGTATAAGTCCTTGTCCAGTTTCCAAAAAGACTTACAGCGGGATCAGGATCATCATTCTTCTCCTTGCAGGCAGAAAGAGTGAAGAGGCAAATCCCAAGCAATACTCCGTAAAATGAAATGACTGCATTATTCCTGTTCATATTATTGCAGATTATTTGTTCCGAAATCAATCCTTGATGGAGGTTCGGTCGTTCGCCTTCCTTCAATGCCAGCCTTGCCTGTCGACCTGTTTTTGATCATGGTTTTCCCCGCTCCGGCCGTGCAAAAATAGGATTTTCTTTTAAAACCAATACTGCCTCCTTGCTGATGAGTTGCGGCCGCTTACAAAGCGATTTGCCCGCAGGTTCCCGGCATACTGCGATGTGCATCATGTGATCGGGCACGCTGTCGGCAGTGATTTGTTCACCCATGTGTTATGGCCATGGGGCGCCGGAGGTCATGAAGAAATAACCTGGGGACGTCCGCCGTCCCGGTCCGCATAAAGCTCCAGATGATGGGGTTAATCTTTCATTTGAAATCTTATAATTACTACCTTGCATGACTTTCGCGGGACCTTAACCAATTTAATATCACAAAACATTGTCATGATCCTGAGTTGCGAAGTTCAGTTTATGCTCGCAGTCGCGAGGGTGAATCCCACAGGAGCCGAGGTTCAAACGATGGATGACCTTGCCGCCCAGGTCACCGGTTGGGAGGAGTTTGCCGATCAATCAATTATGTGCGGCCCGGGGCCCTTGATTTTCAAGAGTCCGGCTTTGGTCAGGGGTCCAAATTATACGGAATCTGAATTTTATTTCAACTATGAAAATCAATAAAGAAGACCGCAAGGGTACAAAAAACCAAAAACCGGTCTCTTTCTGCATTTTCGTTGGTTTTATAACACTGTTCCTGCCGTTTTTTTATTGGAGTGGGGCCATAGACCAGACCTTGATGCCCCGTTTGCTCGCACTGTGCATCTTTCTGTTTTGAAAGTGATAAGAGAACTGTACGTGGTTCGTCCCCCGTATTTTTCCTGGATAGCAGTAGCCCAGTTGCAGATTGTTTTTATTTCCTGGTCTGCCGGGACTTTCTCAGGGTTGTTTTTTCTGAATGAGCCTATGGGCATTTTGCCTTTGGTAACTTGCTTGCATATATCATTTGCCTTGTTCGCCTGCTTTTCGAGGTGTTTCTTAACTTTTTCTGTATCAGAATTAAGAGTTTTTAAAGTTCTTTTGGTAAAATTGATGGAATCGAAAATAGTAAAAATCCTCTTTAAGATATAATCGTGAAGCATGGCTTTAAGAACAACAAATAAATGAAGCGGCAAGAAAAGTTTATTGTAACTTTGTATGGATCACATATTTGCAAGCAATATATTTTTTTGCTCGTTATGCATAGAAAATGGGCATCTGAATACTATTGCTACATATGTCAGGATTTATGTAACAATTGAAATTAAGAATAAATGAAAGAGGAAAACCATTTTACTTCTTCCGATCTCATAAGAGATATTGTCATCGGAATGTCAGATGGACTGACGGTCCCGTTTGCTCTGGCAGCAGGACTGAGCGGGGCAGTTACAAGCAACAGCATCATAATAACAGCAGGTATAGCCGAGATTATTGCGGGTTCGATTGCGATGGGGCTTGGGGGATATCTTGCAGGAAAGACTGATGTGGAGCATTACCAGACTGAAGTAAATAGGGAAAATATCGAAGTCAGTGAATTTCCTGATAAAGAAATGCAGGAAATTAAGGATATATTTGGGGATTACGGAATAAGCACAGGTTTGCAGGAAGCAATCGCTCTTGAACTCAGCAGGGATAAACAAAAGTGGGTTGACTTTATGATGAAGTTCGAATTGGGCCTTGAAAAACCTGATATTCACAGGGCATCCCGCAGTGCATTGAATATAGGACTTTCATATGTGGCCGGGGGTATCGTCCCTCTGATCAGTTATTTTATTATGAAAACCCCAAAAGAAGGATTATTGCTTTCGACAAGTATAACTGTGGTTTTTTTATTCCTCTTCGGTTATATAAAAACCAGGCTTACGAGCACTAAACCTTTCCTGGGAGCACTCAAAACAGTGCTTATCGGGATGCTTGCCGCCGGAGTCGCTTTTGCTATTGCCAGAATGATAACTTAATTACAGAAAAATCCTGTATAAAAGTAAAATTTGTTTACATAATGTTCCCTGACTATGAAAGCAAAAAACAAAAACCCGGATCTTTCTCTTTTCTGGAGCAGTTCACCCAGTGAGCTTTATAGCAAATTGAAAATCACAGGGAGTGGGTTAACATCATATGAAGCAAGGGAACGTCTTGCATACTTTGGTACAAACACTCTGAAACCTCCGAAGCGATCAGATATTCTCACTCTTTTTATCGGTCAGTTCAAAAGCCCGATTATATTGATCCTGCTTTTTGCCACGATATTATCCTTTTTTTTACACGACCCTGCAGATGCGGCAATCATTTTCACGATAGTGTTCGTGAGCGGGATTTTAGGTTTCTGGCAGGAATACAGTGCAACGGATGCTATAAAAAAACTCCTGGCAATAGTTCAGATCAAAGCCACAGTTATCCGCGATGGCGAACAACAAGAGATACGCACCGAAGATATAGTTCCCGGAGATACTGTCATACTGAGGGCAGGAGATATTGTGCCGGGAGATTGCAGGATACTGGAGTCGAAAGATATCTTTGTTGATGAATCAATGCTCACCGGTGAGACCTTTCCCGTTGAAAAAGACACTTCCACAATACCAGAGGATACCCCTCTTGCCCAACGGTCGAACACTCTTTGGATGGGAACGCACATTGTCAGCGGCAGTGCCAAAGCCCTGGTCATTCTTACAAGCAGTGATACAGAATTTGGCAAGGTGTCTGAGAGGCTGAAATTAAAATCCCAAGAAACTGAGTTTGAACATGGCATCAGGAGATTCGGATATTTCCTTGCGGAAGTCACACTGATTCTTGTGATCATAATTTTTGCCGTTAACGTTTATCTGCACCGCCCGGTAATGGATTCTTTTTTGTTTTCCCTTGCGCTGGCCGTTGGATTGACCCCCCAGCTATTGCCTGCGATAATCAGTATAAACCTGTCGCATGGAGCAAAGAAAATGGCCAAGAAAAAGGTCATTGTAAAAAGGCTGGCTTCAATAGAGAACTTCGGCAGTATGAATATCCTTTGTTCAGATAAGACAGGTACACTCACCGAAGGAGTTGTCAGGGTCCACTCAGTTGCTGATATACAGGGTAATTCAAGCGAAAAAGTATTTACTTACGCATATGTCAATGCATATTACGAAACCGGCTTTGCAAACCCGATCGATGAAGCGATCCGCAATTTCCGGCTGGTTGATCTTACAGGCTACGTAAAACATGATGAGATCCCGTATGATTTCATAAGAAAACGCCTGAGTATAGTCGTTTCTCACGATAACGAATGCCTGACGATCACAAAAGGCGCACTTACCAACGTACTTGAAGTATGTTCAACAGCCGAATATGGAGATGGAGAAATTGCCGGGATTTCTGCGGTAATTGATCAGATACAGAAACAATATTTCCATTTCAGCAGCAAAGGATTTCGAACCCTGGGTGTTGCCTATAAACGAATGGCTGATAAATCGTGCCCGGAAGGGAAGGACAGAATGCTCATAAATAAAGATTTTGAGTCGGAAATGACCTTTATCGGCTTTGTTGTCCTGGAGGACCCCTTGAAACCAATGATAATTGAAACCATTTCAAGACTGAAGGGATTTGGCGTTTCACTCAAAGTCATCACCGGTGACAATAAACTGGTGGCATCAACCCTTAGCCAGAAAATCGGCCTGTTAGGATCAACGATCATCACAGGCCGGGAGCTTCGTAATATAGGAGACAATGCCCTTTTGAAATGTGTTTCCGAGACAGACGTTTTTGCGGAAATTGAGCCAAACCAGAAAGAACGTCTCATTATCGCTCTCAGGAAGGCGGGCAACGTGGTTGGATACATGGGAGATGGCATCAATGATGCCTCGGCGATTCATGCTGCCGATGTGGGCATTTCAGTCGACAGCGGTGCTGATGTCGCCAAAGATGCATCGGATATTGTCTTGCTTGAAAAAGACCTGAGTGTTCTGATAGACGGTGTTCACGAAGGCCGCAGAACTTTTGCCAACACGCTGAAGTACATCTTCATGGCTACAAGCGCCAATTTCGGGAATATGTTCAGCATGGCAGGGGTATCACTGATATTACCTTTTCTGCCATTATTGCCCAAACAGATCCTGCTTACCAATCTGATGACCGATTTTCCTGAAATGACCATTGCAACTGACAATGTAGACAATGAAATGGTTGACAGCCCGAGACGATGGAATATTAATGCAATCAGGAAGTTTATGATAACATTCGGGCTGATCAGCTCGATCTTTGATTACCTGACTTTTGGCCTTCTTTTGCTTATTCTCCATGCAAGTGAAAGTCAGTTCAGGACAGGCTGGTTCATCGAGTCCGTTATTTCAGCCTCCCTGATCGTTCTCGTCATCCGAAGCAGGAAATCATTCTTAAAGAGCAGACCGGGGAAACACTTGCTTATCGCGACTTTAACCATTATGTTTCTTATTCTTATTCTTCCGCTAACGCCGGTTGGCAAGATATTCGAATTTGTTGCACTTCCTGTGACAACTTATCTTCTTTTATTATTGATAGTAGCTTTATATATACTGACCGCTGAAATTACCAAGAGAATCTTCTATCGCAGGGTAAAAATATGATCTGGTTTTGTTTTCATGGATGCTCCTTATGATACACGATAATTCTTTATCAGATGCATTAATTTCTCGGAAAAAAGAAAATAGCAACAATAAGTCAGCGTTAAATCACCGCCGGTCAATAAATAAAAATAATTGAGAAGTGGGAAAGGTATCAGATATGTTCTTCCCTCAGCCGTGAACTGAGATCCTTCACTGCAGTAATACTTTCCATCAATCCGGGGATATAATCGGTGGAGGCGATAAAGGTCCAGATATAGGATACTATTGCATAAATCTTACCAGTTGTGAAATGGTCAACGTCAACCGCAATGAAAAGAACGCCAATAAAAATGAACATCAGGAGCACTTTGATAATCAGATAATCGAGAGAACTCCATTTGGCAATCTTAGACTGGAGTGGTATCATATTGTAATAAAACTCATGGATGACAGAGGTCTTGCCTGATTCAAAAACGCGGTATTGTTCCTCGCGTGTATCATGGATACTGCTTTGCAATGTGGTCACCTTTTTCCTGTATACATTGTTGATGACCCAGATGGGGATAATCACCAAGACTGCCATTGACGCTATCCGCCAGTCGTAAAAGAAGAGTGCGATAATGGCTCCGATTGTGGCAGCGAACTGCCAGGTGACTTCCGGAAGCCTGTCCCTCAGGAAAATAATATATTCATTTGCAAGTTCTGCCCTGGCGAAGACCAGGGAGACGGGAGCTTCTTTTTTCCTTGTCCGGGAGATAACATCTGTGGCGGTATCGGCATAGATCCTTGCATAAATTCTTCCGCTGAAGTACCTATGAAGTGTCCCTCCTAAGACATTGACCAGGTAAATGCCTGTCCATAAAAGCAGGGGCATCGTATAGCTGACCTTTTCTTTTGCATAAAACCGGTCGATCAAAGCGTCTAGGAGCTTTCCGAAAAATGTCGGTTCTATGATCCATGATATGTTTTCAATGAGAACAAATGAAAGAACAAGAGAAATGGGGAATTTAAACTTTTTAACAACTTCCGTTATTGTCATATTATATCAGAAAAATTCATAAACCTGATTAATTCATTAGACATTGTTATTTTTGAACAAATATTGATAACCAATTGTTTAGCCTCTAATGCATTGCATTAGAAAGGTGAAAATCGTTATAACCCATTTTGAATCAATATAGTCAGTGTTTTCAGCATTTCACCCATTTTTGAGCGATTTCTAATGAATTAATCAGGATAAATTTATTTGTCAAAGATAATAAATGAAATATCCATAAGAATCCAGTTCGTGCAAAACGCAAATGATAATTGTGGATATTCCATATGATCATTGAAATATTAAATTATTAACAAATGAATCAATTATCTTTAATGTTACTAAAAAATCGGAATATGATGAAATACATTAGCCTTTTACTCTTATCGGCTATATTGATATCCCAGGGCTGCGACCGTCAAAAAGATGTTCGGGGAATTTATCGATATCATACCGAAAACAGGGAGGGGTATTGTGTCTGGATTGTTGACGGATATAAGGTCCGGCAGCATATTTACAAGGAATTTCTTTACGGAGGAAATGGCCAGAGATATCTCTATGTGCCCCCGAAGGAAATATGGATCGATAACGCAATCTCGTGTGAGGAATATGAGCTTACCGTGGCCCATGAACTGAATGAACGGCATCTGATGGCGAAATTCGGATGGACCTATGACAAATCCCATGATTCATCACTTAACCTTGAACTGGTCATCCGGTCTAAGTATAACAGTATCTGCAGCAGCCATGAAGCTTCTTTACATGCCGTATCGCCTAAAGACTGGAGCAATCAAAAGGAGATCCACACAGTTCCCGACAGCCTCAGACTGAACAACATTTACCGGATACCTGTCGGAACAAGAGAAGGTATCAACGTCTGGATTGTGGATGGCTACCTGGTCAGGAAAAATATCTTTCCTGATTTCGGTTTCAGTGGGAATGACCTTGTTTATCATTTTATTCCGCCAAAGGAGATATGGATCGACGGGTAGGTTTCCTGCGAGGAGATGGGATATTCAATCATGGCGGAGCTGAAGGAGCGAAAACTGATGGAGAAAGGACAATCATACAATGATGCTTATGAAACATCTGTTGAAGAGATCAGGGCATTGCGCGACAGTATGGACAGAATGATCAGGGAGCATCCTCCCCTGATCATCCCCGATTCTCTTGCAAGGGATTCAGGTCAGATCGATCCCCTGGAAAAATCTTTTAATCTAAAACCAGGAACTTTGTTATCCGTAGGATGTAAATTATTTTAAATGAGATTGTCTTTACCCCTTTTAAGTTGATCAATTTTGTCTAAAAATACTGGTAACAAACGGTGTTTTCGCTACCGGCAGACTTGTACTTTTATGCTTGCCCGCAGGTTACCACCAGACAGTGTAACTACATACATGCCATCGGGAAGACCTGAGAGGTCGAGCCTGTATGACTCCCCGGTATTCCAGTAATATAACGCTTCCTTTACGGTGACACCGCTGATGTTTCTCACACTGATCACAGCTGGAAAAGCCGGCTGATTGCTGTTCTTCAGGTATACATATCCAGGGGAGGGGTTTGGATACACCGAAATCCCTGAATTGTCGGGCGAGGCAAACCCCTCAACATTGAAGGCGGCCTGTACCGACTTCTGGGCATCAATCTTGCCCCAGCCCCATGTATTGCTTCCCGAAGGCGGGATCACACCGGTATAGGTATCGGTACGGGCGTTGTCCTGAAGAAGCTGCTTGACCCGCTCCGGACCAAGTTTCGAATTTGCCTGCAACATCAATGCAATGATCCCGGTGGTCATCGGCGTTGCCATCGAAGTCCCCTGCATCGCGGCAAAATACCATTTGGAACCTCCCTGCTCTACCTTCATCACCGTATGATCATTGGTCTCGGTATATTTCGGATCACCTGAATTCACTGATGAAACCAGCATTTCACCCGGCGCAGTGATCTCAGGTTTCGTGCGGCCGTCAACCGTAGGTCCCCGGCTTGAGAAAAAGGCAAGTGCATTGTCAGGATCGCTACTTGTCATGGTTTCACCATTGATGTTAACAAATGTGTGTTTTGTCGTATAGGCCCCAACCGTGATGATCTTTTTCGAGGTTCCTCCGATCTCCCCGACCGTGCAATTTATATCTCCTGCCTTGTAACCGGGAACTTTTATTCCCTCAAGCATATCCGACAGTCCTGCGCCAACACCCTGTCCGTCATTCCAGATGTTTAGCTGAGTGTTCGAACTTGTCAGGATGAGGGTTACCACATAATTCTTCCTGAGCCTTGATATGCCTGTAAGCAGATTCGGCTTCTGATTCAAAGCATTGCTCGCAACACCTGTCACGGTATAAATAAGGCTGTCGTCACCTATCATAAGTACCCCCTGAAAATTTGGATTATCTGAGGCCTTGTAAAACGGGGTGGTTAACAGCAGCGTTCCGCTTGAATCCGAGATGCTGAACGCCATCGAAAAATCAGAAATCGCCGATCCCCATTGATCAATCTTCCCTGTATTGAAATCAGGATTATTCTCATCAAATTCAAATGCAACAAACGTCCTGATCGTATCCCCGCTGAAACTATACTGAAGGTGCAGCGGCGTGTCCCCTTCATTGCCTGCAGCTCCGGCAACAATCCTCCCCTGTCCGACCAGGTTGTCGATCGCCTGGTCCAGAAGAGAAGTCCCGTCATGCGGACCGATATGGCTACCCAGGCTCATGTTTATAACCGCAGGTTTCCATAGGGCAGCTGCCTGCTGAAACACGTAGTTGATCCCGTCGGTAATAGAAGTCGCGGCCTCACCCGTACTTACAAATATCAGATCGGCGCCCGGAGCAACTCCCCTGTATTGCGCTTCAGGCGTCAGATATCCTGAACCTCCGGCAATGCCTGCAACGTGAGATCCATGATTGCCTGACCCCGAATTCTTCTTGCTGAGAAGATCCTGCGAACCCACTATTTCTGTCCCGTAACTGAATCCCGATGGCTTGGGTCCGCTTTCGTTATCCTGCTCCCATACCCTGAGTATCCTCAGCCTGCTGCCCGAAGTATCATAAAACGTTGGATGTGTATAATCAAATCCGCCATCAATGATCCCTATCACCACACTGTCGCCTATACACCTGCGCTTTACCCCGGTTCCTGCCTGTACCAGCTTTACCTTGCTTTCGGTGGTCGCATTGTCAAGCCGCTTGCTAATCCGCCAGTCAACATCAACATATTCGATCCCGCTGATGCCCTTCATCGCTTCAAACGCATCCAGGGGGATTTTTACGCTCCAGATGTCACCTGCTCGGGTGTTGACCATCACACCAACACGCTCCAGTCCTTTGAGATCAATACCGGGTAAAACTTTTATCAGAGCCCCGATATAATTCCTGGCACCCAGGGTCATTACAGGATAATACCGGCTGAGCCCTGATGCAACGCCTGTAACGCTGCTTTTCATGGCCGAAAGCTCCTCCGCTTTCAGCAGAAAGGCTTTGGTGTTTGCCGAAAACTGCACATTCTGAGCAAAAAGGGGCATTGCAATGACATACATTGCAAGCAAAAGATAAATCCTAAGCGTTTTCATAACCTATTTGTTTTTGAACAATTTTTTATGTCTGCGGATGAGGTTCCACCGCCCCTCAATCCTGTTTTATGTTCTTTTTCATTCCCTGGTTTTCCCGGTGATGTCAACATCAACCAGGATCAGCCCTTTCACCTTTTTAAGCTTCACCAGTTTATAAACCGGTATCCTCACCGACATCACTCCGCCGGCATTTGTATTGATCTCTGTGCCGAATCTCTTCAGCTTTTTCAGGTTTATCTTTTCATTCACCTTCAGCATGGCCCCAACCAGAACCTTGCCGTTGCTAACGCTAACCCCAAACTCTTTTTGCAGTTCACTGATCTCTTTCTGTGAACCGGCTTTCAGTGTTTTATAACTTTCCAGCCGTTTAATAAAAAGCTGTGAAGAGGCAGAGAACTGGACTTCCTGGGTAAAACATGCCAGTGGGAAAGCGATACATAGCTGAATGATCAGAAGTCTGGGAATTCCCCTTATCCGTTTCATCTTAATATTATTGACCTATAAATATACAAGACTTTTTATTAAAGTCAACATCATTTTTTTCGGGTAATTCAAAACCGTCAGAAATGTCGGCTTTTTTTCTGGCAAGGGATTCAGAGACTGTTTAAAATTTACGATTGAACATGATTTACGATTTACGATTGCATGTTCGATTTCGGACTTACAGTTATCATCTTTGGGTATCATCTTAAATCTTTTCGTGTTTAAATTAACCTGTAACCTAAAATTTGAAAGTAACATTCGTCGATCTGGATTCATGTGTCATTTGTTTTCATTCGTAAATCGTAAATCATGTTCAATCGTAAATAGAAAGGATTTTCACCTGACAAACTAATTTTAAACAGACTCTCAATAGTTGCAACTTTTGAAAGTAAGGGGAGCCAATACCGATAATCATATCGCCAACTTATTTACCGATTTCTATCCCCGATTCATCGGGAGTTATCACCGTTCAGCAGAACTGACCCGTGCCACCCTTGCCAGCCGGTATATCTTTGCTTCGTCAAACACAAACAAAACAAAAAATGAAAGCATCAACGATCCTCTTAGCAGTAGCCCTGACCCTCTCAATGAATGTTCTTTTCGCCAGTAATGACGGAGCCGTAATGAATCGTGAAACCACAAGCAATGTTACTTCACTGGCTCCCAGTGCTCCCGCCGAAGCGATATTTGAAGAGATAAGCGATGCCACCACCACAATCGTTCTTGCTCCTACAACTCCGATGGAAGCAGATTTCACGGATGCAGTAACCGAATCAACCATAAATATCTCCATACTGGCGCCAGTCACTCCCATTGAAGCAGATTTTGCTACAGATGATGAAACTACGAACGTCGGTGTTCTTTCACCTGTTACGCCCTCTGTTGCTGATTTTTCAGACGGGATCTAAACTCAAAACACAACTTGGATTACGCATTGAAGCCGCTCCTACAGGGTGGCTTTTTTATAAAGTACCGTATTCTGATCACAATGAATAACTTTGATAACCCTATCTCAAATTGAATATGAAAAAAGTAATGTGTGGCAACGAAATGGATAGAATGCCAAATTGGGCTTTCAAAACAATGTCCTTTATCTTCAGTATTGGAGATTTTTTCAAGTCTCCTGATCACAGGCTTGATGCATTCAACATCCGGAAAGGTCAAACCATTGTTGATTGGGGCTGCGGAACAGGCAGGTATCTCAAACAAGCCTCGGAACTGGTCGGTGACAGCGGAACTGTTTATGCTGTGGATATTCACCAACTTGCCATTGAATCGGCTGTCGCTGTTACAAAAAAGTATAATCTGAAAAATATTCATCCTGTTCTCACCGATGGGAAATCGGTAAATATTCCAGCGCAATCCGCTGATGTGGTCTATGCCCTGGATATGTTCCACATGGTAAGCGACACGAAAGGGTTCCTGACAGAACTTTGCAGGATTACAAAACCAGAGGGAGTATTATTTCTTGAAGACGGTCACCAGCCACGAGCATTAGCGAAGCAGAAGGTCAATAATTCCGGATGTTGGGAAATAATAGCGGAGACCAAAGTGTACCTGAAATGCAGACCGATTAGCCAATCGATAAAAAAATCTTAGTGTCAGGAGCCACTGTAAGAACCTGGAAATTCTTTGCCCAACATGCCGCATCCAGAAACCATCAGGTCACTACAGGCCTGATGCTGTATTGTATCCACTCGAAAAAACAGACTTTTTTAAACAGGGATTAGCATCCTGAAATTACATCAATATTCTCGCTCGCCTGATTCTACCTCAGAATTTCAAAGAACGAACGATATCTTTTATTTCGAATTCTTCTCCCCTTGTCCATCAAGGATCTTATAAACTGTTATCAATTTTTGTCATGTACTTAATAATCAGAGATAAAAGTTGGAAAATTGTTGTATATTCATAAAGTCTTGTGGCTTCTCATTTAATGAACAGGAAAATATATGTAAAGACATCGAACGATTGAAACTTTAAAAAGGGACAAGCGTATACATATATAGAATTACCGGATCAACAGAAATATTTCTTTGTTAATTCTGCTGGTATGTTTTCATCTTTCTAACCCAAAAGAAAAGGATATGGAATACAAACTTCAGGACTTGATTGACATCCCTTTGTTTCAAAGACTTCAGGATAAATTGAATGAAATCTATCCTTTCCCTTTTGCACTTCTTGATCATGAGGGCAATATTTTAACAACCACAGCATGGCAGGATGCATGCATGAAATTTCACAGAAATAATCCGTGTTCCGAATCCGAATGCAAAAAAAGTGATCTGTATATCAATGATCATCTCAAGGAAGCTGATCCAGCCTTAATCTATAAATGTCCGAATGGATTGATGGAAGCTGCTATTCCAATTATTGTCGGCGGAGAACATTTAGGTACTTTCTTTCTTGGACAATTTCTTATAGATAAACCAGATATTGACTATTTTCTAAAACAGGCAAAGCAATATGATTATGATGAAACCCAGTACCTGGAAGCTGTTTCCAAAATAAATATCGTCTCTGAGGAACAAATTAAAAAGTATATCGACTTCATTAAAACCTTTGCTGAAATCATCAATGAAGAAGGATCATACAATAAACAACTCATTGAGCAAAGAAATATCAGCGAGAAGAAGAATGAAGAGCTCAGGAAAATGGAATTAATTCTGAGAAAAAGTGAAAAACGCTTCAAACAAATAGTAGAGAATGCTTCAGATTTCATCTGGGAGACAGATCAACAGGGACTGTTGATTTATTGCAGTGAGAAAATCAAAGATATTCTTGGATATACCGCCGAGGAAGTAATCGGAAAGAAATATTTATTCGATCTGGTTGATACAAAGGTATGGGATGAAAGAAAATCCAAGACAATTTCAGCTGCCGAAAAAAAAGACCCATTCCGAAACCATCTATGTCGTTTTATTCATCGAAATGGCCAGCCTGTAATGATAGAAATAAATGGTTCGCCATTTTATGATCCTGAAGGCACTTTTATCGGATATAGCGGAATGGGGAGTGACGTCACCAGATTACTAAAGACAGAAAATTCTTTAAGGGAACAGGAAAGAATTTTCTCTACAGTGGCTACGTCTATAAAAGATGGTATTATAATGATGAATGATAAGGGAGAAATAACTTTTTGGAATGACGCAACTACTTCGATACTTGGATACACCAAGGAAGAAGTATTGGGAAAGAATCTTCATGAATTATTTGCTTCGCAAGAAATATTAAAGCAATATAGCAAGGGACTGCCTCTGTTTCAAGACCTAAATCATGGTGCAAAAAAGGGACAAACAGCAGAATTACCTTTTCTTCACAAAGACCAAAGGAATATTTTCATTGAACTTTCAGTATCGGCGATTAAAATCAACAATCAAAGGCATGCCGTCGGAATTATCCGGGACATAACAGAGCAAAAGCAAATTCAAAATGAAATAAATGGTCTTGTAAAATTCCTTAACGAATATCCGAATCCTATAATTCGAATTGGGAAGAATGGTAAAATTCTATATGGAAATGATGCAGCATTACAGATTTTCCATTATTGGCAATGTGCTGTAAATGACTTTGCCCCGGATTTTTGGATCAATGAGATTCAAAAGGTTCTTAGCACCAACCAAGTAAACAAAATCGAACTTGACCTTGATGATCGAATCATTTTATTAATGGTCGTTCCTGTTAAAGAAGAAGGATATATCAATCTTTATGGGAGAGATATCACTGATATTAAAAAAGCAGAAAAATCAATACGAGACAGCGAAGAACGATATAGGACTATATACAAAACCATTCCTGATACAGTAATAATAACCAAATTTGATGGAACCATTGTAGACGTAAACAATACTTTTGTTGAAGTTTCCGGTTTTTCAAAGGAAGAGGCAATTGGATTAACTATTACTAGCATGAATTTCTTTCATTCCCTGAAAGAACATGACATGATAATTGAGGCCTTACATGATAACAGATCGATCGAAAATTTCGAGATCACGGTACGCATGAGAAACGGATTTTTAATAAATGGTTTGCTTTCAGCCTCATTAATGACAATAAACAATGAAAAATTTGTTTTATCAATTATAAGAAACATTACTGGTCTGAAAGAGATGGAAAAAGACCTGATCAGGTCAAAAGAGCAAGCAGAAGAAGCCAGTAAATTGAAGTCCTCTCTTCTGCGTAATTTGAGTCACGAGATTCGAACACCACTTAATGGTATTCTTGGATTTTCGGAAATTCTTGGCGAAACGCTGGAAGCTGGCGAGCAAAAACAAATGGCTGAAGTTATAAGTCAATCGGGTAAAAGACTAATGTCGACTCTCAATTCCATTATGGAACTGGCTCAGATTGAATCTAATCGAACCTGGCTGGATTTTAAAGTCATTGATCTGGGCATGGTAACATCCAAAATAATAGAAAAATATCGACCTTTGTTTGACATGAAGAAGATTGAGCTCATTGAATCTTATGAAAAACAGGTCTGCTCAAATCTTGACAAGCATTTCTTTGATACCATTGTTAGTCACCTCATTGATAATGCATTAAAATATACAAAGTCTGGTTCCGTGACTGTACGGGTGTTTAAAGATTCAAGCAGTACAGGGCGAGAAGCCATTCTGCAGGTTCAGGATACCGGAATTGGAATTTCACAAAAACAAATGGAATATATTTTTGATGCATTCCGACAAGGGGATGAGGGTTATAACAGGAGTTTTGAAGGAACCGGCCTTGGATTGACACTATGTAAAAGATTTACAGAAATCATGGGAGGAGAAATAAAAATTAACAGTAAGTTTGAATTTGGAACCACACTAACAATCAGATTCCCATACTCAGAAGATATTACACGTGCCAAGGAGGAACCTGCGTTTAAAGAATCTGCAATAGGATCATTTCCGGAAAATATCAGGCCAAACGTGCTTATCGTTGAGGACAATAAAACAAATGCCGATCTTATGGCTATTTTTTTACGGGAATTTTGCAATACAAATCAGGTCAATGACGGAATTCAGGCAATAAAAATGACACAGAAAAAGGATTATGATGTCATTTTAATGGATATAAATCTTGGCTATGGACAGGATGGAATAAATGCTGCAAAGGAGATAAGAAAAATAAGGTCATACCAACAAATCCCGATTATTGCTGTAACAGGTTATACAACCCTTGAAGACAAAAAATACTTTCTAACCCAGGGATTCAATGATTTCATTTCAAAACCCTTTGAACGAGACTATTTGATTTCTGTTGTTCGAAGAGCAATGAAAAAATACTAGCTGACTAAAGATTAGCATTGTAGTATTACTCTCCCTGCCGTCGTTGCCTGGCGGGGCAGCCTACCCGATTATGCAACGGGGCTTTTTAATGAATTTTTATATTTTCCTCTATCCCAAATAAATTTCAGTTTAATAGCATCAAATTTGCAGACATCCAAACATTTACCGCAAAGAATGCATTCTGAATTGGTCACCAATCCTTTGTTGTTATTGACATAATCAACAATTTGTATTGCCGTCAGACATTCTGTTTCGCATTTATGACATTGCGTACATTTATTGGCATCCACAAGAGGAATGAGTCGGGAATATGTTGCTCCTGTCGCGCATAATGTCCCCATCATACATAAGTTTTTGCAAGCCCATCTTTTGTCAAGGAGTAATCCCAGGATAATTGCAGAAGCAATATCAGCAATCCAAACTATTTTATAGTGCATACTAAAATCTAATTTTAGGAATCCCGGGATAACATCAAAATTATGTGTAACTCCTTCCTGGCTTTTAAGAAAATAAAAAGTAATTGAAGTAGCAAAAAAAGGTACCAGAATTAATAATCTCACCCAAATCTTTGGTTTCTTCCATTTAGTCTTATAAATCGAATGTTTTCCTGCCATATCAATTGCTGTTCCCATAAAGCAGAACCAACCACATCCTATTCTGCCAAATAAAGGAGAAATAACGATAAATCCCAACCAAATCAACATTACAGCTGTTATCACGCCCCAATAGATGGAATGCCAGATAAAACCGAATGCAAAGAATTGAAAAAATACAGGAGTAATTAGTAAAAAAATCAATCTGGATAAAAAATTAAAGGTAAAAATGCTTTTCATCATATTTGATAATTATTTAGTTGTTCATCTTTTTAGCCTTGTGTTTGTCAAAAATCTCTTGCCTGGTTTAGTCAATGATTATTTCGGAAAAAATAGGACACTCATTTCAGAGTAAACCAGGTCACCCGTTTCGGAGAAAAGTAGGCCAGCTACCGGGTGGCAATATGAGGTGGTAAAAGTACTATTTTTTTTCTGTCATAACTGTCAGGTATATTTTTTCTTTTAAAACACTTTAAACGAATCACTCTTTTTTCGAATCAAATAAATAATCAAGCATAACCAAATTATAATGGATATTAAAATGATGCATAGTTTTTCAAAAAGGGTACAATTGACATCCACTAATATATTAAAAATCAAGTGAACAGAGGAAACAAATAACAGAGACGAAGTTATTTCTGATAATTTTAATAACCCCCATGCTCCTAAAATTAATGAGAAAAATAGAATTAGGGGTTCTTTGTCACTTTGAGTGGGTAACATAATACGGATTGATTTTCGAGAAGTC
>CAZGIM010000007.1:0-174697 GCA_964525995.1 uncultured Prolixibacteraceae bacterium | reverse complement strand
GGAGCGGAAAACGGGATTCGAACCCGCGACCCTCAGCTTGGGAAGCTGATGCTCTACCAACTGAGCTACTTCCGCGAAGTTAGTGTGAGTTTGGGTGTGGGTGTGATTTGTTGGCTGCAAATTTAAAAAAAAATTGAATTGAATGACACTGATGTTTTCCCCTTCAAGCTGCTCATGACTCGCTATTCCCTGTTCCCTTTTCGCTGAGTTCAAGCCATCGGTCGGTCCTGGTCTCAATCTCGGCCAAAAGCTCTGCAAACCGTTCGGATTTCGCTACCAAGTCAGCCTGTGGCAGCGTTCCAGAATTCAATAGCGATTCGGTTGCAGCTTTTTCGGCCTCCAGTTGTTGAATTTCACGTTCGAGTTGCTCTAACTCGCGCTGTTCCTTATAGGTCAGCTTCCGGCCGTCGGTCGCCTTCTCCTTCATCACCGCTGGCTTTGGCGTCTCTTTCTTCCGCTGTGCCTGATCCCTCCTCTTTTGCAAATCGCTCCATTCCCGGTACCGGGTATAGTTCCCGGGAAAATCCCGGATCCTGCCATCACCCTCGAATACCAACAGATGATCTACGATTTTATCAAGGAAAAAACGGTCGTGCGTCACCACCACGATACATCCGCTGAAAGTACATAGGTACTCCTCTAAAACATTCAGCGTCAGTATATCCAGATCGTTTGTAGGCTCATCAAGAATCAGAAAGTTCGGACTGCGCATCAGCACGGTTACCAGATATAACCTGCGTTTCTCCCCGCCGCTCAGCTTATAAACCGGCTGGTAGTGGGCGTGATAAGGGAACATGAAATAATTCAGGAATGCGGCGGCCGACACGGTATCACCGTTGCCTAACTTCACCACGTCGGCAATTTCCCGCACTACGTCGATTACCCTGGTTTCATCGTTAAATGTCAACCCCTGTTGCTCGTAGTAACCGAAAGCAACTGTTTCGCCGGTCTGAATGTGTCCCTTTAAAGGTCTCAGCCGGCCGGTGATGAGCTCCAGAAAGGTCGATTTTCCCGAACCGTTGTTGCCGATGATGCCGACTTTTTCGTTACGCCTGAAGGTATAGTTGAAATTCTTCACAATGGCCAGATCGCCCCAAGAGAAGGTGATATCATGGATCTCTAAAATCTTTTTTCCCATCCGCGCCGCTTCGATGTTGATGCTCATCCGCTCCTCATGAATCTTTGCTGATGCGGCTTCCTTCAATTCATAAAAGCTGTCGATGCGTGCCTTGGCCTTGGTCGTTCGCGCCTTGGGCATCCTTCGCATCCACTCCTGCTCTGTACGCAACAGATTGCGGGCGCGCTCAGTCTCTTTATTCTGGGAATTATAGCGCTCAGCCTGCTTCTCAATAAAATAGCTGTAACTTCCTTTGTACCGGTAAACCGAGGCCTGCTCCATTTCAAGAATTTCCTCGCAAACCCGGTCTAAAAAATAGCGGTCGTGGGTGACCATCAGCAAGGTACACCGGGCCTTGCCTAAATATTCCTCTAACCATTCGATCATTTCTACATCCAGATGGTTGGTCGGCTCATCGAGGATCAGAAACTGCGGTTCGGTGATGAGAACCTTAGCCAGAGCCACGCGTTTTCGTTGTCCGCCCGAAAGTTCCCGCAACTTCTGATTCATGTCGGGCAACTTGAGTTGTGTCAGGATCTGTTTGATACGGTTTTCATATTCCCAGCCCTGCAGGGCGTCCATCCGCGTGATGGCAGCTTCGATGTCGTTCCGGTTGCCTGTGGCAAGAGCCATCTCATAGGCGAGAATGGCCTGCTGCACATCGGTGGTATGGGCATAGACCTCTTCAAAAACAGTATGTTCAGGATTAAACGCAGGATCCTGTTTGAGATAGGCAAACGAATCGGGGGTAAAAAGAGCGACGTTCCCTGCATCGCATGGTTCCAGTCCTGCTATGATGTCGAGCAAACTGGTCTTACCCGCCCCATTACGTGCGATCAACGCCACCTTCTGCGATTGGCTGATCACAAACGAGATATTCTCGAACAGGTTCTTTTCGCCGTATGACCGGGCCAGGTTTTCGACCTGCAGAATGGTCGCCATCTCTATTTGTTATGGCGACAAAGATAGGAAAAAATAGCTGCCCGGGAAGACTTCGGCCGATTACAGGCTCCCGGTGGGTCACCCAATTATGATTTAGGTTTTTCAACACGATTTTTTTTATAATTTTACTAAAAAATTCAGTATGCCCCTGCACGCTTTTTTGGTTATCCTTGCCTTTGTGTTGTTAGGGGTGTCGGTCTATCTCATCGGGAAAAAATCGAATATTTCAGCTTCCGAAGTCAGGGGAAAGCCCACTATCGAACCTTTCTTCTTTTACAGCGGTAAAATTGCCCTGTTTTGTTCTGTGCTGATGTTCCTCATCAAAGCGCTGATTCCACATTTCGGCTATGTTCACATTCCGGCGACATTAGCATGGATTGCGACCGTTGTTCTGTGGCTCTCGGCAACCTTTATGACAATAGCTCTTAAAGATCTTGGGAGTGAGGTAAGGATGGGATTACCCAAAAAAGTAAACCATTTGCATACCCGGGGCATGTTCCGCTTCAGCCGAAACCCCCTGTATGTTTCGCTGGATATGATGGTAGTCGCATCCTGCCTCTATTTCCCAGATCTGATCAATATCACCCTGGCGCTTTACGGAATTATTGTTCACCACTTCATCATTAAAGGCGAAGAGGAGTACCTGTCGCGTCAATTCAAAAACGAATGGGAACAATATACTTTAAAAGTAAGGCGCTACCTGTAAGAGCCGCACTAAAACCAAAACAATGAATTTAACTTCACCGGAACAAAAAGAATTAGGCTCCGTACTGGACTCCGACCCATCGGCGATCATCCTGACCACCGGAAAACATCAGATCCGATTCGTCAACCGCAGTTGTATCAATCTGATGGGCGTTGATTCGGATCAAATCCTGCTCAACACGCCATTATCCGATTACCTCCGTGAACCCAAAGGCAGTTCCGTGCTTTTGAGCGAACAGGATGTTGATGCCGGCCAATCCGATACCATGCTGCACCGACCCGACGGTGAGCTAATACCGGTCACAGTACATTCGAGGCCTGTCACCATCGGAGGTGCCCCTCTCATTATGGTCTCGCTGACCGACAGGTCGCAAACCATCAGTAAAATTGCCGACCTGGCCGAAAGCAAAAGGCAGTTCACCACGCTCCTCGACAACCTTCCTGGAATGGTTTACCGCTGTCGGAACGACCATGACTGGACCATGGAATTTGTGAGCGACGGCTGTATCGAACTTACGGGTTACCAACCCTCCGACATCACCCTGAATAATACCCTCTCTTACAATGACCTGATCACTCCCGACGATCGTGACCGCATCTGGGATGAGGTTCAGGAAGGGTTGAAGTCACACCTCCCCTATACCCTGAAATACAAGATCACAACTGCCGATCAAAAAATCAAATGGGTTTGGGAACGGGCCAAAGGGATATATCTTCCCGGCGGCGAATTGCAACACATCGAAGGATTTATATTCGACATTACGGAACAGAAGCGAACCGAATTGATTCAGAAAGTCCTGTTCGAAATCTCGAAGTCCTCCTACATTACTTCCAATATTGACGAGGTTTTCCGTTCGATACACACCAATCTCGGACTGATCCTCGACGTGGAGAATTTCTACGTGGCCATGTACGATAAAAAGAGCCACACAATCTCGCTTCCCTATCAGGTTGACTCGGAAGATAAATTTGCCGTCTTTCCTGCAGGCAAGACCATGACTGGATATGTCATCCAAACCCGTACTCCCCTTTTAGCAACCCGGCAGATCATTGAAGAATTGGCCCGCACCGGGCAGATTGAGATTGTAGGAACCATGGCGAAAGTGTGGCTCGGGGTTCCCCTGATCGTAAACCAGGAGGTCATCGGCGTCATCGCGATCCAGAGTTATACCGATCCCAATCGATATGATCTCCAAGACCTGGAGTTGCTCAAATTTGTGGCTGACCAGATTGCCATCTCCATTTCGCGTAAAAGTGTCGAAGAATCGTTATTGAAGGAAAAGGCTTACCTGGATCAGCTTTTTGAGGGCAGTCCTGAAGCAATCATCATGATCGACACTGAAGGCAAGGTGATCAAGGTCAATTCGGAATTCACCCATCTCTATGGTTATAAATCCGGTGAGATTATCAGCTTCAGCGTCGACGACCTCATCGCCAATCCAAATGCCAAGGAGGAGGCTATACAAATCACCCGGAATGTGCTCCAGGGCAGTGTTACCGAACTGGAGACCCAACGTCGGCACAAGGACGGCCACCTGCTCGATGTTTCGATTATTGTTACACCCATTATCATCAATGGGGTAATCCAGGGAGCCTACGGGATATACCGCGACATCGCCGATCGTAAAAAAATCGAGAAAAACATGATCGCCGCCAAAGAAAAAGCCGAGGAATCGGATAAACTGAAATCGGCGTTCCTTTCGAATATGTCGCACGAGATCCGCACTCCCATGAATGCCATCCTCGGTTTCTCAACCCTGCTCTCCGATCCAGGCATTTCAGAAGAGGAACGGAACGAGTTCATCCACATCATCAAGGAAAGAGGTACCGATCTGATGCGGATTATCGACGACATCATCGATGTGGCGAAAATTGAGTCGGGCCAGGTCAGGATTGAAATCAAGGAGTGCAAGATCAACAGCCTGCTCACCAACATTTCGGTCACCCTCAATGAGGTGAAACGGAAGACCAACAAGATGAATGTTATCCTGAACTGCCTGCCCGGAAATACCGACAAGGATTTCACCATCCTCACCGACGGGAACCGGCTCCGTCAGATCCTGACCAACCTGATAGAGAATGCACTCAAGTTCACCGACGAAGGATTTGTTGAATTTGGATATTCACTGTTGAATATTGAAAATAAATCATTTATCGAATTTTTCGTACGCGACACGGGAATCGGCATTCCACAAGAGATGCACAATATCATCTTCGAACGTTTCAGGCAGGTTGACGACAGCAACACCCGGAAATACGGCGGAACGGGACTCGGGCTGACGATCTCGAAAAACCTGATTCAGCTTCTTGGCGGTGAAATCAAACTTGAATCCGATCGCGGCAAAGGCACCAAATTCTTTGTCAGGCTTCCGCTGACAATACCTCCCGGGATGACCCTTGAAACCCTTGCGCCAAAACCCGCTACCGCCGCACTTAATACCTGGCCCGGGAAGGTAATCCTCGTTGCAGAAGATGAGGAATCGAACTTCTTTCTCATGGAACGTATCCTGAAACGGACCGGTGTAACCCTCGTCTGGGCGAAAAACGGATTTGAAGCCATCGACCTCTGTAACAACCAGCACATCGATCTGGTGCTGATGGATATCCGTATGCCTTTATTAGACGGCTATGAAGCTACTGTTGAGATTAAAAAGGAACATAAAAACCTTCCGATTATCGCCCAAACAGCTTATGCCCTGAAAGGTGAACGTGAAAGAAGCCTTGCTGCGGGTTGTGATAACTACATATCGAAACCCATCGACTCCCGTGAGTTACTCGCTATTCTTGGAAAATATCTAAGCTAATTCATCTCCTAAATATCAAACATTGCCCTATGAATAAATACAATTTGATTTGTGCCGCATTGCTTACAGCCGGACTTTGGAGTTGCAAGCCGGTTGAAGATAAAAAATCGGATGCTCCCCTGATCGGGAAAAAGAACCTCGAACTGAAAAGCGATGTCATGACACCCGAAGTGCTGTGGAGCTTCGGAAGAGTCAGTGAACCTGAGGTCTCCCCTGATAATAAGACCATCCTGTATGGCGTAACCTATTACGACGTAGAACAGAATAAGGGAAACCGGGAACTGTACACCATTGGCGTGGATGGCGCCAATCCAAGCCAGATAACCGAAACCCGCTTCAGCGAGAATCAGGCTGTCTGGACTCCTGATGGGAAAAAAATAGCCTTCCTGTCGCCCGAATCGGGCTCGATGCAGTTGTGGACGATGGATCCCGACGGCAGGAACCGGGAGCAGGTTACTGCGGTGGAGAACGGTATCAACGGTTACAGGATTGCTCCCGATATGAAAAAGATCCTCTATATCGCCGAAGTTTATCCTGAGAACCGGTTCAAGGATCTCTATCAGGGACTTGACAAGGCTTCGGGCCGAATTTATAACGACCTGATGTACCGTCATTGGGATACCTGGGTGCAATCGTATAGCCATATCTTTACTGCTGAATGGACGCGTGAGAAGATCACCGGAGGAAAAGATATCATGCTCAATGAACCGTACGAATCCCCCCTGATGCCTTTTGGCGGAATGGAGCAGATAACCTGGAGCCCCGACAGCAAAACCATTGCCTATACCTGCCGTAAAAAAACGGGTAAAGAATATGCCCTGTCGACCAATTCCGACATCTATCTGTACCATGTTGAAACCGGAAAGACCCTCAACATCTCCGAAGGTATGATGGGCTATGATGTCGCACCGGTCTATTCGCCCGACGGATCAAAGATTGCCTGGCAAAGCATGGAACGCGACGGTTATGAATCGGACAAGAACCGGCTGATCGTTTATAATATTGCCTCCGGCGAAAAGAAAGATTACACTGCCTCCTTCGATCAGAACGCCGAAAGTCCCGCCTGGAAGGAAGACGGACAATCGATCTATTTTATCAGCGACTGGCATGCCACTGACGAGATTTACCGGCTCGATCTGAATGACGGCGCGATAACCCGGATCACAAACGGAATCCATAATTATACCGGCGTAATACCTGCTGGTGACCGGCTCATCGCAACCCGCGTTTCCATGTCGATGCCCGCCGAGATCTATTCCGTTGATCCTTCAAACGGAAAAGATACCCGATTGACACTTACAAACAAGGAACTCCTGGATCAGCTTTCGTTCGGCCGGGTGGAACAACGCTGGATAAAAACAACCGATAACAAAGAGATGCACACCTGGATCATCTATCCGGTGCATTTTGATTCCACGAAAAAATATCCCGCACTTCTTTACTGCGAAGGGGGTCCGCAAAGCACGGTAAGCCAGTTCTGGTCATACCGGTGGAACTTCCAGATGATGGCCGCGAACGGCTACATAATCGTGGCGCCCAATCGGAGGGGTCTTCCGGGATTCGGGACAGAATGGAATGAACAGATCAGCGGCGATTACGGCGGCCAGAATATGAAAGACTATCTTAGCGCCATTGATGCCGTATCTAAGGAACCCTATGTCGACAAAGATCGATTAGGATGCATAGGAGCCAGCTATGGCGGATTTTCGGTTTACTGGCTGGCTGGCAACCACAATAAACGGTTTAAGGCCTTCATAGCCCACGATGGTATGTTTAATCTCGAATCCCAGTATCTTGAAACCGAAGAGATGTGGTTCGTAAACTGGGATCTGGGTGGCCCCTTCTGGGATAAAAACAATAAAATCGCCCAACGCTCTTTCGCTAACTCCCCGCACCGGTTTGTCCAGAACTGGGATACCCCCATCCTGGTGATCCACGGGGAACTCGATTACCGCATTGTGGCTACACAGGGCATGCAGGCCTTCAATGCCGCCATCCTGAAAGGCATCCCGGCCGAATTCCTCTATTTCCCGGATGAAAACCACTGGGTACTCAAACCACAGAACGGAATACTCTGGCAGCGTACCTTTTATAACTGGCTCGACCGCTGGCTGAAATAATAAACTAATCCGATTTCATGACCGATCTTATCACGAAGGCCGCTATCATTCTTAGGCAATCAGGATTTACCACCGCCTTCACAGGCGCCGGAATTTCGGTCGAAAGTGGCATCCCTCCGTTCCGTGGCGACGGGGGGCTTTGGAACAAATATAATCCCGAAGTTTTAGATCTTGGATATTTTCATGAGCATCCTTCCGAATCATGGCAGATTATCAGAGAGATCTTTTATAACCACTTTCAGAACGCCCGCCCCAATAAAGCCCATGAAACGTTAGCACATATGGAACGCGAAGGTTTACTAAGCCAGGTGATCACCCAGAATATCGATGATCTGCACCGGTTGGCCGGATCAAAAGTAGTGACCGCCTTCCATGGAAATTCAGCCGTGCTCAGGTGTACTCATTGCGACCGGACTTACCCGGTTTCGGACATCAGCCTCGATCACCTTCCCCCAACGTGCAGGGAATGCGGTGGACTGCTGAAACCCGACTTTGTCTTTTTCGGAGAAGCGATCCCGCAGGTCGCACTACTGGCTGCTTATGAAGCTGCTAACCTCTCGGAAGTGATGCTCGTCATCGGAACCACCGGCGAGGTGATGCCGGCCAATCAGCTCCCGCTCATCGCCAAACAAAACGGTGCAACGATCATCGAGGTAAACCCGCAACCCTCTTCCTTCACCTCATCGGTGACCGATATATTTTTACAGGGAAAAGCTGCAGAAGTTATGGGAATGCTGGAAGATGAACTGTTCAGGGAGCCTATTTCCCCCGTCCCTGGATGATGATCAGGATGGTATAGATCAGGATTTTAAAATCCATGGCAAGCGACATATTCTCAATGTAGAGGATATCGAATTTGAGCCGCTCGACCATCTGTTCCAGGTTCTCGGCATACCCGTACTTCACCTGCCCCCATGAGGTAATACCCGGCTTTACTTTATGTAACAGCCGGTAATGGGGGGCCTGCCTGGTGATCAGGTTGATGTAGTACTGGCGTTCAGGCCTCGGCCCCACCAGACTCATATCGCCTTTCAACACGGTGTAAAACTGAGGCACTTCATCAACCCTGAATTGACGTAAAAATTTTCCTATCGGTGTGATCCTCGGATCATTTTTTGAAGATAGCTGCGGACCATTCTCTTCGGCATTGTTGTACATAGTCCTGAACTTGTGCATGATGAACGGCTTTCCGCGAATTCCGATCCGCTCCTGTGAATAAAATACCGGGCCGGGAGAGGTCAGCTTGATTATGATGGCAGTGATCAGCATCACCGGGGAGAGTAAGATCAGACAAATGGAGGAAATTACAATATCGAGGATTCGTTTGAGCGACATTTGCCAGTCGGGCATCAAATCGGGGTAAATCTGAATCAGCGGGGCATGGAAAATGGAGGTCGTCTTGACCGAGCCCATCAGGATATCCTGCATGGCGGGGATGATTTTTATAACAACATCGGTATCTTCAAGCTGGGTGATAATATTTTCGATGGTGTGGTTTTCCGAATGCTCAATGGCGATGATCACCTCCTCAATGCTATTTTCCCGGACCAGACGGTTTAAATCCTGCAATCCGCCCAGATGCGGAATAGACTCCGTGAGCTTGTATTGACTGTAATCCTCCACATTGATGAAGCCGACAAACCGGTTACCCGACGATTTGACCTGATTTTCGATTTCATGGTAAATATTTACGGCATTACCGTTGCTGCCGATGATGATCGTGTTGAACCCGATTATCTTATGGTGGATTTTATACGCCGCCCTCGAGGTAAGAAAAAACCGGAATCCTGCCGTAAAGAACAAATGGAGGAATATCAGTATAAAGAAGAATTCTGCATAGTTACTCTGACTGATTATAACATCATCCAGAATCAAGGTAAAGAATAAGATGGTCACTCCGATGAAGGTAATCAAAATGGTCTGGGCGAATTCGCGCAACCGGGCCTTGCGGTAAATCTTACGGTAGGTTCCTATGAGGGTATAAAGAATGAGCCAGAAAACCGGGATGATACTGATCCCGTAATATAATTTACGATCCAGAAAGATATCCTGGATGTGGGTGAAAATCTGATGGTCAACGACCCACTTCCTGTAAACGAAGAATAAGGTCCAGGCTATGAAAGCCGACAGAAAGTCAGCAATGATATACTTGGTTACCTGCAAACGTTTATTCATCTCAGACTATTTATTGCTCGTTCCCGTTATTTTTGCGTCACCACTTTGAAATTGTCAAACAGAAGAGTCGATTTCTGAAGTCCGCTGTCTAAAAAAGTGTACAAATAGACGCGGTAGCTTGTCATTCCGGAATAGGCATTCAGGGTGGTGGTAAGGTCAATGTAAATTTTCTTCCAGACGCCGTTGGTCGGGTTCAGCGTGATGATCGGGGATTGATACACCATCAGGTCAGAATAGGTAAAAACGCCCACCACCAGTGAGTTCGAGATGTTGAAATTCATCTCTAAATACACAGTGTTTGAGGGGATTATATACTCCTGGTGCGTCTGACATTCAAAGAAGTTATTGGCAGTATCGAGTTCGACCCAACCCGAGTGGTTCCCCTCAAAAGTGGTTGGTGAACCCGGCGCCGTCATGCGAATAGCCGTCAGGCTTCGGTCGGTTGTATCCAGGGAAACTGAAATACTTTCAAAATCCTCTTTCCAGGTAAACTGGGTGGTGCTTTGATAGCTGGTCTTCAGCACACCTAAAGAGGAGGTGCTGTCTTCAGTGAAATTCACCTCGCGGGTCACCGGACTGTAAAACTCATATACGGTCCGCGTTGATCCGATCCCGTCTCTTTTAATTCCCGGCCATATCATCACCTTGTGCTTCCCACGATACAAGGCCGGCAGCCGGGCAGGCAGTTCAAATGCACCCATCGAATAATCATCAATATAAACCCAGGCATCGGTGATCTGATGCGAAGCCGTTCCCTGGGCATAATACTCGGTGGTTAGGTAAATGGAATCGATTTTCAAATAGGCTGGGATGGTCTGATCACCCTTGAATTTTTCACAGGAAACGGAACCGGTCAGCAACAGGATTAAGAGAAAAAAAGAGTTGGGCGTATTCCGTAAAATCATAAGCAGGGATCTGAGTGAAATGACGAACTCCTAAAGGCTAACGGAGCAAATTTCACGATATTGTTTATTTCCGAACAAAAGTAATTAACATGATATCAATCACAATCAGAGTATATTAGCAGATGTTTGATGAATCTTGCCAATAATTTTATAGGCCACCTCCAGCGCGCTGTAACCATCATTGATCGTAACGGAAGGAATTGTATTATTGACGATGGAATAATAGAAACTTTCCAGTTCGGTTTTGATCGCATTGGAAGGTTGAACATGAGGCTTGTCGAAATTGATCAGCTTGGAATTCTTGCCCGGACCTAAATCCAGGACAAAGGCTCCGGAGGCATCTTCAGGACTTGCATCCTGAATCCGCACCACTTCAAGTTCTTTCTTTAAAAAATCGACCGAGATATAGGCATCTTTTTGAAAAAATCGTGATTTTCTCATATTCTTCAATGATATCCTGCTCGCGGTTAGATTGGCCACACAACCATTGTTGAATTCGATCCGTGCATTGGCGATATCGGGTGAATCGCTGACCACGGCTACACCGCTGGCGCTGATCTTACGGATATTGCTTTTAACCACACTCAGCACAATATCAATATCATGAATCATCAGATCGAGGATTACCGGCACATCGGTTCCCCTGGGATTGAACATCGACAAACGATGTGTTTCGATGAACATCGGTCGGTTAAAATAGGGCTCCGCTGCCAGGAAAGCAGGGTTGAACCGTTCGACATGTCCTACCTGAACCTTCACATTGGCTTCACCCGCTATCTTTATTAGTTCGTGTGCTTCCTCCAAACTGGTAACGATCGGTTTTTCAATAAATACATGACGGCACTTTCGGAGCGCCTTGGCTGCCGATTCAAAATGCGAGATCGTAGGCGTGACGATATCCACCACATCAACAGCATCAATCAAATCGTCAACCGAGTCCCACCTGCGAACGCCAAACTCCTGCTCCGCTATGGAACCGTTGGTATTGTCAGGGTCGAAGAAGCCAACGAGATTGTACTGTTCGATCTCCTTGATGCAACGAAGGTGTATTTTACCAAGATGTCCGGCTCCGAGAACGCCAATTTTCAACATGTTCATATTTTTTGCAAAGGTAGGTTTTTTACCCTCTCTGAAATTACTATTTTCGTGAAAAATTTAACACGATACGGCATGACTGCTACCATTCCGGTTGACTCTTACCGGCACCAGGGACTCAGAAAATTATTGGTACAACAAATTCGGCAAAAAGGAATATCCGATGTCCGTGTTTTAGATGCCGTTGAAAAGGTGCCGCGTCATTTTTTCTTCGATTCCTCTTTTCTGGAATATGCGTATGAAGACAAACCCTTCCCTATCGGCGCAGGCCAGACCATCTCACAACCCTATACCGTTGCATTTCAAACCCAGCTCCTGGAGGTGAAACCCAAAGAAAAGATCCTGGAGATCGGCACCGGATCAGGATACCAGGCATGCATTCTTGCTGAGATGGAGGCCCGGGTCTTTACCATCGAACGGCAGAAATCACTGTACGACAAGACTTCGAAACTCCTTCCACGTCTTGGCTATCCGACCATTAAGACCTTTTATGGTGATGGGTACCAGGGACTTCCCGCTTTCGCCCCCTTTGATAAAATTCTGGTCACTGCTGCCGCGCCCTACACTCCGGAACCGTTGCTCAATCAACTCAAAACCGGTGGAATTCTCGTGATCCCGGTCGGCCCCTCCGACGTACAAATCATGACATCTGTGATCCGGATTTCAGAAACCGAATATGAAACCCGCGAACACGGGGCATTCCGGTTCGTCCCGATGCTCGAAAACAAGGCCCGGGAAAAATAGACCGGTCACCGGCTGGTGACCACCCACAAACGTCTGGCCCTCCGGTATAAAGCGACGGAAAATCCGACTATCATCGCAATGCAACCAATCCACAAAACATTGATATTCGGGTTCATGATAGTCTTGATCACGATATAATCGGGATTTTTCGAAACCGCCGAAATGTAGGTATAGTAATCGCGCGAAATGAAATGACGGGTATCGGGATTGTAAACCGCTCCCATCCTCGGATGCACATTCACTGATGGATAGAGCGAAAATGCCTTCTGAAACCTTCCTTCCCGGTACTTTAAAAAATCAACCTGGTAAACCGTTGTACTTCCCGTTTGTTCTTTCGAAACATACGAAACATAAAAACGGTTCATGTATAAAGTATCGTTCCGCATCAGCACCAGATTCTCCGAATTCTTCTGATCATCACCCAAATCATAACGGGAGGTGTTCGATGAAATGGTTTCGGAATTCAGAAAGGTAAGCACCGTTCCCAGGAGGAAGATCACAAATCCCACATGGGTAATGATAGCTCCGTAATTCAACGGTTTGCCCTGCCGGCCGAAGAAGTTCTTAACCAGGGCCAGGAGGGCGGTGATCGAAAAAAATACAAGGAGCGGCATATTCAAAGATCCCAGCAAGTCTGAAAAAAATAGTACTGAAGTTAGGACGGCCGAAAGCAGAAGAGGTATTCCCATCTTTCGCATAAGGTTCACGGGCCGATTGGAGTGGTACGACAGAACCTGGCTGAAACCGATAAAACCGGCAATCAGGATCGCAAAAGGGGTTTGCCATTTGTTATAAAAGCCGACCGAATCGACCGGTGGGGCAAAACTTGTTCCCAGGAGGTTATTGACAACAGGAATGGAGGTGTTGAAAATGATTTGAAACGCAGCCAGAACGATCACTACAGATCCGATAAACATCCAGAATTCGCGCGACCATAAGCTATCCTTCCGGGCTTTATATATTTTTTTGAGGTTATATCCTATAATCAGTATTGTGAACAGGAAGAATGAAAGGAGGAACACAAGTAACTGCAAGGTCATCCCATTGTCGCCAAACGAGTGGGCCGAGGTATCGCCTAAAACCCCGCTGCGAGTCAGAAAACTGGCATACAATACCAGCACATAGGTAAGCATGAGTGCCATATACGAAGCAGGAAGCGCAAAATTTTGGCGACGGGCGATAATCAGAAAGTGAAGTCCGGCTAATAACGTCATCCAAGGCACCAGTGAGCTGTTCTCAACCGGATCCCATGTCCAGAACCCGCCGAATGTCAGCGATACATAAGCCCAGGCTCCTCCTAAAAGGATTCCGGCTCCCAAAAACAACAGAGAGGCAAGCGACCAGGGAATCGCCCGGCTCACCCAACTGTAGTAATCCTTTTTCATCAGCGATGCAGCGGCATATGCAAACAGAACCAGGGTCAGTGCATAGCCCAGGAACAATACCGGCGGATGGATCGTCATCCAAATATTTTCAAGAAGGGGATTTAATCCGTTGCCGTCGGTTATTATCGACAGGTAATGGGGCATCGCAAAAATGGTTCCTGCGGTTGTATCAACAGTTTCCCGCAATAACAGGAAGGGGCTCGAACCAATCCTGATACCCAGAAAATGAACCCCTAACAACATGGAGCTGACGAAAATCTGTGAGATTGAAATCACCGCCATAACCGGTTTTTCCCAATCGCGCGAAATAAAGATGATCACAATCCCGGCCAGGGCCTGCCATAAAGCCCAAACCAGAAAACTCCCCTCCTGACCTGCCCAGAAACACGATATGATGTACTTTACCGGAAGTGTCACCGAAGAATATTGCCATACATAGGAATATTCAAAATAATGCATGAAAATCAGGAAATAGAGCACCCCTGCCGCGCCCAACAGGGTAAGGGCGTGCAGAACATATAAGATGCGCGCATTTCGTATGTTTCGGCTTTTTCCCGGGTTCCGGTAAAAAGCAATGAGGTACAACACCGCAGAAAGAAACGCCGCCGCAAAGCTGATCCAGATAAATGTTTTCCCTAAAATTCCTGGCAACAGATGCTCGCCCACATATGCTGTTTCCATAAAGGGTATTTTTACCTGCAAAAGTACATTTAATAATCATATAGAGATGTCAGTATTTAACAGATCGAACCTGCCTGTAAATCCCGTGTTTGAAAAATGTTATTAAAAAGTAATAAATAATTGCAGTTAATATGCAACCGGGAGTTTGAATCGCTTGGGGATTTCTCTTATATTCGCTTAAATTTTGTAATATGGTCAAAATAGGTCTCATCGGCGGCTCAGGACTCGAAAAACTAAACCTCTTCTCCGATATCAAGGAATTTACCGTAACCACAAAATACGGAGATCCCAGCTCACCGTTTTTCGCCGGAACCCTTGGTAATTGCGAAGTTTTTATCCTTTCGCGACACGGGAGAGACCATTCGATCACACCGGGAGGCGTTAATAACCGGGCCAACATCACGGCTTTGCAGGAACTCGGATGCGAGTACCTGTTAACCACGACCGCCTGCGGAAGCCTGCGCGAAGAGATCAAAAGAGGGGATCTCGTCATTCTCGATCAGTTCATCGATTTCACCAAACATCGTATCAACACCTTCCACGACCGGTTCGAAAACGGGAATGTGGTCCATACCTCCATGGCTGATCCTTTTTCCGATCATCTCAGGAACAAACTGATCAGTGGATGCGAAGCGCTGGGGATTTCATTCCATAAACAGGGCACCATTGTGACCATTGAAGGCCCCCGCTTCTCCACCCGGGCCGAATCGTGCATGTTCCGGTTGTTAGGCGCCGATGTTGTCAATATGAGCATAGCCCCGGAGGTAAGCCTGGCAGTAGAAGCAGGGATTCCCTATGCTTCGGTTGCACTTTCAACTGATTATGACTCCTGGAAGCAGGATGAAAACCCGGTTACCTGGGACGATGTCTTGAAGGTCTTTGAAGGAAATGTGAAACGCGTCACATCGCTGCTTGTTCATGTTTTAATGAATTTTTAGCTTAATTTTGAAATGATGAGACCAGTTATATTATCGTTGCTAAGTTTGTTGATTACTGGATTACTTTGGGGACAGTATCCGGGGAATCCGGCTCCTTCAGTTCCGTTAATGAGCCAGCCCCAATTTCAATCTGTCGAACGTTCAGTCAACAACCTCCCAATGATCAGTGAGCCCCGGTCATCCATCGAGAAAGCGATGGGCTGGACCTTACTGGATGACGGAAAGTGGGTTTCGGTCGAAAACAGACTTTTATACAGTAAATCCGATTATAACCGTTCCGGAAAGACCTATTACAAATTGGGAAGAGAAAATTTCGAACTGCTTGAAATGAGGGATGTGACATATGAAAATGAACAATACGCCGTCCTTATCATCAAATTCAAGACCGGATACTATGAATTTCCGATTCTCATGGAAAGTTGGCACTACCAGCAGGGATTATCCTATTTCGTGTTCAAAGCATCGAAACTGGCCGAGATCTTTCCCGAAAAAATGGAATTCAACCAACCCTATATCACCAACATGGAGGTCGTTTGCAGTGGTACCATGATCAATTATAACAAAAATACCTTTACCTCCAACATTGCTTACGATATACAAAAAACGCTGACTGATAAGACCATTGCTTCCCATAACCTTTTAATCGGTTTCTGGCCGGTCCAATCCGGAGGCCAAACCCTAGCCCGTTTTCGTCTGATCCAGGTTATGAATAAAAAAAAGTTTTACACACCTTATCTTGAATTAAAGAACCGGGACAAGATCTTCAGGTCAACCTATTACGAAACCGAGTACAACACCTTTCAAAGTTTTATCAGGTACAGTGGCGGCCCCGTATCCGTTCAGCAATTCACGGGGATTCCTCAGACCGCTGAAGATTACTACCGCCGAGGCATTTCAAATTACGCCTCCGGAAATTACGCACAGTCGGTCCTCGACCTGACCGAAGCAGCCAAGTATCTTCCTTATACCGACTTTTTTCTGACCTATGCTTACCGCGGCAATGCCCGGCACAAAATGGGAGATGCCACAGGCGCCATGCAGGATTTCGACCGGGCAGTCATGCTCAGGCCTTCCGATCAGAGTTACTATACTTCGTGGCTCACAGCGATATACAACCGTGGGGTTGCCCGATATTACCTCAAGGATCTGAACGGCGCGTGCCAGGACTGGAATACGGCCCTTCAATTCGGGTATAAAGACGTCGAAAACGACAAAGCGATAAAAGACTATTGCAAAAATTATGTTTATCGGGGACCATCGATGAATTTCACAACAGTCAACACTGCAGCACCGGGAGGTTATTACACCCCGACGGTTAATCAGGATGACTATTACAAGGTTTACTGGGATGGCGTATGGAAATATGAGAACGGCAACTATGCCGAGGCCATCCGGAGCTTTAACCGCGCCCTCGAACTGAAACCCCAGTCCACCGGCCTGATGGGCATCTATTCCTATAGAGGGAACTGCAAACTTAAGCTTGCCGATTACAATGGCGCCATCCTCGATTTTGATTATGCTTTAGGGCTATCTACAACCCAGGTTACCGACAACAATTCTCTTAAATCGATCTATTATAACCGGGGATTAGCAAACTTCTTCCTGGGAAACACGGCTATCTCCTGTAGCGATTTCCAAAAATCTATAAATGCAGGAATGAATGATCCCCAATCGGTCGGATTTATCCGGCAGGTTTGTAAATGATTATTCTCCGGTTACGGTATGGTGCCTTGCTCCATCTTTGTATGCCACGATAAAGGCATCATGAATCCCTTTCTGCAACATCTCATTCCGGAGCACCTTGGCTGACTGCAAATCCCGGAAGTTGCCGATAAGGTATCTCGATAGGGTACCCTCGCGCTCCCGGCGCACTTCCTGGCCGATGTGATATCGTTTCCGGATCCATTCGGGTGAGTAGTTGTGTTTATCAAACGCGAAAATCTGAACGACATAATCATACTCCTCCTGCATATAGACTGGAGGGGCAACAACAGGCGACTCGGGCACAACGGATCTGACTGGTTCGGGTTGCTGATAGGTGACCGGATAGACCGGATAGCGGTAATCAAGCACTTTCAAAGTCTCTTTCGTACTCTTTCCCTTTCCTCCCACCCGAAAGGAGATACCTACAGCAAGATAATCGACCATATCAAATTTGTACCCGCCAATCGTGTTATCAAGCTCGTCGGAAAGATACGGACGCCACGACCATTCTAAATGAGCCTGTAACTTGTCGCTGATTCTGAAAATAGCTCCGATACCCACGGGGATAACGACAGAGGAATGAAAATTCTTCAGCGGATTGTCAACCGAAAGAGAGTCATAATAATAAACCTTGTTCAGCAACTTGGAGTACCAGCCCGAATAGCCCAAGCCGAGTGTACCATATATAAAAAACCTTCTATCGGGCTTTCCCGGTGAGAACAGATTAAAAAAGTTAACCGTTCCGTTTACGTTGGCTTCAATGAAAATCCCCGTGAAGGACTCTTCAATGGTTTTTCCTTCTTTTTCAATCATTTTCGACCCGTTGAGCCCTCCCGGTAACAATTGGATACGCAAACCGAAAATATCACTAAAGTGATAATGCAGGAAAAGACTGCCCGCAAGACTCACATTTTTATCAGGCAGGAATGATTTGGTGCGGAGATCGCCATAGTAAAAGTCGGGTCCGAAATTAATTCCCAAGTACCAACGCTTGGCAAATGGCGACGTTTTACCTGTTGAGGCGCTCTGAGAAAAACAATATCCGGAGATCAAAAAAAACAAAATCAACAACTGGATCGGAAAGATCTTTCTCACAAGCAAAAATTAAGTACTGTCGCAGGTTCAAATATATTATCTTAAAGTAATATATTCTAATCCCCCGTTCTTTTTATTTCAACATCTTTATTAACAGAAAAATAATGCCCGGGCTTTAGCAGTCCGGGCACTTCGCCTTTTAAATAAGTTCGGGGGTTATCTCCGGTACTTAAATTCTTTCCCGGGATATTTTGCCATATCGCCCAACTGCTCCTCGATCCGGAGCAATTGGTTGTATTTCGCAATCCGGTCGGTCCGACAAGCCGATCCGGTTTTGATCAAACCGGTGTTCAACGCCACGGCAAGATCGGCAATGGTCACATCCTCAGTCTCACCGGAACGATGGCTGATCACTGCTGTGTAACCGCTACGGTAAGCCATGTTGACAGCATTTAAGGTTTCGCTGAGGGTGCCGATCTGATTTACCTTGATCAGGATGGAATTTGCTACACCCTTTTTGATGCCCTCGGCCAGCCTATCGACATTGGTCACGAAAAGATCATCGCCGACAAGCTGAATTTTGTTACCAAGCTCTTTGGTCATCAGCTTCCAGCCATCCCAGTCATCCTCCGCCATTCCGTCTTCAATGGAGATGATGGGATAACGTTTCACCCAATCCTTCCAGAAAGAGACCATTTCGGCAGGTGAAAGCTTTTCGCCGGTCGATTTCTTCAGATGATACACATTCTCTTCGGGGATAAAATATTCGGAAGATGCGGGATCCAGGGCAATGCAGATGTCACGGCCGGGCTGGTATCCTGCTGTCTCAATAGCTTTAATAATCACTTTCAAAGCCTCTTCATTCGATTTCAGGTTTGGTGCAAAACCACCTTCATCACCCACGTTGGTCGAATATTTTCCCTTTTTCAGAACCGATTTCAGGTTATGAAAGACTTCGGCGCCCATCCTGATGGCCTCGGCAAAGGAAGTAGCCCCCACAGGCATGATCATGAATTCCTGAAAATCGATCGAATTATCAGCATGAGAGCCCCCATTGAGAATATTCATCATCGGGATGGGGAGGGTTTGAGCCGAAACACCGCCAATATAACGGTACAACTCCTGCCCCGTTGTTTGGGCTGCTGCATGTGCAACAGCCAACGATACGCCTAGGATTGCATTGGCTCCAAGTTTCGATTTATTCGGGGTGCCATCCAGCTCGATCATCTTCTGATCAATTTCAAGCTGATCGCTGACGTACATCCCCTGCAGTTCTTCAGCAAGGATCTTGTTTACATTGTGAACCGCCTGAAGTACGCCTTTCCCTAAGAACACTTTTTTATCTCCGTCGCGCAGCTCAACGGCTTCATGGATTCCCGTCGATGCCCCCGAAGGAATAGCAGCACGGCCGATAATCCCGTTGTCGGTTACCACATCGACCTCGATAGTCGGATTTCCGCGTGAATCAAGAATCTGCCTTCCGTGTATTGATACTATTGCACTCATCGTCTGTTGGTTTTAGGTTATTATTGAAAGGAAAAAAGGATAACAAGAATTCCCGTTACCCTTTTTCAAAAATCTGAATATTTACTGTATTATCAGGCTTCCGGTTTTTCTTCCGGTTCATCTGCTTTGGATTCCGGGGGAGCGGGCGCCTCTTTTTTCTTTGCGGGACTTCTTCTCCTGCGGGTTGGCTTTGCTTTACCTTCATCTTTTGCCGACATCATCGATTCATTGTAATCGACCAGTTCGAGCAAGCACATCTCGGCATTATCGCCGAAACGGTTTCCGGTCTTCAAAATCCTCGTATAACCGCCCGGACGCTCCATGATCTTTTTCGAGATCTCTTTAAAAAGCTCCGTAACAGCCTCTTTGCTTTGCAGATATCCGAACACGATACGCCGTGAATGGGTGGTGTCATCCTTTGATTTGGTGATCAGCGGCTCAACAAAGGTTCTCAATGCCTTGGCTTTGGCAACCGTCGTATGTATACGTTTATGAAGAATCAGTGAGGTTGCCATATTCGACAACATAGCCTTACGGTGGGCACTTTTCCTTCCTAAATGATTAATCTTTTTTTGGTGTCTCATTGCAATTAATCCTTATCTAATTTATATTTTGTCGTATTCATCCCAAATTCAAGTCCTTTCGACTTGACAAGCTCTTCCAGTTCGGTCAGTGATTTCTTTCCGAAGTTGCGGAATTTCAGCAGGTCATTTTTGTTAAAAGCGACCAGATCACCCAAATATTCCACATCAGCCGCTTTCAGGCAATTCAAAGCCCTAACCGACAAATCCATATCGACCAGTTTCGTCTTGAGCAATTGACGGATATGCAGCGAGGTTTCATCAAACTCCTCGGTCACTGCCTTTTCTGCCGAGTCGATCGTGATCTTCTCATCCGAGAATAACATGAAATGATGAATCAGGATCTTGGCTGCCTCTTTCAAAGCATTTTTCGGGTGAATGGAGCCATCGGTCACGACTTCAATGATCAGCTTCTCGTAGTCGGTCTTTTGCTCGACTCTGAAGTTTTCAATATTGAAGGTAACATTCTTGATCGGTGTATGAACCGAATCAATTGCAATGCGCCCTAATGAAGAACCTAATGTTTTATTCTCTTCGGCAGGAACATACCCGCGGCCTTTGTCAACCGATAACTCAACGGTAAGCTTTACGGATGGTTCCATATGGCAAATGACCACTTCAGGGTTCAGCACCTGGAAAACCGATAAAAACTTGTTGATATCGCCGGCTTTAAACTCTTTCTGCTGCGCGATGATCACCGTGACCTTTTCAGAGTTCTCAGTCTCAATGAGCCTCTTGAAACGAATCTGTTTCAGGTTCAGAATGATTTCGGTAACATCCTCAATAACACCTTTTATGGTGGAAAATTCCTGATCAACTCCTTCAATCTTTACCGAGGTTATGGCAAAGCCTTCGAGCGATGAAAGAAGAATTCTCCTGAGTGAGTTTCCGATGGTCACGCCAAAACCAGGTTCAAGCGGACGGAATTCAAATACTCCGCGGGAATCATCGGCTTCCACCATGATGACCTTGTCCGGTTTCTGGAACGGTAATATTGCCATATGATGCTGTTTTTGTTAATTATTGTTATTTCGAATACAATTCGACGATAAGCTGCTCCTTGATGTTTTCAGGAATCTGATCCCGCTCGGGATAACTCATGAATTTACCGGTCATCATTCCTCCGTCCCACTCTAACCAGGGAAACTGATTGGCCCTTCCGGTAACAGAATTAGTCACAACTTCCAGCGATTTGGAGCGTTCACGCACTGCTACGATATCGCCCGGTCTCAATTCAAAAGAGGGAATATTGACCACTTTCCCATTAACCTGAATATGGCGGTGCGAAATAAGCTGACGGGCGCCGTCGCGCGAGGGAGCAATACCCAGGCGGAACACCACATTGTCGAGACGGGCTTCGATCAGTTGGAGTAACACCTCACCCGTGATACCACCTTTACGGGCAGCTTTCAGGAAGGTATTTTTAAACTGACGCTCTAAGATGCCGTATGTATATTTGGCCTTTTGTTTCTCCATGAGCTGGGTGCCATACTCCGACGATTTTGAACGACGCTTGTTCTGTCCGTGCATCCCCGGCGGATAGTTCTTTTTCTCATAACTCTTATCAGGACCAAAGATCGGATCTCTGAATCTTCTTGCAATCTTGGACTTGGGACCAATGTATCTTGCCATGGTATATAAAATAATTTAACGTTAAACTCTTCTTCTTTTCGGCGGACGGCATCCATTATGTGGCAGTGGCGTGATGTCGATAATTTCGGTCACCTCGATGCCCGCTGTATGAAGCGTACGAATGGCTGACTCGCGACCGGCGCCCGGGCCCTTTATATAAACCTTTACCTTACGCAGGCCGAGATCATAGGCAACCTTCGAAGCATCCTGGGCCGCCATCTGCGCCGCGTACGGAGTGTTCTTTTTCGAACCTTTAAAACCCATTTTCCCAGCCGACGACCAACTCACAACCTGCCCGGCGTTGTTGGTCAAGGTGATAATGAGATTGTTGAAAGAGGCGTTGATAAAGGCTTTTCCAACCGCATCAACTTTTACTACTCTTTTCCTTGAACTTTTTTCAGTCTTTGCCATAAAATGTTTAAAACTTGCATTAAAAATTAACCTTTGGTTGCCTTCTTCTTATTCGCCACGGTCTTTTTCCTGCCTTTACGCGTACGGGCATTGTTCTTGGTACTCTGACCGCGAACAGGCAAACCTAAACGATGGCGGATCCCACGGTAACAACCAATATCCATCAAACGCTTGATGTTCATCTGAACCTCAGACCGTAAGGCGCCCTCAATCTTGTAGTTATCATTGATAACCGAACGTATCTTATTCTGCTCTTCATCGTTCCAGTCCTGGACCCTCTTATCACGGTCCACCCCGGCCTTGTCAAGAATCTTCTGCGCAGTGCTCTTTCCGATCCCGAAAATGTAAGTCAGCCCGATTTCACCCCGTTTGTTCTTAGGCAAATCAATACCTGCAATTCTGGCCATATTAATCCGATTTAATGTTTATGAATTCTTAACCTTGTCTCTGTTTGAACTTAGGATTTTTCTTATTGATAACATACAGTTTGCCTTTCCTGCGAACTATTTTGCAATCGGCAGACCTTTTCTTAATTGATGCGCGTACTTTCATGGTATCGTTTCTTTATTGTCTATTGATATCTGAATGTAATTCTTCCCTTCGTTAAATCGTAAGGCGACATTTCGATCCGGACTTTGTCACCGGGAAGTATTTTTATATAATGCATTCTCATTTTTCCCGAAATATGAGCCGTTATTACATGCCCGTTTTCCAGCTCAACCCGGAACATTGCGTTCCCAAGTGATTCGATGACGGTGCCATCCTGTTGAATTGATGATTGCTTTGCCATACTATATGCAATTTGGTCCGAGAACTTCTTCAATATACTTAAAAGTCGACAGAACATCTGCCCGTTCCTTCTGAACCACTACCGTCAACTCAAAATGCGCCGAAGGCATCCGGTCAGCAGTGCGAATCGTCCACCCGTCATGATCCTGCAAAACCGACTTGGTTCCCAAATTGATCATCGGTTCAATGCACAGGGTCAAACCAGGCTGCATTTTGATCCCCGACCCCCGCTTGCCGTAGTTTGGAATATCGGGTTTTTCGTGTAACTGCCTCCCGATTCCGTGTCCGACAAGCTCTCTCACTACCGAATATCCATGACATTCAACGTATTCCTGCACCGCAGCGCTGATATCACCTATCCTTTTCCCGGCTATAGCTACCTCAATGGCCCGCATTAGCGACTCCCTAGTACGCTTCAACAACATCATCACTCCTTCGCTTACCTCGCCTACCGCAAAAGTGTATGCCGAATCACCGTAAAAGCCATCCTTTCGACATCCGCAGTCAATCGAAATTATATCACCATTTTTAAGAACTCTTGCCCCCGGTATCCCGTGTACCACCTCTTCATTGATCGAGGTACACAGCGTAGCCGGAAATCCTCTGTAACCTTTGAACCCGGGTAACGCCCCTTCCGCCCGGATAAACTCTTCAGCAATTTTATCAAGTGTTAACGTGCTAACACCCGGCTTGATATATTTAGCGACCTCCGCTATAGTTTTGCTAACAATTAGCGCATTCTCCCTCAGTATCTCAATCTCCTCAGCCGATTTCAGTGTCATCTTTTTATCAAACATACCTATTAACTGCTGACGGCATACGAAGAACGTCCTTTAATCCTTCCCGATTTCGTGAGACCATCGTAATGTCGCATTAACAGATGACTTTCGATCTGTTGCAGCGTGTCGAGCACCACTCCGACAAGGATCAGCAACGAGGTCCCGCCATAAAATTGCGCGAATTGAGAAGTGATCCCCACCATCCGGACCAACGCCGGCATGATGGCGACAAATCCCAAAAAGATCGATCCCGGTAAAACGATGCGCGACATCACGTCGTCGATAAACTCAGCTGTCTTCTTGCCCGGTTTTACGCCGGGTATGAAACCGCCGTTCTTTTTCATATCTTCTGCCATCTGGTTCGGATTCACCGTTATGGCTGTATAAAAGTAAGTAAAGAAAATGATCAGAATGAAGAATACAAAATTGTACCAGAAACCGTTGATATCGGTAAAGACCCTGGCAAACCCCGTCAAAGTTTCATTGCTGGCAAAGCCGGCAATGGTCAACGGCAGAAACATAATGGCCTGGGCAAAAATGATGGGCATGACACCGGCTGCATTGACTTTCAGCGGGATGTATTGACGGACGCCTCCGTATTGCTTGTTGCCTACAATCCGCTTGGCATACTGTACCGGAATCTTACGTGTACCCTGGACCAGCAGGATTGTAACCAGCACGACAAAGACCAGGAAGGCAATCTCAACCACAAAGAAGACCAATCCACCTCCCTTTTGCTCCATCCGCGAAACCAATTCGCTGAAGAGTGAAAAAGGCAAACGGGCAATGATCCCGATCATGATGATCAATGAAATACCGTTCCCGATCCCTTTATCGGTGATACGTTCGCCAAGCCACATCACAAACATTGAACCCGCAGTCAGAATGATGATCGACGAAATTCCGAAAAAGGAAAATACAGAATGATGCGTCACGTTCGGATTGAACGGCATGATTCCCTCCGGCGGAAGCTGAGAAGCCAGGTTGGCAATGTAAGCGGGCGACTGGAAAACCAGGATCACAACGGTAAGATACCGGGTCATCTGATTGATCTTCTTCCGTCCGCTCTCACCCTCTTTCTGCAACTTCTGGAAGTAGGGAATAGCCATACCCAGCAACTGCATCACGATGGAGGCAGAGATGTATGGCATGATCCCAAGGGCAAAGATGGAAGCATTTGAAAAAGCCCCGCCCGAGAACATATTCAGCAATCCCAGAAGGCCTGATTTGGTCTGGTTCTGGAGACCCGCCAACATACTCGGGTCAACACCGGGTAGTACCACATAAGATCCCAGCCGATAAATCAAAACAAGTCCGACAGTAAAGATGATCCTCTTGCGAAGGTCATCGATCTTCCAAATGTTTCTAAGGGTTTGAATCAATTTTTTCATTCAAACAAATTTAAATTGTATGAGCAATTCCACCTAATTCTTCGATTGCCTTTTTGGCAGTTTCTGAGAAGCCATGAGCAGTAACCTCAAGTTTTGCTTTCAGTTCTCCGCGGCCCAGGATCTTGATCCGGTCTTTCTTCGAAACAAAACCGCTTGCCACGAGCACCTCGGGCGTGATCGCCTCAAGACTCTTCTTTTCAGCAATTTGCTGAAGAACATCAAGGTTGATTCCTTTATATTCGACGCGGTTGAAATTCTTAAAACCAAATTTAGGAACACGCCTTACAAGCGACATCTGGCCGCCTTCATATCCCAGCTTTTTGGAATAGCCGGAGCGTGATTTCGCGCCTTTATGACCGCGTGTAGAGGTTCCGCCATGACCCGAACCTTGACCTCTTCCAATACGTTTTACCTTCTTTACGGAACCTTTTGCCGGTTTAAGATTACTTAAATCCATTTCAGTATCGTTTATCTTTTGTTAGACTTCTTCTACGGTGACGAGATGTTTTACCTTGTTGACCATCCCGAGAATCTGCGGCGTAGCCTCATGTTCGACGCAATGACGGATTTTTTTCAATCCAAGCGCCTCCAGGGTGCGTTTCTGACGCATTGGCCTTCCGATGCCACTGCGAACCTGTGTTATTTTAACTTTTCCCATTGAAAAAAAACCTTTTTCGTTTAAATTAACCGTTAAAAACCTGATTCAGTTCAATCCCTCTGAGCTGGGCAATCGTGTAGGGATCCCTCATCTTGATCAGGGCATTGATGGTGGCTTTCACAACGCTGTGCGGATTGGAAGAGCCTTTTGATTTTGCGAGCACATCCTTCACGCCGACGCTTTCAAGCACCGCACGCATAGCGCCGCCTGCAATTACTCCCGTACCGGGTGCGGCAGGTTTCAGATATACCAGGGCGCCGCTGTATTTTCCCAGTTGCTCATGCGGAATCGTACCCTTTAAAATAGGAACCTTGATCAGGTTTTTCTTCGCATCATCAACACCTTTTGCAATGGCTGCCGTAACTTCCTTGGCCTTCCCCAATCCGTAACCAACGACGCCGTTCTCGTTCCCTACTACGACAATTGCGGAAAAACTGAAGGTCCGGCCCCCTTTGGTAACTTTCGTCACACGCTGGATGCTGACCAGGCGGTCTTTAAACTCGATTTCGCTCGATTTTACTCTTTTTACATTAACGTTCGTCATATCTTACTTAAAATTTGAGGCCTCCCTCCCTGGCAGCATCTGCCAAGGATTTTACCCTGCCATGATATAAATAACCATTACGATCAAAAACCACTGTGTTGATGCCCGCCTGAAGCGCTTTTTCAGCAATCGCTTTCCCGACCTTCTTCGCAGTCTCGGTCTTGGTGCCCTTCTGATCTGCTAATCCCTTCTCCAGAGAAGAGGCTGCAACCAGAGTCTTAGCTGCCTGATCGTCGATCAACTGGACATAAATCTCTTTACTGCTCCGAAAAACGGTCATCCGGGGCCTGTCAGGAGTCCCTTGTACGATCTTGCGTATCCTTTTCTTGATCCTGAACCTCCGGTATTCTGTTCTGCTTTTAATTGCCATTGTATTTGTGTTTTATTATTCTCACGTATTTCCTTAACAAACAGGCGCTATCTGTTAACTTCCGGCAGCCGACTTACCGGCCTTTTTCTTAACTTCCTCACCCTGGAACCTGATTCCCTTACCTTTATAGGGTTCCGGACGCCTGAACGCACGGATTTTAGCGGCAACCTGCCCCAGAAGCTGTTTGTCGGTCGATTTTAAAATAATGGTGTTGTTCTTGCCTTTTTCAGCCGTGGTCTGAACCTTGATGCATTCAGGTAATTCCATCAGGATATTATGCGAATAACCCAGCGATAATTCTAAAAGCTGACCATTGGCGGAGGCTTTGTATCCAACCCCGATCAATTCCTGAACCGTAGTAAATCCTTCCGAAACGCCTTTTACCATATTCTGAACCAATGCCCGGTACAAACCGTGCTTGGACCGGTCGTCGCGCTCATCCGAATGACGTTCAACAGTAATGATATTCCCCTCCGCCTTTAACGTGATTTTAGGATCAATCTGCTGCTTCAGCTCACCCAGCGGTCCTTTCACGGTCACCAGGTTACCATCTGAAATAGCTATCTGCACACCGGCAGGAATTGTAATGGATAGTTTTCCTATTCTTGACATAGCGCCTTACTATTAACTGATATAACATAATACCTCACCGCCGACTTTTTGGGCACGCGCCTCCTTATCGGTAATGATTCCGTGCGAAGTGGATAGAACGGCAATTCCCAAACCGTTAAGTACCCTTGGCAAATGATCAAAATCAACATATTTTCTAAGCCCCGGTTTGGAAACCCTCACCAGTGTATTGATGGCCGAGAGTTTCGTAACAGGATGATATTTCAGGGCGATTTTGATGATACCCGGACGGGGTTCCTGTTCAATTTTATAATTCAAAATGTACCCTTTTTCAAAAAGAATACGGGTAAGTTCTTCCTTGATTTTGGACTTGGGAATTTCCACCACCCGGTGATTCGCCATCACGGCATTCCTGATTCTTGTCAAATAATCTGCAATGGGATCCGTAACCATTTATCTTTGTTTTTATTTGTGTTTCTTAACTAAATATTACCAGCTCGCTTTCTTGACGCCGGGTATTAATCCCTTGTTGGCCATCTCCCTGAAATTGATACGCGAAATTCCGAACATCCGCATGTATCCTTTGGGACGACCCGTCAGTTTGCAGCGATTATGAAGACGAACCGGGGATGCATTTTTAGGAAGTTTCTGTAACGCGGTAAAATCTCCCGCCTCTTTCAGGGCCTTCCGTTTCTCAGCAAATTTTGCGACCAGTTCGGCACGCTTGAGCTCTCTGGCTTTGATCGATTCTTTTGCCATATTTTTACTTGGTTTTAAAAGGAATTCCAAATTCTTTTAACAATGCATAGGCCTCCCGGTCATTACGGGCCGAAGTGACAAACGTGATGTCAAGCCCGTTAATCCTGGATACTTTGTCGATGTCGATCTCCGGAAAGATGATTTGCTCGGCAACTCCCAGAGTGTAATTCCCGCGACCGTCGAATCCCTTGTCGTTAACGCCACGAAAATCCCTGACACGCGGAAGGGCAACCGAAATCAGCCGATCCAGGAAATCATACATCTTCTCTCCCCTGAGCGTGACCCGCACGCCGATCGGGTTACCCCTTCTCAGCTTGAAGTTTGAAATATCCTTCCGCGACTTGGTCGACACGGCCTTCTGACCGGTGATCTGAGTCATCTCCGATATCCCTGTCTCAATAAACTTGCGGTCGGTGTTGGCAATCCCCAATCCCTGATTCAGACAGATTTTATTGATGCGGGGGACCTGCATCTGACTCTTATAGTTGAACTGCTTCATTAAAGCAGGAACAACATCGTTCAGGTACTTCTCTTTTAATCTCGGTGTATAAGCCATTACTTTATAACCTCCCCTGATTTTTTTGAATAACGAACCAACTTTTCCGTTTTAGGATCAATTTTCCTGCCGATACGGGTCGGCTTGCCTGAGTTGTCAATCAACTTCAGATTTGAAATGTTCACGGGGGCCTCCTTCTTGATGATGCCGCCATGAGGACTCTTGGTGTTGGGTTTGGTGTGCTTTGAAACCAGATTAACCCCTTCAACGATGGCTTTATTGGTATCGGTATCGATCCGCAGCACTTTGCCCTGCTGTCCTCTCGAATCACCGGCAATGATCATCACCGTATCGCCTTTTCTTATGTTTAACTTTTTCTGCATGATTCTTTATGGTATATGCTTAAAGCACCTCTGGTGCTAAAGAAACGATTTTCATGAACTGTTTTTCACGCAACTCCCTGGCAACAGGTCCAAAGATGCGCGTCCCGATCAATTCGCCGGCATTGTTCAACAATACTACCGCATTGTCGTCAAACCTGATGTAGGAACCGTCGGCCCTGCGGGTCTCCTTACTGGTGCGCACCACCACGGCCTTCGAAACAGTCCCCTTCTTGATATTGCCCGAGGGTAACGCATTTTTTACCGTTACAATGATGCGGTCGCCTAATCGGGCATACCGTTTGCGGGTTCCACCTAATACCTTGATGCACAGGACTTCCTTTGCTCCGCTGTTATCTGCTACTGTTAATCTTGACTCTTGCTGTATCATGGCTATTTAACCTTTTCAATGATTTCGACAAGTCTCCAACACTTATTTTTACTCAGGGGCCTGGTCTCGGCAATCCGGACAATATCTCCCTCACTGCACTCATTTTTCTCGTCATGTGCCATGAAGCGCGAAGATTTCTTGACGAATTTACCGTACTTAGGGTGCTTTACCTTACGTTCGACCTCAACTACGACAGACTTCTCCATCTTGTTGCTGACAACGATACCGGTCTTTTCTTTTCTTAATTTTCTCGTTTCCATTTTATTTCATTTGTTGAACCGCGATGAACCGGGTCTATCTGCCAATTATATTTTCACGGTCTTAGTGATCTTTTCACCAGCTAACTCCCTGCGCCTTACTTCAGTCTCAAGGCGGGCAATCGTCTTGCGATATGCCTTGATCTTGTTGGGATTTTCGAGCGGGGAGACGGCATGATTCAGTTTCAGTTTCACCAACTGCCGCTTTTCCTCATCCAGCCTTTCCAGAATCTCACTGGTCGTTAATTCCTTGATAACTTTTTGTTCCATATCATTAAATATTGCACAACTAGGAGTTGCTCGAGGTTAAATTGATTCTTCCACATAATCTTTGCGCATCACGGTCCTGGTCTGGACCGGAAGCTTTTGTGCGCCTAAACGAAGCGCCTCTTTGGCAATGGTCATCGGTACCCCGTCAATTTCGAACAATATCCGGCCCGGGGTGATCCGTGCCACAAAATATTCGGGTGCGCCTTTCCCTTTACCCATACGGACTTCCGCAGGTTTCTTGGAGACTGGCTTATCAGGAAAGATCCGGATCCATATTTGACCTTCACGTTTCATATGACGGGTGATGGCCTGACGGGCAGCCTCAATCTGTCTTCCCGTGATCCATGCTTCTTCAGTGGTCTTGATACCAAACGAGCCAAAAGCGAGCTGATGGCCACGCTGAGCATTGCCCTTCATTTTACCCTTCTGCTGTTTCCGGTATTTGGTTTTCTTTGGCTGTAACATTAGTTGTAAGTATTATGGGTTACATTTAGAACGCTACTGTTATTTTCTTGCCCGGCCTCTGCCGCCTTCACGCCTTGGTCCACGATCTCCACGGTCAGGACGCTCACCGCGATCCCCGCGGTCACGATCCCCCTTGAGTGAACCGGCACGATGTGGTAAGGGTTTCGTCTTCATGGCTGAAGCATCCGGTACTAGATCCGGACGACCGTAAATATCGCCCTTGCAGATCCATACCTTAATCCCGATTCTTCCGTAGGTTGTATGCGCCTCAGCAGTTGCATAATCGATATCGGCACGGAAAGTATGTAAGGGAATCCTCCCCTCCTTGTACTGCTCCCGACGTGCCATTTCAGCGCCGCCAAGTCGCCCTGAAATCATGATCTTGATCCCCTCTGCGCCGATCCGCATGGCCGATGCAATGGAGGTCTTGATCGCCCGACGATACGATATACGCCCTTCAATCTGACTGGCAACCGTACCGGCAACAATGACCGAATCGAGCTCCGGTCGCTTGATCTCAGAAATGTTGATCTGAATCTCCTTCTTGGTGATCTTCTTCAACTCCTCCTTCAACTTGTCAACCTCCTGACCACCTTTCCCAATAATGATGCCTGGACGTGCAGTATGAATGGTTACCGTAACCAACTTCAGCGTACGCTCAATAACAATCTTTGCAATTCCTGCTTTTGATAAACGGGCATGCAAATATTTGCGGATTTGTTCGTCCTCCACCAGCTTGGGCTCAAAATTCTTTCCGCCATACCAGTTTGAATCCCAGCCGCGGATGATGCCTAACCTGTTAGCAATCGGATTGGTCTTTTGTCCCATTAAAATGACTTTTAATTGATGCTTGATTATTTATTGTTAATTCTCGGTTTCTTTTGTCGTCGCCTCTTCCTCAACCACAGGTTTGTTCCTGCTGTCAAGCAAAATGGTAACATGGTTCGAACGCTTGCGAATCCGGTGAGCCCTGCCCTGTGGCGCAGTCTGAAGCCGCTTCAGTTGACGTCCGCTATCGACAAAAATCTCTTTCACATAAAGATCGCTGTCTTCAATACGCAACCCTTCATTCTTGGCCTGCCAGTTAGAAATGGCAGATAATAACAGTTTGCGTAATCTTTCCGAAGGCTGCTTGGCATTGGTCTTCAGAATATGAAGAGCCAGCTCAACACGCTTTCCCCTAACCAGGTCAGCAATCAAACGCATTTTACGGGGCGATGTCGGACAATTGTTTAGTCGGGCAAATGCGACATCTTTTTTAGCCTCTTTACGATTCTCAGCTCTTGTTCGGGTTCTTACTCCCATGGTTTATCCTATTAAGAAGTTATTTCTTACCTTTATCTTTATTTCCGGCATGACCGCGGAAAATCCGGGTCGGGGCAAATTCGCCCAGTTTGTGTCCTACCATATTCTCCGTGATGTAAACCGGAATGAACTTATTGCCATTATGTACGGCAATGGTCTGCCCTACAAAATCCGGAGAGATCATCGAACCACGCGACCAGGTCTTGATGACGGTCTTTTTTTTGGATTCGACCAGTTCCGAAACTTTCTGCTCCAGCTTATAGTGAATGTAAGGTCCTTTTTTAAGTGATCGGCTCATATGCTCTGTGTTATCGATTACTTCTTCCTGCTTTCAATGATGTACTTGTTCGACTGCTTCTTCCGGGCGCGGGTCTTATATCCCTTTGAGGGAGTACCCTTACGCGAACGGGGATGTCCTCCAGAGGCACGGCCTTCACCACCACCCATTGGATGGTCAACGGGATTCATGGCGATACCACGGTTGCGCGGACGGCGACCAAGCCAACGCGTGCGCCCTGCTTTTCCATAAGACTCCAGGTTGTGGTCCAGATTTGAAACCATTCCCACCGTAGCTTTACAGGTCTGCAAAATCATACGGGTCTCGCCCGAAGGCATCTTCAAAATGGCAAATTTACCGTCACGCGACATGAGCTGGGCATGCGATCCGGCACTGCGCACCAACTTTGCCCCTTGCCCGGGACGTAATTCCACATTGTGTATCACCGTTCCAAAAGGTATCTCACTCAGATACAACGTGTTTCCAATTTCAGGCGGAACACCTTTACCTGATAAAATAGTCTGCCCTACCTTCAGGCCGTGCGGAGCAACGATATAACGTTTCTCCCCATCTTTATAGACCACCAAGGCAATCCTCGAGGTCCGGTTCGGATCGTATTCAATGGTCTTTACCACAGCAGGAATGTCTTCCTTGTCCCGCTTGAAATCAATGATCCGGTATATCTGTTTGTGACCGCCTCCAAGGTAACGCATGGTCATCTTACCTTCGTTGTTTCTTCCACCTGATTTGCGTGAAGGAGCCAGAAGACTTTTTTCTGGAACATCCGAAGTGATCTCATCGAATGAACTGATCACTTTAAATCTCTGACCGGGTGTTGTCGGTTTATATTTCTTGAGCGCCATTTATTTAAATATTGCTGTAAAAATCAATAGTTTCGCCTTTCGCCAATGTTACGATGGCTTTCTTATATGCACTTGTCCTGCCCGAAATCACTCCACTTTTGGTAAAACGGGTCTTGTTCTTACCGGAGAAAACCAAGGTGTTGACAGAGGCCACATCTACTCCGTAGAGCTCCTTGATCGCTGTTTTGATCTGAAGCTTGTTTGCCCTCCGGTCAACCAGAAACCCATAACGATTGAGCTTCTCGCCCAAATGGGTCATCTTCTCGGTAATGATCGGTTTAATGATAACTGTCATTGCTTTTCGAATTAAGCGGTTTAATTCTGATGGATTTTTTCAATTTCTTTGATAGAACCTTCGGTGATCAACAACCGCGTCGCATCCAGAATATCATAAGTATTCAGATCCGCAGCATTCATCACCTTGACCCGCTTCAGGTTACGGGCTGATAACAGGATATTTTCATCGGGAGCAGACACCACCAGAAGAACTTTCTTTCCGACAATCTGCAGATTTTTCATCAACTCCGTAAAATTCTTCGTTTTAGGGTTTTCAAACGAGAAATCTTCCAGAATGGTCAGTTGTGCATCCTTTACTTTGTAACTGAGCGCCGATTTCCGTGCCAGCTTCTTCAGTTTTTTATTCAGCTTGAAACTGTAATCGCGGGGTTGAGGCCCGAAAATCCTGGCACCGCCACGATAAAGCGGATTCTTGATGCTTCCCTTACGACTGCCACCAGTACCTTTCTGCTTGTGCAGCTTTTTCGTACTGCCCGACACAACCGACTTTTCCAATGAACTGTGGGTTCCCTGACGCTGGTTCGCAAGAAATTGCTTTACATCCAGGTAGATAGCATGATCATTGGGCTCAATCGCGAATATCGAATCGTCAAGCGTCACTTTATGAGCGGTCTCCGCTCCCTTGATGTTATAAACTGCTACTTCCATCGCTCAATAATTACATATGATCCATTATGTCCGGGAATAGCGCCTTTTACGAGAATAAGGTTCTTATCCAGGATAATTTTTAATACCTGCAGGTTGATCACTTTCACGCGATCACCTCCCATCCTGCCTGCCATACGAAGTCCTTTCATGACCCTCGACGGCCAGGAAGAGGCTCCAACCGAACCGGGAGCCCGCAACCGGTTGTGCTGCCCGTGCGTCGCTTCACCTACCCCATTGAAATGATGCCTGCGAACAACTCCCTGAAATCCCTTTCCTTTGGAAATTCCGACGACATCAATATACTCTCCCTCTGTGAATATATCCACACGCAGCACATCACCGAACTGCTTCTGGTGACCGGGTTCAAAACGCGTAAACTCAGCCACGACTTTCTTGGGGGTGATACCAGCTTTCGCAAAATGACCAAGCTCAGCCTTGGTGGTATGCTTCTCCTTCTTGTCCCCGAAAGCTAACTGGATGGCATCGTATCCCTCTTTTTCTTTCGATCGGACCTGTGTAACTATACAGGGACCTGCTTCGATCACCGTGCACGGGATATTCTTCCCGTTGGCATCGTAGATACTGGTCATGCCGATTTTTTTACCAATTAATCCAGACATCTCTATAAGTTCTTGTGTTAATAAATCTACTAGTCAAATTACGATCAAACCTTGATTTCCACTTCAACACCACTGGGAAGCTCCAGCTTCATCAGCGCATCGATGGTCTTCGACGTCGTGCTGTAAATGTCTAACAGCCGTTTATACGTACAAAGCTGAAACTGCTCACGCGACTTCTTATTGACAAAAGTCGAACGCAAAACGGTGAAGATCTTTTTATCCGTTGGCAAGGGAATAGGACCGCTCACCACGGCGCCGGTGGCTTTGACGGTTTTTACGATCTTTTCAGCCGATTTGTCAACCAGGTTATAATCGTAAGACTTTAATTTTATTCTAATTCTCTGGCTCATATAAAAGATTAATAGACGGGAACATATCCCCTGATTTTATATAAAACTTCGTCCTGAATTTCCTTGGGAGTAATATCATATTTCGAAAACTCCAGCATCTCCGTGGCCCTGCCGGATGTCAGACTGCGTAATGTGGTCACATAACCGAACATCTCGGCCAAAGGCACATGCCCCCTGATAACCTGATTGCCAACCCTCGATTCCACAGCTTCTACCTGACCTCGCCGTTTTGAAATATCACCGGTTACTTCACCCATATATTCACTGGGTGTAATAATTTCAAACCGCATGATGGGTTCCAGGATAACAGATTTCGCTTTCCGGCAGGCCTCTTTGAAAGCAATTCCCGCGGCAATCTGAAAGGATAATGGATCAGAATCCACACTGTGAAAGGATCCGTCGAGCAACCTTACTTTCACACTCTCAATGGGAAAGCCGATAATGGGTCCGCTCGTCATCGCTGCACGGATTCCCTTCTCAATAGCAGGAATAAACTCTTTCGGGATACTCCCACCCCTGATATCGTTGATAAACTGTAGTCCTTTGATTCCGGAATCAGCCGGCCCGACTTCAATTACCAGATCGGCAAACCTTCCCTTACCGCCTGTCTGCTTTTTATATACCTCGTGGTGATTTACCGAACTGACAAGCGCCTCTTTATAAGCAACCTGAGGATTACCACGGTTTACTTCAATATTGAATTCACGCTTTAACCGATCGGTAATAATATCAAGATGCAGTTCGCCCATCCCGCTGATAAGCGTCTGCCCCGTTTCATCATCTACCCTGACCTGGAAAGTAGGATCCTCCTCGGTAAGTTTGTTCAGCCCTATGGCCAGTTTCTCTAAATCCTCCTGTGTTTTTGGTTCGATAGCCATGTTGATCACAGGTTCCGGAAAGGTCATGGTCTCTAATACCAGAGGATGCTTAGGATCACACAATGTATCTCCGGTACGGATGTCTTTAAAACCTACTGCGGCAACAATTTCGCCGGCTTCGATGTGCTTCAGCGGATTTTGTTTGTTGGCATGCATCAGCATAATTCGCAGCATCCGTTCCTTTTTATTGGTACGGCTGTTCAGAACCACATCACCTGCTTCAAGCTGCCCGGAATAAACCCTGAAAAATGCAATTCTCCCAACGAAAGGATCCGTGGCAATTTTAAATGCCAGTGCGCTGAATGGTTCACCCGGATCGGGATGACGCTCCTCCTCCTTCTCAGTAAAAGGATTCAGACCCGAAATGGCCGGCATATCGTAAGGCGACGGAAGATACTTTACCACAGCGTCAATCAAAAGCTGAACACCCTTATTTTTAAAGGATGCCCCGCAAATCACCGGAGTGATTTTACCTGCGATCGTGGCCTTCCTTATCTCGCAAAGAATCTCCGATTCGGTGATCGAGTCGGGATCTTCCATGAATTTATGCAACAATACTTCACACTCCTCAGCCGCTCCCTCAATCAGATGCATCCGATAGGAACGAACCGTTTCGAGCAGATACTCTGGGATTAGAATCTCCCGGTAATCGCGACCCAGGGTGTCATCATCCCACTGATATGCTTTATTTGCAACCAAATCGACAATACCCGAAAAATCATCTTCAGCACCGATAGGAAGCTGGATAACGACCGGTTTAGCGCCCAGTTTATGCCGTATCTGATCGACTACGTGCAGGAAATCAGCGCCGGTGCGATCCATTTTATTAATATAGCTGATCCTCGGTACACCATATTTATCTGCTTGCCGCCATACTGTTTCCGATTGTGGTTCGACTCCGCCGACCGCGCAAAAAATCGCAACAGCGCCATCGAGTACACGCAGTGAACGTTCTACTTCAACGGTAAAATCCACATGTCCTGGTGTGTCGATAATGTTGATCCTGTAATTGGCGTCGTTGTATATCCAGTAAACAGTGGTAGCGGCCGAAGTAATGGTGATGCCGCGTTCCTGCTCCTGAACCATCCAGTCCATGGTTGCAGTACCATCATGAACCTCGCCCAGTTTGTGATTGATTCCGGTATAATACAAGATCCGCTCGGTCGTGGTAGTCTTACCCGCGTCGATATGGGCCATAATCCCAATGTTTCTTGTATTTTCTAGTTTCCCGGTCATATCATGTGACAACAAAGTCACGCTTTATCATGTTCTTAAAAACGGAAATGACTGAAAGCCTTGTTGGCCTCAGCCATCCTGTGGGTATCCTCTTTACGCTTGAATGCAGCGCCCTCTTCCTTGTAGGCTGCCATGATTTCGGCAGCAAGCTTTTGGGCGAAACTCTTTTCATGCCGTTTGCGGGCAAAATTCACCAGCGATTTCATGCCGATGGAACTTTTACGGCCGGGCCTGATTTCAGAAGGAATCTGAAAGGTGGCGCCGCCAATTCTCCGGCTCCTGACTTCTACCGATGGTGTAACATTGGCAAGCGCTTTCTTGAAAACCTCCAGCCCGTCCTCTTTGGTCTTTTCCGTAACAAGGTCGATGGCTTCATAAAAGACTTCATAGGCAATGCTTTTCTTTCCGGCCAACATTACATTATTCACAAACTTGGTGACCAGTTGATCACTGAATCTGGGATCAGGAAGAATGGGTCTTTTCTTTGGTCTAGCTTTTCTCATGTTCGAATCGATATTTATCGCGCACTGTTCAGGCGCTTTTGCCTTTCAAATGGGTAATTATTTTTTTACAGCCTTTGGACGTTTTGCGCCATATTTACTCCGGCGCTGCTTACGCCCCTCAACCCCCGATGTATCCAGAGCGCCCCGTATGATATGATACCGGACCCCCGGGAGATCCTTGACACGACCACCACGAATCATTACAATGGAGTGCTCCTGAAGATTATGTCCTTCGCCCGGTATGTATGCATTCACCTCCTTACCGTTGGTCAGCCTCACCCTTGCCACCTTGCGCATGGCTGAATTGGGCTTTTTGGGCGTGGTCGTATAAACACGAACACAAACACCTCTACGTTGCGGACAAGAGTCCAGCGCGGGAGATTTACTTTTATCAACTAATTTTTGTCTTCCTTTACGAACCAGTTGCGAAATCGTAGGCATATCAATGGTTTTATAATAATATTAGTACGTTAATACCCTGATTTTGGGAGTGCAAAGGTATACTTTTTTTTCACACACCCAACATTTTGAGTAAATAACAATAAATGATGAACGGTCAGGTTTCAGCGTGAATTAAAAGTCGAAATACTTTGAAGGAAGGATGATTTGGGCGAAACATTCTACCGCAGCGATTTTCCCTACTGCGATTGAAACCTATAGCTGTTTCACTTTATCAGGTTTCCTTACCGTTTCCGGCTTTTGATCCAATCGAAAACGAAAATCTTTTTCGAGGGTGCAAAAGTACAACTTAATTTTAAATGTACAAGGGATTTGTAAAAAATATTCAAAATTTACCGATTCCTGACAATCAACGCGGTCCCATCAATATCTGGTATGAAAATAATACCCTCCGGGATTTTTTCTGAGAACTCATCCACAGCTTTCATAATTCCCGGCCATCGATAATTATAATCGTGTATTAAAATGACTCCTCCCGGCACCAGCCTCGGATAAAAAAACTCAAGCCCCGCACGGGTCGGATTATATAAGTCGGCATCCATGTTTACCAAGGCAAACCTGCAATCCCGGACAACCTCCTCCGTTCCTGGAAAATATCCCTTGTGAATCCGGATATTCTGATTGCCGTTTATATATTGTATTACACTTTCTTGATCCGTATCAGCAAAATGAATCGGGGTATAAGTCGCTGCTTCACCCGATTCACCCTTCAAATCCTCCCGACTGAATCCGTCGAAGGTGTCAAACAGATGGAAAATACGACTGGGATCCATATGATGGAGAACTTTTGCACTCCTGCCTTTGTAAACTCCCAATTCTGCGAAATCACCGTCGATCTTTTCCCGTTTAAGCCTTTCAACTTGTAACCACCAGTTGAAAAACCGCGCTTTGTCCCTATACGTTCGCTCCAGCCTCCGTAACGTCATTGAAATCCTTTTGCTCTTTTTCGCTTCGTTCCATGCGACCGGATACGTTTCTTCACCTGAAAATCGCAACCACACATACCACCCCGACAGGGTCAACAAAACGATCAGCAACGAACCGTTGAGTAACAAATATAGCGACATACCTTAATTGAAATTCCTGGTAAACTTACGCAAAAAAATAAACCCTGCCGGAAATACTTTGCCGGCAGGGTTTATAAATTTTCCGATCAATCCGTGGATCAGGGATCGAGTCTGATAAACATGGTTTGAATGGTAGGCGAAGGAGCCGAAGGCGATGTTCCGTGCGGTACAAAAATCACACACGCCCAACCCCCCGATGGAACCTTGTAAGAGGAACCATATGTCTCGGCATCATTATGCATTTTTTGGGCATATTGCATGGTCGATAAGGCCGGAACACCCGCTTCAGCGCTACCGTTCCATGCAGGAGTGTCAAAAAGCCAGATCGCGCCCTGTACGTCATACCATTTGTAACCGGGATACCAATCCAGGTGATTCATGATCCAGTTTATTTTATCCCATTTGCTGCTCTGGGCAAAAGCTGGTAACTGCGCCTGATACAAAGAGGAGTAAACATCCATGGAATAACTCTGGTTGACATAAATAGTTGTTTGATGATCGGCGCACCACGATGCCACGGATCCGTTCCCGAATTCATATCCGGTAGAAATGCCCGAAAGTGTAGCATCTACGTATCCGCCCAATGTCGGTATCGGGGATCCTCCCTGCCAACCGGTAATTTTATAAGTACAAGTCGAAGGAAGATTCATCCATGCTGGAATGATCAGATCGGCGCTCGGTACACAATTCCCTAATGCAAAATCAACCACGCCATCAGTTCCGGCATCAATTTTCTGATTATCCGTAAACGACCAGTCATAAAAATGAACATAGTTGAAACTGGTGCCCTGGCGAACCAAAATATAAAGCTTTAGTATATAATTATCAACGACAGTGGGATCATCGGCATAAGTCACTTTTAATGGTTGCCCCTCACCATGCCAGGCTGAATTGTCATAGGTCGCCTTCAGGGTTCCATTATGCCATAATTCGATCTTAAAGATAGCCGGCATATCATATTGAACACCGTTTGACTGCTGTGCATAAGGCGAGTTGGCATAATCTGCCAGATTTTTAATACAGAAATCCCCGAAAAAATTCTGCTCTCTGACAATGGTCTGATCCAATTGAAAATATTCAAACCCAAAATTTGAATACGTAGTTTCTTCGTAACAGACCAACTCCACATTCATGACACTTTTCTTAAATGGTGCAATGGTGATGTTGCTCGTTAACGTGGTGGTTACAAGATTGGAATACAGAGCCCCGGAATGAACCGCAGCCGCCATTACCCAGTCGTCGGTTTTATCACTTGGAGTCATGTTGTCATTATACATCATGAATTCCTGTAAGGTGTATGTACCCGACGTAAGTTTCAAACTGTTGGTATACGGTACGTCATCGAGATAAAATACATCAATAAAATACCATTGAGAGGCCCCCGATCCATCCTTCAGATTGACCTTGACATAAGCGGCTTTCTGCGTGAAACAATCACTGGCTTTCAACCCGCTTACATCCTTTCCGGGAATGATGGAGAAACTGAGTTCTGAGTCGCCCGTCTGGGATGTTACCGTTTCATCTTTTTGACAGCCGGTAATAATCATCACAGCCACCAATCCAAATAACAAAATAAACAACTTTTTCATAAGAAATTACTTTTACTTAATACTGACTTGAATTAACTTAATACCTTTCTCAGGTTAGAATTTTTTTACAATGTAAATGTATGAAATTCAATAATGTAATTTCAAGTGATAATAAGTAAATGTTACGTATATTTAAGTAAGTGTAGAAAGAATGTTTGTAACTGAGTTATCCTAATAATTGGATTACATCACGGATTGTTAAGGATGCAGCGTAATGAAAAACCGCTGGCTTTGCTGCCATAATCATTAATGTACAAAGAACCGTTGCTGATAAAAAGAAATTTTCCGCTTTCGGTGTATGCCTGTGAATTGCTCCAGTAATTTCCGTCAGTGCCCCTGTTTGAAAGAAAACCGCCCCAGTTTTTCAATGATCCGGCCGCGTGCATCTTCAAAGGAGAATTATAAACACTATAAAGATTATTCCATGATCCATTAATCTTTACATTCATCCATTCCGTTTTTGTCGGGATCCTCCATCCGCTTCCAAGTAAAAGGCTACAGGGGTCATTGTCCGGTTGCCAGTCGGATGATTCATTAATATTGTTGCTCCAGTTTGTATTGGGAAGCCTTGAAGTACCGTCATGTCTGAAACCCTGCTTGCGATTGAATTGCCAGTACCAACCCGCGGAAGCCTCTGTCGCGTCATTTTTGCTGCCTGCCTGTTGACTTGCACCCAGATTCCGGGTAATCCAGCATTTTGAGGGCTCTCCCGGAATACCAGACGTTGTTCCGTAACTGACGGTTTTGGTGATCGGTGCAACATTTCCGGCAACATGTTCAACAGTTAAAACATTACCGCAAGCAAAAGGGGCTGGTTCCACCGGGCCGGAAAACATTGTTGCGGCCACCTCAGCTCCCTGTAAAATGCCTTCCGCGGAGACCGGGATTACAGCGAAGCGAATATACTTTGTCAAATCCGCCTCTTGCAGGGTATAGGTAATCCCAGTCGCACCGGCTATCTGGATCCCTCCGGTGCCATTAACATCATCCGATCGATACCATTTATATATAGAGGACCCCTCAGTATCCCCGTCCTGATCAAAAAAATTGTAATTGCCGGTCAGAATCTGACCAACCCGGGTTACGCCGGTTTGTCCGACAGCGCTTGCTACCGGAGGATGGTTTTCCGGTCCATTAAAAGGAATTACCAGGTCAGCTCCTGTGGTGCAGTTTCCAAGCACAAAGTCAACTACCCCGTCCGTACCTGAAAATAGGCTCTGGGAATCAAGGATGCTCCACGTATGAAACCATTGATATTCAAAAATATTATTATTGTTCAATACCATCACACTCAACCTGAATTCGAAACTATCCCTTTTATTAAGTCGGTCGGGATACCGGACTGTTAAAGGAAGTGAAATTGCAGAAGAGGAATTATTATTAAAAATACCCATTGAGCTGTCATTTCTGAAGACCTCAATCTGAAAGATTGCGGGTAAATCTAATAACACGTTCTGATTCCCGCCTAAAACAGCCGAGTAAGGTGAATTATAATAAGATGCCAAATTGGAAATACAAATATCTCCAAAAAAATGCTCCTCCCTGACAACGGTCTGGCTGATCTCAAAATATTCGAAACCAAAGTTCTCAAAGTGAGCTTCATCATAACAGACCAGTTCCATTTCCATCACGTTCTTTTTAAAAGGGCTGACGGTAAACTCCTGATTCAGCCATGAACTCACAAGTGAAGCATAAGGAGCTCCCTGATGAACAGCCGCCGCAATAATAATATCGTCGGTTTTGTCATTTGGAGTTTGTTGGTCATTCTTCAGGATGAAGTCATGGATGATGTACTCACCGGGTATTAACTTTATTGAATTCGTGTATGGTTTACCGTCCAGATAAAACACATCAGCTTCCAATTTTGAAATAGTGGCTTCGGCTTTCTTTTCAAGAGTCACTTCAATATAGCTGGCAGCAGCGCCTTCATTCATGCATTCAGGAGTATCCTTCAGTCCTGACGGACTTCCGCCTGCAACAAGATTAAAATTCACCTCGTAAAACGCCGCGTTACCATCAGATTCTGGCAATTTATTACAAGCCAACATTCCCGTCAGAAAGAGGATGATCAGTAAAGAAGTTTTAAACACGCGGGTAATCACGACGACCTGATTATATTGTTTTCTTATGGATGCCAGATATTGGCGCTATTCCTGTACCCCGGAAGATCAAGATACCAGTCGGGATAGAGGGTACCGTTTGATTGTGCCCAGGCTGCAACATAGTTGTAAGCTTCAAGAATGCTGACCTTCTCCCAGGGATAGTCGAATAGAACCGGAAGGTTCAGCGCCCAGGGGAGGTTGTTCTGTGTCTTGTAAAACCTGCCGAAAGCCGGTATGCTGTTATCATCATCGGTCCCGAAATAGGGGCAGTTGGCTGCATAACTGGTCGGTATGTAATTCGGAAGATGTACTTCAGCCTGCCGCTCCATGTTCCTGATCAGAAATGGATTATAAGGAGGAGCCCCGATTACGGTTGTAAGTAACGGAGTTGTAAGATGGATATTCAGGGTCACTGAATCAGCAGTGCCAACCGGAGCGCCTTTTTCTGTGTTGAAGAAAAATGATGAACCTGCACGATGAATCACATTGTCGGCATCATCGAAAGCAATCACAACTGCTTTATCCTGCCCGCTTTCCGTACCATTTGCCGAAAGCGCGATGTAACTGTGTTTTATGTTGTATCCGGTTACAGAGGCAACATCCGAAGGAACAAGATTGTCGAACTGGATACCGAATCCATTTTTAAAACTGGCTCCAGCAGCCTTTACCAAAAGCTTTATGACAATATCGGTCACTTTATTCTGATTGTTGGTAACCAGTTTGAATTTATATGCCATCACCAGGTCGTTTACATCATAGTCGCCCTTTGCAGGCCACAGATCCTCGTAAACTGCCGTTCCGGTTACCCAGTTATTCACAGGGGGTGGTGGTGGCGGCGGCGGTGGGGTAATCCCACCCCCGTTGCATTCGGTACCTGGAATCGAGTTGGTAATATTTGCAAAAGAAACAAAGGTGGCACCACCCGTGAAATTGGAGGGTCCGCCATGCGCGGGAACCAAGATACCATTGGTCTGGGAAGCCTCAATCGTCCCGGTGATCACATTGGGTCCGTCAAAACGAAAATCTTCATATACCTTGATGGAGTTTCTGGTACCCGGGGCAGCTACCGTCGTTATACCGGTAATATCAGCATTGATCGTCAGATTAAGGGTCTCTATCATGGATTGATCAATCAATTTCATAAAACCCGTTCCACCCTGGACCTTTAATTCCTGATAACAGCTTATATATCCCGATTGATTGGTGAATTCGCAGTTATTCAGATGGAAATTCTTATGGACAATGAGTTTACATGCATTCAGAAAAATACTATTATTGCAATTCATATCACCCATCACTTCGATGGTCTTGTAATTCTCAACCCAGTTTATGGCATTCCAGTGCGTGGTGAAAAGAATGTAACCGTAATTGATGAGGTGGCCATTACTTCCATTCATATTGCACTGCCCATAAAAGGTCATTGTACCAAAATTTTCAAGGAGGTCCTGACCAGTGTAGTTGGCATCGATATGACAGATACCCCAGTTTGAAAAAGTAGAATTATCGTTTTTGCTGACAGTCACAGGATCAGACGCACTGCCTACCACACCGGTCGCGGAGACTTGAACGTAACTCTCAGGCTTGCCGTTACCGTTCTGTCCCAGGTCGATCGATCCGGTGAACACCCCGCAAATAATGAGCGTGCCATCTTTAACCGTGACATCGCCTGAATATGATGTGGTAACATAGTAGGTGTTCCCGTCGTCAATGGTTTTTGCAGCACTTCCCGTGAGGGTGTAAGCCGACGTCGCTCCGCTGCAATCGGGCCCCGGTTTTACGACAAACATGCTTTTTGCATCCGAAGGCGTAAAGATATGATTGATGTTTTCTGTTACAGGCAAAACAACGATCTGGGTCGTTGCATTCCACGGAACCAGCTGTACATATACCTCTTTAACAGCCGTCGGAATCCGGACTTTAGCCAACATGGGAGAATCGTTACCGGCAAATCCGTTGAAAAGAACGGATGCATCTTTGGCAGGATCGCCGTCATAAACGGTAACACTGTTGTACTGATAGATTACGTCCGGAAAATTCATCCCGATATTAAATGTGACTTCCTGCGAAAGCTCCCAGTTAAAATTAGAGGAGACTTTCAGATCATCCATCGATTTGACCTTTTCAACCGTCGGTGTTTCTATCAGTTCCTTGTTACAACCCGCAAGAAACAGACCCAATAGTAAGGCAAGAAACAGATATTTATTTGCTGACTTTTTCATATGATCCGGTGTTATTGTGAATTCAATTGTTTCACTGATCATAACTAATTGGATCACAAATATATATTAAGAGATTTCGGCCGAAAAGCAAGAATTAGTAACTGTTACCAAATCACGGTTAAGTGTATCCGGAATTTTAGTATGTGGGTAGTGTTAAAAAAATGGATCAAGTGATTATATATCAGATAAATACAAAACATTATCTGGATACGTTTTCCGGGTAAGTGTAGTTGTTTTCAAATAAATCGTAGGTCTTTTGCCGGGTATGTGTGACTTTTAAATTTGAATTTCCCCGCAATCAGATATTGTTATCAACATCCCGGTGAATTCGACATTATCCCGTACTTTTGTACACAGAAAAAAAGTCATGCCGAACAAGAATATCCTCGCCGATCTGAACGATTCTCAAAAGGCTGCCGTCACTGCCACCGAAGGGCCGGTTATGGTTATTGCAGGTGCAGGATCAGGCAAAACACGAGCACTGACCTACCGGGTGGCCTGGCTCGTCGATAAAGGGGTGGACCCATTTCACATTCTCGCACTGACATTTACCAATAAAGCGGCAAGGGAAATGAAGGAACGGATCACCCATCTCGTCGGGAATGAGGCCCGGAATGTATGGATGGGTACTTTTCACGCTGTCTTTGCCCGGATCTTGCGCGTCGAGGGTCATCTGCTGGGTTATCCTTCAAACTATACCATCTACGATACAGATGATACCAAAAGGGTGATCAAAAACCTGATTAAAGAAAACAGCCTGGATGATAAAGTCTATCAGCCAGGCTATATCCTCCAGCGGATTTCAGCCGCCAAAACCAGTCTGCTTGACCCCGGCGAATACAATGAAAATCCTGAAATAAAGGAGTACGACACTTCCTCAGGCAAACCCCTGACCGGTCTGCTCTACACTCAATACCAGGGGCGGCTGAAACGGGCGTCAGCAATGGATTTCGACGATCTCCTCTTCAATATGAATATTCTCCTTCGCGACTTTCCGGATGTGCTCTACAAGTACCAGCAGAAATTTCAATATATCCTTGTTGATGAATACCAGGACACCAACTATGCCCAGTACCTGATCATAAAAAAGCTTGCGGCAAACAACGAGAACGTCTGTGTGGTTGGCGACGACGCCCAAAGTATTTATGCCTTCCGGGGAGCCAACATCCAAAACATCCTGAATTTCAGGAATGACTACCCCGATCATCAGGTATTCAAACTGGAACAAAACTACCGGTCAACCAAAAACATCGTCGGGGCTGCAAACCACATCATCGCGCATAATAAAAACCAGATCTACAAAGAAATCTGGACAGAAAATTCCGAAGGGCAACTAATCCAGCTGATCAAGGCTTCGACCGACAATGAAGAAGCCAGCCTCGTTGCACAGTCCATTTTCGAAAATAAAATGAACCTGCAGTTGCAAAATTACGACTTCGCAATCCTGTACCGAACCAATGCACAATCACGCTCTCATGAGGAGGCGCTGAGAAGGCTCAATATCCCATGCAGGATCTATGGAGGACTATCGTTTTACCAGCGTAAGGAGATCAAGGACCTGTTGGCCTATTTCCGCCTGTCAATTAACCTGCGGGATGAGGATGCCCTGATCCGTATTATCAACTATCCCGCAAGAGGCATTGGAAAGACCACTCTTGAAAAGATTATTGTACAGGCGGATGAGCAAAACAAAAGTATCAGTGAACTGATCGAACAGCCTTCCCGACTAACCGGATTAACCGATAGCGCCCTTCAAAAGGTTCGTGAATTCATTACAATGATTAAAAGCTTTTCGGCCCTGCTGCCGACAAAAAATGCTTATGAAATGGCGCGTCACATCGCCGGATCATCAGGCCTGATGAAGGAATTGTACGATGATAAAACTCCGGAAGGGGTAAGCCGTTTTGAAAATCTGGAAGAGTTACTGAACGCGATTAAGGAATTTTCCGAATCGCCGCGTACCAATTTTGAAACCGGTGAGCTCGAGACTAATGTAATCCGTACCCTTGACGAATTCATGCAGGATGTTGCCCTCCTCACGGATGCCGACAAAGACTCCGACGACAATACCGACAAAGTAACCCTGATGACCATCCACGCTGCCAAAGGGCTCGAATTTCCTTTTGTTTATGTTGTCGGCTTGGAGGAAAACCTGTTTCCCTCCATTCAGTCACTGAATTCAAGGACCGATCTTGAAGAGGAACGCAGGCTTTTTTATGTTGCCGTTACAAGGGCCCGCCAGAAACTGACCCTCTCTTATGCCGAAAATCGTTACCGGTGGGGCACTCCCGTGATATGCGAACCCAGCAGGTTTTTATCTGAAATACCAGAACAGTTTATTGATCAACCAGAGAAGCCGACCTACGAAAAGAAGGGGTTCCCCATCCAAGAAAACTGGTCATCCTCTTTATCCGGGATAACATTGCCTCCCAAAAAACCGGTTATTCCAAAACAGTTCCGTAAAGTAAATTCGACTCCTGCAACAGAAGACCGTCTGCCCGCTGCCGGCCCGGTTTCCGACATTGAAGAGATCAGAACCGGTATGGATGTGGCACACGAACGATTTGGCAAAGGTAAAGTAATCGCTGTCGAAGGAACCGGCCCCAATAAAAAAGCGACGGTATTCTTCCCGGAAATAGGGCAGAAACAACTGCTCCTCCGGTTTGCCCGGCTCCGGATCATCGAATAAAAACAGATGGCTTCGAGTAAAAAATAGTATCTTTGCAAAAAAGTCATCAGAGAGATCATGGAATATAATACCACGCGCGAAGCCATGTTTATCCCGGAATATGGCAGGAACATGCAGCGGATGATCCAATACATCTGCACCATCGAAGACCGGGAAAAAAGAAATCAGGCAGCAAAATTTATTGTCACTATTATGGCCCAGATGCATCCGGGCGTTAAAGAATCGGGCGACTATAAGCATAAGCTCTGGGATCACCTTTTTATAATTTCAGATTTTAAACTTGATGTGGATGCTCCCTTTCCCCCTCCTCTACCCCTTTCGCTGAGCACTAAACCGGAACATCTCTCTTACCACGACAAAGAGATCGAGTTTAAACATTACGGGAAAAATATTGCCCTGATGATCGAAAAAGCGACTGAATATCCCGACGGACCGGAAAAGGAAGCACTCGTAAACGCGATTGCCAATCACATGAAAAAATCATACCTGAACTGGAACCGCGAATCGGTCAACGATGAACTGATTGAGAAACACCTGGAAATCCTGTCAAAGGACCAGTTAAAACTTCATCAGGATTTCCGATTTACTCACACCAACGACATCCTTGCACAAAACCAGAAACGGAAACCATTCCGTCAGGGTCCTGAAAGAAATTTCAACAAACAGGGCTTCCCAAAACAGAATTACAATTCCCAACGTGGCCGTAACAAACCTCAATGAGTTCTTTCGAAATCAACGGGGGACAAAAACTCCGGGGTGAAATCTATCCCCAGGGAGCCAAAAATGAAGCATTACAGGTAATCTGTGCCTGCCTCCTCACCGAAGAACCGGTTACAATCCATAATGTTCCTGATATTCTCGATGTCACCAGGCTGATCGGACTCCTCGAATCGTTGGGAGTTCAGGTAGAAAAAATCGGTCGTAACTCTTGGTCATTCGAAGCGCGTTCTGTCGGATTTGATTTTCTGCAGACCGATGAATTCCGCAAAAAGGCAGCAAGTTTGAGGGGATCGATTATGATCCTTGGTCCGCTCCTTGCCCGATTTGGGAAAGGCTTTGTTTATATTCCGGGAGGTGATAAGATCGGTCGCCGTCGGCTTGATACCCATTTTTTAGGATTGCAGAAGCTGGGCGCCCGATTCGAATATCGCCCCCTCGACCAATTGTATGCCGTCGAAGCCCAACGGCTTTCGGGTGCATATATGCTCCTCGATGAGGCCTCCGTAACCGGTACAGCCAACATTATCCTGGCCGCCGTCCTGGCGAAAGGTCAAACGACCATCTTCAACGCTGCCTGTGAACCTTACGTTTCCCAGCTTTGCAGGATGCTGGTTTCAATGGGAGCCCGGATTCAAGGTATCGGCTCCAACCTGATCACCATCGAGGGTGTGGAACATCTGCATGGGACTACGCATATCCTGCTTGCCGACATGATCGAAGTAGGCAGTTTTATTGGTCTCGCTGCCATGACCGGTTCTCAGATTACCATTAAAAATGTCAATTACCAAAGTCTGGGTCTCATACCGGACGTTTTTCGCCGCCTTGGAATCAATGTCATCAATGACCGGGATGACATTATTGTCCCAGCCCACGACCATTATGAAGTCGAATCATTTATGGACGGATCCATTATGACCATTGCCGATGCGCCCTGGCCTGGATTCACTCCCGACCTGATCAGCATTGTTTTGGTCGTTGCCACTCAGGCCAGGGGAAGCGTCCTGATCCACCAGAAGATGTTTGAAAGCCGCCTGTTTTTTGTCGATAAACTGATCGATATGGGGGCAAAAATCATTCTTTGCGATCCGCACCGTGCAACGGTCATCGGACTTGACCATACCCACCCACTCCGGGGCATCAGAATGTCATCTCCCGACATCAGAGCCGGCGTCGCATTGCTTATCGCTGCCCTTTCGGCTTCCGGAACCAGTATTATCGATAATATCGAACAAATCGACCGGGGGTATCAGGAAATCGATACCAGATTGAAATCCCTTGGGGCAAATATCAAAAGAATTGAAGGCTGACAAATTGTCCTTCATCTTGTGATGGCAGGCTTTTTGTCATATCCATAACGTACCAACGTATTACTGCTTTATTATGATCAAAAAGAAAAATAAGGAAGAAAAAGAATTGAAGACAGAAAAAGTGACAGAGGTGAACCAGGATAGCGCTGAGGAAATCTTAGAATCCGCCGAAAATCAAGAACCTTCAGAATTAAAAAAAACCGAAACAACCGTTGAAAATCCGGATGAAAAAATTGCAGAATTAAACGACAAATACCTGAGACTGTATTCTGAATTTGATAATTACCGGAAGCGAACCTTAAAGGAGAAAACTGAGCTCAGCAAATATGCTTCAGCCGAGGTCATTACCAAGCTCCTGCCGGTGCTCGATGATTTCGAAAGGGCCATTACAGCCTTTACCGCCACCTCCGATAACGGGACTGCACTCAAGGAAGGTGTTGTTCTGATTTATAATAAATTTTTATCGGTATTGAACCAGCAGGGACTCGAACAGATGAAAACGCTGGGTGAATCATTTGATACCGATTTTCATGAGGCAGTAACCAATATTCCGGCCCCCCAGCCCGACCAAAAAGGAAAAATCGTGGATGAAATTCAAAAAGGGTACCTGCTAAACGGAAAGGTCATTCGGTTTGCTAAAGTAGTTGTTGGCAGTTAACATCAGTTTATGTCAAAAAGAGATTATTATGAAGTCCTCGAAGTGAACCGGAACGCCTCGCCGGAAGAGCTTAAAAAAGCTTACCGCAAGCAGGCATTGAAGTACCATCCGGATAAGAATCCCGGAGACAAAGAGGCTGAAGAAAAATTCAAAGAGGCTGCCGAAGCGTACGAAGTACTGAGCGATGAAAACAAGCGGCACCGATATGATCAGTACGGCCATGCAGGACTCGGGAATGGCGGAGGATTCTCGGGATTCGGTGGCGGAATGAGCATGGAGGATATCTTCAGCCATTTCGGCGACATTTTCGGCGGCGGAGACCCGTTCAGCTCATTTTTTGGGGGCGGTGGCGGCCGGAGGGGGCGTGCTGTGAATCGCGGTTCCAACCTCAGAGTCAAAGTACGGCTTAGTCTGGAGGAGGTTGCCCACGGTGTCGAAAAAAAGATTAAAGTCAACAAATACGTGGCATGCCCGACGTGCAAAGGGACCGGCGCCAAAGGAGGGAGTTCCTATTCTACCTGCGCTACGTGCCACGGATCGGGCCACGTTTCAAGAGTTACCTCTACCTTTCTCGGACAAATGCAAACAACGACCACTTGTCCGAATTGTGGAGGAGAGGGTAAAATTATCACCGATAAATGTGCCGATTGTGCTGGAAATGGCGTGGTAAAAGGCGAAGAGGTGATCAATATCAGGATTCCGGCCGGTGTATCCGAAGGGATGCAACTTTCCATGGGAGGGAAAGGCAATGCTGCAGCCCGGGGCGGTATCGCAGGCGATCTGCTGATCCAGATCGAAGAACTAAAGAGCGATCTGTTTGAACGGGATGGTAACAATCTGCATTACACCCACTTTATTTCCTTCAGTGAAGCTGCATTAGGGAGCAACGCCGAAATTCCTACCATTGAAGGTAAAGTCAAAATCAAAATTGAACCGGGTACCCAAAGCGGTAAAATCGTCCGCCTTCGGGGAAAAGGTCTTCCCAGCATCAATGGTTACGAAGGAAAAGGAGATCTTCTGATAACCCTGAATATCTGGACTCCTAAAAACCTCACCAAAGAAGAAAAAACAATTCTGGATAAACTGGGGAAATCGGAAAACTTTAAACCCTCTCCCAGCTCAACCGACAAGAATATCTTCTCACGCATGAAAGATCTTTTTGAACAATAATGCTCCATGATTCTTTTTTCAGCCGACAACGTAACAAAACAATACTCGGGTCATAAAGCGCTCGATAAAGTATCCATTGCCGTTCCCGAAGGAAAGATATTCGGACTGTTGGGACCGAACGGAGCAGGAAAAACCACCCTGATCCGCATTATCAATCAGATCATCGCACCCGATGAAGGGATCCTGCTTTTTAACGGGAAAAAACTCGAACCCGATGATATTGCTGCAATCGGCTATCTTCCTGAAGAACGGGGGCTGTACAAGAAAATGACGGTTGGGGAACAAGCGCTGTACCTTGCTCAACTCAAAGGACTCACACATCATGAAGCGCACATCAGGTTAAAGTTCTGGTTTGATAAATTTGAGATACGTTCCTGGTGGAACCGAAAAGTCGAAGAACTCTCGAAAGGGATGCAACAAAAAGTGCAGTTTCTGATTACGATTATCCATGAGCCCAAGCTTCTGATCTTTGATGAACCCTTCAGCGGATTTGATCCCATCAATGCCAGTCTCCTTAAAGATGAAATCCTGGCCCAGAAAGAAAAAGGAGCGACGGTGATCTTCTCGACACACAATATGGCTTCGGTGGAAGAATTATGCGATGATATCGCGTTGATCAATAAATCAAAAGTCGTGCTGAATGGCGCCGTCAGGGAAATTAAAAAGAACTATAAAACGAACACGTTCAACGTCAGCTTCAATTCCTTTGACAAACCCCTCGAATCCGTTCTTCCACCCTCCTTTCAAATTATTACTGAATCGTCGGATATGGAACATCGTCATGCCGCCATCAAACTACCCGCCGATGTCAGTTCCAATGATCTGATACGCATGCTTCTACCGCACGTTACGATCTATTCGGTCAATGAACGGATCCCCAATATGAACGATATCTTTATACAGGTTGTGACCAGCCGGGAAATGTCAGACAACTAACTGAGTCAAAATGAAAAAGATTCTTCTGATCATCCAGCGTGAATACCTCACCCGCGTAAAGAAACGTTCCTTTATCATTATGACCATCCTGGGTCCGGTTCTGATGGCTGCCACCATCATCATCCCGATTTATCTGGCTACTCAGACAAACGAGATGAAAACCGTAGCCGTTCTTGACGAAACCGGAATCTTTAAAGGAAAATTCAAGGACACTGACAATATCCGGTTTCATTACCTTTCGGAGGATATTATTACTGCAAAGACCAATTTCAACAAAAGTGGCGACCATGCATTGCTTTATATCCCCAAAACAGAGGTGACCCTGCCGACCAACGCTATTATTTACTCGGAAAACAATGTCAATATCAACGTCAAATCACATATAAAAAATGTGATGAGCCGCCAGATTGAAGAGATGAAGCTCCAGGCGCGGCTGCGTGAATTACAGGGCGACCAAAAAGACCAGGTGTCGGTCGACGACATTCTCCGATCCATAAAGACTTCCATTGATATCAACACCCTGAAGATCGGGGACGACGGAAAAGAATCAAAGAGTTATACCGAACTGAGCATGATCCTCGGAATGTTCGCCGGGATTCTGATCTACTTTTTTATCTTTATGTTCGGATCTCAGGTAATGAGAGGCGTCATCGAGGAAAAGACAAGCCGGATCGTTGAAGTGATCATTTCATCGGTAAAACCCTTTCAATTGATGATGGGCAAGATCATTGGTGTCGGTCTGGTCGGGTTGACGCAATTTATGCTATGGGTAGTTTTGACCTTCATTATCGTTACAGCCGTTACATCCACGATGACCCAGGGTAGTGTCGCTCAATCGGCAACGGAACAACTTATGAAACAGAATCAGGTCACCCTGCAACCTGAAAGCCAGCAGTTAAAGGAAATCCAACCGAAAGAAAGCAATGAACTGACAGAGGTTTTCGATGCGATCAATTCGGTCGATTTTCCAGTGATGATCGGCTCCTTCCTCTTTTTCTTCCTGGTAGGGTATCTGCTCTATGCAGCCCTTTTCGCGGCCATCGGCGGAGCCGTCGACAGTGAGGCCGATACGCAGCAGTTCATGTTTCCGATCACCATTCCCCTCATCCTTTCCATCCTCCTTGCCCAATTTATTATTCAGGATCCTGACGGACCAGTCGCTTTCTGGCTTTCTATATTTCCGCTCACATCACCCGTAGTCATGATGATCCGGATTCCTTTCGGAGTTTCATTCTGGGAGGTCTTCCTGTCGATGGGAACCCTCATCCTGGGGTTCCTGGGTACCACCTGGTTCGCGGCAAAAATCTACCGCACCGGAATCCTGATGTACGGAAAGAAGATAAGTTACGGGGAATTGTGGAAATGGATCCGGTATAAAAACTAATCCTACTCCGAATCCAGCATTGTAGTCCATTCGGATCGCTTCCGTTTCTTCCACTCTTTTTTATGATACACATAACTGACAATCAAAGGAAGGACACTGGTCGCTTCTGCATAGACCATTTTTTCATAAACCGTGTCTACCTTTCCCCAGCTTGAAGCCTCTTTGAGGGTCGAACTGGAACAAGCTCCGTCACGCGAATCAGCCACGGTAATCTGTACGGCGTACCGGTGCATCGGAACCTCTTTCCCCAATACTTCAGCACAAATTACCGTATCCTGAACAAAATTCTTCGGTACCCCCCCGCCAATCATAAATAAACCTGAGGTTTTTGCAGCCATCTTAATCTTGGTCAGCTCAAGGAAATCTTTGACCGAATCAATAGATACATGCTTGTCCGGATTATCCCACTGATGTTTCACCAGCCCGAATCCCGCGCTGCTGTCGCTGAATGCCGGACAAAAAATCGGTACGTTATGCTCAAAACAGGCCTGTACCAGAGAGTCTTTTTTCCGGGAGTTTTTGACCAGCCATCTGCCCATTTCCCGGATGAATTCGCGGGATGAATAAGGCCGTGGTTCAAGAGTATCGGCTATTTTTTTTATACTCATATCACAATGCTGCAACTCTTCCTCATCAATATAGGTGTCGTAAATGCGGTCAATATAGTACTCCCTTAACAATTTATCATCTGCATACGGCGTCCCCTTGTAATGCTTGTAACCTAACGCCTCAAAAAAATCCATATCCACAATGGAAGCACCAGTGGCAATAATAACATCCACCATGTTATGCTTGACCATATCAACATAAACCTGCATGCAACCTGCCGCACTGGTACTCCCTGCAAGAGTCAGAAAAACGGTACAGCCCTTTTCCTTTATCATCATATTTAAAATATCGGCAGCAACCGCCGTATCCCTCGATGTAAACGACATTTCACGCATGGCATCAATGATTGGAGTAGCGTTAATTGCCTTGATGTCAATGTGTTTAACCTGCTCTTTCAACAAGCTCTTTTTACCTTTTTTCATCTGTGGATTTTTTAAATGGTTCCTGTCATTCCTGACTTTTTTTCAAATTTAAGAATACTCCGTTTATCTGTGGTTTCAATAGCCAAGAATTTTCAACATCGATTTGAAACTTTGCTCCTTGGAAAACAGTTTGGTCGTGATCTCATCAGTCTCTTTGTCATAATCAATTAAAACATGCTTGGGAGCAGGGATCAGACAGTGCTGAATTCCCCCGTAACCGCCTATCGACTCCTGATAAGCCCCTGTATGGAACAATCCAATATATTGAGGTTCCGACGGATTAATTTTTGGAAGAAATACGGCATTACTGTGCTCTTCGGCATTGTAGAAGTCCTCACTGTCGCACGTCAGTCCTCCTAAAAAAACCCTTTCATACTCGACATCCCAGTTATTCACTGCAAGCAGAATGAACTTCTGGTTAATCGCCCAGGTATCGGGAAGCGTGGTCATGAAGGAACTGTCGATCATATTCCAAATCTCCCGATCATTTTGCCTTTTCTGATCAATAATTGAGAATAATACAGCTCCGCTTTCGCCTACTGTGAACGATCCGAACTCTGTAAAAATATCCGGTTCCGGAACATCATTTCGCTCACATATACTTTTTATCTGAGCAATGATTTCCTCAGTCATATATTCATAATCATAAACAAAATCAAGTGAATTTTTAATTGGCAGGCCACCTCCGATATTCAGGAAGGTCAGTTCAGGGCAGATTTTCTTTAACTCGCAATAAACATTCACACTCTTAGTTAGCTCATTCCAATAGTAGGCCTTATCCTTGATTCCGGTATTAATAAAGAAATGAAGCATTTTCAATTCAAAATTCGGATTTTTCTGGATCTTCTCCTGGTAATAGGGTATGATATCATTGTATCGGATTCCCAGCCTGGATGTATAGAAATCGAACCTGGGTTCCTCTTCCGAGGCAATCCGGATACCTAATTTTACGCGGTTCTTGATCTCCGGTTCGTATTTCTCCAGCTCAAACAGGTTATCCAATACCGGAATCACATTGGAATAGCCGTTATTGACCAGGGTAACGATATTTTCGATATACATCGGTCGCTTGAAACCGTTACAGATAATATATCGATCCTTTGAAAAAAGTCTCTTCTCAGCCAGATCTTCGATCAGGTTTATGTCAAAGGCTGAAGAAGTCTCAAGGTGGACGTCGTTTTTCAGCACCTCTTCCAGTACAAAACTGAAGTGGGAACTTTTGGTGCAATAACAATAATGGTAATCACCCTGATAATCGACCTTTGCCATAGCCACGTTGAACAGCCTCTTGGCCCGCTGTATCTGTGAACTGATTTTGGGCAGATAGGAAATCTTTAATGGAGTTCCGTATTGCTTAATAATATCCATTACAGGAACTTTATGGAAATAGAGTTCACTGTCGATGACCTCAAATTCATCCTGGGGAAAATCGAAGGTCTGCTGGATGAGATCAATGTACTTATTTTTCATTCATCAAGAATTATTTTGGTATGAGCGTGAATAAATCCGATAATATATTTAAAACAAAATAATAGATTCGTCAGATTCAAATAAACCAGTTTATATCAAACTCCCGACACACCAAATCAAAGTTATTTTTTAAATCCAAATAATGTAGATACTATAATATACCAAAATCCGAGTCATTTGAATTGCAATTTTCTTATCAATGTAAGTGTGTTACATTAAAAAAATGCAAAAGTATAAATTATCATCTTAATATCTCACAGTCAATGATATTTTAGAAAATAATATTTTTGCATGATCAGTACCTGTTTTACCTCATAAAATACTACTTTATTGACTGATTTCGATCAAATTAAATCCTTGTTAGCATCCGAGACCAGCCGCAGAAATACGGATATGATTGCAGGGCTTGTGACTCAAAGACCCAGGCTCTTTGAGGTTCTTTTTACCATCTTTCTTGCCAATGAGGAACCTTTCAGCAGAAGGGCTGCCTGGGTAATCGATACCATTACTGAAAAACAACCCCATCTTTTGGAACCGGTCGCGGGAAAAATCATGCATAGGCTTGGTCAATTCAGCCACGATGGACTGAAAAGGCATGCCCTGCGAATGCTAAACCGGGCACCCCTGCCTGTCGAATCTGAACTGGGTCTGATGATTTCACTATGTTTCGACTGGCTGGTTTCGCCTCATGAAAGTGTTGCCGTTAAAGTATATTGTATGGATATTCTGTACCGTATTTCGCTATTGGAACCCGATATCCGGAAAGAGCTGTCCGATTCCATTGAATGGCGAATGGAAGAGGAGTCGCCCGGCTTTAGAAGCCATGCAAAAAAAATACTTAAAAAAATTGGGGTTTGAAACGGTATCGGCATTCTTTATTACCTTTGGTAGAACAACCAATTCGGATATCCATGGTCAGATTATTTCTTACTGGAATTCTTATATTCCTGGCAACGGCGGCCACCTCGCAGATTCTATTTCAAAATGATTATCCCGAATCCATTTATGTTTCCTTTGCACGTTACGTAAACCAGGGGAACTCGGGGTTCTGGGTGACTCAGGGTTGGTTCACGCTGAACCGTGGCACCTATAAAAAAGCCTTTGACGCTATCGGTCCGCATGACAGTATTGGCTATTTTGTCGTGACAAGGATCTCAGAAAAGCCCTTCCCTGGAACAAAGAGATTGCTAGTGCATCCAACCGACAAATTTCTGATCAAAAATGCCGACCTGGAGCCGACAGCCGGGCGAAACAGCGAGTACGAATGGCGGTACTTCCGGCTGGTACGCCTCAAACCCGGTGAAACTTCGGGTAAGATTAAATTCAGCGAATGATCCCCGAATCCCGCCATTTAAAAAGCGCTAATTAATTTCATTGGTTATTTCCAAGGAATTTTCTAATTTTGCACCCTCAAAAAACAGGCATATTGAAAACCAGTACATTAAAATTCAGAACTCATGCAGAATAAAGGTGTTATTAAATTTTTTGCGATCACATTTGTCTTGGTATGTTTATTTCAGCTATCCTTTACTGTCATAAGCTACATTTACTCCGGAAAAGCAAATGATTACGCCAATGCTCCCCAGGTGACCGCGATGGCAAAGGAGATGGCAAAGGGCGACCGGCTGATGGAAGAGTATTTTTATGATTCGCTTGCCAAATCCCGGCTTGAATATTATAACGATTCCATGGCCAATGTGACCGTTTACAATATCCTCCTCAAGAAGTACACCCTGAAAGATGTTCGTGAACGTGAGATCAATCTGGGTCTCGACCTTAAAGGCGGTATGAATGTGACGATGTCCGTCTCAGTGCCCGACGTCATTCGCGCCCTGTCGGGATATAACCAGGATCCGACTTTCAATAAGGCAATGCTGATTGCCATTGAAAAAGAAAAATCCAGCACTGCCGATTTTGTGGATCTCTTCTATAAATCCTTTACCGAACTCGATCCCAATGCCAAATTAGCCGCTATTTTTAATACCGTCGAACTGAAAGATAAAATAAACTACAACAGCAGCAATCAGGATGTTGTGAAGGTGATCAGGGAAGAGAGCAATGCCGCGATCGACAGAACTTATAACATTCTGACTACCCGTATCAACCGATTTGGTGTGGCACAACCTAATATTCAAAAACTTCAGACCGCCGGAAGAATCCTGATCGAATTACCCGGTATTAAAGATCCCGAGCGTGTACGTAAGCTTTTGCAGGGAACCGCACAGCTTGAATTTTGGGAAACTTATCAATTCCCTGATCTTCAGCCCTTCTTTGCCGAAGCCAACAAAAAACTGCCCGGACTGCTCCTTGCCGGTACAGATTCAATAGCCAGCGACAGTACCCTCCGTGCCGATACCGCGGCCACTGCAAAAGCTATTGCGTCAAAACAGGTCCTGGCTGAAAAAAAAGAGGCCCCCAAACAGGCAGCAAAAGCAAAACCGGATACCGGCAAAGCCGATACTTCCAAGGGTAATGCGCTGCTTAAACAACTTGGGAAGGATACCTCTGCTGCCTCTGTTGCAGCAAAGCGGCAACAATCCTTTGAAGAATATGCCAGGTTGAATCCTCTGTTCGCCTATCTGAACCCTGCCATTTACCAGGATAAAAATGGTCAATACGTAGCGGGTCAGACAGCCATGGTCGGTAGGGCTTTCATCAAGGACACAGCACGAGTGAACCATATGCTCCGGCTGACAAAAAATCTCTTCCCACGCGATATAAAATTAGCCTGGACGGTAAAACCAAGGGATGAGGCAAAAGACGTCCTCGAACTCGTTGCATTAAAAATAACTTCTAGAGACGGCAGTCCTGCCCTGGGCGGCGACGTGATCACCAATGCGCGTCAGGACTACGATCAAAATGGCAGGGTTGAAGTATCCATGTCGATGAACTCTGAAGGGGCAAGAATCTGGAAACGGCTCACCGGTGAAAATATCGGAAAACAGATTGCCATTGTACTTGACGGGTATATCTACAGCTATCCGAATGTAAACGGTGAAATTCCCAATGGGATGTCGTCAATCACCGGCGGCAACATGACCGTTGAAGAGGCCCAGGACCTTGCCAACATTCTTAAAGCCGGAAAGCTGCCCGCACCCGCACGAATCGTTGCTGAAGAAATCGTCGGCCCCTCCCTCGGCCAGGAATCCATTAACGCCGGTTTGCTCTCGTTCATCATTGCATTCATCGGTGTGCTCCTTTATATGTCGCTCTATTATAACCGCGCTGGACACGTTGCCGACATCGCGCTCTTTGCCAACGTATTCTTCCTGTTTGGTGTGATGGCCTCCATCGGTGCGGTTCTGACCCTACCTGGTATTGCCGGTATTGTTCTTACGCTGGCTATGGCGGTTGACTCCAACGTTATCATTTATGAGCGTATGCGAGAGGAAATACGGGCAGGTAAAGGAATGCGACTGGTCGTAAAGGATGGTTTCAGGCACGCCCTTTCGGCCATCATCGACGGTCACGTGACTACCATTCTCACCGGTATTGTCCTTTATATTTTTGGTTCGGGCCCGGTTCAAGGTTTTGCCACCACCCTCGTGTTAGGTCTTCTGCTCTCCCTGTTCTCCTCAATCTTCATTGCCCGACTGGTCTTTGAATGGATGCTCGACCGCGATATGCATATTACCACGGGCAACCGCTTTACCATGGATTTGCTCCATAACACGAAGATCAATTTCATCGGACTTCGTAAAAAGATGTATATTCTGTCAATAGCCCTTTTAGTTCCCGGAATCTTCAGTATTTTCATCAGGGGACTCGACCCGGGTCTTGATTTTACCGGTGGCCGCAGTTTTATTGTCCGTTTTGATCAGAATGTTTCAACCAACCACATCCGCGAATCTCTCCGTTCTCAGTTCGGTGAATCGCCCGAAGTAAAAACGTTCGGACCGAACAATCAGGTCAAGATCACTACCAAGTATTTGATCAGTGAGCGCGACCAAAAGGCTGATTCAATCGTGAATGCGAAGTTATACAACGGAGTAAAATCTTATTATAAAGTTCCCTTATCGTACCCGGATTTCAAAGCAACCGATGCCACCAAAGTGATTGGCCTGTTAAGCTCTCAGAGGGTTGATCCCACGATCAGCTATGCCCTGATCTGGAAATCGTTTATGGCTGTTATGTTCTCACTCCTCATCATCTTTATCTATATAGCAATCCGGTTCAAAAACTGGCAGTTCGGACTTGGAGGTGTCATTGCATTGTTCCACGACTCGTTGATCATCATCAGCCTCTTCTCTATCTTCTACGGTATTTTACCATTCGGCATGGAGGTGGATCAGCACTTTATAGCTGCCATTCTGACCATCATCGGATATTCCATCATGGACACCGTTATCATCTTCGACAGGATCCGTGAATACCGGGCTTTGTACCCCAAACGCGATCTTGCCGTAAATATCAACGGAGCTATCAACAGCACATTGGGTCGAACCATCAACACTTCAGGAGTCACCCTGGTCACACTGATCATTATCTTTATTTTCGGTGGTGAAGTGCTCAGGGGATTCACCTTTGCACTGACAGCTGGCGTTATCATCGGAACCTACTCTTCGGTATTCGTTGCTACGCCTATCTCGTATGACATTCTGAACTGGCAGAAAAAACGCCGTGAAAGGAAAGAATTATCCGGAAAAAACAAGAGTAAATAAATCCTTGTCTGTATCCTATTTGAACCCTGACGGTAGCTTAACCGTCAGGGTTCTTTTTTTTATCTTTTCACACCAGACTTTTATCTATCTTTGTACGTTATAAAGCATATCCAATCAGCATGAACATGCGTCATCCCCGGTTTCTAACTCTGGTTTTTATCCTGATCACTGCCTCCTGTCAGATCCTTTATGCACAAAATAAGCAAACAAGGGCGGCAGATGGGGCCTATTCTGATCAGATGTACTTACTGGCCCTGCAGAAATATCAAAAAGCATACTCAAAAGTAAAGAACAATAAAGCCGAACGGGACCGAATCTCCCTGCGAATCGCCGAATGCTACCGGATGATGAACAATACAAAAAAAGCGGAGACTGCTTATAAAAGACTCGTCACAAACCCAAAATATGTCAAAAACGATCCTAAGGTCCTTCTCTCCTATGCCAATATGCTGAAGACTAACGGTAACTATGATGAAGCAATAAAACAGTATAAAGCCTATAAGGAATTGTTGCCGGCCGACAAATCGGTTGACGCTGCCATTGAGAGTTGCCTTCTTGCCAAAGAGTGGATTCAGAATCCGACGAAATATGACGTGAAATGGGAAAAACCGCTGAACACCAAAGAAGATGAATTTGCTGCTGCCTATGCCGATAAAAAATTTCTTTCGATCATCTTTACTTCCGACCGTAACGGAGCCAAAGGCAGGGACATTGACAATTGGACCGGGTTGGGTTTTTCAGATTTCTTTTTCAGCAGGATTGACAAAAAAGGTGATTGGAGCAAGCCCGTTGTGGCCGACGGCGGGGAGATGATCAATTCGAAAGCCAATGACGGAGTAGGTCAATTCAACCAACGCTTCTCCGCGTTCTATTTCACCAGGTGTTGGAACGACCCCCGGCGCAAAAACGGTTGCGCCATTTTTAAAGTAAGTCGGCAAGGAGGATCCAACTGGTCAGAACCTGAAATCATTGATTTAGGCGGCGATTCTTCAACGGTGGTAGGACATCCTTCCCTCTCCTCTGATGAATCCATCTATTTTTCGGCTGATTTACCCGGAGGATACGGCGGAAAAGATATTTGGGTCGTAAAAAAGGATAAAAAAACGGGTAAGTATCTTAAGAAAAATCTGGGACCTGAAATTAATACCCCTGGGGATGAGCTGTTTCCCTTCATCCGCAACGACAGTGTCCTCTATTTTGCTTCAAACGGACATCCGGGAATGGGGGGACTTGATATTTTCGTCTCAACTTTTTCCAAGTCTGGTAAAAATCCAACGTACCAGTGGGAAAGCAAAGGAGGACAACAGTTATCGACGATCAGTGGTGCGACCAGTTACCAATGGCAATCTTCGGGCGATGCGCAGCCCCTTTCCAACATCAGTGGTGCCACATCTCAGGCATATCAGGCTCCCCAGCCAGCTCAGCCCGGATGGAGTACCCCCGAAAATATGCGATATCCGATCAATTCTTCGGCCGATGATTTTGCCATTGTTTTTAACGGCGACGAATCAGAACAGGGTCTTTTTTCCTCCAACCGGCCAGGTGGAAAGGGACGCGATGACATCTATTCATTCGTGATACCGCCTGTATATTTCACCCTTGAAGGTACCATTACCGACGACCGAACACTGCAACCGGTTTCGGGTGCAACGGTACATATCACGGGTACCAACGGGCGAGAGTTGGAGGATCAGACAGATGATAAAGGCCATTACAGCTTTAACAAAATGCAGATCGCTGCAAATACTACGTATGATATACTCGTGACACGAAAGGATTATTTCAATGAAAAAGGTAGGGAAACCACGGTTGGTCTTGAAAAAAGCAAAGACCTGATCCGGAATTTTGTACTTCGGCCGATCCCGAAAAAGCCGGTGGTACTTCCCGACATCCTTTATGACCTGGCCAAATGGGATCTGAAGCCTCAGTATCGCGATTCCCTGCAGGGACTCATCGAAACGCTGGATGCCAACGAAAATCTGGTCATTGAACTGGCATCGCATACTGATTCACGCGATATTGACGAACGCAATGATATCCTTTCACAGCGGCGTGCCCAGAGTGTCGTCGATTACCTGATATCACGAGGAATCGACCCTGAGCGCCTGGTTGCAAAAGGGTACGGCGAAAGGGTTCCGCGAACCCTTACAAAAGATATCACCCGCGAAGGATACGTATTTACCTCTGGAACGATACTGAACGATTCGGTTATTGCCCTGCTCCCCACAACAGCCATCAAAGAGGCCGCTCATCAACTAAACAGAAGAACTGAATTTTCCATCCTTCGAAATGATTACATCCCTAAAGCAAAAATTGTAAAAACAAGTCCGACAAAGATCGAACTTGTGGTCAAGCCGGAGGAAAACAACGTGACTGTCAAAAAAACCAAAGAGGGATATTTCGAAGGTACCGGATACATTAACGGGATTACGACCACCTTTGTCCTGGACTCAAAAGAGAAGTCCCTGTACATCTCTCCGGCTATTATCCTTAAACTGCTGAAAGACGGGGTTATCGACAAGTCAAATTTCGAGGGCGATCCCACCAAGATTTTAGGAGAAGGCACCGTGACCGATAAGGCCGTGGTCACCCTTAAATCGGTCCGTATCGGGAAGAACACGGTTAATGACTTGAAAGCCACCGTCAATAAAAAGATTGTTTCGTTCCAATTTGGCGATAACACCCTGAAATTGTTTGGGAACTTCAGTTTGGATGAAGCGAACGGCGAGATTATCTTTGAATGATCCGAAACTCAAAATACGAGCAACGCGGGGTTTCTCCCACAAAAGAGGATGTTCATAACGCAATCCGCACAATTGACCGGGGTTTGTTTCCCAAGTCTTTCTGCAAAATAGTACCGGATATTCTCGGAAATGATCCGCATTGGTGTAACATTATGCACGCCGATGGCGCCGGAACCAAGTCCTCATTAGCCTACTTGTACTGGAAAGAGACCGGTGACCTGACTGTGTGGAGAGGCATTGCTCAGGATGCCATCGTGATGAACCTGGATGACCTGTTGTGTGTTGGGGCATTTGACAATATCCTGATCTCTTCGACCATCGGCAGAAACAAAAATCTCATACCTGGAGCTGTCATTGCCGAAATTATCAATGGAACAGAGGCCTTTCTTGAGGATATGAGAAGCTCTGGAATAGGGATCTGGTCAACAGGAGGTGAGACTGCCGATATCGGCGACCTTGTACGGACCATCGTGGTAGATTCGACAGTTGTCTGCAGGATGCCACGGAATGAGGTCATTGATAATGCCAACATCGGCAACAGGGACGTTATTGTCGGACTATCTTCATCAGGACAGGCTAATTATGAAAAAAACTACAATGGAGGTATGGGCAGCAATGGACTCACCTCAGCCCGGCATGATGTACTTGGTTCGACATACCGCATCGGCTACCCGGAAAGTTACGATCCGTCAATTCAATCTGACCTGGTCTATACGGGAAGCAGAAATCTGACACAACCGTCTGAAATTCCGGGAATTGATATCGGTCACCTGATCCTTTCACCCACTCGTACCTATGCTCCCGTGATCCGTGAAGTACTCCTGAATATGCGGCAGGTCATACATGGAATGGTTCATTGCAGTGGTGGCGGCCAGACAAAAGTTCTCCATTTCATCGACAAACTCCATATCCATAAAGACAACCTCTTTCCTGTTCCACCGCTGTTTAAAATGATACAGGAAGAATCCGACACGACCTGGTACGAAATGTACCGGGTGTTTAACATGGGGCATCGCTTTGAAATCTATCTACCCGAGACTCATGCTGACGAAATCATGAGAATTGCCCGTAACTTTAATATTGAAGCCCAGATTATTGGTTATTGTGAAACCCACCACGAAAAAAAACTGACCTTGAAAGGACCTGAAGGCAATCTGATTTATACCGGTTGATTTCCGGGCTGCAATCCGGTTCACAGGTTACTCATGCCTCCCGTCCTCTCCCTTATCAAAGCCTGTCAGTACCATCCCTAATTTTCGTAAATTTGCAACCCTATAATTATTAATGATGATTGAGAAATTAGAAGCGATCAAGGTTCGTTTTGAAGATATTCAGGTCCAGATGAATGATCCTTCGGCGATGGCAGACATGAAGCGATACATCAGGCTCAGTAAGGACTACAAAGAATTGCTGCCCATCATGGAGGCTTTTGAACGGTATAAAAATGTTCTGGCCAACCTCGACCATACCCGCGATATCCTGTATAACGAGAAAGATGAGGAATTTCGCACCATGGCAAAAGAGGAATTGACGATACTGACCGACGAAAAGGAGAAGATGGAAGAGGAGATCAGGATGATGCTGGTACCGGCCGATCCTGAGGATGGCAAGAACGCCGTCGTGGAGATCCGCGCCGGTACAGGCGGCGACGAGGCCAGCATCTTTGCAGGAGACCTTTTCAGGATGTACAATAAGTATTGCGAAAACCGTCGGTGGAAAGTCGATCTTGTTGACTTCACGGAGGGCACAATGGGAGGATTCAAGGAAATCATTTTCGATGTGTCGGGTGAGAATGTTTACGGGCAGCTTAAATATGAGTCGGGGGTACACCGTGTACAACGGGTTCCACAGACCGAGACCCAGGGAAGGGTACACACCTCTGCCGCAACAGTCGCAGTACTCCCTGAGGCAGATGAATTTGACGTTGAAATAAAAGCAGCCGATATCAGGAAAGATACCTTTTGTTCATCTGGACCCGGCGGACAATCGGTCAATACCACTTATTCGGCGATCCGGCTAACTCATATTCCTTCGGGTATTGTAGTATCATGCCAGGATGAAAAATCGCAGATCAAAAATTACGAGAAGGCGCTCAAAGTCCTCAGAACCAGGCTTTATGAACTGGAACACCAAAAATATCTGGATGAGATATCAAAGAAAAGGAAAACCATGGTTTCGACAGGTGACCGATCGGCGAAAATCAGGACTTACAACTATCCGCAAAGCCGGGTGACTGATCATCGGATCAACATGACCTTGTACAATCTGCCGGTCATCATGGACGGAGAGGTTCAACCCCTGATCGATGCCCTTCAGCTTGCCGAGAATGCCGAACGCCTTAAAGAAGCAGGAAACGAATAACAGCACAATGGACAGAAAGACCCTCATCAACCTGATCTTTTCAAAAAAGACATTTCTCTGTATCGGTCTCGATACCGACATTTCCAGGATTCCGGTTCATTTGCTTGATCATGAGGATCCAATATTTGAGTTTAACCGCCAGATCATCGACGCCACCCACGATTTAGCCATTGCATACAAGCCCAACTTTGCATTTTATGAAGCCGCCGGAATTAAAGGGATGACCAGTCTTTTTCGGACCATTCAATACCTGAACAGCCATTACCGGGATCAGGTTTTCACCATTGCGGATGCAAAACGGGGCGATATCGGTAATACCTCGCAGCAGTATGCAAGAGCCGTCTTTGACGAGGCTTCTTCGGGAATGAACTTCGATGCCGTAACGGTGGCTCCTTACATGGGAGAGGATTCCGTCAAGCCATTCCTCTCCTATCCGGAAAAATGGATTATTGTGTTAGCGCTGACATCAAACAGAGGAGCTGAGGACTTTCAGTTTTTTCAGGACGGAACCACAAGGTTGTTTGAACAGGTACTCCTCAATTCACAGCAGTGGGGAAATCCGGGGAACATGATGTATGTAGTGGGAGCCACCCAGGCTGAAATGCTTACCCGTGTCAGAGCGTTGGTGCCCGACCATTTCCTTCTGGTTCCGGGAGTCGGAGCACAGGGAGGAAGCCTTCAACAGGTCATTAAGTACGGAATGACCCGGGAATGCGGGTTGATTGTTAATTCATCCAGGAATATCATTTATGCATCCGGAGGGGTCGGATTTGCAAATGATGCCCGGCAGGAGGCGAAACGAATGCAATCGGAGATGTCGGAGGCACTATAATTATTCGACAATGGTAATCCACCCGTGCCTGTCGGGGATACATCCTTCCTGAATGCCTTTAAGTTCGTTGTACAGTTTTTCGGAAACCGCTCCGGCTTTTCCGTCTTTACAATAATTATATACCTTTCCGGTTTCACGGTCGTGGATCATCTTGATCGGTGAGATCACTGCAGCCGTTCCGCATGCGCCGACCTCTGTAAACTCTTCCAGTTCCTCAACGGGAACATGACGGCGTTCGACCTTCATTCCCATTTCAAGGGCCAGTTCACGGAGCGACATATTGGTAATGGATGGCAGGATGGATACCGAGTCGGGGGTGACATAGGTATTGTTCTTGATTCCGAAAAAGTTGGCTGGTCCTGCTTCGTCGATGTACTTTTTTTCTCTGGCATCAAGAAATATAGCGGATGCAAATCCATCATGATGCGCCCGTTCTCCGGCTTGAAGGCTTGCTGCATAATTACCGCCGACCTTGATATGGCCTGTTCCTAATGGCGCCGCACGGTCAAAATCGCGTACAATCTGCATTTTGACGGGGTTAAAGCCTTCCTTGAAATAGGGTCCCACGGGACCGACAAAAACCATAAAGGTGTATTCCTTACCCGGTTTGACGCCAACTTCGGGACCTGTCCCGATCAACAAAGGCCTGATATACAAAGAGGCCCCTGTTCCATATGGAGGAACATATTTGAGATTGAGTTTCACGGCCTTAAGTACCGCTTCCCGGAATAATGACACCGGAACCTCGGCCATAAGCAATCCCTGGGCCGACCGGCCCATCCTCTTGGCATTCTCTTCAAGCCTGAAAATCCTGATCTTTCCGTCAACACCGGTGAATGCCTTCAGTCCTTCGAATGCCTCCTGACCATAATGAAGACAGGTGGCCGCCATATGCATGGTGATGTATTCCGAATCGGTGACCTCCAGATCACCCCATTTGCCATCCTTGTAATAACAACGAACATTGTAGTCCGTTTTGAAATAACCAAATGGTAAATTTTTCCAATCAATCGTGTTCATATAAGTAGATTTTATAAAATGACTTTCATAACGGCCTTGTAAAATTAAGAAAAATCTCTTTTCAAACAGCATTCAATTGAAATTTTACATTTACGAAGAATTCATATACAGATACTTATTCATCGTTGACAAAAGGAATGCAAAACAGTATTTTTGAATCAAATTAAAACGCCATGGAATTTGAAGCCATACAACCCAGCAAAAAACATTATGCTTATTTTACTATTACCACCGTTGGCTTTTTTATTATTAATACTGCAATAGTGGTGTGTTTAATCATGATATTCGCTTGATAATCTGTAATATAATTCCCCTGAAACAAAGGGCCGTGTCATTTTTGATATGGCCCTTTGTCATTTTGTCAGCCTATCATTCCTGGCACTTACTTTGACACTGCCACCCCAAATAAAAACTATCTGCTATGCAAAAAGGAAAAATCAACGTTCAAACTGAAAACATCTTTCCAATCATTAAAAAGTTCCTTTATTCAGAACATGAGATCTTTCTTCGTGAACTTATTTCAAATGCGGTCGATGCAACCCAGAAGCTTAAAACATTAGCTTCGTTGGGAAAATATGACGGGGATATATCGGACCTGACTATCGAGGTGACACTGGACAAAAAGAAGAAGACCATTTCGGTAAAAGATAAAGGGATCGGAATGACTGCAGCCGAGGTGGATAAATATATCAACCAAATTGCATTTTCGAGTGCAGAGGAGTTTATAAAAAAATTCAAGACTAAAACAGAGGCCGAGATGAATGCGATTATCGGTCACTTCGGACTTGGTTTCTACTCCAGTTTTATGGTCTCCGACAAGGTCGAAATTGAAACCAAAACGTACCTGCGAAAGGGAGATACAAAAGCGGTTCACTGGGAATGCGATGGCAGCCCGGACTATACCATGGAAGAATCAGATAAACCAGATAGGGGGACAGAAATCATTCTTCATATTGCCGATGAATCAAAAGATTATCTGGAAGAACACACCTTACTTAACATTCTGAAGAAGTACTGTAAATTTCTGCCTGTTCCGATCCGGTTCGGTAATGAAAAGCACTGGGAAAAGGTCGAAGGTGAAAAAGACAAGGATGGCAACGATAAGGAGGTAGAAGTTGAAAAGCCACGAATTATCAACAATACCGATCCGATCTGGAAAAAGAAGCCTGTTGATCTTACTGATGAGGACTACAAAAAGTTTTACCGGGAGCTCTATCCGTTTACATTTGACGAGCCTTTGTTCTGGATTCATTTGAATGTTGATTATCCGTTCAACCTCACCGGTATTCTCTATTTTCCAAAAGTGAAAAGAAACCTGGAGGTTCAGAAAGATAAGATCCAGCTTTACTGCAACCAGGTCTTTGTGACCGATTCGGTCGAAGGGATTGTCCCCGATTTCCTGACCCTGTTACACGGAGTTCTTGATTCACCCGATATTCCACTCAATGTGTCGCGGAGTTACCTTCAAAGCGATCCCAACGTAAAAAAAATATCGAATCACATAACCAAAAAAGTTGCTGATAAACTGGAATCATTATTCAAGGAAACCCGTCCGGATTTTGAGACAAAATGGGATGATATCAAAGTATTCATTCAATACGGGATCATTTCCCAACCCGATTTTTATGACCGTGCCAAAAAATTCTGCCTGCTAAAGAATATCGGAGATAAATACTACACCTTCGAAGAGTACGAAAAGTTAGTCAAACCTGCCCAGAAGGATAAAGAAGGACAGTTGATTTACCTCTATGCAACCAACAAGGAGGATCAGTATAGCTATATTCAACCGGTTACAGAGCGGGGATACGATGTTTTACTTATGGATGGCATTCTTGAATCGCATTTCATCAATACCCTCGAACAGAAATTTGAAAAAACACGCTTTACCCGCGTGGATGCCGACACCGTCGATAAGCTCATCAAAAAGGAGGATGCCTTTCCAATGAAACTCAACGAGGATCAACAGAAGGCACTAAAGGAACTGATCGAGAAGCAGATCGACACAAAGCGGTTCACGGTGGCTTTTGAAAGTCTCAGTGAAAAAGATCAACCCATGCTGATCGTGCAGAATGAGTTCATGCGGCGAATGAAAGATATGTCGGCGCTGGGTGGCGGTGGTTATGGTTTTATGGGTGAGATGCCCGAAAATTATAATCTGGTCATCAACGCCAACCACCGGCTGATAGGAAACATTTTAATAGAGCCCGATGGTGGTAAGCAGACCGAAATGATCAAACAGCTTTTCGACCTGGCCCAACTCAGTCAGAACCTGTTGAAAGGAAAAGATCTTGCAGAATTCATCAACCGAACGATGGAAAAATTAGCCTGAAATGTAACCTGAAAGTAATATTGCGTCATTTTAACTACATTAGCTGAATATTTAAAAAATTTAAGTTATGAAACTAAGCAAAGGATGGATCATATTGATCGTGGTCATTGGTATTATCTTTCTTCTCATTGCATGGATTACCGGGATAAACAACAAACTTGTCACCAAAGAGGAGATAGTGAATCAGCAATGGGCCAATGTTGAAAATGTATATCAGCGTCGTCTTGATCTGATTCCGAATCTGGTCAATACCGTCAAAGGAGTCGCCAATTTTGAACAACAAACCCTGACTGCAGTCATTGAAGCCAGGGCGAAAGCAACGTCGGTTCAGATTAATCCAAAAAATTTAGATGAAGGTTCTCTTCAGAAATTTCAGGAAGCACAAAACGGTGTAAGCGCCGCATTGGGCAGGCTGATGGTGGTTGTTGAGAAATATCCCGAATTGAAGGCAACGCAGAACTTTTTGGAACTCCAGGCCCAGCTTGAAGGAACCGAAAACCGGATCAGCGTCGAACGCATGAATTTCAACAAAGCGGCGCAAGATTATAATACCTACCTTGGGAAATTTCCGAACTCCATTTTCGCCGGTATGTTCGGTTTCAGTAAGAAAGTCTATTTTCAGGCACAGGCAGGCGCAGAGAAGGCACCAGAGGTCAAATTCTGATCCCACACACTATATAAAATATCAAAATCATGGGACTTGCCGCTGAAGGATTTTTTTCCAAACAGGACCAGGATGATATCCGTCAGGCTGTTATGTTAGCCGAACTGGATACCTCCGGAGAAATCCGGGTCCATATTGAAAATTACTGTAAAGGGGAGGTGCTCGACCGTGCTGCTTTCATCTTCAAGCAGTTGGGAATGACTAAAACCGAAAAACGGAATGGCGTCCTGATTTACTTAGCTGTCAAAAACCGCCGTTATGCCATTATTGGTGATATCGGGATCAACTCGGTAGTGCCTGAAAATTTCTGGAATGATATCAAACAGTTGATGCTGGACCATTTCAGGGACGGCAGGTTTACCGACGGTTTGATTAAAGCAATTGAGCAGACCGGGAAACTGCTGAAGAAGCATTTTCCCTATCACCGCGACGATGTTAATGAACTTCCCGATGATGTTTCATTTGGTAAGGATTGATCTCATACCGACCGCATGATCAAAAATAAAATCATCCTCCTGCTATTCCTGACCGGCCTGCTTACAGGTATTTCCAGCCGGGCTCAGGATATTCCGGCATGTCCCGATCCACCCCGGCTTGTTAATGATTTCGCCGGAATTCTGACTAATGAGCAGATCAATAATCTGGAAGCCAAACTGGTCGCCTTTAATGATTCCACCTCCACCCAATTGGTGGTTGTGACGGTAAAATCACTGAACGGATACGACCGGAACCACTTTGCTTACCTTATTGGACAAAAATGGGGAGTGGGACAACAGGGCAAAAAAAACGGCGCCGTCATCCTGGTAAAGCCGAAATATCAAAATGAAAAGGGAGATGCCAGTATTCAAACCGGTTACGGACTTGAAGGGGCTATTCCGGATGCACTTGCCGACAGGATCATTGAAAATGAAATGATCCCTCGCTTCAAGGAAGATAATTACTATGCCGGTATCGACGCAGCAGTTAATACGATGATCTCATTGACTAAAGGGGAATATACAGCTGACCAATATACTAAAAGGGTTAAAAAGAACAGTAACCCTCTTGGCCTTATCATTCCCGTGATCATCATTGCGGTTGTCTTCATGCTGATGCGAAGCAGCAAGGCCAGAACCTATTCAATCGGCAAGAACATCCCCTTCTGGACAGCTTTCTGGCTTTTAGGATCCATGGGGCGCGGCCACAGTGGATCTTGGAACAGCTTTACCGGAGGGAGCGGTTTTGGCGGTGGTTTTGGCGGTGGCGGCGGCGGCTTTGGCGGTTTCGGAGGAGGCAGCTTTGGTGGAGGGGGTGCCGGTGGCAGCTGGTAAATAACAATTGACAATGGAAAATTGACGATGGAAAATTGAAAACGGAAAAATTCAATCAATCAGTCAATCAGTCAATCAGTCAGTCAATATATAACCTTCCTTGAGGCTGCTTCGGAAAATTTGGCTTATTTATTATGACGGCTTCAGGTCAATGACGGTCGGGAAAAAACTCTGGATTATAATCCTGATCAAGCTTTTCATCCTGTTTGCCATTATGAAACTGCTCTTCTTTCCCGACTTTTTAAAATCCAAATTTGATAGCGATCGGGAAAGATCCGACTATGTCGGCAACCAACTGATTAACCGGAACGATAAAAACTGATTATCCTTATAAGGCTTGACTGCTTTACCCGTCAGGTTTTCCCGGTTCCGGATTTTACTACTTCCCTCAGTCCGTATGTGCCTTTTTTGTATCTTTACGGCTTAATTGAAAAAATACCGACTCATGAAGCGAATTCTCTTTTTCTTCTCAGCAATGCTTGTATCACTCTTGGTAAATGCCCAGATTCATTCCGGTTCATCCGTGAACGATACTGCCAATTACCCTTACTGGATTGAAATGATGCAGGATCCTGCCGCCAATTTCTATCAAACCCAACGCGCCTTCCAGCAGTACTGGAACGGACGGAAAATCACCAGAGGATGTGGTTACAAGGTCTTTAAAAGATGGGAATACATGATGCAGTCGAGAGTCAATCCCGACGGTTCACAACCCGATCCGGCATCAACGATGAATGCGTACCATCAGTACCAGGATCAAACCAGATCAATGAGCGGGAACTGGGTTTCAATAGGCCCATCAACCATTCCATCTCCTGGACCCGCCGGTTACGAGGGGTTAGGAAGGCTTAATGTGGTGGCTTTTCATCCTACTGATCCCAATAAGATATATGTCGGGGCTCCTTCGGGTGGATTATGGCAATCGACTGATGATGGCGTCACCTGGGTCACACACACCGATACTATGCCAACCCTGGGCGTTTCTGCCATCGTGGTAAGTTACGCTAACCCGAACATCATCCTGATCGGAACCGGCGACCGGGATGCCGGCGACGCACCCGGACTGGGTGTCTATAAAAGCATGGACGGCGGAATTTCCTGGGTCGCTTCCAAAACCGGTATGAACAATAAAACGGTCGGCCGGATTATCCAGCACCCTTCCGATCCCCAGATATTCCTTGCAGCAACCAGCGGGGGAGTTTACAGATCAACCGATGGCGGGACGACATGGACGGTAACGCAATCAGGTAATTTTAAAGATATCCAATTTAAACCCAATGACCCTACCGTTGTGTATGCCGCGGTCAACAGCGATTTTTACCGATCCTCCAACAGTGGCCTCAATTTCACGAAGATCACCTCAGGAATTACTGCCGGCCAGCGCGGAGCCATTGCCGTAAGCCCGGCAAACCCCAATTATGTTTATTTTCTGCAATCGGATAACAGCAGCGGATTTAAATGTCTGTACCGATCGACCGATGCTGGTCTCACGTTTTCAACCCAATCAAACTCTCCCAATATTTTGGATTGGTCCTGTGACGGCAGTGGAACCGGTGGCCAGGGGTGGTACGATCTTGCCATAGCAGCGGATCCGAATAATGCCGAGGTTATTTATGTTGGAGGAGTCGATGTATGGAAATCAACCAATGGCGGAGTTACCTGGGTAATTAATTCACACTGGTACGGCGGATGTAGTGTGCCGGCAGTTCATGCCGACTGCCATTTCCTTGGATTTTCACCGGTCAACGGTAAACTCTATGCAGGAAATGACGGCGGTATCTATTCTACCAGCAACGGTGGTACCACCTGGTCGGATCAAACCGTTGGTATGACTATCGGTCAGATTTATAAACTGGGACAGGCGCAAACCGTTAAAGATAAGGTGATCAACGGCTTCCAGGACAACGGTACCTATTCCATCACCCCTTCCGGCTGGATTGCAGTGGGAGGAGGCGACGGTATGGAGTGCACCTATGATTATACCAATGCGGCCTATTCCTATCACACCCTCTATTATGGAAGTATCTTCCGGAGAATAAATAACTCAAATGAAGTTCAAATCGGTGGCAAAGATGTCAATGGCATCACCGAAGAGGGAGCCTGGGTCACACCCTTTACCCTGAGTAAATACAACCATAAAGCCATGTTTGTCGGTTACAAGAACATCTGGCGCAGTAATGACGTTACAACGAACCCGGTTACATGGACACAAATTTCCAACAGTCTCGCCGGAAGTAACAGCACAAATATGTCAGTGGTTGAGCATTGTTCGGCTAACGAAAATATTCTATATGCAGCCAGGTCGGATAATAAGCTCTTCCGTACCGACGACTGCCTCAGCAACAATCCAGTCTGGTACGATCTTACCAATTTCCTGCCAACCTCAGCCACACCCACCGATATCAAGACTATCCCGGGTAATGAAAATATCGTGTATATGGCGCTCAGCAGCAACATTTATAAATCGACCGATAAAGGATTCACCTGGACCAGCATCAAAGAAAACCTGCCTACAATTCCGATCAATTCCATTGCCTGTTATCAAAACGCATTGGATGGACTGTATATTGGCACAGATGCCGGCGTCTATTACAAAGACCAGGGAACGAATGGATGGGTATCCTTTAGCGACGGCCTTCCGGTAAATGCAAAGATTACGGAGGTTGAGATTTTTTACGACAATGATTCCGTATCTCAGGATGTCATCAGAGCCAGTTCTTACGGTCGTGGCCTATGGGGATCCGACTTGTATCATGAAACGCCTGAAGCCGACTTCACAACGGCCCAGACCACCATTCCAACCGGTTGTGCAATCGATTTCAAAGATTTATCATCCGGAGTGCCAACCGACTTTCAATGGTATTTTCAAGGTGGAAATCCATCCACATCAACCCTGAAAAACCCGACCGGCATCCTTTACAGCGCTCCCGGAACCTATGAGGTAAAACTCAAAGTTTGGAATGTCTATGGCGCTGACTCCATTATTAAAGTGAACTACATAACCGTTAGCGGCTCTATACTGCCGGAACCCGATTTCACGGCCGACCGACAAGTTACTTGTCAGAATGAAGTGGTACATTTTACAGATAAAACCTTAAATTGTCCGGTAAGCTGGAACTGGCAGTTTAGTCCGGCAACCGTGACCTTTTTGGACGGAACTTCCTTCAGCAGCCAGAATCCAGTTGTCCTCTTCAATGAACCCGGACCTTATGATGTCCAGCTGACAGTTTATAATGCAGTTGGCCCAGGTACCGTATCAAAACAGGATTTTATATATCAGGGAGGATTCACCCTGCCCTTCGCCGAAACATTTTCGGGTGGATTTAGCGAGCGCCACTGGAAGGTCATAAATCCCGACTTTATGGTAACCTGGGATACTATATCCGTCGCAGGGGTTATCCCGGGTTCAAAGGCATTATGGATGAATTTCTTCGACTATCCTGCCGTTGATCGCCGGGATCAGATCATCAGCCCTGCCCTGAATTTCAGCGGTTACGGGACTATCACACTTCATTTCAAACATGCCTATGAGCAGAGAATTCGGAAGGATTCACTCATCATCAGAGGTTCCGACAATTGCGGCGAATCATGGGTCAGATTATGGGGCATGGGACCGGACGGTTCCCCGAACACCTTCGTGACCCATCCGAGTACTCTTACCGAATTCTTCCCACAATCAACCGACGACTGGTGTGGAGGTAGCTATGGCGCCGACTGCTATGCAATCGATCTGTCGGATTACAGTGGTAAAAACAATGTCCAACTTATGTTCGAATCCTACAATAGATATGGCAACAATCTGTTTATCAACGATATTGTTATAAACGGAACCGTCGGAACGGCTGAATTACAGGATCATCAACCTGATATTTCTCTCTTCCCGAATCCCACATCAGGCATCGTGAACATTAATATTACCGGAATCAATGATCAGGTCATGCTAACGGTTTTCACTCCCGAAGGGCAAAAGATTCTTCAGCATGAACTGCGGGCGAAAGGAACAGTCATCACAGGTCAACTTGATCTCTCGAAACTGTCGACAGGTATTTACTTAATTGAGTTAACCGGACGGCAATTCAACAAAGTTGAAAAAATCGTAATTCTATAACGGTGAACAAAGCCATATTGCTTTTTCTGTCCTGGTCTATTTCATTGTTGACTTTAGGCCAGGGTTGGCGTTCTGGTGAGATGGAACTTACCGCTCAAATAACGGGAATGGCCGACCTGTTAAAAATCCAGAGCCTGACAAATAACCTCGAACCTGCCTCGGCCAACGGGAATCTGATCAGATTGTATTTGGTCCCTAAGGAGTATGAATTGTTCCGTAAAATGAATATTCCCTATCAGATAACAGTAGCTGATCTAAACCAACACTACCGTCACTTTTGGGATAACCAGGATAATCCTTACGGATATTACACCTATGACCAGATTATTTCGATCATCGACAGTCTGGCGCTGAATTTCCCTTCCATCTGTAAAAAGTATCTGATGGGAACTTCTGCCGGAGGAAGGCAACTGGCGATTCTAAAGATCAGCGATAATGTCGCTCTTGATGAACCGGAAGCCGAAATCATGTTCGACGGAGGTATCCATGGCGATGAAGTCGGCGGCCCCCAGAACATCATCCTTTTTGCGCGGGAATTATGCCTTAATTATGGAGTCAATTCCATGTATACCGACCTGATCGACAATCGGGAAATATGGCTTTGTCCCATGGTAAATCCCGACGGCAGGGTGGCAATGTCGCGTTACAATAACTATGGAGTGGACCTGAATCGTGACTGCGGCTACATGTGGAATGGCGAAGGACAAAGCACCGGCGCCTTTTCACAAGTTGAATCGAAAACACTCCGGAAAATCATGCTCGACCATCAGTTTGTGATTTATACCAACTATCACAGCGGAACCGAGATCCTGTCTTACCCGTGGAGTTACAGGGCAAGCGCCGCCCGCGATTACAGCCTTTTCAACAACCTTGGCAGCGTCTATTCCATTACTTCTGGCTACGGTTCCTTACAGTATGGCCAGGGATATAACGTCATGTACGCCATCAACGGAAGTACCAAGGATTTTACCTATGGTTGCCTTGGAAATATTGGTTGGTCAATCGAAATTTCAAATAGCAAACAGCCTCCTGCATCCCAGATCATGACTTTTTATAACAACAATAAGCCGGCCATGATCGAAATGATAAAACGTAGTGACTGGGGCATCTCAGGTATATTAACGGATTCGATAACCGGCGAACCTGTAAGGGCATCTGTTTGGATTAATGATTTCTATCCGGTTTATTCCGATCCGGAGGTCGGCGATTATCATAAATATCTTCTACCGGGAAGTTACACGGTTAAGATCCAGGCAAACGGGTATAAAACCAGAATTCTGACCAATGTCACCGTTCCCCTGACCGGATCTGTTGAAGTCGATGCCAAACTGGTTCCGGAGCAAAAATGGTACGCGCACCGGGTTGTAAGTTGTCACATCCCGGGAAATAATTTCGGCGACGAAGGTTATACACCGGGCGCGCTTGGCGCACCTGACGGGATCCCTTACTCAATCGGACATCTTGGATGGATCCTCCTCGATATGCACGACACCATCTGTAATGGCGAAGGGAACGACTTTAAGGTGATCCAATCGGGATCCACAGCCAAATCTTTTACTATTTCCGGAAGTAATAATATGGACGGACCTTTCCAAGTTATCGGCACGGGCAATGGTACAACATCCTTCGATCTTGCTGCATGTCCCCTCGATAAAGTAAGGTTTCTTCGTATCGTTGATAACGGTACAGGAACTATATCAGGTACCGGCGCCGGCTTTAACCTCGACGCGGTTGAAATGCTTACCCCTCCCCTGATCGTGCGCTTCACAGCAGATGCTGATAGTACCTGTACTGATCGTCCTGTTCAGTTTTCTAATAATTCCTCAGGAAACCCAATTCAGTGGAATTGGTCTTTCCCCGGTGGCAATCCCCCCACGTCGTCCTCTGCCATCCCTCCCGATATCCAATATAGCATACCGGGAACCTACGATGTTTCACTTACCATTTCAAATGGCTTTACCTCGAGTACCTCAATAAAACCCGGGTATATTAAGGTGTTCAGTTCAACCGTAGTAGATCTCGGAAATGACACGGCGCTGTGCCCCTGGCAGAATATTACACTGGATGCGGGAAATCCCGGAGCAACCTGTATTTGGTCAACCGGCGACACAACTCAAACTATTTTTATTGATTCGACTGGCATTGGGCTGGGATCGAAAGTTTTCTGGGTCGATGTAATGAATAATCCCGTATGTATTTCGAGAGACTCAGTCATAATCACTTTTCAAATCTGCAGCAGTATTTCGCAGGCAACCTCACAGCCTGTTATTCAGCTATTTCCCAACCCGGCTTCCGGATATTTCACCCTGAAAACGAACGGTTTGACGGGATCAACCTGGATGCTCTATTCCCCGCTGGGCAAAGAGATCCTCGGTGGAACCATCGAGGGGAACCTGGCGACTCAGATCATCCCTACCGGAGATCTGAATCCTGGAATATATTTAGTACTGATTCGGCAAAACACCTTCGTGCACTCCGCAAAGATCGTGGTTCACCGATAGGATACCCGCCATGCAACTGTTCTACATCTCATCAAACCGGCAAACCGGCGATATCCTGACCCTGAGCGAAGAAGAGTCGTGGCATTGTGCAAAGGTACTCCGACTAAAACCCGGTGATCAGATCTTTGTTACCGACGGACTGGGAAGTCTGTACAGGAGCAGGTTATTTGAAATAGAATCGAAATCCTGTAAGCTGATTATTGAACAGATTGATCGGAGGGACGAAATAACACCTAAACTGCACCTTGCGATAGCCCCCACCAAAAGTACAGATCGGTTTGAATGGTTCCTCGAAAAATCCACCGAAATTGGCATTGGTTCCATCACACCCATCCTGTGCGATCGCGCTGAACGATCGGTTATAAAAAAGAATCGCCTTGAAAAAATCCTGGTTTCAGCCATGAAACAATCATTGCGCTTGTGGTTGCCGGTGTTGAACGATGTATGCAAATTCGACGACCTGCTGATCAGGGACGATCTGGGGCAACGCTTTATTGCTCATTGCGGCAAGGATCAAACTGAACCACTGTACAGAAGTTATATTCCCAAAACGGCGGTCACGATACTGATCGGTCCCGAAGGCGACTTCTCCGATCAGGAGATTGCCCGGGCCCTTCAGGCAGGCTTCATGCCAATCAGCCTGGGTCCATCCAGGCTTCGCACGGAAACGGCTGGAATCGTAGCAGTCAACACCATAAACATACTGAATCAAATAAATCGAATCAATGAATAAGGGTATTGCCATTCTGGTCGTTATTATGCTGTTAATCCTGAAAACAGGCTTCAGCTTATCACCAGTACCCTCTTTTCAGATAGCATTGCTAAAATATAACGGCGGGGGCGACTGGTATGCAAATCCCACCTCCCTGCCCAATCTGGTCAGATTTGTAAATGAAAATCTGGGATCCAACATCAGCGAAGAGATCGCCACTATTGAAGCCGGAAGTTCCGAAATACAGAATTATCCGTTCGTTCATATGACCGGCCACGGCAATGTGGTCTTTTCCGATCAGGAAGTCGAAAACCTGCGAAATTACCTGCTGGCAGGAGGATTCCTCCATATTGATGACAATTATGGACTCGATGAATTCATTAGACCTCAGATAAAAAGAATTTTTCCGGAATCGGATTGGGTAGAGCTCTCTTTCAGCCATCCGATTTATCATCAAAAATTTAATTTTCCTTCCGGATTGCCAAAGATTCATGAACATGACGGCAAGGCGCCGCAGGGATTCGGGATCATCTATGAAGGACGGCTCGTGATTTTTTACAGTTACGAATGCGACCTGGGTGATGGTTGGGAAGATCCCGCCGTACACGGCGATTCGGAGCCCACCAGACTCAAGGCGCTTCAGATGGGGACAAATATTATATCCTATGTCTTCACCGTAGGTTTGAAGGATGGGCATTAGGTAATGATGCTTTTTTCTAAATTTGAAGATTAAAAACACGACAGATGGGTGCTTTGTTTGAAAAACTCACACAAGATGTCAGATTCGTCGAGGGGTTGAAAGCCTGCCTTAATTGCGGGACCTGTACCGCCATCTGTCCAGCCGCCGAATTCTATGACTACCAGCCACGAAAAATTGTTGATATTTTACAGACCCATGATGAAGTTCAGATTGAAAATCTGTTGAAGAGCGAGACAATCTGGTACTGCGGCGAGTGTATGTCGTGTGTTACCCGGTGCCCCAGAGGAAATGCCCCCGGATTGCTGATCACCGCTCTGAGGTCACTGTCACAGGAATTGGGTTACTTCACCGAATCGGAAAAAGGGCGACAACAATTAGCCGTGAAAAGAACCGTCGGAGAATGGATTTTGAATTACGGATACTGCCTCTACCCGTCGCTGATAAAACCTGAAATGCATCCGGAACAAGGACCGGTATGGGAATGGGAACACCAGAACCTACCCGATATCATGGATCGCTTAGGAGCCAATTATCAAAAAACAGGTCCGGGCATTCTCAGAAAAATTCCTCCTGAAGATTTGGATGAAATTAAACGGATTTTTGACGAAACAGGAGCTACCGAAAGATTTGAAAAAATTGAAACGTACTCGAAACAGAAGGCGAACGAAATGAATTTAGAATTTGATGAAGGAATGGATAATGAATACTTCAAACACATTTACAACGATACTGAAAAAGAACACCTTCGCGAACAATGAATATCCAGGGTAAACGGAATATTTGGAAGGATTATCAAAAGGAGATCGCAACCGACCGCTATTTTTATGTACGAAGTTGCGTAAGACAAAACTTCTTCCCGGCTTCTGAAAAAACATTCCTCAGAATACTGAAGGAGGAATTATCCAGAGATATTTATGAAAATGCCTCACATACAACCTGTTCCGGGATCGGATACCATAGCGATGTCATTCCGTTTGAAACAGCGATGACAATGGTCGCCCGCCAGTTCGCCCTGATGACCGAATCGGGTTATGAGAATTTCACCACCTCCTGCATAACCTCTTTTGGACTTTACTCCGAAATTCTCGAAACCTGGCACCATTTCCCGGAAGTTGAAGAGCGGGTCCGCGGGCATTTACTGAAAGCCACCGGGCGAACTTTTAACAAACCGGCTAATCTGTCGCATGCAAGCGATGTTATCTTCAAATTCAGAAAAGAGATAGCCGAAAAAGCAAAATATCGTCTCATCAACCGGAAAACCGGAAAACCGCTCAGGGTGGTGGAACATATTGGATGTCATTATTCTAAGATGTTTCCCAGTAAAGGAGTCGGTGGAGCAGAATATCCTTATGTCCTGGTAGGAATGATCGAAGAATGGGGCGGCGAGGTTATTGATTATCCTGAAAGAAGACACTGCTGCGGGTTTGGATTCCGGCAGTACCTGATCAAGGCAAACCGGGGTTATTCGCTCGCATGTTCAAAAAAGAAATTCGAATCGATGGCCCCCTACAAACCTGATTTCATACTGACCAACTGCCCCGGATGTCCGATGTTTCTCGACCGATGGCAATATGCGCTAAGCGAGATGGAGGGAATAACCTATGGCGAAAATGGTTATGGTATTCCGGTCCTTACCTATGAGGAACTTGCGGGATTGGTACTTGGGTATAATCCGTGGGATCTGGGATTGCAGGTTCATCAGGTGACGGTCGATCCCTTGTTGGATAAGTTAGGTTTCGAATATGATCCTGCCGCCAAATTCACAGGGAAAAACGGAATCGATCTGGGAAAACCTGAACCTCCCTCCTTCCTGAAATTCTATCAAAATGAATAGTTCGACGATCGTAATAGGCGGAGGAATCGCCGGAATGACTGCTGCCGGAGCGCTTTCGCGGCTTGGAATTGAAGTTACACTGATTGAACAGGAACCAGGTATTGGAGGTCATGTTAACTCGTGGGACAGACTTTTTCCGACACGCCGACCGGCTACAGAAGTAATCGGGAAACTGAATATCCAACTGGATTCTCACATTAAGATGATTACCGGAAAATGCGTTATGGAGATCCAACGTCAGGAAAAGGGTTTTAATGTGATCTTATCGGATGGCAAAGCGCTTCATGGTGAAAGTCTGGTTCTTGCTACCGGGTATGACCTTTTCGACGCAACCAGAAAAGAAGAGTATGGTTATGGAATTTACGATAATGTGATCACTTCTGCTGATCTGGAAAGTTGGTTTAAGGATAAAAAGCCGCTCCTGACCCGCGATGGACGGGAACCCTCGCGGGTTGTATTCATACATTGTGTGGGGTCACGCGATGAAAAGGTCGGAAATCTATATTGTTCCAAAGTGTGTTGCATAACCGGCGTCAAACAGGCTATCGAAGTGAAAGAAGCGATACCGGATTGTGAGGTTTATTCTTTTTACATGGATCTCAGAATGTTCGACCGCTGTTTCGAAGAACTATATTTTGAAGCCCAGCAAAAATACGGTGTTAGCTTTATTCGCGGGCGACTGTCCGAATGCTCAGAAAATCCTGATCATACCCTGGTTGTCAAAACCGAGGATACCCTGACCGGAAAACCCATGAAAATGGTTGTGGATCTGGTTGTGCTGCTGGTTGGATTTGTTCCCAGGATCAAAAATATCAGGATGCTGTCAGAGTTGCAACTTGTTACCGGTAGTGATGGATTCCTGCAACCTGCTGATGAGCACACCGGTGATAATCTGACACACATCCCCGGACTGTTTGTTACGGGCACAGTGAAAGGTCCGATGACGATTGCCAATGCCATCGCAGATGCCCGGGCAACCGCCCTGCAGGTGTTTTCATATCTAAATCTCACCCGGTCGTGAAAGATTTCGGATATAGGGCGAACCGGGACAGTACCATCGATTTTGAAAAAAATGATTTCAGAATAGCAAAATATCTGCTCGACCGCGAACCTTCATGGAATTTGTGTATCGGGTGCGGAAGCTGCACCGGAACCTGCTCGACTGGCCATTTTACCGAATTTAACATCCGGAAATTACACACACTGATCAGGCGGGGCGACATAGAATTGGTCAGAAAAGAAATCAAACATTGTATGTTTTGCGGCAAGTGTCAGCTTATTTGTCCCCGGGGTGTCAATCTTCGTGGTTTAATTCTTGGAATTAACAGGGCTTTGGAAAAGATCTGATGGTAAACTTTAACCTCTTCGTTCTGCCCTTCTCGCTCGGACTGCTTTACCTGTTCATTACCATCGGGAAAGACTGGTACCGGTGGATAAAAGCGCTTTCTCCTGTCGACAGGGTAAAGTTCACCTCGGGGATACGTAATCCGGTACAGATCTTCATAAGCCTTAAAGAGGTTTTCCTGGAGGCGCTGATCCATCGAAAGATGTGGATAAGAAATCCGTTGCTGGGATATATGCACATGAGTTTCGCCCTGGGATGGTTCCTGCTTATTATTTTTGGAAATATCGAAAGTCGCTTCTATAGCGGAACCCACCTCAATGCCCCCTACTATCCCATTTTTCTTAAGTTTTTCATTCATGATAAGCTGGTTATCTTCTTTGAAGTATATGCAGTGCCCCGCTTTTTTCGCTTCATTATGGACCTGCTCCTGCTTTATATTCTGAGCGGACTATTGCTGGCATTTGTGAAAAGAAAAAAATCAAAATGGTTTGGGATGAATGAAGGCACCCGTCACCAGCTTACCGACCAGGTTGCTCTTGCCGCCCTCTGGCTCATTTTTCCGATGCGGTTGCTTGCCGAAAGCTTCACAGCCGGTCACTACGGCAGTGGAGGAGGATTCCTGACCCAACCCCTTGGAAATTTTTTAGCAGGGATTGTACCTTTTCCAACCGATTTTGTCGCTTATACTATGTGGTGGGGATATTCAGTGGCGTTAGGAATTTTTTTTGTGACCCTCCCCTATACCCGGTACATGCACATTCCAACCGAAATCCTGCTGATTTTTTTCAGAAATTTCGACATCCAGCCAAAAAAATGGTACTCCGGCTATTCCGATACCGAAGTCCACTCCTGTTCCCGATGCGGAGTTTGTCTGGATGTATGTCAGATGAACTTTGCAGGTATCCGTGATGCCCAGGCAGTTTATTTTATCCGCGACGTCCGTGATAAGTACGTTCCTGAAAAGATTTCTAGAAGTTGCCTACTGTGCGGCCGTTGCCAGGAGGTTTGCCCGGTCGGTATCCATACCGATTCGCTAAGGCTGATCAAGCGAAGGGAACTAACCTCGGGTCAGCATGCTGATTTTTCATTCGTTACGACAAATACGGTAAAAACTGGCAGTGTAGCTTATTTTTCCGGATGCATGTCGCAACTCACCCCTTCCATCACCCGTGCCATGAAAGGCATAATGGATACCGCCGGAATTCCTTACGTGCATCTTGATGAAGAGCGGAGTATTTGTTGCGGCCGACCACTGATGTTGGCAGGTAAAGACCGTCAGGCGAATGACCTGGTTGAGGATAATAAAACGATGATCAGGAATTCAAAAGCTGAAATGCTCGTGACTTCCTGCCCGATCTGCTACAGGGTATTTAAAGAAACGTATAACCTGCCAATAAGAATCCAGCACCATTCCCAGTTTTTATTGGAATTGGTAAGATTAGGACAAATCCCGCTTCAATCCATTCACCGGAAAATCGTTTATCACGATCCATGCGACCTCGGACGTGGCTCGTACGTTTACGAAGCGCCAAGAGCATTATTGGGAAAGATATCGGACCTTATGACATCCGAAGAAGAAAGAAATAACGCCCTTTGCTGTGGCGGCAGCCTTGGAATTTTTGAAGCAAATCAACAACAACGCGACATCATTACTAACAGGGCTCTTGATATCTTGTTGGGTCCTGGCCCGGATATTCTCGCAACCGGATGTCCGCTATGTAAAAAAACCTTCAGTAAAACGAACAGGATTCAGGTTAAAGATCTGGCTGAACTCGTGTTTGAATCAATTCCTGAGAAGCGGATTAAACCAGCCTTTGGCTTCGCTTCCGTTCCGTCTCATCCAGAATGATCTTTCGAAGTCTCAATGATTTCGGGGTCACTTCGACATATTCATCATTTTTGATGTATTCCATCGACTCCTCCAGTGAGAACTTCACCGGAGGAGATAATACCGCCTTCTCATCTGATCCTGATGCCCTCACGTTCGACAGTTTTTTCGTCCGGTTTACATTAACGACGATATCCTCACTCCTCGTGTTCTCACCAATGATTTGACCACCATAGACCTCCTCAAAGGGATCTATAAAAAAGATGCCTCGGTCTTGCAACTTGTCAAGGGCATATGTTATGGCAGTGCCGTTGTACATCGATATCAGAGATCCGTTGTTTCGGCCCGGCATCTCACCTTTCCAGGGCTCATAGGCTCTGAAATGATGGGCCATGACTGCTTCCCCCTCGGTAGCGGTCAGGACTGGGTTGCGAAGCCCGATTAAACCCCGTGCCGGTATAGCAAATTCAAGGATCGTCCGGTCACGCTTATGTTCAATGTGGAGCATGTCGCCTTTTCGGCGGCTGACCAGTTCAATGACTTTTCCGGCAAAAGGCTCGGGTACCTGAACTTTTAATAACTCCACCGGTTCACACTTCTGACCTTCTATTTCACGGGTGAGAATTTGTGGCTGTCCAAGCTGAAATTCGTACCCTTCACGACGCATCGTCTCCACAAGTATGGCCAGATGGAGAATTCCCCTACCATAAACCTGAAAACGGTCGGGCGTATCCATCTCTTCGACCCGCAGTGCAAGATTCTTTTCTGTCTCCTTAAATAACCGTTCCCTAATATGCCTCGAAGTAACATAAGTTCCCTCTTTTCCCGCAAACGGAGAAGTGTTTATTGTGAAAAGCATACTCATGGTCGGTTCTTCAACATGAATCGGAGCCAAACCTTCCGGGAATTCAAAATCGGCTATGGTGTCCCCAATCTCAAAATTTTCAGGTCCCAGAACCGCACAGATCTCTCCTGCCGATACTTCCCGTTTCACCTTCTCTTTTCCCAATCCCTCAAACAAATAAAGCTCTTTGACAACAGATTTTAAAACCGTCCGGTCATTTTTTACCAGCGAAACCGTCATTCCGGCTTTGATGCTGCCCCGGGTAATCCTACCAACTGCGATCCTGCCAACATACGAAGAATAATCAAGCGAACTGATCTGCAATTGCAACGAACCAGGTTCGAGAACCGGAGGCGGAATATGCTCGACAATCTGATCCAATAAATAGCTGACATCCTGTACCGGTCGCCTCCAGTCGTCCGACATCCAGCCCTGTTTAGAGGATCCGAAAACCGTTGGAAAATTAAGTTGATCTTCGCTGGCATCAAGGCTGAACATCAGATCGAACATAGCCTCCTGTACCTCATCGGGAGCACAATTAGGCTTGTCAACCTTATTGATCACTACGATCGGCTTTTTACCAAGTTCCAACGCTTTCTGGAGCACAAATCGTGTTTGTGGCATAGGTCCCTCAAATGCATCCACCAGTATTAAGACCCCATCAGCCATATTCAGGACACGCTCCACCTCTCCTCCAAAATCAGAGTGCCCCGGTGTATCAATAATATTAATCTTGACGCCCTTATATCTGACCGAAACATTTTTCGAAAGAATTGTGATTCCCCGTTCACGCTCCAGATCATTTGAATCCAGAATGAGATCGCCTACATTCTGATTGTCGCGAAAAAGCCTGACCTGATGAAGAATCCGGTCAACAAGGGTGGTCTTACCATGATCAACATGGGCAATGATGGCAATATTTCGTATCTCCTGCATGATCGATCACGGGATTACCCGGCATGTAAACTTTTTAAACGTTGTTCCAATACGGTAATCCTGGAAATGGCATCCTGTTGCTTCTTCCGCTCCGATTCAACAACGGCTGGTGGAGCATTCCTGACAAAATTCTCATTGTCAAGCTTCCCCATCACCTTAACCAGGAATCCACGGGTATAAGCAAGCTCCTCGCTAATCTTTGTCAGCTCATCCTCCACATCGATTTGGGCCTCCAACGGGATAAAAAACTCTGTGTTCCTGACCATGAAGGATGCGCCACCGGTTTCTTTCGCGTCAATGTAAGAGATGCTCTTCAAATTGCAGAGTTTCTCAATGAGCCCGTCGAAAATGGTATCAGCCATTTCACCGTTATTTTTCCTGATGTGCAACGTTAACGGGTCCTTAAATGGAATACTCTGTTCCTTTCTGAGATTCCGGATGGCAATGATCACTTCCGAAGCAAAACCGAACTGATCCATTATAACCTGGTTGAACGGTTTGACCTCAGGTTGAGGAGCTAACAAAATCGATTCATTTTCTTTATGGTTATTGATAATATGCCATATTTCCTCAGTTATGAAGGGCATGAATGGATGGAGCAACCGGATCAATTGGTCAAGGAAACCAACAGCAGCTTTATGGGTAACCGGATCAACAGGCTGCTGATAGGCTGGTTTAATCATTTCCAGAAACCAGGAGCAGTAATCATCCCAGATCAGCTTGTAGGTTGTCATCAACGCCTCCGACAGACGATAATCGGTAAAAAGGCCCTGGATGGTTTGTAAGGAGGAGTTAAAAACTGTATCAAACCATGCTATAGCAATCTTGTTTTCTTCAGGTTGAGCCAGGTCATCAGCTAACTGCCAGCCCATAATCAGCCGCATCGCATTCCATATCTTGTTACAGAAATTCCGGCCCTGTTCGATCAGGCCGTCATCGTACAGGAGGTCATTCCCCGCCGGCGAACATAAAAGCATTCCTACCCGAACCGCATCAGCTCCATTCCTGGCAATGAGGTCAAGCGGCTCAGGCGAATTGCCAAGCGACTTCGACATCTTCCGTCCCTGTTTATCCCGTACGATTCCGGTGAAATAAACATTCCTGAACGGAATATCCTTCCGGTACTCCCAACCTGCCATGATCATCCGGGCAACCCAAAAGAAAATGATTTCCGGAGCTGTTATGAGATCGTTGGTCGGATAATAGTATCGGATATCAGGATTATCGGGATTCCTGATCCCGTCGAACACCGAGATCGGCCATAACCAACTCGAAAACCAGGTATCCAACACATCTTCATCCTGTTTTAAATCCTCAACCCGGATATGGGAGGTTGCAGAGGTCGATTTGACCTGCTTAAAAGCCTCTTCACGGGTTTTCGCAACCACAAATGTACCATCGGGCAGATACCACGCCGGAATCCGGTGCCCCCACCATAATTGTCGCGAAATACACCAATCGGTAACATGCTCCATCCAGTGCCGGTACATGTTCTTATATTTGGCCGGATGAAACCAGATGGTGTCATTTTCGACGAGATCCAATGCCGGTTTCGATAACTCCTTCATTTTCATGAACCATTGAATCGAAATCCGGGGTTCAATCACCTCATCGGTTCGTTCAGAATAACCTACTTTGTTTGGATAGTCTTCAATTTTAACCAAGTGGCCCTGCTTCTCCAATTCAACGGTAATTTTTTTACGCACCACAAACCGATCTTCTCCTACAAACAACCCCGCTGCTTCACTCATGGTTCCGTTTGCATTAAAGGTATCAACTACCTCCAGGTTGTATTTGATCCCTAAATTGTAATCATTGATATCATGAGCTGGAGTTACCTTCAGGGCACCGGTTCCGAATTCACGGTCAACATACTCGTCGAAAATAACCGGAACGGGACGGCCGATGAGTGGCACTATTATTTTTTTTCCTTTCAAATGCCGATACCTTTCATCATCGGGATGCACACAAATGGCGGTATCACCCAGAATGGTTTCTGGCCGTGTAGTTGCAACGGTAACCCACTCATCGGAAGCACCATCAACACGATACCTTACATAGTATAGTTTTGAACTGACCTCCTTGTAAATGACTTCCTCGTCCGAAACCGCAGTTAAGGCTTTCGGATCCCAGTTCACCATCCTGACTCCCCGGTAGATTAAACCTTTCTTGTATAAATCAATGAAAACTTCTATTACCGAATCATATAATCCATCATCCATCGTAAAACAGGTTCGATCCCAGTCACACGAAGCGCCTAACTTTTTCAACTGTTCCAGGATGATCCCTCCATGTTTTTGCTTCCATTCCCAGGCGTACTCCATGAACTGTTCACGGGTCAATCGGTTTTTTTGAATCCCTTCCTCCGTAAGTTTGGCAACTACCTTTGCCTCGGTAGCAATCGAGGCATGGTCAGTGCCGGGAACCCAACAGGTATTTTTCCCGGCCATCCTGGCCCTCCGAATCATCACATCCTGGATGGTATTGTTTAGCATATGCCCCATATGCAAGACCCCTGTCACGTTGGGAGGAGGGATGACGATGCAATACGGTTCCCGTTCATCAGGCTCAGAGTGAAACAAATTGTTCTTCAGCCAAGTCGAATACCATTTATCTTCAACGACAGCAGGATTGTACTTCGAGGCAATTTCCATATATCATTTTTTGGGAGTGCAAAGGTAACAAAAATAAGGAAGGAGGATTCTGAATCAGTACAGCTTACTGCGTTTTACAAGATACGACAACAGCACCTGCTCAAATCCTGAAAGAATATCAACATCCACAATATCAATATAATACTGACCACATCTGATCTTCATCTCTTTTCTGAACCGTTCCAGTGTTTCCACATATCGCGACCGGATCTGTCCGGGCTGAACCCGTACCTGCCTGCCCGTCTCTAAATCAATAAACCGATACGGCCGCTCCTCAAACTCGAAATCCAATTCGGTTCTTTTATCTAAAATATGAAAGAGAATCACCTCATGTTTGTTATGTTTCAAATGTTGCAGCGCAGCAAAAAGCTCTTCAGGCTGCCTCAGCCGGTCAAACATATCGCTTAACAGGATTACGAGGGATCGTTGGTGTAAGCGTTCTGCAAGAAGGTGAATTGCTTGGGCAACCTCAGTTCCTTTCATTTGATCGGTCGACCGGGGTATCAAAAGTTTCTCAAGTTCAGAAAACAAATACCGGTAATGTGCCGAACTCGACTTCGACTGTGTATGCAAGGCGATCTGATCTGAAAAAATACTGATCCCTGACGCATCACGCTGCCTTCTGAATAAGTAAATCAGAATTGCGGCAATATATACTGCAAAGGTAAGTTTGTCGGGATGCTCCAGGTTAGCGCCACTCCTCACCGGATAGCACATCGAAGAGGAGTCATCAATCAAAATCTGACATCTCAGATTGGTCTCCTCCTCAAACCTCTTTGAATATAACCGGTCAGTACGGCCATATAATTTCCAATCGATCGACTTGATCGATTCACCGCTATTGTACAGCCGGTGCTCCGCAAACTCGACGCTGAAGCCGTGAAAGGGACTTTTATGTAAGCCTGTAATAAATCCCTCCACTACCTGCCGTGCTAAAAATTCCAGGGATGAAAATTGTTCCAGCCGATTTTGATCAATCAAACCCGCCACCTGAAAATATTTATAATCAGGAGATAATACCTGGAATCTCCTGCAATAAAAATGCAACCATTACAGGTTGGCATCAGAGGTATTTTTCGATTAACGCCTTATACGACGCCTTGGGAACTGCTCCAACCTGCTTGTCAACAACTTGTCCGTTCTTAAAAAACAATACAGTAGGAATGTTGCGCACACGGTACGTCGCTGTGGTGGCGGGATTTTCATCGACATTCATCTCACCCACAACGATTCTCCCATCATATTCAGCGGCAAGCTCGTGAATAATCGGCGACACCATACGACAGGGACCACACCACTCTGCCGACAAATCTACAATAGCCAGAATATTGGTCTTTAAAACTTTTTCTTCAAAATTAGCATCTGTTAACGTCTCAATCATATAGGTATATTTTTAAATGTTTGTTTGTTGTCCAATTCGAAGTCTTTTCTGCATCAATTCAAGGATAGACAAAAAAAATAAAAACGGAAGATTTGAATCCGGATTTATTTGGCGAATTTACAAAAAAAAACAGCGCAGATTTAAACCCGCGTTGGAGAACCGGGTCATAAAAACAGGGGTAAATCACACTCCGATGGCCCGGATGGGAATTTCAGACAAATCACCCATCTGGTTCAGGAATTCCTTTGGGTGGACTCTAAACTTCCTGGAAGGCAATTCGACGACAATATTTTCGACTGGGTCAATTATACGGATTCGTAGGATGGATTTGCCTTTACAGTGCTTTGCCCTTGCTTGAAGCTTCACGACGATTTCGGGTGTGATGTCATTTAGTGGAATGGTGATCACCAGGGCTTTGGTCATTTTTTCAAGGACCTCCTGTAATAAATGGATCTGGTTTACCTTCACAACAAGCTGATCTGGGTTGTCAAACCTGGGTTCAATACGGGCTTTAAGAAACAGGTACTGACCAGCTTCAAGAAAATGTTTCCACTTCAGGTATTCTTCCGAAAAAACATTGATAGAGATGAAATTGAAATAGTCTTCAATGATGAAACTCCCGAAAGGCTTTCCGGTCTTTCCGATTTTATGATTCGCCTCCAGGACTATTCCTGCAAAGATAACCTCCTTCCCCTTGAGGGGTCTCAGATCCTGCTTCAGGTCATCAATGGTCACCGTACAATATTGTTCTATCTCAAATTTGAAATCATCCAGGGGATGACCACTCATGTAAAAACCCGTAACCTCTTTTTCATATTTAAGTTGTTCGAGCTTAGACCATGGACGGCAGTCGGGTAACATAATTTCCGGATAATTCACCTCTTCGGAATCCCCAAAAAGTGACTGCTGCATCGAATCCTTACGTGCATGAAAATCCATGGCGCTTCGGATCACTTTTTCTAAAAAAATGGGATCTTCGCTCGTTTCCTGATAAAAATACTGAGCCCGGTGGCTATTCTCAAAGCAATCAAGCGCTCCCGCTTTCGCAAGCGACTCAATACACCTTTTATTAAGCGTGTGTGCATTGATCCTGTTGGTGAGATCAAAAACGGAGGTAAATGATCCATGAGCCGTTCTTTCATCGACAATGGCCTTCACCGCCGCCTCGCCGACATTTTTTATTCCGGCCATTCCGAATCGGATCTCCCCCTTTTTATTCACTGTAAATGCCGTCGAACTTTCATTTATGTCAGGGCCTAAAACCTGAATTTGCAACCGTTTACATTCATCCAAAAACAGCGTCAGCTCCTTCAGGTCGGTCCGGTTCCTGCTTAATACCGCAGCCATGAATTCGGCAGGAAAATGGGCCTTCAGAAATGCCATTTGATAAGCCACATATGCATAACAAGTCGAATGTGATTTATTAAAGGCGTAATTGGCAAATGCTTCCCAATCCTTCCATATCTTGTTAACTACCGTTTCATCGTGGCCGTTTCTTTTGCATCCGTCGAAAAACCTGGGTTTCAGATCGTTCATCATCGACTCGATCTTTTTACCCATGGCTTTCCTGAGTGAATCGGCCTGGCCTCCTGTGAAACCTGCCAACTCCTGTGACAGCAACATGACTTGTTCCTGATAAACCGTAATACCGTAAGTATCGCGAAGGTACTTTTCCATTACCGGAATATCGTAGGTTATTTGCTCACGGCCATGTTTTCGGTTAATGAAACTGGGTATGTATTCCATGGGCCCCGGACGATACAGGGCATTCATGGCGATCAGGTCCTCTATTTTGTTCGGCTTCAACTCACGCAGATATTTCTTCATGCCGTCCGACTCAAACTGAAAAACACCGGTGGTCCTGCCCTGGCTGAATAACTCATAGGTTTCGGGATCCTCGAAGGAAATATGCTCCAGGTCAACCTCAACACCCTTCGAGGCTTTAATGTTATCAAGGGTATCCTTAATGATGGCCAGGGTCTTTAACCCTAAAAAATCCATCTTCAGCATCCCGACTTTCTCAATATAAGTTCCTTCAAACTGGGTCAATAGAAAAGAGGAATCTTTTGAAGTCGTTACCGGTATGTACTCTGTCAGATTATCCCGGCTGATGATAATACCACAGGCGTGGATTCCAGTTTGACGAACCGACCCTTCTAAACTTTCGGCAAAGCGAAGTGTCTCTGAAATCAGCCGGTCACCCGATGACCGGGCGGCTTTCAACTCGGGAACCTCTTCATAGGCCGACTTCAGGGTAATTCCCGGCCTGGAGGGTACCAACTTGCATAACCGGTTAACTTCGTCAAGCGATAACCGTTCAACCCGGCCTACATCCCTGATGGCTCCCTTCGCTGCCATCGTTCCAAATGTTATGACCTGGGCCACCTTTTCAACCCCATATTTCCCGACGACCCACTTCAAAACCTTGTCTCTGCCATCTTCATCAAAATCAATATCGATATCCGGCATCGAAATCCGGTCGGGATTTAAAAAGCGCTCGAAAAGAAGATCATATTTCAAGGGATCAACATCGGTAATCCTGATACAATACGCTACAACTGATCCCGCAGCAGAACCACGCCCCGGCCCCACCGAAACGCCCATCGAACGCGCGGCATTCAGAAAATCCTGAACAATGAGAAAATATCCGGGATACCCCATCTTTTTTATTGTCTCCAGTTCATAATCAATCCGGTTTCTGATCTGCGGGGTGATTTCGGGATATCTCGTCTCAGCCCCCCGATAGGTCAAATGACGTAAATAGGCATCGGCATCAGAGAAGTCTTCAGGTATCGGGAAATCCGGCATAATCGGATCTCTGTTCAGACTGTAATGTTCAACCTTTTCAAGAACTTCGATGGTGTTTTCCAGCGCTTCAGGAATATCTGAAAAAAGCGCATTCATCTCCTCTTTCGACTTGAACCACTCCTGACCCGTATATCGCATGCGATCGGGATCATCAATGAATTTACCGGTGTTGACGCACAACAACCGGTCATGTGCATCGGCGTCATCCTGATTCAAAAAATGAACGTCGTTGGTGGCAAGCAATTTTACATTCAGGCTCCTGGAAAGATTTACGAGTGCCTCGTCAACGATCATCTGTCGTTTGTAAACATCTCCGTCGCGAGTGGGATCAGTGGCAGGATGTCGCATCAGCTCCAGGTAGAAATCATCCCCAAATAATTCCTGGTAATCTCTGATGGCAGCTTCAGCCTTCCCTAAGTTCCCGGCTAAAATGGCACGAGGTATTTCACCGGCTAAACATGCTGAAGAGGCAATCAGCCCCATATGGTATTTTCTTAACAGCTCCTTATCTATCCTGGGTTTGTAATAATGACCTTCCGTCCACGAAAATGAGATCAGTTTGAGCAGGTTTTTATAACCCGTCTCATTTTTTGCCAGCAGAACCAGATGGTCACCCTTACGGTCGGTCTGCTCCACTTTATCGTGACGGCTGCGTCGGGCTACGTATGTCTCACATCCGAAAATTGGCTTAAATTGTTTCTGCTTTGCGGCTGTCTCCTCGAACTCTTTTATTCCGAATAAATTACCGTGATCGGTAACCGCTACGCCCCGCATACCTAAAGAAACGGCCTTTGATACCATATCCTTGATCCGGCAGGCTCCGTCAAGAATTGAATACTGCGTGTGTAAATGTAAATGTACGAAATCAACCATTGATCAGGAAAACTACGAATATGAACCGGTAAAATTATCGCAATTCATGCACCAAAAATGAAATGTTCATAAATTATGAAGATGTAAACACTGCAATGATTTTTTTTGAAAATGGAAACTTTTCAGCTATATTTGTCTGTAAAATATTACATATGTTCGATTCCAGTCATTTTCATCCCATGATGGTTCATTTCCCCATCGCCATCATCACGGTTGGCTTCTTCGCAGATCTGCTCAGCCTTTTTACACGAAAAGAACTTTGCCTTACCCGCATGGGGTACTGGCTTGAACTTATTGGCATGATAGCGGTTGTCGGAGCTTTTGTCACCGGATATTTTTTTACTACCCCGATGGAAGGAGAAGCCGGCCAGGCACGCGATCAGCACGAATTATTTGCTTTGTTGACGCTGTTTGCCATTCTAATCGCTGTCTTTTTCAGAATCCTTTTACACTACCTCAAAAAAGAGGATACACCCCTGAAATGGATATCTTTACTTCTATTCTTTGCATCGTTCATCCTAGTCTCCATTACTGGATACCTCGGAGGCACACTCGTAATTAATTATATGATTGGCTTATAAAATCCCAAATCCCATTGATCAGTAATCATAAACAAACCTAAATCTGAAAAGCCATGATAAAATATGTTTTGCTTGGTGGAGCCTTATTACTTACCACCGGATTACATTCCCTTGCCGGGTCAGAGAAAACAATTGAGAACCTGAAAACAGCTTTTATCGGAGAATCAACGGCCAGCGCAAAATATGCTGCATTTGCAGATCAGGCGAAAAAGGAAGGACTGACATCCCTCGCCATCATGTTTTCGGCCACTTCAAAGGCTGAAGCCATTCACGCAGAAAACCATAAAAAAGTCTTAATCCGTATGGGACAATCGGTAACCCCGGTAAAACCCTCTTTCGCCGTAAAGACGACTGCTGAGAATTTACAGGACGCCATCACCGGAGAGAATAGTGAAATCAGCTCCATGTACCCCGGATTTATCACTACTGCGAAATCAGAGAATGCATCCGATGCGTTGAAATCCTTTCGCTGGGCGATGGAAACCGAGAAGAAACATCATTTAATCTATCAAAATGCCCTCCAGGCTATAACCCAAAAAAACACAGGGAACCTACCTAAAACCTATTGGGTCTGTCCCAAATGTGGAAATACCTACGATGTCGCCAAACCCGAGTCCACCTGCTCTTTTTGCGGCACCAGGAGCACTTCATATATCAGATTCGGTAAATAAGGGGTCACCCCTTGCCGGGTTCCCAGCCGGTTTATGAAAAGCATAAATTCCGTGTTTGAATCTCCTGAATTCTTCAGTTCCCTGCTATTTTATCCCCAATATTTGAGTACTATTTGGTGTTTCCAGAATAAATTCCGAAATTTGCGCCCCTGAATTCAATTAATTATTAATCCTTGACAATTATTTAAAATGCCAACCAAAATCAGATTACAGAGAAGAGGTAAAAAGGGACAAGCTTTTTATCACATTGTTATTGCGGATGGTCGTGCACCACGTGACGGAAAATTCATTGAGCGTATTGGCATCTATAATCCGGTTTCCCGCCCTGCCGAAATCGAATTGGATTTCGATCAGGCGCTTGCCTGGATTCAAAAAGGAGCACAACCCACTGATACCGTTAAGGCGATCCTTTCCTTTAAGGGTGTGATGTATAAAAACCATCTGCTCAAGGGTGTACAAAAAGGAGCCATGACCCCTGAACAGGCTGAGAGCAAATTTCAATCCTGGCTGGAAGAGAAACAAAGAAAAATTACCAGCACAAAGAATGAATTCGAATTGAGCCAGAAGGAAGCGCGTAAAAATCAGTTGGAGCAGGAGAAAAAAGTAAATGAAACAAAAGCTCAGGCAATTGCTCAGAAATTGAACAAAGCAAGACTCGACGAAGCAGCTAAAGCCGCTGAAGCAGCAATGGAAGAGGGCGCAACACAATCCCCTGCCGAGCAACCTACTGAAACCGAATAAATCGGCGACAACATATTTCCAATGAACCGGGACGACCTTTATTACCTGGGAAAAATTATTAAGACCCATGGAAATAAAGGATTTCTGATGGTCCGGCTCGACGTGGATGACCCCCGTAATTATGAGAACCTGGAATCGGTTTTTCTTGATTTACAAGGAGCGTTGATTCCATTTTTTATTTCCTCATTTCTGCCTCAATCTGAAAAAAAAGCCTTGATCCTGTTCCGTGATTTCGAATCCCACGACGATGCTTCCTCATTGGCAGGGTTGGAAATGTACCTCCCGGTTCAGAATCTCCCGGTTCTGAGAGGGAAAAAGTTTTATTTTCATGAGGTCAAAGGATATTCGGTCATCGATAAAAAGCATGGAAATATAGGAGTTGTCGGGGGATTCATTGAATTGCCGCACCAGGCACTGTTTAAAATTTCATTTCAGGACCGCGAGATTCTGATACCGGTTATTGATAAGATCATCCTGAAAATTGACCGGAAGAAAAAGCAAATCAGTATTTCAGCTCCGGAAGGCCTGATAGATATCTATCTGTAACGGCTTCATGCCTTTTCGATTTAAATATTTTAACGTCTGCGATGAGCAAAGTACCCAGCGTGTCGGTACCGATTCCATGATACTGGGAGCCTGGTCCGAACCGCACGATTCCGGCCATATTTTGGATATAGGCACCGGCTGCGGTATCCTGTCGTTGATGATGGCTCAGAAATCCATCGGTTCGATCGATGCAATTGAAATCGATACTGCATCAGCCATAGAAGCCCGGAACAATTTTCAACAGAGCCCCTGGAGCGAAAGAATCCACCTTTATAATATGTCGATTCAGCGTTTTATAAAATCAATTGACTATAAATATGACTTTATTATTACGAATCCCCCCTACTTCTCAGACTCATTGCAATCACCTGTTTATCAACGAACCATAGCCCGACACGATCAGGTTTTATCCCTCCACGAACTGGCGACAATGGCAGCCCGGGTATTAACTCCCCAGGGCACACTGGCACTCATCGTACCATTCACCTGTGCCGAAACCTTCCGTTCTATCTGTGAAAAAAATAACCTTCACCTGAAACGATCACTGATCGTCAAATCCACCCCCTCAAAAATCCCCATCAGGGTGGCACAGGAATATTCTAATAATGTCGTGGAACTACCACACCAAACACACCTCATCATCCGGGATAGGAGAGGATGCTATTCCGCGGAATATTTGAAACTTACCGGGGAATTCCACTACTTTTAGTTTTATCTTTGTCGATGGTATACCCAATCAAGAATATCAATGTTACCAGTGTCGGATTTGGAATACCTTTACTTTAAAGCCCTATTGCTTATTGGGGCAAATTTCTCGCAAGATCAATAATGTATCAAACAAAAAACGAAATCGATGAAGTTTTATGATCTTTTCTTACACAGCATAACTGTGTTCATGGGTTTCTTTGCCATGCTGAATCCCATTGGCAATTTGCCGGTCTTTATGGGAATGGTCAAGGATTTTGATCAGAAGACCCAAAAAAAAATAGCCCGGAAATCCACCACCGTTGCCTTTTTCATTATTGCCATTTTCAGCATCTTTGGTCATATCATATTCAGGCTGTTTGGAATTACACTGCCTGCTTTTCAGATTGCCGGAGGTATTATTGTTTTTATTATTGGTTTTCAAATGCTTAATGCAAGAGATAATACCATACATGCACCCACCCTTCAGGAAAGAGATACCCTTGAAAAGGAGGCGCGCGATATGGCCATTTCTCCCCTTGGCATACCACTCTTAGCAGGACCCGGAACCATTTCAACGGCCATGAATTTTGTAGGCGCGGAAAAATCAATTACCAATGTCCTCATTGTCATTCTGATATTTGCAGTAATGTGCATAATAACCTATTTTATGTTTGTATCCTCACAGGTTATCGCCAGGCGACTTGACCCCGGACTTCTGAAAGTGGTTTCACGACTGATGGGGCTGATCCTGGCAGTCATTGCCGTACAGATGATGATAAACGGGATTGAAGGGACCATCGATATTTTTCAGCAATCAAAACTATGAAGAGACCTGAATTTCCGGTAATACTGGTATTGATCCTGATCCTTACGGCATGTCATAGAACAAAAACCGAATATTGGCCCAATGGAGTCCTGAAATCAGAAATTATGCTCCGTAAGGACCAGTACGAGGGTTCTGCAAAATTTTATTACGAAACAGGTCAGCTACAGATTTCCGGAAACTATAAACAGAATAAACTGGATGGCCCTTATATACTGTACCATCCAAATGGGAAAAAAAAGGAGGAACAATATTTCAAAAATGGCATTCAGGTAGGCGTTTATAAGATATGGGACACACAGGGAACCCTGATTACCAACGCCCGCTATTCAAACGGAAAACTTGACGGCAGATTCACCGAATACTGGTCAAACGGAACGGTCAAGACAGAAGGAGAATTTAACAATGGACTCTATGATGGTTTTTGGCTCTATTATGATTATTCGGGAACGGTGGTAGGTGAAGCCAGGTTCAATAGGGGAACAGGATATCAGAAAGCCGTTTATCCGGATGGATCAGTCAGACAAATTACCCGTTTCTCTGATAATGTAAAAGATGGTGAAGAGCGATTCTTCACCCCTGAAGGAAAAATTGAGAGAGTTAACCGCTATGTCAACGGACGCCTTACTCAACCCTGAACGAGTAAAAAAATATATCCATTTGTTTGGTTAGTAGGTTTTAAGTCTGTAACTTTGCAATTGTTATTTTATTCACATTGTTAGAATTTTAACTATTATTATAAAAACTTGTATTTAATTTAAAAACTGAATTAAAATGAACTTAGAGAAAATCATGAACGACCTGGAGAAGAAGCATCCGGGTGAAAATGAGTACCTCCAGGCCGTACGGGAAGTACTGGAATCGATCGAAGAGGTCTATAATGAGAATCCTCATTTCGAATCTGCCAACATCATTGAACGATTGGTCGAACCCGACCGTATACTGACCTTTAAAGTTTGCTGGGTCGATGACAGTGGAAAAGTTCAGGTCAACCTTGGTTACAGGATTCAGTTTAACAATGCCATCGGCCCTTATAAAGGGGGTCTGCGGTTCCACCCAAGCGTTAACCTGAGTATCCTCAAATTCCTGGGCTTTGAGCAGATTTTCAAAAACAGTTTGACAACTCTTCCGATGGGAGGCGCAAAAGGAGGTTCCGACTTTAATCCAAAAGGAAAGTCCAATGCAGAGATCATGCGTTTTTGCCAGGCATTCATGCTGGAACTCTGGAAACTGATTGGTCCTGAGACTGATGTGCCTGCCGGAGATATCGGAGTCGGTGGTCGTGAGATCGGCTTTTTATATGGCATGTACCGTAAACTGGCCGGTGAAAATACTGGCGTTTTAACAGGAAAAGGCCTCAACTGGGGAGGAAGCCTCATTCGTCCGGAAGCTACTGGTTTTGGAGCGGTCTATTTCGCCAAGGAAATGCTTGCAACCAAAGGTGAAACGTTCCAGGGTAAGACTGTTGCCATTTCAGGTTTTGGCAATGTTGCATGGGGAGCTGTCACCAAGGCAACCGAATTAGGCGGGAAAGTAGTTACCATTTCCGGTCCTGACGGCTATATCTATGATCCGGATGGAATCTCCGGTGAAAAAATAGCCTATATGCTCGAACTCAGAGCTTCGAATCAGGACATTGTAAAACCCTACTCTTACGAATTTCCAAATGCACAGTTCCATCAGGGAAAACGTCCCTGGGAAGTGAAATGTGATATTGCCCTTCCTTGCGCTACGCAGAATGAACTTGGTAAAGATGATGCCATTACCCTGATCAAAAATGGCGTTATCTGCGTTGCAGAAGGAGCCAACATGCCGAGCACTCCGGAAGCGATTGAACAATTCCTCGAAAACAAGATCTTGTTTGCCCCCGGGAAAGCAGTAAACGCCGGAGGAGTATCTACCTCAGGGTTGGAAATGTCACAAAATGCCATGAAAATGAGCTGGCCTAAGAAAGAAGTTGACGAACGCCTGCATCATATCATGTGCAGCATTCATAGCGCCTGTGTCAAGTATGGCAAAGACAAAGACGGTTATGTGAACTATGTTAAAGGAGCCAATGTTGCCGGCTTCCTGAAAGTCGCCAATGCCATGTTGGATCAGGGTGTAATCTGATCAGTGAAATCCTGCGGTCAGTGCATCTGACCCCTTAACTAAGACACCTGAAAAATCCCGGCTCTTTGCCGGGATTTTTTTATATTTGACCATGCAATTCGCCCACCCGTTTTTTTTGATTTTCCTGTCAGCACTGGTAATCCCTGTATTAATCCATTTATTTAATTTCAGAAGATTTAAAAAGCTCTACTTTACCAATGTCGATTTTCTCGAATACATTCAACAAGAGACCAGAAAGCAATCAAAACTCAGACAACTGCTGATCCTGTTAACGCGCCTGCTTGCGCTCGCAATGTTGATCCTGGCATTCGCAAAACCCTTTATACCCCGTTCTGAAACAATCAGGGAAAAATTCGATCACCATACCGTCTGCATCTATGTTGACAACTCCTTTTCAATGGAGGCAATTGCCACTGAAGGCCGGTTGATCGACATTGCTAAAGCCAGGGCACGTGAAATTGCCGGTGTTTATAGCCCTTCCGATCTGTTTATGCTACTCACCAATGATTTTGAAGGCCGGCATCAACGGCTCATCAGCAGGGACGAATTTCTGCGCAATTTGGAAGAGATACCTGTGTCACCTGCCACCAGATCCCTGCCTGAAATAGTTAGTAGAATCAATGAAATTTCTCATTTTCGATCAAATGATAACCATGATGCTTATTTAATATCTGATTTTCAGAAATCCACCCGCTCTCTGAATCAGATACGCCCCGACAGCCTGATAAACTGGTATCTGCTTCAGCTTACGGCAGAGAAAAACAATAACCTGTACATCGACTCCCTATATTTCCAGTCCCCCTTGCATCGACCCTTCCAACCCGTAAGACTGCATGTCCGAATTGTGAATTCATCAATGGAATCCTTCGAAAAAATTCCGGTCAAACTGACCATCAATAATACTCAGAAAGCGCTGGCAGCCGTTTCCATCAGGGGCGGGGCATCAACCGAAATCGTAATGCCCTATACCGAAAATAATTTCGGAATTCAGCATGGAATGGTAGAGATTCCTGATTACCCGATCACCTATGACGATAAGTACTATTTCTCATATGAGATTGCGCGCCACATACCCCTGATCGTGATTTATGATCGTGCACCGAATAAATTCTTACAGGCACTCTTTCAGGACGACTCCGCAATATATATGAGCGCTTTGAATTTCAAACAATTGGACTTTTCGAAACTTCGTTCTGCATCTTCTGTTATAATTGACGGCATCCCGGAACTTTCCTCCGGTTTATCACAGGAACTGTCAAGATTTATCCATTCTGGGGGTACCCTGATCCTATTCCCTCCTGATAATAAACAAATTCAAACCTATAATGACTTCCTTCAAACCTTCGGGACAGCCGGTTACGGCACAATAGTAATGAACCGGGAACGGGTTTTAAATCTGAATCTGAATAACGAAATATTCAGGGATATTTTCGAAAAAAAAGAAAATCAACAACTCGAAATGCCTGATAATCCTGATCTCCCCGAGGTAATGAAATATTACCGGATGGGGGAATCTGAGAGTCACGGAAATCAGGAAATTTTAATGGGACTTGAAAATAAAGATCCCTTTTTAACTCTGATTCGAAGTGGTCGGGGGAAAATCTACCGGTTCCAGGTACCACTCGATGAACAATGGTCTGACTTCCCACGACATCTAATTTTTGTTCCCTCTATCTATAATATGGTGTTAATGAGCGTACCCGAATCCAAACTTTGGTATCTCACAGGGATCAATCAAATCATTGAACTTTCTCCTGATACCCTGTACGACCCGGAATCAGTACATCTGAAAAGTCTTCAATCTGATTTTGAAGTTATACCTGAAATCAACAGGCTTGGGCCAACGGCATTTATTCAAACCCATGAGCAGATTAAAATCCCAGGTCATTTCATGGTCATGGATAATAATCGCGTTATCTCCGGAATCTCTTTTAATATCAGCCGGAAAGAGTCAGATCTTACCTGCTTGACCAAATCAGAATTGAACGATCAAATAACGAAAATAAAGGACGCCGATATCCGATTGGTACCGAATAAAAGTCACACGCTTGCAAAAGAGATCAAGTCTATAAATGAAGGAACTCCCTTATGGAAATGGTTCGTTCTGGGCAGTCTGATATTCCTTCTTGCGGAAATAATGCTTCTTCGGTTTTTCCCTTTCTCCCCCCATAAAAATACCTCTCCGGGATCAAAAAAGTTGTAAAGAAACTTTACAACTTTTACACCGGTGTAAAAATACTTTACACATTTTTACAAAATAAATTTGCATATCTTATTGTTATTCAATTTATTATTATTTTGGCATGATTTTTGAATAGGAAACGATACTAAATAATAACCATTTAAATCATATACAATATGAAAACTTTAAGTCTTGTTAACCTGTACAAAGCTGAAATTAAAAAGACCATGATGTCACAGATTAAAGGAGGTGTCGATTTTAAATGTACCTGTGATACTTTTAATCCCTATAATAATATAAGAAAAGCTGGTGGACCGATCGGAGATCTTTGTTATTGCAGTCAGGGCTCAACCGCTATGGCCTCTGTTAAGAAAACACCCGATTTGATTTAAGTCGCCGGGGTGATTAAATTCATTAAATTTGCCCGTTTCCATGTGGCAAGAGGCCAGGATTGTGGCATTTTATGAAAAGAGCTATCACCTTCACTACCCAAAATTCCCATCATTATCTCTATAGTCCGTATCTGGATTATTGTGGATTGTGCCATCCACTTCTGGACCGTTTTCACAAACTCGATCAAAAAGGGTTACTGGAACAATACCTGTCGGAGATAAAGGGTAAAAAGTACCTTGAAATAAAGGGTTCCGGTCGTTTTGACCAGGCTGAGATAAAATACCAAATTAAGAAGTACAGGTATTTTAAAAGGCATAGGTTCTTTAAAAATCCCGGATCTGTTAAGTTAGGCGGAAGACTGAAGCCGGAGAAAGTTCGAAGTAATTTATCCGGAATCAAACAGGTTATTTTTGAATCAACCGAAGCGTGTAATCTCTCATGCACATACTGTACCTACAGCAAATTTTACATCAACAAAGAAAGAGGGAATAGGAAGTTTGATCCGGAGGCAGCATTCCGATTTCTTGAATTGATAATCAACGAGCGCAAAGAGGGCGATAAGCATTTGATTGTCAGCTTTTATGGTGGAGAGCCCCTCAAGAATATGACCTTCATTAAGAAGGTCGTTACATTTCTTCTCACAGGCTATTCTGAATCATGGACCTTCGAGTTTACCATGTCAACCAATGGATTACTGCTGTTAAAATACTCAGACTACTTGGTAAAACATGATTTTGATATCTCTGTCAGCCTCGATGGGGGTGAAATGGAAAACTCATTCAGGGTACTTCATAACAAAAAACCATCCTACCCAATTGTCGTCAAAAATCTGGATGCCTTTAGGGTTCTCTATCCTGATTATTTTAAGAACCGCATTTCATTTTTGACTGTACTACACAAAAAAAACGATTATAACAGTGTTCATGAATTCTTTAAGGAACGGTACGATAAAAAGCCTTTGATATCATTGATCAACACACTCAATATCAATGAAGAGTTTAAAGAAGAATTCAGAACGACCTTTTTAAATAATTCTTCAACCGCAATGCAGGATCGGGAACTCATGCGAACTCTTTTTCTCAGTCATCCAACGGTCAAGGATTTAGCAGATGTTCTGGAACATTACGGTGGATTTGTTTTCAGCAATCATTTGAAATTACTTACACCCGCAAACGGAAGAATCGGGTCAAAGAAGTTCATACCCACCGCGACCTGTCTCCCTTTTTCACTCAGGGTCTATCTCACAGCCGATGGGTCGATCCTGCCTTGTGAACATATTAGTCGGGAATTTGAAATCGGAAAATTCCATCTGCAGAATCCTGAAATAAACTTTGAGTCCATTGCCAGGATATTCAACGAGGGTTATGAACGGATTGAACCATTATGCAACCAATGCTTCTTCACGGATCATTGCAAGGAGTGTCTGTTTAACACCTACTTCAAGGATGGCCGGCTGGTTTGCGATTACTATACAGATGAAAAAATGTTTGAAAAGTATCTTATCAAAAATTTTTCACTTATAGAGTCTGACCCTTTACTATACCATGAGGTAATATCGAGGGCATACCATGAAGTATAAAAGAGATTTTTGGCTTTATCTGGAACCCTTTGTTCATATTATCTCTAAGGGAAATTGGGTTCTGTTTTATAATTCGGTCAGCCGAAGATTCTGGGAATTCCGTGAATCCCCTGAAATCAGCACAATCATTCTTCAGTTAACGAATCCCGATAATCATTATATCGTAAAAATAGGGCAGGAACTCTTAAAAGATCATACCATGGAAAAATTCATAAGAGAGCTCAGGCGAAGATATTTGGGCGACCTTATACCGGCATATAAGTCCCCCTCCGCCCCTCTTAATATATTTCCGGCTCCTGTCGTAAAAACCAAAGCCCAGATCGAAATAAAAAATTATCTGAGAGAAATAACTTTTCATATCACTGATTTGCCAGATGAGACAACGCGACAAATCAATAATGGATTTTATCAACTGGGATCAGGTTGTACTTTAAACCGGAAAGGGAATTGTTTACCTGTTGAAAAAATTCAGGAAGTGATATATCAAATCGTGCAGCTCAAATCATTCACACTGAATTTTTCAGGAATACCTTATCAGGATGACCAATATCTAAAACTGATCAACCAGCTTGCTGCTGAGCATCCTTATCATCTGAATATTTTCGCAACTTCTGAACGTGCTTCACGGTTCAATCCTGATCAAGTTTCGAAGCAAGTGAGGTGGATTATTTTTACAATTCCGTATTCGAAAAAGGTAACAAATGGTTTTTGTGACTGGATCAGACGATTAGAAGAAAATCACCATACGTTCGAAGTTCATTTCATTGTTCAGGATATCCGCGATGTTGAAAACGCATTAAGTTTTTTTGTTAACCGGCCTATCCGAAATTTTCAGTTAAAACCCTATTACAATGGGAAGAACCTGGATTTTTTTTATGACCAGGTTTTTATGGATAAAGAAGAAATCCGGTTGTCGCGACCGGGTCAGAACCAGGTTTTTTCACGCAAACTAATGAATGACAATGATATTGGAAAGCTGAATATCCTCCCTGACGGATCCGTATTTGCCAATGTCAATGATCCTGAAATAGGCAATATAGCCACGGATAGCTTGAAAACACTGATCTCAAAGGAGTTGACATCGGGGAAGAGCTGGTTCAGGAGCCGAACTAAAGTGCCACCTTGTAGCGATTGTATTTATCAGTTCCTTTGTCCCCCGGTCAGCAATTATGAATTAACCATGAACCGGTTTAATTTATGTAAGATCCGCAACTGATGTTCAACGGATTACAGCTTTCTGTAAGACAATCAATCCGCCTGCTTGCACGGAGCAAGGTTTATACAACCATAAATCTGACCGGCCTCATAGTCGGTCTCTCGGTTTCCTTCCTGTTGTTGATTTTCGCAGTCAATGAGCTAAATGTGAATAAGTTCACCTCGCAGTGCAACGAATTGTACCGGATTATTCTTACAGACAGGAAAGGTTACCACCAACCGCTCGGACCATACAGAATGAAGGAGATTCTGAAAAAAGAAACCTCCCGTTTTGACCAGTCATTTCGAATTGTGGATATCGGTAATATGGTTGGAGGGATCATCCTTCAAATTGGAACCAAAAAGTATCAGGCAGAGAATTTTATTTGTGCGGATCCCGAAATATTCCGGTGTCTTGAAATAAAAATGGAGAAAGGCAAGCCGCCTACTGAAAAATCCGATTGTCACTACATCTACATTTCTTCAAAAATTGCCCGTCAGATGGCTCCGGAGTCCATTCGTCCCGGGGAAATTCTGATCGCAGAAATAAATGGAAACAGTTACCCGTTGACCCTGGGAGGCATATATCAATCTGTCACAACCGGATCGACCATCACTCCCGATTTCATTACCAATCCCGAACTGTATCTCAGGCTCCTTCAGTCTGTAGTCCCTGAATCGGAACTACTTAATGTTCTGCAAAACGACTTCGTTTTTGAAACTTATGTTCGCGAAAATAAGCAGAGGATGGGGGGAGCACTTGACAGCATCGGTAGTCAACTTTCCAGAGTCGTTTTTCCGGATAAGGATAACCGGTTATGGTTTCAACCTTTTACCTCCATTTATTTACACTCCGCAGACATCAGAAATGATTTTATCAGGAAAGGGAAGATTGAGAATGTTCATCTCTTTCTGACACTGGCATTTTTTGTACTCTTTCTTGCGACCATGAATTACGCTTTGTTGACAACCGCCCGGGCAGCCATGCGTTTCAAAGAGATTGGCGTCAGAAAAATTTTTGGATGTAGTTCCGGTAATTTGAAAATCCAACTCATTGCTGAATCCCTGTTACTTACCATCATCGCATTTCCACTCTCCTTTATTTTCTTAGGCTTGATCATACCTGGCATTGAAAGTATTTTTCCCGGTCAGTTTTTTTTCTATTCTTCCTATTTGGTCAAATACCTGATGATTACCTTAGGAGTTACGATTTCAGCAGGGTTGCTTTCCGGATCCTATGTCTCTTATTATCTCTCTGGGCTTGAACCTATTACTGCTCTGAAATCAAACTACTTCTTTTTGAAAAAAGTAAACGTTAAAAAAATCTTTGTTGTTGTCCAATTATTTATTACCACCGCGCTTTTTATTGCTTTAATCCTGGTAAGCCGACAGATTCGTTTCCTTTTGGAGCCGGAATCGGGTATTGACAACAGTAACCTGATCACGCTGAAGACCGATTTTGAGGATCACGCTGATTATATTCAATTGAAACAATCCTTGTTAAAATCCTCCTATCTCCAGTCAATCACCGGTTCATCAGTATCAATCCCATCAAATGCCATTCAGGAAAATATAGTATCAATACCGAATTCAAATCAAAAAAAAATAAAGCTCGAGACAGTATTAATTGATACCTGTTTTTTCCGAACACTGAAAGTACCGGTTTTAAAAAGTTTTCGTACAAGTCGACACCAATTCGACAGTGCTACTGGGACGGCTTATCTTAATGAGGAAGCGTTTAACAGCCTTAAGTTCACTCACGATGACCAACCGGTAATAGGACCTTACGCAATAGCAGGAGTGGTGCCGGATTTCAGCATCCATACTCTTCACAAAAAGATCAATCCTACTTTGTTCATCGTTGCGCCTGAAGCATGTCGAACACTAATTATCAGGTATAAGCAGGGATATAACAAGGAATTTCTCAACGATCTGCGTAGTTCCTTTTATACCATTCGGCCCTCGTCGACACTTAACTACCAGTATTTCAATGAGAGAATGAAAACCCTTTATGTCAGGGAGCAGAATTTTGAACGAATTATCGCTACATTTACCATCGCAGCTTTTTTTATAACCGGGATGGGGTTATTCGGGATGGCCATGTTGATTACCGAGCAAAGAATGAGAGAGATGTCGATTCGTAAAGTATTTGGAGCCCAAGCTAAAGCCATCGTGTTTTTGATCCAGAGGGATTTTATCATCTCCACCATGATTTCTTCAGCTTTGGCCATTCCGGTTGCCTGGTTTCTGATGACCTTATGGTTAAAATCATTTCACTATCACATCGCAATCCAATGGCATCTGGTTATTTTGGCATGTATTGCCGTGGGAGCCTTTGTATCTTCAATTATATTTTTTAAAACGCTAAGAATTCTCAGGGAGAGTCCGTCCACTGCATTGAAATACGAATAATGAAATTTAAATATTTTCACCAGCTTGATTCGACGGATTGCGGGCCTGCCTGTTTGCAAATGATCTCGTATCACTATGGAAAAAGATACCGGCTCTCAACTTTACGGGAACGAAGTTACATTACGCGTGAAGGAGTAACACTCCTTGGGATCAGCGATGCTGCCGAATCGATCGGGTTTAAAACCTTAGGGGCAAAAATCACATTTGACCAACTAAAAAACGAAGCGCCTTTGCCCTGTATCGCACATATGGAACAACGGCATTTTGTTGTTATCTATGGAATACGAAAGAAAAAAGGAGCAGAATATATTCTGATTGCCGATCCTGCCCGAGGGAAAAGAGTCTTAAAAAGCGCTGAATTTCTTGCCGACTGGATAACAGATCCTGAGACAAAGACCGGGATCTGCCTTCTTCTGGAACCAGAAAAATCATTTTTTGAGGATCCTGGCGAGCCCTATCCTATCTCCCGATGGAAATTTCTTTTCCCCTATTTAAAACCCAGGCAAAAAGCGTTGTACCAGGTATTTTTAGGGATGGTCCTGGGAAGCCTGATCCAGCTTTTCTTCCCCTTTCTGACCCAGGCGATTGTAGATAAGGGCATCCAGCAAAAAGACATCAGTTTTATTATGCTGATTTTGATGGGACAAATGGCTCTTTTTTTAGGGCTTACTACCGTTGAATTTGTTAGAAGCAGAATCCTGCTGATCATCAGTACCCGGATCAACATCACGCTGGTGTCGGACTTTTTAATTAAAATAATGAAACTACCGTTGGGTTTCTTCGATTCTAAAAACATCGGTGATCTGATGCAACGTATTCAGGACCACCAGCGGTTACAATCATTTCTTACTGTAAGCTCCCTGAACGTTTTATTCTCAACCATAACTTTCATTTTATTCAGCGGAGTACTGTTATTCTACAATTTTATCATCTTCATCATTTTTATCGTCGGAAGCCTACTTTACACCCTATGGGTATTCATCTTCATGAAGAAGAGACGGGAAATTGATTATCAGCGGTTTTCGCGAACTGCTGAGAATCAGAATACCCTGATTCAGTTGATAACGGGAATGCAGGAAATCAAGCTTTATAATTGTGAGGAAAAAAAACGAAAAGAATGGGAAACAATCCAGGAGCGGCTCTATGAGCTGAGTTTAAAGAGTCTGACCCTTTTTCAAAATCAGAGCGCGGGCGCTTTATTTTTCATGAGGACCAAGGATATCCTCATCTCCTTTATTGTGGCAGTAATGGTGATCAGGGGTGAGCTAACCCTGGGTGTCATGTTATCAATTCAATATATACTCGGGCAACTCAGTAATCCGGTTGAGCAATTGGTGAATTTTATCCGTGAAGCTCAGGATGCCGGAATCAGCCTGGAGCGGTTAGAGGAAATCCATGTCTTAAAAGATGAAGAAAGTTCTGAAAAATCAGGTTGTCGAACGCTGCCCCTTAATCATACCATCGATATTAATAATGTATCTTTTCAGTATGAAGGGCCGCATTCAGCCTGCGTATTGAATGAGGTTTCATTACAGATTCCGGAGAACAGAATAACCGCCATTGTAGGCTCAAGCGGGAGCGGCAAAACAACCCTCATTAAGCTTTTATTGGGTTTCTATCAACCGGTGGTCGGGGAGATTTTAATAGGAGACAAAGCCCTGAAGTCTTTTTCTGGCAGTTTTTGGAGAAGCCAATGTGGCTCAGTTATGCAGGATGGATATATCTTCTCGGATACCATTGAGAACAACATTTCGCTCAGTGATCCGGTCACGGATCAGGATCGGCTTTGGAATGCGATCCGTATCTCTAATCTGGAGTCTTTTATCCTGGATCTGCCCTCAGGTGTGAAGACAAGGATCGGTCAGGAGGGAGCGGGGATTAGTGAGGGCCAAAAACAAAGGCTGTTGATCGCTCGTGCAGTCTATCGAAATCCTGCTTTCCTATTTTTTGATGAAGCCACCAATTCCTTGGATGCACTAAACGAGCACATTATCGTTGAAAATTTGAATTCAGTGTTCAGCGGAAAAACAGTAGTGGTGGTTGCACACAGGCTGAGTACCGTTAGAAATGCGGATCAGATCGTGGTTCTTGATCAAGGTAGGATAGCAGAACAAGGGACACATGAAGAATTGATACGCAAAAAAGGCGCGTATTATCAATTGGTTTACAATCAGCTTGAATTGGGATAAACCCGTATCCATATGATTCACATTCAATCACTGGTTAAAATTTTTCGTTCGGAGGATGTGGAGACACGAGCTCTCAACGGTGTCAATCTTACAGTCGATCAGGGGGAATTCGTCGCCATCATGGGACCTTCCGGTTGCGGAAAATCAACGCTGCTCAACCTCATTGGAATGTTAGATGCTCCTACTTCGGGATTTTATCTGTTTCAAAACATAGATGTATCTAAATACACGGAGAGACAGCGAGCCAGAATGCGTAAAGAAAAAATCGGTTATATCTTTCAAAACTACAATCTGATTGATGAGCTGACAGTGTATGAAAACATTGAGTTACCTCTGATATATCTACAGGTGCGACAGCAGGATCGGAAGAGAAGGGTAAAGGAAATTTTGGACCGGTTTGAGATTACCCACCGGAGAAGAAGCTTCCCTCAGCAACTTTCAGGCGGACAACAACAGCAGGTCGCTGTAGCGCGGGCTCTTATTACAGAGCCGTTGTTGATTCTCGCTGATGAACCAACCGGCAATCTGGATTCATTACACGGGGAAGCAATCATGGAAAGACTTTTTGAACTAAATCAGGCAGGAGCAACCATTGTTATGGTAACGCATTCACAAAGAGATGCCGAGTATGGTGAGCGAATCGTCAATATGTTCGACGGAAAAATCGTGAACCAGCGTTTTTAAGTCGTCACAAGGTGATCGTGAAAATGGTTTTTTTATTGGGAATGGATGTAAAAGTGAGCGTACCATCATGAAGTCTGATCAACTGCCGTGAAAAACTTAGTCCGATCCCTGATCCTTTTTGCTTGGTGGTAAAAAACGGAATGAAAATTTTATCTTTCATTTCCTCGCTTATACCCTTCCCGTTATCCTCGATTTGGATTATTGTTTTATCATTAATGCAGTTAGCCGACAAGCAGATCAACCCGTCAGGACGACTCTCGCAGGCCTCCATAGCATTTTTGATTAGATTAATCAGTACCTGTTCCATTAATTTCCGGTCGGCTGTAATCTCAATCGACTCCCTGCAATCAATGATTAATCGTGTACCGATGGCCTTTAATTCTTCTTTCATTAAATTAAAAATGTCGAGAAACAAATCCCTGACCTTGAAAGTCTGAGGCTGAATCTTCATGACCGATCCGAATTGTCTGACATCATTGACAAATTGGATCAGGCCGTCGCCTCTGCTTTTAACTAATTCAAGACCCTTAACAGTACGGTTAATCAATTCTTCCGTAACCTGATCGGGACGGATGGCGCTTCTCATCTGACTATTCCAGAAAAGTGCCAAAACTGTGTTTATGCCGGAGGTCATGGGAGTTATGGAATTTCCGATTTCGTGCATCTGAATTCTGACCAGCTTCTGCCACGCTTCGATCTCTTTATCGTCTAATTGTGTTTTTATATTTTGGAGAGAAAGCAGGCTGTACTCCTGTTCCCCGACTAATAGTCTCACTTTCTTTACGGAAAGCTGAATCATTGAATCCTGAATGACCAAAGGTATCAGGACTGTCTTTTCAGATTCCAGCCTTATCAGATAATCGCTGAATCCTTTTTGGTAGCTATCCAAACGGTTCAGATTCTTGAGTGCTGCTACCTTAAACAAATGTTTGGCTGCGTCATTAATAAAATCGACACTACCTTCATCGGTAAATGAAATCAAGCCGACTGAAGTCTGTGAAACAATGGTTTTAAAGTAATTATTCTGAATTTCCTGATTGATCCTGTTTTTCTCCTGTTTGGCCCCAATAAGTTGGAGGAGTTCAAACAGTTTATTGAAACCTTTTTCTTTCAATGGCTTTTCAACCAGAATATTGGTTTCGTTATTTGCCAATGCGAGAAAATAATCCTCCAAAATCCAATTGATTGTGTTCAGGTAACGAATCAGGAATATGACCTGTACGATAATGATTAGGGCAGCTATAATCAACACAGAAACATTTGGGAAGGTAAACAATAATATTGCAAACAAAAGGCTTGCAAAGACGATCCCCGAGATCCGTATATTCAGGTTTAAGTAATACTTCCTACAAACCATACTGTTTAATCTTTTTATACATGGTAGGTCGGGAGATACCCAATTCGCGTGCAGCATTCGACAGGTTACCCATGTTGCGCATCAATGCTTTTTTTATGATGCTCTTTTCATACTCCTCAAATGAATAGGGCGTTTCACTCACGCCCGGACCGGGCATCGGAACCTGTTTCAGAAATAAATCCTCCGCTGCGACTACCCGTTGATCGGCCAGGATTACAGCCTTTTCAATCGAATGCTCCAATTCTCTGATATTTCCCGGCCATGAATAGGTCTTTAACGCCATCATCGCCTCCCGGTCGAAAGCCATCTGACCCTTTTCATATTTTACAGAGAACATATCCAGAAAATACCCTGCCATCAATTCTATATCATGCCCTCTTTCGCGGAGTGGAGGCAAATCGATCTGTATCGTATTAATTCTGAATAGCAAGTCCTGACGGAATAGTCCTTCCATAACCATCCGCTCCAGGTTTTTATTTGTCGCACAAATCAGTCTGACGTCGATGGGTGCCGAAGTGTTTGCACCAAGTGGTGTTATTTGTCGTTCCTGCAAGACATTCAGAATCTTGGTTTGCATATTTAACGACAGGTTCCCGATTTCATCCAGGAAGAGGGTACTCTGATGGGCACTTTCAAACCTGCCAACCCGGTCTTGTTTGGCGTCGGTGAAAGCTCCTTTCTTATGTCCAAAGAGCTCGCTTTCGAACAGGGAGACGGGAATGGTTGCCATATCAACCGTAACCATGGGCCTTTTTGAACGTGGCGATCTTCGGTGAATCTCTTTGGCAATAAGCCCTTTTCCGGTTCCGTTTTCGCCGATTATCAGGATATTTGCATCGGTTCCCGAAACTTTTTCCACAATTTCCATGACGCGTCTGATTGCTGCACATTCGCCTATAAAGCCCGGGAACTGTTGTTCCAGTGCTGCAACCGACTGGTCATCTTCCTCTCGTATTTTATTCAAACTTAGAGCTGAATTTCGAAGTTTCAAAGCAGCTTTTAAGGTGGCTAACAATTTGTCATTATCCCAGGGTTTCATCACGAAATCAAAGGCCCCTATCTTGATTGATTTCACGGCAAGGTCAACATCCCCATAAGCTGTCATCATGATCACACTCATCAGCGGGTCGATCTTCAGGATTTCCGATAGCCAGAAAAGCCCTTCATTTCCAGTGCTGATGCCAGCCGAAAAATTCATGTCAAGTAAAACCATATCGTATTTTACCGACTTCAAAGTCGATGGGATCAGGTTCGGGTTGGTCAACGGAGTGATCAACTCAAACTCATATTCGAGAAAAAACTGCAAGGCCTGTAAAATTTCAGTATTATCCTCGACGATTAGTAATTTACCTGTTTTATCCATGGATTAAAGATGTAAAATGTGTAAACAAATGTAAAAATATTTTACACATGGTGTAAAAATATTTTACACATTTTACACATTTATTTTGAGCAATAATTCTTAACTATATGTTATCGTGTGTATTACATTTTTGGCACGAAAATTGCAATATAAATAGGCTCAAATTTTACTTACATGCCTGATCATACTGTGATAATTCATATTAAGGGTTACTGGAGAGAGAAAGATCAATTAGAGATACCGGAGCGGTCCGGTTTACTTTTTGTCTATGAATCGAAATTTCATGAGGTGGAGAAAACAGCCGATCTCTTGAAACTTATATATATCGGGTCAAGCGATGATTTACGGTCTTTACTGTTGGATCCGGGTTGTCAATCAATCTGGGATGCCCATATCGCCAAAGGGAATTCTAAATGTTTTGCATTTGCCGAAGTCGAGCAATATTACCGGAAGCGCGTACACGCCGCCTACATTTATTGTTTGCGAACACCCGGTAACCTTCATCAGCTGAATGATCATTACCCTTATGAAAACCTGACGCTCGTCACCACCGGAAATACAGCCTTAATTGAGCCTGTTATCATGGCACGCAAAAACAAGGCTTTTAGCTCAGATAATCCCGAATATTTAGCCGGAAGGGTCCCGATCCCTGTCAGAGCGGTCAATCTCTTCAACCGGATTGATGAGGAAAAAAGGATCGCAATCTGATTTTTCATCCGGAAAACTGTACTTTTGGTCTGTCAATAGATAGACTTTTGAAATTACTCATTCTGTCGCAATATTTTCCACCCGAAACCGGAGCTCCCCAGAACCGGTTGTTTCAGTTGGCACAAAAGCTGAAAAAGCTTGGAACGGAGGTATCGGTCTTAACCGCGATGCCCAACTATCCAAAAATGAAAATTTTTGATGGTTACAGGAGAAAATGCTTTCACTACGAAATCCTTGATGGTCTTCCTGTTTATCGTTGCTGGATCTATGCCGGTTCGAGCAAATCGATCGTACCGAGGCTGCTCAACTATTTTAGTTTTGTTTTCACCTCGTTTCTCACAGGCTTATTTCGCATGGGAAGATTTGATTTTATCCTGTGTGAATCGCCGCCCATATTCCTGGGAATAAGCGCCTATCTGCTCGCCCGGACCAGAGGCTCCCAACTCATTTTTAACGTTTCGGACCTTTGGCCTGAAAGCGCAGAAAGGTTAGGACTTGTCACTAACCGAACGTTGCTGAAAATGACTACCAGGCTGGAAGAATTTCTGTACCGTCACTCAGCATTAATTACCGGTCAAACCAGGGGAATAGTTTCCAATATTTCAAGTCGATTTCCAGCCAAGAGGGTAATCTGGTTAAAAAACGGCATCGATCCTGACGCCTTGGGGAAATCTTTCAGGTCACCCGATTGGCGTAGCAAAGAAGGTTTCGGTGAACAGGATCTGCTTTTGATCTATGCCGGAATCATGGGGCACGCTCAGGGATTGGAAGTCATTCTTCAAGCCGCCAACAACCTGAAAGGGTACCCGGATATCCGTTTTATTCTGGTTGGTGATGGACCGGTGTTGACTTCACTCATGGACATGAAAAGGACTCTGAATCTAACCCATGTTTACTTTTTCGGAAACCGTCCCAAAACAAAGGTTCTACCCATGATTGCGTCCTCTGATGCTGCAATCGTACCGTTGAAAAAGCTGGAGCTTTTCAAAGGGGCAATCCCGTCAAAGATTTACGAAACACTTGCATTGTGTAAACCCATCATTTTAGGCGTCGAGGGTGAAGCAAAGGAATTGTTCATCGATCAAGGTATGGCAGGCTGGAGTTTTAAGCCGGAGGATCCTGAGAGCTTGTCAGAAATTATAAAATATCTTTACGATAACAGAGACGAAATGAGACTGGCAGGCCAAAGAGGTTTCGATCTGGCACGTAAAGATTTTAATATAGAACAGATTGCCGGTGAGTTTCTCAGGGAGTTAGAAGCCCTGTGAGGCCCTCCCATTTTTCGGACCATCCTAAAGTAGAGATTTCCGGGTTCCTTCGGAGCCGGGCACTCTACCCCGCGCTCCCAGCCCTCTCACCCCACATCATGCGGCAGCGACCGCAGGATGCCCTTGCTGACGTAAATGGGCCGGATGTACTGGCGGAGGGACTTGCGGTTCAGGCTGAACCAGATCCCCGACACCAGGGTTATTGCCCCGGCGATCAGCATCGTCCACTCCACGCCGATACCACTGGCAATGGAACCTGCGACGAGGTTGCCGATTGGAGAAGCACCCATCAGGGCCATGGCGTAGAAGCTCATGACACGTCCGCGTTTGTCCTCGTCGGAAATGGTCTGAAGCATGGTGTTGATGGCCGACAGCGTCATGATCATCGTCAGGCCGGTGAAGAAGAAAAAGATCATAGAGAGGTAAAGCCGTGCTGAAAAGGAGGCCAGCGCGATCGAAAGTCCCATCAGGATAATGCCGTAGGCGATGATCCGCGTGAGGCCGAAAATCGATTTCCGGGCCGCCATCGTGAGTGCGCCTGCCAGGGCTCCCGCCCCCATGGCCGACATCAGGTACCCCAGTGTCTCCGAGTCCCCGTTCAGGATCTCCTTCGCATACGCCGGTAGGAGGACAATATACGACAATCCTACCAGACTCATCACCGCCAACAGGAGGATCAGCATCCGGATAGGGACGGAGTTAAAGGTGTAACGGACCCCTTCCCCGAGACTCTCCCGGAAACCTGCAGGTCCCGACGACTCCTGCTTCAACGCGATGCGTATCAGCGTCAGGGCGAAGAGGACGGCGATGAAGCTGACGGAGTTGATCAGGAAGCAGATCCCTTCACCGACGATGGCGATGACGATCCCCGCCACCGCCGGACCGATCAGCCGGGCGCCGTTGAAGATGGCCGAATTCAGCGCAATGGCATTGCCTACGTATGCTTTGTCATCGATGAGGTCCATAACAAGTGATTGCCGGGCCGGGGCATCAAAGGCGCTGATGATGCCGAAGATGATGCTCAGCACGACAATGTGCCAGGGTTCGACTACTTTAAAAAGCACCAACAACGCCATGGCTAAAGACTGCACCATAAAAAAGAACTGGGTCAGCTTCAGGATCGTAAGCCGGTTGTGGCGGTCACTGATCACCCCCGCGAAAGGAGCCATCACGAACGTAGGGATCTGGCTGGTGAAACCGATCACCCCCAGGAGGAAGACCGACCCAGTGAGCCGGTATACAAGCCAGCTCAGGGCCACCGTCTGCATCCACGTCCCGATGAGCGACACCCCCTGGCCGATGAAATAGATCCGGTAATTACGCGACCGGAGAGAGGCAAACATATCCTGGAAAGCGGTAAGATCGGCAGGGAGCAGGCGGCGGGGCATGAGAGAAGGGAAATGAACTGCAAAGGTAGGGAATCCAGTTGACGCTCCCAAAAACACCCTGAGAGGTCAAGGTGTAAATTAACGATTTAATGTATGTATAAAAGTATTCAACTATATGAAAAATGAGCCACCTACAAATAAGTAAATAGCTCATTATCATTGTGGGACGTGCAGGATTCGAACCAGCGACCTCATGCGTGTGAAGCTAATTATTAGCATACTGATAAATACTTGGCATCTCTTCTTTTGTCTATATATCAATGTGTTAATAACTCGTGATTACTTTTTTACGTAGTTTTAAAGACATTTTTATAGCTTTATCGATCTTAATTTGGGGCACAATCTGGGGCACAAATATGTACTACAATTTATCATTGGTTCTCGACCGGCGCCGTGCGAACAAAGATAAAAAATATCAGGTCGCTTTGAGATTGTATTTCAAGAGTACAAAGCAACTTATTCTTCTAAATATATGGCTTGATAAGGATCACTGGGATCCGGTAAACGAAAGGATTCTGCCGGCGGCAAAACTGGAACCTACAGTCAGCTGGAACAATGATAGAATAACGGAAAAGAAAATTAATGCAAGCAAAATCATCGCCAGGCTGGATGAGCTTGGAGATCTTAATAAAATAACCAGCCTGGAGCTGAAACGAAGAATTGAGAAAAAATCGCAAAAAACGTCCTTTACTGAATACCTGAATTACCTTATATCCTTATTCAAAGCAAACAAAAAAAAAGGACAGGCCAGGGTATACACCAGTGCAAAGAGATTTATTGAAATTTATTTACCGGACAGAAAGGTCCTCCAATTTGAAGACATTACTTTCAAGTTACTAAAAACAATTGAGTATAAGTATATTGCAAAGGATAATTCGTTTAATGGTCTCAGTTTCTATCTAAGAACCATCAGGGCTGTGTATAACAGGGCAATAAAAGAGTGGCCTGAGTTGAAGGAGTCATATCCATTTTCTGATTATAAGATCAGGCAAATCAAAACTCATAAAACCGCCCTCAGACGCGATGAAATGGAAAAATTGATAAAATTACCTGTAGACCATAAACAAATTAACTGGCATGGACGTAACCTGTTTATCTTCTCGTTTTTTTGTCGCGGGATGAATCTGACTGATATTGCAAAGCTGAAAGTCAGTGATTTAAAAGGAAATAGAATTGTTTACAAACGCTCCAAAAGCTCAAAACCATTCTCGATTAAGATTACACCAAACATTCAAAATATAATTGATCTTTATATCCATGGTAAAGGGAATGACGATTATATATTCCCTGTCATACGGAATCCACGGAGAAGCCATGAGGATCAAATTACCGATTGCCGTAATGAAATAAACCACTCTTTGAAGCGTTGGGCAAAAAAACTTGGCATAAATCCATCGTTGTCGTTCAATACTGCCCGTCATTCATGGGCCACAATCGGCAAAGAAATGAACATACCGATCGCGGCAATCAGTGAAGGCTTAGGGCATAATGATATACGAACCACCCAAATTTACCTGGATTCTTTTAATGATGAAGTAATCGACGAAGCTAATGACCTGATAGGAAATTCAATTTCACTTTCATTATCCAAGTGATTGCTAATCTGTATAATGTAATTCTATTAAATTAAATTGGTAAAGCCTATAAGATTCATAGCAATTCTTGATGAATTAATGATTCTCATAATACAAATGGTTTTTCGTTCCTTCCTTTAATATTATGATCTCCTGGTTTCTTGGCTAAAATTCCTAATCTACTATGAGCTTGAAATAGATCGTACTGTTTAGCTAACTGAATGATCTTCGGGTAATCATAGATGGAATCTGGTGTTACCGTTGGTTTTGCTGATTTTTCATTTTCAATTTCCTGCAAAATGAAACTTGACAAATAGAATTCTAATCTATTGATATGGCCAGTTAATATTTCAATATCATCTAACAATTCTATTTTTTCATCATCTATAATAAAATGTGAAAGGGGTATCTTATATTCCTTGCAGATCTGTGTAAGGCTATTTACGTCTATTGAGGACTCTCCCTTAAGGATACTGGCTACAGTGTTTCTATTTTTACCAATAAGTTTAGAAATATCCTTGATTGTAATATTGTGTTCTTCAATATATTGACGTAAAATTTCTTCTACTTTCCTAACCTTCATTGCTTATTATTTAATTTTTTATTGACAATTTCTTGACATCGTGCATAATTTTATTATCTTTGTGCTGTAATATTATGCTTAACGCATGATTAGTAATCATTATAATTGTAAATATAAATATTTTAGGTATGACAACAAATTTAGCAATTATTAATCCTTCAGAATTAAAGGAAATCGTCAAGGATGCCTTAAAAGAGCACGATGTCGAAAAAAGGAAAGAGATAGCTATTGAATACTATTCGATCCACAGAACAGGAAAGATAATAGGCAGATCAGATCGGACTGTAAGAAGGCTCATAAAAGACGGAATTATTAAAGCCACAAAAGATAATCGTATTTCGAGTTTGGAAATCGAAAATTATCTGGGTGCTGAACTTGTTAAATAACTCATTACCAGACATTCAGTTAAGCAGAAACTTAAATCATTAAGACAAAACATTATGGCAAGACCCACTAAAAATAAAGCTGATTGGTTTCAACATGATGCGGATCTCTCAAACGATCATCGTTCAAAATATATGTTAAAGAAGTATGGACTTGCAGGATATGGTTTGTTAAATCTAATTTTTGAACACCTTACAAGATCTGATAACTACAATTTCACAATATATCGAAAAAGTAGATTAATTTTTTTAAGTGTTGAATTTTATTGTGATAAAGAAGTGAACCCTGATCCATTGCATTTTTTCCTTCGATTTTTAGGAGACTGTTCTGAGGTTGGATTTTTAGAGATTCAAAATAACGACACCGATGGTTCAATAACTATCTCCTCTCCTTTCATCACAGATAAACTTAAAATATTAGAAGACAAACGTTTGTATTATCGTAAACGATATCAAGGGCAAACAGATTCTGAACAAAATAGTTTTGACAAAGAAACGCCGGTTTCTAATATCGAAACACCGGTTTCCAATATCGAAACACCGGATTCTAATATCGAAACACCGGTTTCTAATATCGAAAACACACACAGTAACATTAACACTCACACTCACACAAACACTAACACAAAACATCACACCCAAACAGATTTTACAGAAAATACAATAACAAAGATTGGGAATAAAGGAAAGGAGTGTGAGGGAAACCAAAATAGAGAATTCGGGTACGCTTCTCACGTTATTCAAATTTCCGCAAGCGAAAATTTTCCGGATGAAAGTAATATTTCAGCAATTGAAAAAAACTCACCCGATTCTAAACCCGATTCTCAAATTTCAGTGGAACCTATTCCACTACCTGAATCGAATCCTGAGAAGAAAAAAGAAAAAACTTCCGCGCAAAAAGAAAAAACAAGCCATAATCTCGCAACGGAAGTACACACGAAGTGCCACGATATATTCACCGGGTTTTATCAGGATCATAAAAAAACGCCCTATCTCGGATGGGGAGCTAAAGATGCTGCGCATCTGAAACTGATCATCGGGAACATCATGGCGCTGATCCGGTCGCATGGAAAGGATCCGGATGCAAAAAATATCCCTGAAACATTCTCCTTTATGTTGCAAAAACTACCCGACATACCCGACCGGTGGGTTTACGATCATCTCTCGGTTGCTAATTTTTCATCAAAATTCAATGAAATCACCGATCAAATCATCAATAAAAAAAATGGAAACAGAAACGCCAAAGCAGAACGCACTTTCGGTAACAGACAAAACCCTGGAGACGATTTCCTTGATGATATCCTCTCCAGGCTAAATGAAGAGAATCCGGAAACCAAGCCCCAGGCGGCAGATAAAATAAATAAACAAAATAATAAAATTAAGGATACCAACCAAAAAGTCGGCAAAAATGAAGACGCAAAATCATCTAATAATTCAACCGCAAAAGAAACTGCACTTAGAGAAATCTACGAAAGATGTAATAAACGAAACCCCAGATTATAGAAGGTTACTACATGAAAATGAAATGCTTAAAATCAAAATCGAAATACTCAAAACAAGAGAAGAACATTTAATTTGGCTTCTCGAATTGAATGGCATAAATACTTGTTTGTTTAGAAAATCAAACCTTCATATTATTTAAATTCAGATAGTTATAATATAATTCAGCATGTTTAATAAATCTGAAAGAGATATTGCTATTGCTGCGCTTCTCGACAGGTTGCTATCGACTAATGATAAAAATGAAAAAGACAAAATTAACCGGATCATATTGAAGTTGAAAAGACACAGAGAAACCGGATTTATGACCAGAAAAGAGCTTGCAGATCAATACGGAATATCCCAATGGAAACTATTGAGAGATCTAAAATACACGAAGTCATTGATGGATGAGCTCCTCTCTACCGGATGGCAGGAACAACGCAGCGGGTTCTACCCCAGACACCTCGCTATAATCAATAAATACCTGGGAATGTAACATTAATCAACATGAATATTTACTCAATATGGCTAAGAAAAAGACAAAATTACAGTTGTACCGGTGCGGACAGCCTGTTTTGTTGAAAAATGCAGGGATTAATGGCATTATTACTGCCTGTTGCATTCGATTTAGGCGGGTCGAGTATGAAATTTCATATTTTGGAAATGGTGAGCAATTCAAGGTATGGGCAAACAAAGCAGAATTCACTTGCACAAAGAGAGCATCAGAAAAAATTGGTTTTAAGGTAAAACAAAGTTAATGAAAAACATTGATAATAATTTTGAGCATCGTACAAATACGCCAAGGCAAATAGCCTCATACTACCGTGTATCGCTCCCAACATTCTTAGGCTGGATGCGGCATGTAATAAGTCAATCACCTTACCTGCAGGATAAATTGACATTTTACCAGGAGTGTTTTTATGGAACCAATGGTCCATATATATCCCGCTGGCGGATTAAACGAAAAAATATTAGCCCATACCAATTAAAGATGATCCTGTCACTATTTGGAAAACACACTGATTTTCCCCAGAAATATACTCTGGCCTCATTAGCGGATTCGTTCGGTGTGACAAAAAAATGCTTGATAGATAACATAAAATTTCAACTCCCCGATGATTTCTACTACCAAAATGTGCCAGTCGCTCAAAAAAACGACCCTTTAGAAAGCACTAAACCCACCAAATCATCCCATAAAAGACGAAAACCCGAGAAAAAACCCAGGAATTCTAAAAAAATGAACGCCCTGACTCCTAAACAAGCTGAATTCATAGACAAAATTTTCAACGGCGAGCGTTGACCCATCCTTAATATTAAAGTTTCGGTCGAAAAATGAAACTAAGACATGAAATATCGAAATATTGATCTAAATATTTCATATTCCTTTCATATCATTAATTATCAGGAATTTGACAAATTCGCTGGTTTAACTTTACAAAAAATTATTGTCAAACCTAAAAACAAATTACAATGGAAGCAAATCGATGGATCAAGATTACTGACGACCATGTGGCGCCGGTTTATCCAAACACAAATCCCCCTTCTTTCGGTATATTTACCGCTGGAAGTATTTATAAAGCTCGTATCCTATTAATTGTGATACCTGGCTATGGGCAGCATGAAATTGTCCTTGTCAAACAGCCCGTTGGGAAAGAAGAGTACGATGTTACCGGCCACTGTGCATTATATACTGGACCCACACCAAGGCCAGGGACTCCTTATGTTGTTAATAACCTGATGGGCGTTGGTGATATGGCTGGGGAAAGCTCACCAATCTCTCTTTTAAAAACTAAAATTAAAAACGAAATGTCCTTTAAACTTAGCGGTGAAGGCATTTCTATGACGTTCTCGGATATTACAGATGCGATTCGGGCTTTTAAAAAGGAATTGAAAAAAACTGATGCCCATATTGCAGACCTCGAGGATAACGACCAGGAGCTGGATGAAGATATTGTACTGAAAATCACTTGCCATGGCGAAAAGGGTTCAAAGGTCGTCATTGCTCAGCAAACATGGTTTGCGGATACCGATGCGGAAGATGATTCTGACCCGGATGAGTTTAGTGAAGATGACCTACTGAATGGTACTGAGACCTACCTTGATGATAAAGCTATCATACCCGAAAGCCAAATAAATCAGGAAGATTGTATTATTCAATACAAACTCGATGGTAACGGTATCGAGGCCATTGGAATAGACATAAATGAAGGAAAGAAGCTTTTTAAAGCTGAACTCCGGAGGCTTGAAAGAATGGAGGAAGAGGAAGATGTTAACTGGGCCGAAGACTTCGATATTGAGCTGAGCACTCGCTACCTTAATATGAGTAATGGCCAACATACAGCCTGGAATTTACATTCATCCAAGACCTTTTATGCTGCTTCCGAGCCCGAAGACGAATAAAGCCTCTGTTTGATTTATTGATCCCACTGAACCTTGGACACAGCCCCAAAACTTATTAATCATCTTCCTTCCTCTCTACAAGGTTGGGATGTTAATATTTCAGAGCTGCTGAACGTCGTTGCCGGTGGGATCAATAAAATTGGCTCTTCGATTGCTTCTAACCAAAATCGGTATTACCAGGGGAGCTACACGCTCCCACGAATAGAAACCCCGACTCGGACCGGGATCTCGCTAACAACTGGTTTATTTGCCCTGGGCGCTGTTGGTATAGCCATACTACTCATAAAAAGGAATAGGAGAACCAGCACGCAAGCTGTAAACAAAAAACGAAAGGCCTATAATGGAAGATAGCATCATATCGGACCAGACGCCCCAAATTATCCCATACTATACGGAACCGGCAGTATCCGAAAACTCAAGTACGGGCTTGGGCTGGGTGACCCTTGCGGTATCCGCTGTCATTGCGATTGCAACTTGGGTTATAGACTGGATTAACAAGGCTAACGCTCCTGATACATGGTCGTCCTGGGACGATCCAACTAAAGAAGCCTTTGTTACAGATGCGCTGAATGCCGCGTTTTACCAGAACGATATACCCCCACGCGACTGGTTTTGGCGTGCCGTATCAGATGCCGGGTATACACGCTCCGATTACTCTACATTTATGGCAAAAAATGAATGGATTGCCGCAAGGGTTGACGGAATGAAGAAAAGCTCAGGACTTAGCTGGGAGGAAATCAATCCTGCAAAAAGCCCGGTAGAAAACCTGTTTGATAAGCTCTTTAATGGAGGAAAGAACAAAACTGCATCTATTTTCTCGACTAAAAACATTTTTATTGCCGTTATTACTGCAGGCGTTGCGATTGGATTATTAGCTGCAATTCGAAGGAAAAAATCAGTTCTACAATAAATATTTAAACTAAAAGTAAATGGTTGAAATATTTAAGCCCTGGAAAAAGGAAAGAACTAATTTCATTCAGGAAAAGATCAAAGACATTGAGAAAAAATATGGATCACCCCCTCCTGACGATGCCAACCTGGAACCTAATGATAATAATAAAACAATATTTGATGAAATCATGGCGGGATTTTCAGGAAATATCTCGAAAATTTTATTAATTGGTATCGGTTTAGCACTGTTAACAGGCGCCATTAGAAATACGGCCAACCGGAAAAATGAGGGTTAATATTATTAAAAATGCCATGCGATATTCTTGCCAGATAAAATCGTGTGTTTTGCAAAAGGGGCTTGTCGTTGGCCCCTTTTTTATAACATAACCGTAAGTAAACCAAAACATGACTGACAATCAGCAGCGGGAGTATCATACCGGAGATATCCTTACGGCACGGGTAAGGTCACTCCCATTTATTTTTCATCAAGGAATAATTGTAAATGAGGGATCCGGAATACTCGTCTACCACAATACACCTCGGTTTTCAAACGAAAAGGGCGGGAATGTAGTAACTGAAAATATTGATGATTGGCTGAAAACAAGAGAGGTTGTAAATGTTGAGCCGACCAACATGACGGCCGATTATATCCGATCAACCTCTGAAGAACGTGCTAACATGAAATTTGATTTGTTGTCGTTCAACTGCGAGCACTACGTATCCCTATTAAAAACTGGCAAGCTCAGGAGTCCGCAGTTATTAAAATGGTCGCTGGGTCTCATACTTATTTGTACGATCTATAGGCTAAGTTGAAAATCTCCGTCCCGGCAAAAAACAACGAAGCCACTTTTTAATGAGGATTTTTATATACATTGTCCTGGGGCACAATTTGGGGCACAAAGAAAAAAGGGTTTCAGAGAATAATCTGAAACCCTTTTTTCTGTAGTGGGACGTGCAGGATTCGAACCAGCGACCTCATGCGTGTGAAGCATGCGCTCTGAACCGACTGAGCTAACGTCCCAACGAAACTATTCAAGAGCGATATAGTATCGCATCTTCTACATGAAAGTTGGTCGATTTCAGGAACGCCAAAATTACAAAACTTCAGTGAACTATAAAAATCTCATTGAATATTCCACATTTCGGCTTACTACCTCCACCTTTCTCCTTGTTCTATATAGAAAAAGTTTTGGGACAACCTGATTGATGCAGGTAATCAAACGTACCCTGTTGTTTACCGAGATATATTGTTCTGCTTCTGCAGCCTGACAGTATCACAAAAAAGAAATTGGATGATACTGGCACGTCGACACGACCGGCACTTCAGAACAGCTATTTCATTCAAAGGATTTTTTAAAAAAATATCTGCTGATAAAAATGCCTTGGCTGTTATTTTCAGCAGGACTTTGGGTTCCGGTTATAACTTTATCAAATTCCCAGCCTTGTGCAGTAAGGTCATTGATTTTTTTGGTGATGGCAATGTTGTTATTGCTTATGTTCCCAAAGTTGATGCCAACCATACTGTAAAAATTCTGAAGATCTTCTTCGGTTTTAGTTCCATCGGGTAATACCATGATCATTTTTGACCGGCCGATTCCAGCCGGAATGATCGATTCGACGGTACAAACCTGCATATAGACCATTTTTGATGGCTGTTGCGGTACATTTTTAAAAGCTGCCAGAGCTACGAATATCCCTCCAAGGGCAAGGAGGAACCAGGCTGAGTTCACAATTTTGTTTTTCATTTTAGGATGATTTAAGGTTTGCGTTGAAGGTGATTTAGGATAAAGGCATGTTCTTAGTTAGGGTTTCCGCCTGTGTGGTTTAGGGTCTCAGGAATTTTATTGTCTTTGATTTCCTACTGATAAAAGTTCTGAGAAAAAAAACACAAAAGCAGATAAACAAGCCAGCTAAAAACTTGATTTCCTGAAAATAATGATTATTTTTGTATTTAAGGTATAGCCAAACAAAATTAACTAAAATCCAGATTTATGAAAAAGTTCAGTACACCGATATTACTTTTTGCTGTCGTCATGACGACGGCTTTTATTCCTTCAAGTGAAGGGCCTGATCCCGCATATTTTAAAGCATTTGGATATGGCTCCATCGCAGCATCCATTGGTGGAAGACCTGCCTTTTCCACCTACAATCCGTCCCAATTTGATTTCAAGGATGGGATTTTTTATATTGCAGCGGACGCAGCCCGGGTGGATTTGAGGGCATTGTTACCGCAAGGACAGACTTACGGATCGATGTTAAATGCATTATTCCAGGATAAGAGTAGTTTACTTAAAGACAAGAAAGATGACGGCGCCATATACTGGTATGCATGGAGCTCGCACGAATATGATGGCACCCGGATCTATCCTGAATGGAAACAGGGTTCTGCGCATCCCGACTACCACAACAAAAGGGTTTGGGAAGCACAGATCAACATTGAACCGGCAAAAACCTGGGTCTCTTCGGCCTGTTATTTTGATGACCCGGATGAGACCTCTTTAAGAACTGACGTTATCAATACCTGGCTAAAGATGGCAAAGCCCGGTTATCAATTGTACATACTCAATACCGTTGGGTTTCAGCGGTGGGTTAAAGAGGCTTCATACTGGGATTACGGACAGGGGAAACAAGTAACTCCTTTGGAATATGTTTTATCGGAAAAACATTATTCTCACTGCATTTTACAGATCAAGTAAATGTTTTTTTGCTTTCAAGACAACATAACGAGGTCTTGGCTATTGCAAAAGAGTATCTGAATGAATTTACGTTGCAATGGAAAAAGTTTATGGCAGGTAAAAAAGGGATCAGGTTTGATTTCTGAAACCCTTGATTTTGTTGGTCGGGGTAGCAGGATTCGAACCTGCGACCTCCTGCTCCCAAAGCAGGCGCGATGAACCGGGCTACGCTATACCCCGAAGAGGGTGTGGGTGTTGGGGTTGGTGTGGTTGTGATTTAGTTTATTTTGCATAGGATCTGTACATGGCCAGAAGCATTTTTGAGCAGGATTCGTATCCCTGGTATAAATCCTGATATTCATTCTCTGTCAGAACCTGCAGGTCCTTTAAGAGGTTTAAAATAGCTACAGATTCATACACACTACCCCTGGCTATGGTCAGAAAATGTCTTTTATCCTGTTCTGCCATCCGTCCTGTTCCTTCCGCAAGGTTTAGCAGGATATTCAGACTGGCTCTTTTCCATTGATCTAAAAGATAGGGATCTATCTTGTTGTTCGATTTAAGTAATGTCAGAACCTTAACGTTCTGATTCTTGACAATCTGGTAAAGATCTAACTTCTCAAAATCAAACATAAAAATTTCTTTGACACACCCAAATTCACACCTTCTTCGCGGAGAAGGGGGGATTCGAACCCCCGGTACAGTTTCCCGTACGACAGTTTAGCAAACTGTTGGTTTCAGCCACTCACCCACCTCTCCAAAACGACACTTCAAACCAGGAAATTGGTTTTTAAATCAGGGCTGCAAAATTAGTAATTCCCAACATTCAAACAAAATTTATTTGTCGATGAAACGACTTTTCTAATGAATGAATTTTGCTATTTTTGAATCGAGGTAATTCATCCATTAACCACAACCAAACCTATTGATTATGAGCGGTTTTACATTTGCAGAAAAAATTTTAGGGGCAAAAAGGGGTTCGATTGTTTTTGCCAGACCCGACATTATTTTATCACACGACAATACGTCAAGTATTTACAGTACTTTTAAAAAGATGGGGGGTACTGCACCAATCAACCCGGATGCTTTACTGATAACCTTGGATCATAACGCGCCTCCGACAAATTCCAAATTAGCCAATGATTATCAAGTCATCAGGGAGTTTGTTGAGCGTTTTGGCATCCGGAAGTTCCACGATGTAGGCGACGGGATCTGTCATCAGTTAATGGCATTGTATGCGCGCCCGAAAATGATAATCGTTGGCAGCGACAGCCATACCAGTACCGCAGGAGCCTATAATGCCTTTGCTGCCGGTATTGACCGTACTGAGACTGCCGGACTTTGGAAACAGGGTGAGACCTGGTTTCGCGTCCCGGAGTCGATCCGGATCAATCTGACTGGTAAACTCCCCGACAAGGTCTTTGCGAAGGATTTAGCGCTATGGATAATTGGTATGATTGGATCCAGTGGCGCTGATTACATGTCGATCGAATATCATGGCGATGGGGTCAAGACTCTTAGTGTTTCTGATCGGATGGTACTTTCGAACCTTGCTTCCGAAATGGGGGCAAAGAATGCCGTTTTCCCTGCTGATGAGGTATTGGAGGCACATTTGGGAGAAAAGACCGAGGGTATTTGGGCAGACCCGGATGCTGAGTATTTCAGGGAGATCAACATCGATTTAACCAAACTTTTTCCTGTTGTTGCGGCCCCGCATCATGTTGACAATGTCAAAGCCGTATCACAGGTTCAGGGCACTAAAATTCACCAGGCGCTGATCGGAACCTGCACCAACGGTAGGCTCCAGGATCTCAGGGAAGCTGCTGCAATACTCAAAGGCAGGCAAATTCCCAGGTACATGCAACTGCAAATCATTCCGGCCTCCAAGGAGATTTTCATGCAGGCTATGAAGGAGGGATTGATCGAGATCTTCATGTCGGCAGGCGCCAACGTTCTCTCCTCCTCCTGCGGCCCCTGTTTAGGCACTGGTCAGGGTATTCCTGCCGACAATCAAAATATTATTTCAACTGCCAACCGAAACTTTAAGGGGCGAATGGGAAATGGTGCAGCCAGCATTTATTTAGCCTCTCCTGCGACTGTTGCTGCATCGGCGCTCCGGGGTGAAATCACTGATCCAAGAGGGATTGTATCACAGGATGTATTTGCATATCAGGCGCCTCAAAGTCCGACGGTTGACATCCGTGAAGGAGATGACCGTTATGCTTTCGGCGTTTGGAATTACAGCGATGTCGATAATCTGAATACCGATCAGATGTTTGCCGGGAATCTCACCTATCAGGTTCAGAGTTCCGAACCTGATAAAATCATGCCCCATTTGTTTAAAGGGTTTGACAATAGTTTTGCTGATCGTGTAAAAGGAGGTGACATTATTTTAGCCGGTTCCAATTTCGGATGCGGTAGTTCCCGGGAACATCCGTCGGTAGGACTTGCGTACGCGGGTGTCAAAGCCGTGATATGTAAATCGGTCAACCGGATATTTTATCGGTCGGCAGTAAATCAGGGTCTTCCCATCATTCTTGTTCCCGAAGCCGTATCATCCTTTAAGTCCGGAGATACTGTCGATCTGAATTTCGAGGCGGGTTATGTGGTTATCGGCACGGTCAAACATCCATTTGTTCCGCTTCCGGACAAACTCATGGAAATATTCAAGGCAAAAGGACTTGTGAACTATGTAAAGAATAAATGAAAAGGTTCCTTTACGCCTTTTTATATATATTACTGGTAGTCGTACTCTTTCTTACACTACGTCAATTTTTTCCGAAGAACGCGGAATTTTTACGGTATTTCCTTTTTTTCCTTTTATTTGACGTCTATCTCTGGTGGTCGGTTAAAAGTAGAATATCACGAAAGAAACCAATATACCGTACGGTACTGACTTTTTTTTATTGGCTTCCCTTAGGATTGCTGACCCTTTTGGTTGGCTACGGTTTTTTGCATTCATTTCTTCACTGGAACCTGTTTTTACGGACCTATTCCCAGAGTCTGGTATTGACATTCTTTGTTGCAAAGTTTTTTCCAATTGTCACTCTGATACTCTCTGATCTGATTCGGTGGATTGAGTTCACGGCTCATCTGATTTTCCCTGAGCGTCCAAAATGGAGTTCTCATCCCCTGAGAAACAGAATGCTACTAAACACCGGATGGTACCTGGGAGGGGTTGCTTTGATTATGCTGTTGGCAGGAACCGTGTGGGGGCAATTCAGGTTTAGCATCAAAAGAATAGATTTGGTAATAAATGAACTGCCAGTAAAGTTTGAAGGATTAAAAATCGTGCAGATATCAGATCTACACCTTGGATCGTGGACCTCGGAGGATAAACTCCTTACCGCCATTAATCTGGTGAATGACGAGCGCCCTGATCTGGTGTTTATAACCGGCGATCTATTTAATTTTTGTACTGCCGACGGTATGCGATATTTTAAAGTTCTAAAGATGCTCAAGGCCAGTGAAGGGATCTTTTACGTTTTAGGGAATCATGATTACGGCGATTATCTAAACTGGAAAGACACCCTTTTGAAACAGAGGAACATGACGGACCTTGAACATTTTTTCAAAGAGTTGAAGTGGAATGTTTTAAGGAATGATCACCGGATTCTTTGCAGGGGATCTGACAGTATTGCAGTGATCGGCGTGGAGAACTGGGGGATCACTAAACGTTTCCAGCGTTTCGGCAATGTAGCAAAAGCACAGCGGGGAATTGAAAAGGTTGGTACCAAGTTGCTCCTTACACACGACCCTACCCATTGGGAGTGTTTAGTAAGCAGGTTATACCAGGATATTGATGTTACTTTCAGCGGACACACCCACGGGGGGCAGGTCGGTTTTGAGTGGAAGGGATTTCAATGGGGGCCTTCAGCATGGACCCAGAAATACTGGAGTGGTTTGTATTTAAAGAATGATACCGAGACCATGCAGTACCTGTATGTAAACAGAGGACTCGGGACAGTCGCCTATGCCGGTCGAATTGGTATAAATCCTGAAATTACGGTGTTCACACTGCATTGCAAACCGATGCAAGTTTTTTCAGGTAATAATAAAAAAAAATGTAAATTGACCCAATATTAAATCTGAAACCCGCTCAACCTATCAATTGTTATATGGTAAAGGTACCATCGGAAGTAAAACTTTCCAGACCTTCGCAGGAAAGAAACCAACTCAGGGCTGATATCCTTCTGGAGATATCAAAATTAGCTCCGACCGGATTAAATGAAGCCTTCCGTCTGATCACGGAGCGGACCGGGTCATTACTTGAAATCACCAGGACCAGTTTCTGGACCTACGACTCACGTTTAAAAACCTTACAATGCGAGGATTTGTTTCTTTTGGATCAAAAGAAACATATACCAGGAAACATTCTATTTGAAGATAATTTTCCAGTCTATTTTGAGACGCTCCAACAGTCGAGGTTTGTCAATGCTACTGATGCCCTGACAGACCCGCGTACGGTTGAGTTTGTTGATATTTATCTGACCCCCTTAAATATTGTATCGTTACTTGACACGCCCATACGTTGTGACGGAATGCTGGCAGGGGTGCTTTGTTGTGAAGCGGTGGGTGAACGACGGGAATGGACCCAGGAGGATATTGATTATACGACATCCATTTCCGGATTTATATCCTCTTTCATTCATACTGACAAACTGAGAAAGGCAGAGAAAGCCCTTCAGTTGTCAGAGGAGAAATACAGAAAGATCATTGAGAATTCACTGGTTGCCATCTACCACTCAAATCTGAAGGGTGAATTCATTTATACCAATCAGGCCATGATCGATATGTTTGAGTTCGACACCGTGGAGGATATCACTAATTACTCGGTTGAGCAGTTGTATCCAAATCCTGAAGGAAGGAAAGATTTCATATCCCAGCTTCTGAGGAAAAAAACGATCAGAAATATGGAGATGCAACTTCTTACCAAGAAAGGTAATTCACGGATGGTCCTTTTAAATGCATTCCTTGATAATGATACGATTTTTGGGATGCTCATGGATATTACCGACCGGAAGAAAGATGAGGAGGCGGTACATTTAGCCAGAATCAAAGCTGAAGAGTCGGACCGCATGAAAACTTCTTTGCTCACTAATATGAGTCACGAATTCCGTACTCCGATGAATGCCATCCTTGGATTTTCCGATCTGATATCCAATGAGTCCAATGATCCTGACATAGCTTTTTTCGCGAGAAAAATACACACTTCGGGGCAACGGCTTATGGGCACTCTGAAAGCGATACTGGATCTCGCCGATCTGGAGGCGACCCGGTCTAAAATAAAAATCGCAGATATTTATATAGAGAACTTTCTCAATGATTGTCTTCAGTCATTTTCATCGACTGCCAGTGAAAAAGGGCTATATCTGATCACTGAATATACTGAAGGTTTATGTGTAAAGGCGGACGAAGTGTTGCTTCAGCTCATCATCCATAATTTAATTGATAATGCCATAAAATTTACTCGAAAAGGCGGGATCACCATTGAAACAGATTTATCGTATGAGGGTGAAAGTCAATGGTGTATTATACGGATAAAAGATACCGGTATTGGCATTTCTGAGGATCAGTTTGAGGTCATATTTCACGAATTCCGACAGATCAGTGAAGGTTACAACAGGAGCTATGAGGGAACCGGGCTTGGATTGACTCTTGCAAAAAAGATGGCTGAAATGCTTGAGGGTAAGATCACGGTTGAGAGTGAATTGGGACTCGGATCGATATTTTCATTGTGGTTGCCTCTTTCTGAAATAAGTGAAACCGAGGGATTGTCCAACTCGAATGGTTTGCTTGAAAAAGCACCTTCTCGTATTTTCAAGTTAAAACCGCCTGATGAGTTACCAAGACTGCTGATAGTCGAAGACAACGACGACAATGCTGAGATCATCAAACTCTATGTTAAAGGGCGTTTTTACATAGACCGGGCTCCCGACGCCAATACTGCCATAAAGATGGTCAAGGAGAAACATTTCTCAGGCATTTTAATGGATATCAATTTAGGGGCTGGGATAGATGGACTAAAAGCAGCGAACGCCATCAGAAAAATTAACGGATATCAAAATATCCCGATCATTGCTATAACCGGATACACCATGTCAGGTGACCGCGAAAAGATCCTCGAGGGAGGATGCACACATTATTTAGGAAAACCTTTCAGTCAACAAGAATTGATCGATCTATTATCAGAAATCTTTGGATAACATGAAGCATGTTCAGTCTTCAGAGGACAAGCGCGTACTCAATACTATTATCAACAATATTCCCGCGATGGTTTTCTATAAAAACCTTCAAGGTCAATATATTGCGGCTAATGAAATGTTTTGTCAGCAGCTTCACACTACACAGGAGGAAATTATTGGTAAAACCGACTTTGATTTTTATGAAAAGGCCCGGGCGATGAAGTACCAAAACACCGATTTGGAGATATTAAAATCGGACGGGGTAATCGACGGATTTGAAGAGGAGATCAACATCAATGATGAGTTAAGGGTTTTTGCAACCCGTAAAGTCCTGTTAAAAGATAATGAGGGCAATCCATACGGAATTATCGGGTTGGCCTATGATATTACGAAAGACCGGAAGGCGGAGCAGGAACTCTTTGAAAGCAGGACCAGTTACAAATACATGTACGACATGTTCCGGTTAATGGTGGATAACATGCCGGATCCGTTGTGGGCAAAGGATTTAAGAAAGCGATTTCTATTTGTGAATAAAGCCACTTGTGCGAAAATACTCAATGCCTCCGATACAGAGGAGCCTATTGGGAAAACGGATTTATTCTTTGCCAGGCGAGAGCGTGAAAAACATCCCGGTGATACCGAGTGGCATACCTTTGGTGAAAACTGTAACCATTCAGACGATTTGACCATCCATCAGAAAGCGCCGGGGAAGTTTGATGAGTATGGTTATGTCAGGGGTCAATTTATCTTTCTGGATGTCCAAAAGGCGCCCATATTTGATATAGAGGGTAATATAATCGGTACAGTTGGAAGCGCCCGTGATATTACTCAGCAAAAGCTGATGGAACAAGAGTTCCAAACCCTGAACCAACGAAATAATGCCATTATAGAAGCCTTACCTGATTTGATGTTCCTGTTCGACGACAAGGGGAACTATCTCGATTGTTACTCATCCAGTACCAGGGAATTGTTAGCAGAACCCGAAGAACTCATCGGTAAACATGTCAGCAATTTTTTTCCTCCCGATATAACCAAGCTGGTCCTTGTTTCCATTAGCAGTTGCTTGGAGAAAAAGGTAATTCAAACTTTTGAATATCAGATAGACCGACCGGAAGGTTTACAATATTATGAAGCCAGGTTCACACCGGTCAACGAACAGCAGGTACTGTGTATTTCGCGGAATATCACTGACCGTAAGGCTTTACAATCGGAATTGATTCAGGCAAAGGAAAAGGCTGAGGAATCATCGCGGCTCAAGTCAACCCTGCTGAACAATATGAGTCATGAACTAAGGACACCATTGAACGGAATTCTCGGTTTTTCGGAGATCATGGGCAATGAGTTGCAGGATCCTGAATATGTGGAGATGGCACATCACATTAACAATTCTGGAAAAAGACTCATGAAGACCCTGGATTCAATCATGCAATTATCCCAGCTTGAATCGGGTTTAAAAGCGATCCACCATGAACACATTTCGGTTGCACAATTTCTGGAACCGACTTTGAATGAGTTTCATAACCAGGCACGAAAGAAGGGATTATTTTTTGAAATCCGGAATCTTCCTGATTGTGAAGGATACCTGGATCCCTTTTTCTATATCCAATCCGTATCAAACATCATTGAAAATGCAATAAAATTCACTCATACAGGCGGAATATCAATAGAAGCAAACACTACCCTGCAGGAAGGAAAGCGATTTCTCACCATTCAGATTGAGGATACCGGAATCGGAATTTCAACGCATCATCAGAAAATGATCTTTGAAGAATTCAGGCAGGCAAGCGAAGGACAGAACAGAAGTTTTGAAGGAACAGGCCTCGGGCTTACCATTGCAAAAAAAATGATCAACCTTCTGGGAGGTAAAATTACAGTGGAAAGCAGTGTCGGAAAAGGATCTATTTTCCATGTAAAGGTGCCATTTCCTGAACGCTGCAATGATGAAGTCGACAGGTTAAATATCGAGACTGAACAACCGGGTCCGACAACTCCATCCAAAGAGAAAGACAGTTCGCAGTACAGAATTCTGTTAGTGGAAGACAACGAAGTTAACGCCCAGCTTACCATGGCTTACATCAAAGCAGGGTATTCACTGGATTGGGCAGTAGATGCATCCGAAGCTCTTGAGAAAGTAAAGATCCAGAAGTACAGTTTGATCCTGATGGATATTAACCTTGGCCCCGGGATGGACGGGTTGCAGGTAACCCGGCTTATCAGGGGTATACCCGGTTATGAGAATATTCCAATAGTAGCGCTGACAGGCTACACAATGTTTGGTGACCGGGAGCAGTTAATACAAGGAGGATGCTCTGAATATCTTGCTAAACCTTTTACCAAAAGTGACATTCTTGATCTGTTAGCTAAACTTTTGATGTAGGTCACTTGGCTCGTGAAACCTGGATAAATGAAACTTCTATATCACCACCCTGGGGATACAGACTAATCCAGTTATTATCTTCGCGTGACCACAAATCCTGATCTCTCACACTGATCAACCTTTCATTGATTTTTCCGTTTGCAGGAATATTCCGAATGACGACTCCCCCATTGGGTTGTTTGTCTTTACCATACCTCATCAAGACGTTGAATGGTTTGTTTGAGAGATTTTTAATCCGGATATAGACGAAATTATTTTTACGCGCTGCAACATTTACCGGAGTGAAAGGGAATTGACGCGTATTATCAGCCGTAATTGTCACAGGGGTATTTAAAACATCTGAAATTGCGTTTTCTGCAATTGTCCGTTTGATTTTTGCAACCATTTCCCTTGGATAGGACTCCATCGGCAGGAAATTCGCCGCATCGCTATAGGCATCGATTGCTTTATCAAACTCATACGTATTATAATACCGGTCACCGTCGGCGATCGCTTTATCATATTGTGATTTATTAGCCCGGTAAAGACTGTCGATTCTCGCATTGACCAAACTCAGCCGTTCTTTGGGATAAGGATTTTCAGGGAACATTGCTGAAGCTTTTTGGAAGGTTTCTTTGGCTCTGGAATATTCCTTTTCTGTAAGAAAGGCATCCCCCTCGGTAAGAAGGTTCTCAAACACCTTCTGTTTACCAAGCAGATCCTCGATGGCCTTGTCTGCTGCCGCCATCCGATCCTTGGGGTATTGCTCCTGGGGTTTCAGTTCCGACGCCTTGCGGTATTCCTCACGGGCCTGGTCGTACGTCTTTGCCGTGAATAGCTTGTCGCCCGTTGCAATCGCAAGCCGGTACTGCTCATCCAGCTCCTTCTGACGCGCCAAATCCTTCACGATCCCTTCGATCTCGCCGATCTTCGTCCGCGGATACTGCTCCTCAGGTTTCAACTCCGAAGCCTTGACATATTCCGCTCGTGCCTGATCCCAATTTTTTGAAGTCATCATTTGATCCCCGCGTGTGACCGCAGCGGTATATTTCTCTTCCAGCGTCCGTTTCGCGGCCACTTCCGCAAGGATCCGGTCAACCTCCGCAATCCGCTCACCGGGATACTTCTCTGCCGGCTTGATCGCCAGCGCACCCCGGTATTCATCGCGCGCCTTCTCGTAACTCTTCTCCGTGAACAACGCGTCGGCCGTGGTGATCTTTGACTGATACTGCTCGTCGAGGCTCTTCTGGCGCGCAAGTTCTGCCAATGTAGCGCCAATCTCTGCGATCTTCTCTTTCGGGTATTTTTCCGATGGCTTCATCGCTGACGCTTTCTCATAGTCCGCACGGGCTTCCTCATAACGCTTCTCCCCCAACATCCGGTCGGCCGACTGTATTAATCCTGCATACTGGTCCTCTAAAGCCCGCTTCCGTGAAATCTCTTCCAGCTCCTTATCGGCAGCCGCCATCCGATCCTTTGGATATTGCTCCTGGGGTTTCAGTTCCGACGCCTTGCGGTATTCCTCCCGGGCCTGGTCGTACGTCTTTGCCGTGAACAGCTTATCACCTGCAGCAATTGCTGTCCGGTACTGCTCATCCAGCTCCTTCTGACGCGCCAAATCCTTCACGATCCCTTCGATCTCGCCGATCTTCGTCCGCGGATACTGCTCCTCAGGTTTCAACTCCGAAGCCTTGACATATTCCGCTCGTGCCTGATCCCAATTTTTTGAAGTCATCATTTGATCCCCGCGTGTGACCGCAGCGGTATATTTCTCTTCCAGCGTCCGTTTCGCGGCCACTTCCGCAAGGATCCGGTCAACCTCCGCAATCCGCTCACCGGGATACTTCTCTGCCGGCTTGATCGCCAGCGCACCCCGGTATTCATCGCGCGCCTTCTCGTAACTCTTCTCCGTGAACAACGCGTCGGCCGTGGTGATCTTTGACTGATACTGCTCGTCGAGGCTCTTCTGGCGCGCAAGTTCTGCCAATGTAGCGCCAATCTCTGCGATCTTCTCTTTCGGGTATTTTTCCGATGGCTTCATCGCTGACGCTTTCTCATAGTCCGCACGGGCTTCCTCATAACGCTTCTCCCCCAACATCCGGTCGGCCGACTGTATTAATCCTGCATACTGGTCCTCTAAAGCCCGCTTCCGTGAAATCTCTTCCAGCTCCTTATCGGCAGCCGCCATCCGATCCTTTGGATATTGCTCCTGGGGTTTCAGTTCCGACGCCTTGCGGTATTCCTCCCGGGCCTGGTCGTACGTCTTTGCCGTGAACAGCTTATCACCTGCAGCAATTGCTGTCCGGTACTGCTCATCCAGCTCCTTCTGACGCGCCAAATCCTTCACGATCCCTTCGATCTCGCCGATCTTCGTCCGCGGATACTGCTCCTCAGGTTTCAACTCCGAAGCCTTGACATATTCCGCTCGTGCCTGATCCCAATTTTTTGAAGTCATCATTTGATCCCCGCGTGTGACCGCAGCGGTATATTTCTCTTCCAGCGTCCGTTTCGCGGCCACTTCCGCAAGGATCCGGTCAACCTCCGCAATCCGCTCACCGGGATACTTCTCTGCCGGCTTGATCGCCAGCGCACCCCGGTATTCATCGCGCGCCTTCTCGTAACTCTTCTCCGTGAACAACGCGTCGGCCGTGGTGATCTTTGACTGATACTGCTCGTCGAGGCTCTTCTGGCGCGCAAGTTCTGCCAATGTAGCGCCAATCTCTGCGATCTTCTCTTTCGGGTATTTTTCCGATGGCTTCATCGCTGACGCTTTCTCATAGTCCGCACGGGCTTCCTCATAACGCTTCTCCCCCAACATCCGGTCGGCCGACTGTATTAATCCTGCATACTGGTCCTCTAAAGCCCGCTTCCGTGAAATCTCTTCCAGCTCCTTGTCTGCTGCCGCAATCCGATCCTTGGGGTATTGCTCCTGGGGTTTCAGTTCCGACGCCTTGCGGTATTCCTCACGGGCCTGGTCGTACGTCTTTGCCGTGAATAGCTTGTCGCCCGTTGCAATCGCAAGCCGGTACTGCTCATCCAGCTCCTTCTGACGCGCCAAATCCTTCACGATCCCTTCGATCTCGCCGATCTTCGTCCGCGGATACTGCTCCTCAGGTTTCAACTCCGAAGCCTTGACATATTCCGCTCGTGCCTGATCCCAATTTTTTGAAGTCATCATTTGATCCCCGCGTGTGACCGCAGCGGTATATTTCTCTTCCAGCGTCCGTTTCGCGGCCACTTCCGCAAGGATCCGGTCAACCTCCGCAATCCGCTCACCGGGATACTTCTCTGCCGGCTTGATCGCCAGCGCACCCCGGTATTCATCGCGCGCCTTCTCGTAACTCTTCTCCGTGAACAACGCGTCGGCCGTGGTTATTTTTGACTGATATTGCTCGTCGAGGCTCTTCTGGCGCGCAAGGGCAGCTTCGACGCCCGACATCATCGACTCGACTTTTGATATCATTTCCTTGGGATAACTTTCAGATGGTTTGATATAGACTGCATTTTGATAGGATTCGCGGGCTTTACCGTAATCCTTCAAAATATAAAGACTATCGGCCAATGTTATCAGTTTATCATAGGACTGTTGCTTATTTTTAAGATCAAGAAGAATCCGTTCAATCTCTTTGATCCGGTTGATGGGGTAAATTTCGTTCGGCTTAATGGCAAGAGCTTCCTGATAGGATGATCTCGATTCAGGGTATTGTTTTGCAGTAAATTGTTGGTCACCCAATCCGATTGCTTTTGAATAAGCATCATCGAGTTGTTTTTGTTTAAAAAGGATGTCGGTAAGTTCTTTAATACGTTGCTGTGGATATTTTTCTTCAGGCTTTACATTCCCGGCCTTTCTGTAATCGATCAGGGCAGCCTGATAGTTTTTGAGTTGATACATTTTGTCTGCAGCAGTAATAGCTCGTGAATAGTCATCTTCTTTTGCCTGACTATCAACCAGAATTTTAATTATTTCATTTATCTTCTTTTTGGGATAGACTTCTGCTGGAAGGATGGAACTTGCTTTTTCGTATTCAGCCTGAGCCCTTGAAAATTCTCCGGCCTGAAACAGTTTGTCAGCGCTTGCAATGGCAACATCGTAGAGAATATATTGTGCTTTTTGAGAACGCAGTAACTCAACGGTCTTTTTCAGTTTTTCCTTGGCTTCGGAATTCTCCGGATCCTGGTTTACCGCTAATTGATAGGCTGATTTGGCATTCAGGTAATCCCTGGCATTAAAATAAGTATCGCCTGAAGAAATCGATTTTTTTGCTGATTCCCTTTGCAGATCGCGGTTTGTCAACAGGTCCCTGACATTTTTAATCCGCTCTTTTATCGTCTGGTCAGCTGGTTTCAACCTGGAGGCTTTTTCGAGTTCGGTCAGGCATTGTTCGTATTTTTTTTCATTCTGGAAAATGTCTGCCAGCCTTACGATACGGTTAAAAACCGAATCGGGGTCCTGAGTTTTTCCTGAAGGAATGGTATCACCAGTCGGAGTATAATTTTGAAATTCAGAATATAACACTTCCGGAGCACGGGTTGTTAAAAGGGTGATTGAAGTCGCAAATAACAGTGAAGTGACAAAGAGGGTAACCGGAAGCAGGAAAGATGATTTTTTATGGAATAAGTTCATTTGATGTCAGCAGAATATTGAGCATGAATAATGGAATAATAACGGATTTGGCTCTTATTAATTTTACGATGAAACTAATTCTCGATTATTCCATCCCTGATGGTCAATTTTCTATCAGCCATATTCGCCAAATCCAGATTATGGGTCACGATGATATAGGTCTGCATGAAGGCATCTCTCAAGCGAAAAAAAAGATTATGCAGTTCAATTGCTGAGGTGGAGTCAAGATTTCCTGACGGCTCATCAGCTAAAATAACAGAAGGTTGGTTGATCAAAGCGCGAGCTACGGCAACCCTTTGCTGTTCTCCGCCTGAAAGTTCACTAGGTTTATGATGTGATCTGGATGTTAGGTTCATAAAGTCAAGTAATTCCATAGCCAGTTTTTCCGCTTCTTTTTTACTTCTTCCACTGATGAAAGCGGGTATGCAGATGTTTTCAAGTGCAGTGAATTCAGGCAACAAATGATGGAACTGAAAAACGAATCCAATATGTTTATTCCGGAAGTCTGCAATTTTGCGGTCAGACAATCCGGTTACCAGGTCTCCATTAAGCATTACCTCACCCGAATCCGGTCGGTCGAGGGTGCCAATGATGTGCAATAGTGTTGATTTTCCCGCACCCGATGCTCCAACAATGGAAATAATTTCTCCTTTTTTGACCTCCAGGCTAACACCTTTGAGTACCTTCAAATCCCCGAAAGATTTTTGGATTTTAATCGCTTTAATCATACCGGTGTGTGATCTGCAAAGGTAAGAAAAACAGATTCTGATCCCTGCTTTTTTGTAATTCCGGTCCAAACTGTTATTTTTGGAACCAATAAATAACCTTAACCATGAATCTCCACGAATATCAAAGTAAAATTATCCTGAAACAATATGGGGTTTCGGTTCCGGAAGGTATGCTGGCGAATACCGAAGAGGAGGCTGTCAAAGCAGCGGCATACCTGCAGGGTTCGACGGGATCAGATAAGTTCGTTATCAAGGCTCAGGTTCATGCCGGCGGTCGTGGAAAAGGGGGCGGTGTAAAGGTTGCGAAATCGATTGAGGAAGTCCGGACTCTTGCTTCTCAGATCATCGGTATGCGTTTGATTACACCACAAACCAGTCGTGAAGGAAAGCTTGTCAGGAAGGTATATGTCGAGCAAAATATCTATTATCCGGGTCCTTCGGAACCCATGGAGATTTACATGAGTATTTTACTTGACCGGCAGAAGGGGCATATTATTCTTATGTATTCACCCCGGGGAGGAATGGACATTGAGAAGGTTGCAGAGGAAACCCCTGAACAGATATTCACGGAGGCAGTAGATCCCAAAATAGGGCTGCAGGTTTTTCAGGCCAGAAAAGTCGCGTTCAACTTAGGACTGAAAGACGATTCATATAAAAACATGGTCCGGTTTGTTACTGCGTTATACAAAGCATATGAGGGCAGCGATGCATCGCTGATTGAAATCAACCCGGTATTTAAGACATCCGACAATAAAATCCTTGCTGCCGATGCAAAAGTTGTGATCGACAATAACGCCCTGTTCCGTCATCCTGACATTGCTGCCATGCGTGACTTCGATGAGGAGGATCCTGTGGAAGTAGAGGCAACCCGGCATGACCTCAACTATGTCAAACTCAGTGGAAACGTCGGTTGTATGGTGAATGGCGCCGGTCTTGCGATGGCAACCATGGATATTATCAAACTTTCAGGCGGTGATCCTGCCAATTTTCTTGACGTAGGAGGCTCAGCCAATGCGAAACGGGTTGAGGAAGGATTCAGGATTATCCTGAAAGATCCAGCAGTAAAGGCAATTCTGGTCAATATTTTTGGTGGAATAGTCCGTTGCGACCGTGTTGCACAGGGGGTTGTTGAAGCCTATAAAAATATCGGAGAAATCGACATCCCGATTATCGTCCGGTTACAGGGTACCAATGCAGAGGAGGGTAAAAAAATTATTGACGAATCGGGACTTAAGGTTCATTCGGCCATCACTCTGCAAGATGCCGCACAGCTGGTCACACAGGTGTTGAACTAAACCGGCATTCCATCTCCATTTCAAAAAGAAGCATCCTGATTTTCCTTAATACTTCAATAGGAGCAGCATCCAAACTTGCTTCATCATTCAGTTTCAGATCCTTCCCGGTTTTTTCTCCAAAATGTTTCTTTATAAAATGCTTCAGGTTTAAGGTATCAGTGCACCCCTCTTGTTTATGTCTGCTTTTCAGGAATTGTAAGATCCTCAACCCGTCAAACTTTTCATGAAACGCCCTGATAAAGCGATCGGGATCGGGATGGTTCAGACGAATCGACCGAAGCGGATCCTTCTCTTCAAAGCAATCCGCAAGAAAATCAATTACATCTGTCCGGAGGGTCTCGGAAAATAACAAGGGTAAGAGCAGATAGGTCTCCAATATTTTATCGAACAACGTTTCGGGATATATCGGATAACCCGACCAATCGCCTTTGTTCCCTTTTATGATTGCCGGGCCGGTTCCGAAAAAAACACGGTCAGAGATCCGGCCATCGGGATAGACTGGTACATCATTCCAGTTCAAGATGTTCCCGAACTTCCTCAGTTTCTGCAGAAAATAAAAATCTTCCCCGCTTAGTTTGGGAGTTATTCCTCCAATTGCCCGGTAAGCCTGCACCCGACAAGCCATCGCGGATCCTAATGCCGTAAATGCATAAGGTGATCCGATCCTGAAAAGATTGAGCAAATAGTACCGCATATAGATTTCGTACCGGAGCATCGACCGGGTGGTAGCAGGATTTCTGTCTTCCCTGTGAAAATAAGGAACGGCGAGGGCTATGCTATCCGGGAATGACAAGAAAGTGGTTGCAACCGACAGCAGATAATCAGTTCCGTAGAGGGTATCGGCATCGAGACTGACAATCACATCACCCGGATCAGCATCCCGGTCGATCGCATCCATCAGGGCGCGTCGGGCGAATCCCACACCAGTCTTTTTTCCGGTCCATCCTTTTCCGGGAGAAGAATGATCAATCAGCCTGATATCAAACCCCTTAAAAGACTTCAAAAGCCGAATACTTTCGGCATTATGTTCGCAAGCGGTCTTCTTTTGCTTGTCGTGCCACCAGGAGTCGGGTTGGTTGACACATACATAAAGGTTAAATCTTTTATAGGATTGAGCTGAAAGGCATTCCAGAACTCCGGGCAGAGAATCAGGCTCATCCTTCACGGGAAGTGCCAGATGAAGGAACGGATAGGGTTTAATACCGTGAAGATCAGCGGTCAATTTTCAATTTCTCAAATAAAGAATCATCCTTGATCACCTCGACAGCTTTCTGCACCTCCTCATCATTCTGGTTAATGATGGCAAACAATTCGTTCATATCCCATAACTTCTGAGCAATCAATCCCTTTATTTGCGATTTGATCAGCTTTTCAGAAAGGGCATATTCTGGTTCGTCCAATTTAACGCCCTGCTTTTCAGCAAAGGCAAAAAAATCCTTCATAAAAACGCTGTCGGTTACAAACGTTTTATCGAACCTTTCAAAATCGGGATAATTCTTTTTTAGATTCAACCGCATCCTGTCAACGTACTCACCGACATAAAGGTTTATAACGTTTTTACGCCTGAGGTCCAGGTAATAATCTGTTATCGGAGTGGAATCCCATGGGATAAATACATCAGGCATGATGCCACCTCCACCATATACAACGCGTTTTCCGGCAGTATAAAAACGGAGTGAATCAGGAAATTTGATACTGTCGGAGTGGATTAGTTCACCATGTTTGATCCTGTTACTGAAATCCATATAATATTGATCAACCCCTTCGGCGTATGGTTTCTGAATGCATTTCCCTGACGGATTATAATATCTGGCGGTGGTAAGCCTCATCTGGGAACTGTCGGGAAGTTGAAATGGTCGTTGAACAAGACCTTTCCCGAATGAACGACGTCCGACAATGATTCCCCTGTCCCAATCCTGCACGGCACCTGCTACAATTTCACTGGCCGAAGCGGAATTTTCATTGATCATGATCACGAGTTTCCCCTTTTCAAACCTCCCCATGCCATTGGCAATGTAATCTTCCTTTGGCGAATGTTCACCCTGGGTGTAAACAATTAGTTTCCCCTGGCTCAGAAATTCGTTGGCCAGGTCGATGGATGTTCCCATGTATCCTCCCGAATTATTTCGAAGGTCCAGAATCAGATGTTCCATCCCGTTCGACTTTAACCGCTGCAACGATTCTAAAAACTCTTGCACGGAGGTCTGGGCGAATTTATTGAGATTGATATATCCAACTCCCGGGCTGATCAGGTAGGCAGCATCGATACTATTGATAGGAATTTTGTCGCGGGTGATGGTAAACTCCATTAGATCCTTCCTGCCTTTCCGGTAAATGGCGACATTAACTTTAGTACCGCGCTTCCCTCTTAAATGGTCGAGTACAAATTGATTGGTGATCTTTTTCCCTACGGTCAACTCCCCGTCAATTTTGACGATTTTATCGCCCGACTGGATACCCAGGCGTTCCGATGGTCCTCCGGGAATGGAATGTACCACTGATATGGTGTCGCGCAGAATCTCAAACTGAATACCGATTCCGTCAAAATTTCCCTCGAGCGGTTCGTTAGCCCTTTGAACATCTTTTTTAGAGATGTACATCGAGTGCGGATCCAGTTCTTTCAGGGTTTCGATGATTGCTTTCTCAACCAGCCGGGATTCATTAACAGTATCAACATAGGCATACTTTATCAACTGCATTGCAGCAGAATATTTCTTCATACCTGCGTTTGGATCTTGTTTTGCCGGTTGTGCCTGAAGTGACCGGACAGAGAAGCTGAGTGAGAGGATGATCAGAAGCAGGAGTGGAAGTTTTTTCATATTCATGAAAGTCTTGTTTATTAATGAATTTTGGCCTTCAAAAGTACCTTTAATTTGTCATTGGGGGGCTATAGATCTTATTTTTAACTAATTTTAACGAGAATTATTATAGCTTGGCTGATAAAGAAAAAAGACGACTCATAAACAGTATCATTTTCCCGGCCATATTCGTTATTGTCATGTGGCTGGTAAAAGGGATCGATATCCTTTTTAATCTGGATCTGAACCGGTTCGGGCTCTATCCGATAGAACTCAAGGGTCTTCCGGGTATTCTGACATCACCGTTTTTACACGCCGATCTGTCACATCTGTTCGCTAATTCCATTCCATTGTTCATTTTATCTGCTTTTCTCTTCTATTTTTACGAAGAAATCAGCTGGATGATTCTTATACTCATCTACCTGATAACCGGGTTTCTCGTGTGGGTTTATGCACGCGGCGATTCGGTCCACATCGGAGCCAGCGGAGTTATCTATGGTTTGGTCTCCTTTCTATTTTTCAGCGGCATTATTCGAAAAGAAAAGGGTCTCATGGTGTTGACTCTTCTCGTTGCATTTCTATATGGCGGACTGATATGGGGTGTTTTTCCTCAATTATTTCCGAACCAGCCCATTTCCTGGGAGTCACACCTGATGGGACTGATTGCAGGACTAATTCTGGCTCTTTATTACAGGAATTCAGGACCACAAAAAAAATCCTGGAATTGGGAAGATGAGGAAAGCGACACGGATGATACATCATGGGAAAACCCTCAGATAGGTGATGATCCGCCTAAAGACTGAATCATTTATCCCCTCAATTGATTTTAACTCTTCAAGCGTGTGAAAAACCTTATTCTTTTGCCGATAAATCATGATCTGTTTGGTTAATGCAAACGGAAAATAGGGATGCTTTAACAGTTCCTTGAATGTGACGCTGTTAACATCGAACGGGCGGATCGAATCGCGTGTCACTTTCACCTGATCACGAATCCAATGGTATCTGACAGAGTCCATTCCGAAAACCTCAAGCAGCTGGTCTTTGCTCGAAAATCCCCTGATACGCTCCCGGTAATGCACAATCCTTCTGGCAAATGCCGGTCCTATTCCCCGTAATTGCTGAAGATCAAAAGTATCGGCTGCGTTCAGATCAAGAACCAGGAGATTTTTCTTCCCTGTCATAACGCCTCTTCCCGTATCAGAGAAGGTCGTGAAATGATTAAAATTTCTGTTGTATTTCTTTTTGGCAGAATTTCGTTTCTGTTCATCGACGGCCTGTTGCCAGCGTACTTCAAACCGTTTAATTTCCTCCTCAAAAGGTCTGAAATCGACGGGGTCGATGCTGGTCGTTTCCGGAATCAAAAATTGAAAAAGAATGAAACCCAGAAGAATAACACACAGGACGTTGATTCCTCTAAGGTCAGCTCGGCTAAAAATCAGAAAATTGACTAACTGTCGGCCGGTGTCTCTCAATTCTTTTTTCATGGATCACTTACCTAACAAACTGTGAACCGATCAGTATCTCTTTTCCGAACCGGCATTCGAGACATCGTTTTTTATCGCAGTAGGATGATTTCAACTGCAGAAGCGCCTGAGATTCCAATGCGTTTTGTGGTTCCATGCCAGCATTTTGCCAGATTTTTATCACAGAGATTTTCTCAGGCGGCAGATGTTCCAGCATATCAAAAGGTAGTTCCCGTAAGTCACTCTGGTCTTTCATTGTTCCAAAAAAGAACATCAGGGGCAGTATTCCATTGATGATCAGGCATTCCTTACCTGATTGTCCTAATTTCTTTGTGCCCCTCGGAGAAGTTTTATTAAAGACAAAATGGGAATCCCAGTACTCGGATGCCGTAAGTTGCAATAAATCCATGCACCCGGTAAGTGTTCGGGGTTCCAGAATACCATAGAAGTTGCCTTTGATTTTATAAATAAGATCGGCAAACTGGCTGATTCGTACCGTTGGAAAATTCAGCGGGTGAAGTCTGAGAAATTTCCACAATGCGGGTTGTACCGGCTGTAATTGGTACTTTCCCTTCAGAAAATGATAGCAGCGGAATAATTCCAGAGGATACTCCTCCTCTGATGGGTTCTCGAGAAAGCCGGCCTGCCCGAAAAGCAGGGCCTCTGTGTGCAAACGTGAGTCGCTTACCGCATAGATCAACTTGACCGGGATGGAGCGGGCAAGCAGTTCGAAAGCTGACTGGTTTATTTTAAATCCAAAACAGGAAGCCATATATTGATAAATGGTTTCCTCCCAGTTGTTGCCGGTTTTCTCCCAGAATCGCAACAAATTCTCCGAACGGTTCATCCATCGTTCAAGAGCGAGGGCCGGGGCCCAGATGCGTATCAGTGCCGGTGGAATTTCACGGAGTTGTCGCAGGCATGGGATCGCATTTGCGTTTGAAATGATATCCAGATACCGGTCGAAAATTCGTTGCGGAAAATTGTTGCCTACGACCAGAGTGGGCAGTTCGGTTCCATCCTTTCGAAAGACCGGTTTATCATATTCATAAACCACGTGCAGGATCACATTATCAAATGCAGGATCATTCTGGTGTCCATGCCGGTACCAATCGGATGACTGGACGTGGATTTCGATGTTACCTGCCCATTGTGTAGCCCCGATCCGAAGTCGGGAATTGAAGAAGTCGGGACCGCTGTCGGTGTTCTGATCGCCCGGATGCTGGACGAGGAGCTGTTCACCCGATGTCGTGCAGAGATCGGGATTGAGGCAGCGGGACTTCCACAGGTACGAAATAAATTTCTCATTCATGGCTGATCGTTCCTGAATCCTGCATTAATCGGGGAAAAGGCAAAAGGTGGATGGCCTATTAAAAAAAAAAGAAAAAACTTTATTATCTTTGCATAAATTCTAATGACCAACGGGTGATGAAGGAGCTTGACGATCTGGTATCCGGCATCGATATAAAAGTCAGGATATTAATTGAAAAATACCAAACTCTTCGTCACGAAAAATCTGCATTAGAGAATGAAATTCAGGATCTTAAAAACCAATTATCAGAGCAAAAAGAAAAAAATCACAGACTTGACGAAAAAAACAAAATACTAAAATTATCAAAAACACTGGAGACCAAAGAAGGAAACATTGAAGCAAAATTGAAAATCAATGAACTCGTGCGGGAAATCGACAAGTGTATAGGGCTATTAAATACTTAACCATCGTTTGGGACTAACCAATGGAAGAAATATCCATTTCATTACCGATTGCCGACAGATCTTATAAACTGGCTGTTGAAAAGGAGCATGAGGAACTTTTCCGTAAGGCTTCCAAATTGATCGACAAACGGTTAAAGGATTATTCGACCAGTTATGCATATAAAGATAAACAAGACCTTTTGGCCATGGTTGCGCTGGAATACGTAACCCGGTACATGCAGAAGGATCAGTTTGTAGAAGACCATGAATCGAAATGGAAATCGACACTTGCAGAGCTGGACAATATCCTGGAATTGAGTGTTAAGTAGAAGGCTGCATTGTTCTTTGAAAATAATCGCAAGATTTACCCGCACTGTATCAGACAGTTTGTAAACCTAACATTACAAATATCAGGGCAAGCTCATATGCTCGTAGGACGGGCCTCACCGTTGCTTCGGCAATGGAACCGGGATAACCGGACAGTGGATGTTCGAAAAGTTTGGCAGCCCTAATCGTGTCGTATGAGGTTTATCATAACCTCGCTGGTTGGTGCGGGTTTTTTATTTTTCAATGTACCTTCATATTATTCACCACTAAAGTTCTGGTTACGGGGCTTTATAACAACAACACTATCAATGGGAATCATGTTTTATATAATTATTGTAGGCGTTGCCGGAATCATCCTTGGCGGGGTGGTGACCGGAACCATTTTAAACAAGGCATTGGAGCGTAAAAGGGATGCACTACTGAAGGAGGCGATGGAGAAAGCTGAAGTAGTTAAAAAGGAAAAGATTCTACAGGCAAAAGAAAAATTTCTTCAGTTAAAGGGTGAACATGAAAAGTACCTCCATGAAAAGAATGATGAGCTCTCAAAAAACGAAAACCGTCTGAAGCAAAAGGAGAATACCCTGAACCAGAAGATCGAGGAGATAGGAAAAAAACAAAAAGAGGTTGCCACCATCAAGCAAAATCTGACTCAGCAGATGGAGATCGTAAATAAAAGGCAGACCGATCTTGAGAAGGCTATGAAGGTTCAGATTGAGAAGCTGGAGTCACTATCAAGCATTTCAGCGGCAGAAGCAAAAATGCAGCTCATTGAGAACCTGAAAGAGGAAGCAAAATCAGAGGCCATTGTGCACATGAAAGACATTGTTGATGAAGCCAAGCTTACCGCTAACATGGAAGCGAAGAAAATCATCATCGAGACCATTCAGCGGACAGCTTCCGAGCATGCGATTGAAAATACGGTATCTGTTTTTAACATCGAAAATGAGGAGATCAAGGGCAGAATAATCGGGCGTGAAGGCCGGAATATCAGGACGCTGGAATCACTGACCGGTGTTGAGATCATTATTGATGATTCGCCTGATGCGATCATTTTATCGGGTTTCGATCCGGTACGCCGGGAAATTGCCCGACTTTCATTGCATAAGTTGGTAACCGACGGCCGTATACATCCGGCCCGGATCGAGGAGGTAGTGGCAAAAACCAAGAAGCAGATCGAACAGGAGATCATTGAAACGGGAAAACGGGTCAGTATCGACCTGGGTATTCACAATATGCATCATGAGCTGGTCAGGATGATCGGCAAGATGAAATACCGATCCTCATACGGACAGAATCTGCTCCAACATTCGATTGAGGTCGCCAAACTTTGCGCTACCATGGCCGCAGAGCTGGGGTTGAATCCGAAGATGGCCAAGCGCGCCGGTTTGCTTCACGATATCGGTAAGGTGCCCGACACGGAACCGGAATTGCCTCATGCCATATTGGGCATGAAGATGGCCGAAAAGTTCAAAGAAAAACCCGAGGTGATCAACGCTATTGGTTCGCACCATGATGAAACAGAGATGAACAACCTCATCTCACCGATTGTCCAGGTTTGCGATGCAATTTCGGGTGCTCGCCCCGGAGCACGGCGTGAGGTCGTTGAAGCCTATATCGAACGTTTGAAACACCTTGAAGAGATCGCATTAAGCTATCCGGGCGTTGTCAAAACCTATGCCATCCAGGCAGGACGTGAACTCCGCGTTATTGTCGGTGCCGATAAAGTGAACGATGTAGAGGCAAATCAGATTTCCTTCGATCTTTCCAAAAAAATCCAAAGTGAAATGACCTATCCCGGACAAATCAAGATCACGGTTATCAGGGAGACACGGGCGGTCAGTTACGCGAAATGATTCTTTACTTTTATGGGAAAGGATGAAACCGGTTATGGTTTCATCCTTTTTTCATAAAAAAAAGCTGCTAACAATGGAAAGCAGCTTTTTCAGATGCGGTCTGGACGAGACTCGAACTCGCGACCTCCGCCGTGACAGGGCGGCATTCTAACCAACTGAACTACCAGACCTGATTTGCGATGCAAAAGTAATCATTTTTTTCTATTTCCAAATATCTTTTTTGTTGCATTGGAAATTTTGGTAATTCCTGACTATTGGGGAGTGAAAGAAATACAAACAACTGCTCATCGTCAAAGATTCATGACTTTTTCGAAAGCGCCATCCCGGATAACATCATGACAAGGCACTCCTGCGTTTGCAGCTTCGCGGATCCAGAAGGATGCCGCCGACCTGGGATTCGTCCCGTCAAGGATAATCAAGCGAGGGTGATAAAGTGCTATAATATCCCTGATCCTGAGGCGCGGACCACCGGTGATGATCACCAGGTCAACCCCTAATCCGCTTTTAATTCCGTTTGGGGTGGTTGTGTCGATTACGACGATCCGGAGATTGCCAAATTGCAGAAAACGCCCCCTGTGAAAAAGTTCCACAAACCGCCGGCCGGTTGAAATTTCCCGGTAATTTTTATCAATCCAATAGCTTCGATGATACCTGATATGGCGCGATTGATGCGAGGTTGCGACAGGTTCCAAAAACAACTGTTCTGGATTTCTTGAACGGGGAGTGGTGTAACATGTTACTGCCCTATTTTGTTCAGAGAACTCATAAACTCCCTGTCCTTTGATATTATAAACCACAAAGCGACCGGTTGAAAGGCGTTCGTACCTTTTGACCGTTATCGATAACATAAAGAAAATGCCGGCACTTAATGAAACGGCCAGGAATAACAGGTTCCGGTACTTAAAGCAAAGACCACCCGCCCCGATAATCAGCAAGAGTAGCACAGTTTGAATCCCGGTAATATAAATTCCGGTGGTAGTCGAACCCGGCACTCCTTCGATCAGATGGATCGCCAGGTTCATCGTTTTAACGAGGAATATCATGACTTTGGCCGTAACAAATGACAACAAAGGGATATGGCCTGCCACCAGTAAGAGTATCCCAACGTAAATAATGATGCTTGAAAGCGGGACTACTATAATATTGGTGAGCATGAACAAGTTGGGAAACTGATGAAAAGCATACAGGGTAATGGGAAGCGTTGCAAGTTGGGCCGCAATGGAAACAGCCAATAGAGACCATATTTTATCGGGTAACCAGGCCGATGTGATGTACAAATCATAGATGGGTTTATACAGTGTGACAATCCCGATCACTGCCAGGTAAGATAACTGAAATCCAATATCGTTCAGCAGCGACGGATCAACGGTCACCATTATGAAGCCGGATACTGCAATAACATTGATGATATCGGCAGTCCGGTTTACCATCGAAGCAATAATAGGCAGACTGAGCATGATAGCCGCCCTGATAACACAGGGCGATAAGCCGGTTATCATGGAATAGAGGAATATGAAAAAGAGCATGATTATCGCTTTTATATACCTGCCGTATCGGTTTCGCTTCAGAAATCCCAGCAGGAATTCAAGAAACACATAAATGATACCCACATGCATTCCCGAGACGGAGAGTATGTGCATGGCTCCCGAAGCTGCATATTCACGGCGCGTTTCGTTATCAATATCATTAACATAACCCAGCAGCAATGCCGAGGCAACGGCCAATTCCCTTCCGGTCAGGTTGTTTTCTCTGAAAATATCAAGCAGACGGTCACGGAGCGTTAGGGCTTCCCGCCGTAAAAAGCTGGTCGGCCGCATGTTTAGTTTTTCCCATCCATGATCAACTAACCAAACCGAGTGGCTGATTCCTTTTTTTTGAAGGTATTTAACATAACTAAAGGTCCCCGGGTTAGAATTATCGGTCATCTTCTCAATCCGCGAACGGAATATCAGAAAATCACCAAGGCTGATCTCAGCCCTGATATTCTTTTTGCGGATATACCCCAGGACATTTCCCTTTACCGGTAACCAACTATCGCCATTCTGACGGTACCTGAGTACCAAAAAAACTCTTTGATACGTCCTTGAATTTACCGGCGGCTCGTATACTGATGCCATATAGGTACTTACAGAATCCCCGAACGGACGCTCAGGTACTGTTTCGGACGTTTGATGTATTGAAAGAAGTGATCCTGACAAAAAAAGAAAAAGACAGACCGGTATTCCCGGAAGCCATCTGAATTTATAGCCAGTCGGGAAAAGTGTATGGAGAAATATCATGCAGGCAAGCCCTGACAACATCAGTAAACATAGGAATCCGGGCGCCTGTATCTGAATTCCACTCCCGGTGGATGTCACCCCAAGGAAAAGCGGAATACACAACCTCAGAAAAGGATAGGGTTTCCAGGTATTCATTTTACCAATTTTTCTATTCTGATAGATTAATCATCAGAATCATGAAAAGGTAATACGATTCTACCTGCAAAATCTGGTTTGATAGTTTTTTGCTTTTTCCGAACCCGATTCTGCCGCAACAGTCCAATCCTCGCAAGCGCCCATCAGATCACCCTGATAATGACGGGCAACTCCACGCTGTAAAAGACACTCTGTATCACCGGGTTGTATAGAAAGGATTACGGTATATTCTTCAGCAGCTTCAACATATTTTTTTAGGTACATCAATGCAAGCGCTTTATTCATGCGGGTCTGCGGGTCATTCGGGTTGAGATTGAGCGCTGTTGTAAAATCAACGATAGCCTTCTCATAGAAACCTGATGCAGCCAGCGCTGCTCCCCGGCTTGAGAAATATTCCGATTGTAATGAATCGTACCGTATAGCCTGATTAAAATCATCAACAGCCCGATTCATATCCTGAAGGTCGAAATGCGCTAAACCCCGGTTATAAAAAGCTTCGGGAAACACGGGTCTGTATTGAATAGCACGGGTAAAATCTTTCACAGCTTCCAGGAAATTATTCAGGTCGAAATAAGCTAATCCCATGTTATGCCAAGCCTCAGGGTAGTCCGGCTTCAGTGCAAGTGCTTTGTTATAATCCCTTATAGCTCCAGTGTGATCGAGCATCAGGTCACGAACCAGCCCCCTGTTGAAGTAAGGTTCGGCATGGGCTGGTTTCATGGTGATGACCTTTGTAAAATCCTCAATGGCGCCCTGGTAGTCTTTTAATTCACTTCTAACGATTCCCCTGTTATAATAAGGTTCTGCTTCATTGGTATCAATAAGGACCGCGGTATTAAAGTCCTTCAGAGCCTGTTTGTAATCACCCAATTTCGCTTTTTTAATCCCCGAATCAATCAGTTCCTTTTGAGCTGGGTTCTGAGGTATTGCTTGAATTGTACAAAGCAAAAGGCAAACGGTGAGCAGAACCGATGACAATCCGGTTAGCGCCGGCGATGGCATGGCAATGATTATTCGCAAAACTCACTGATAAGATCCTGTGAAGCTTTAAGCCCCCGTAACAAGGCAGTCCGCCAATCCTGGCAGGCGCCAAGGGTATCACCCAGGGCATGCTTTGCGCGGCCCCGGTTATCGTAAGCGTTGGCGTTATTTGAATCGAGGGCAATGGCCTGAGTGAAATCCTCAATCGATCCCTTAAAGTCTTTCAGCATCAGCCGTGCGGCGCCCCTGTTATTGTAAGCGGTGACATTTTGTGGATTTAATTTTAGCGCCTCATTGTAATCCTGAATGGCGCTGAAATAATCCTGTTTATAATGAAACATCATACCCCTGTTGGTATAGGCGTCGGGGAACTGGGGATTCAGTTTGATCACCTCACTGTATTGTTGAAGGGCTTCATTATACTCTTTATTCATGAAAAAGAGGGCGGCTAAATAATTGAACGCCGCGGGATTGGTTTTATCGCGGGCAACAAAATAGGTAAGATCCTCCCGTGAAGTGACATATTCTCTGGTTTCAAATCGGCAAACTCCCCTGATAAAATAGGCATCCAAAATGGAAGGTTTAAGCTTGATCACCTCGGTGGCGTCGTTAATTGCCTGGGGGTACTTCCCGAGGATCATATAGGCGGATCCCCGTTTCAGATAAACATTTACATTTTTAACGAGGTCAAGCGATTTGGTAAAGTCTTCAATGGCCCCTGAATAATCTCCGTTTTTAGCTTTCGTAAAACCATTGTTGAAATAAACCACAGCCTGGGCATCCTGGGGAGCTTTACCCGCTGTGGGGTCAGAAACGTTGTACATGGAATCCCTGGAAAGCTTCTTCATTGTTTTTTGACCAGAGGCACCGGTATCGGGTTTGGCTGGCGTGATCCTGATCACTTTAGGTTTTTGACTGCCGGTCGTGGTGCCGGTCTGCTGTGCATAATCTGTTGCCGTAAAACCGATCAGAATGAAAATAATCAGAGTTCTCAAATGATTCATAATTTGGATTCCTTATAACTAATTCTCAATGTAAATATTGTATCATTTTCCGAGCGACACGATCCGAGGTCCCTGTGTCGCCAAGACTTTTTCGTATCTTCTTGTATCCCTCAACCATTCTTTTTCTGTCGGTTCCCCCGGCAAGAATCTGATCGAGGTGTACGATTATATTTTCAGGCGTGCAGCCGGACTGGATCAATTCAGGAATAAGCGGTTCGTCAATGATCAGGTTCACAAGAGAGATAAACTTCACATGTACCAGTCTGCGTGCAATCAGGTACGACAGGTAATTGCCTTTGTAACATACAACCTGGGGCACTCCCATCAGAGCAGTTTCAAGCGTTGCGGTACCCGAAGTGACAAGCGCCGCATCCGAATGCGCCAACAAGTCGTATGTCTGTCCGGCAACAATCGGCACCACTTCCGCGCCCAGAATATTCCTGTAAAAATCGACCGGTATCGAAGGTGCGCCTGCCACGATAAACTGATGATCGGGGTAATGAGAAAGACACCTGAGCATAAGCCGGAGCATCTTTCCAATTTCCATCTTCCTGCTTCCCGGAAGCAGAGCTATAATTGGTTTTCCCGGAAGATTGTTTTTCTGATAAAAGCTATCCCGTGAACTGATCTTCATGCCCTCATGTATCACATCCAACAAAGGATGTCCTTCATAATCAACATGATAATCATGTTTCTCATAAAACTGGCGTTCAAAGGGCAGAATGACGAACATTTTTTCGACGTACCGCTTTACTATTTTAACCCGTGATGAACGCCATGCCCAAATCTGTGGTGAGATGTAGTAAAACACCCGGATGTTCTGTTTATAAGCAAATTCAGCCATTTTCAGATTAAAACCGGGGTAATCGATAAGAATTAAAACGTCGGGGCGAAAGGTAAGAAGGTCATTCTCACAAAATCTGAGGTTTCTCAAAATTGTCGGAAGATGCGCCAATACTTCGAGAAAACCCATAAAGGCAAGATCGCGGTAATGTTTCACGAGGTAACCACCCTGGTGTTGCATGAGGTCGCCTCCCCAGTATCTGAATACAGCATCATGATCCGACATTTTCAAGGCTGCCATCAGGTTGGAGGCATGAAGATCGCCCGAAGCTTCGCCGGCTATCAGATAGTATCGCATCAGAATCTGTTCTTTAAATCCCGGATCGCCGAATTGGCTGTAAAATCAAGCTGGACCGGAACCATGGCAATGTAATTATTTTCAATGGCCCACTGGTCGGAGTCATTCCCATTCTCCATGCTTACGTAGACTCCCTTCATCCAGTAATATTTACTTCCGTGGGGGTCTTCCCGTTCATCAAAATCCTCTTGCCAGGTTCCCATGGCTTGCCTGCAAACGCTGATACCCCTGATCTTGTTTTCAGCCACATCGGGGATATTCACATTGAGACAAACTCCTTCGGGGAGTCCGTTACGGATAATTTCGGAGGCGATTTCCCTGACAAACCGGGCGCAAGGTCGAAAATCAGCATTCGTACTGTAGTTGTTCAGCGAGAAGCCGACCGAAGGGACCCCGGCAAGGGCGCCTTCCAAGACGGCTGCCATGGTACCTGAGTAGATGATGTTGATGGAGGCATTCGTCCCGTGGTTGATGCCTGAAAACAGAAAATCGGGTCGCCGTTTAAGGACAATTTTAAAGGCCAGTTTTACGCAATCGGCCGGTGTCCCGTTACACGTATATTCCTCGTAATCTACCTCCCCGGTAACCCGTTCGAGCCTCAGCGGATGCGCGATGGTTACCGCATGTGCCGTACCCGATTGTGGCCGGTCAGGAGCGACAACCACAACCCGCCCGAGAGGGCGGACACAGTCGATTAATGCCCGTATTCCAGTAGCTTTTATACTATCATCATTGGTTACAAGGATCAAAGGTTTCGTGCTCATCGTTATTGGCAGTAATTAACCAGCAAAGGTACGAATTTTACCCCGTCAACCCCTAATGCAAGCCCTGTACCAATGAAAAGGTAACGGAAAAAAGCAAAAACCCTGAAATCAGAATCTGATCAGTTCTTCGTAAAGCTCTTTAACGGGCAGTCCCATGACATTGAAGAATGAACCCTCGATTTTGTTGATCCCAATATACCCGATCCATTCCTGGATGCCGTAACCTCCTGCCTTATCGAACGGCTGAAAGTTGTCGATGTAATATTCAATTTCCTCTAAAAGAAGCTCTTTAAAAAAGACCGATGAGGTAACGTGAAATGTGAATTTTTTTTGTCTGGATCTGAGACAAACTGCCGTAATTACATCATGTTTCCTGCCCGACAGTTTCTGCAACATCCTTACTGCTTCTGCATAAGAGGATGGTTTCCCCAATATTTCATCACCCAACGATACAATGGTATCGGCAGTTATGATGATGGTTCTTTCATCGAGTCGTGCGACATCAAAACAAGCCGACTTCAATTCGGCAAGATAGATCGCGATTCCTTCCGGCGACATACCATCCGGATAACTTTCGTCAACCTGTGTGGAGCGAATCTCAAAATCCAATCCGAGTTCTTTTAAAAGGTACTGTCTGCGGGGAGACTGGGATGCCAGAATAATGTGCCTGTTTTTCAGTCGGTAATTGATCATAGGATAATCAGCTTATAAAAATTATTTCCATTGACAATATCCCGGCAACCATGATCATTTTGCATAACGTACCGAGATGATGATAATCGGATTTTGTCTTTGCCTGAATGAGCCGGACCAACAGGTACAGAATCGGAATCTGCACGGCGATCAGCAGATACCACATCACCATTTCGAAACCAATCCGGTTCATGATTACCTGAACATAGGCAAGGAATGAGGCAGTCAGCAAAGTTATTCCAAAAAGTGTGAACCGCGCGGTCTTCATTCCCGCCACGATTGGGAGGGTACGGCAATCAAACTGCCTGTCCCCTTCCGACTCTTCCATATCCTTTAACAAATCCATAATGAGAGCCATCATAAATCCAAAAAAAGCATACGCGAGAAACAACCTGGTAACCCAGCTCAGATCACTAACGACTGTTGCGAAGTGAGAGGCATGAAGTCTGAGCCAGAAAAATTCAAAGAGCCATACTATCAGTACGACAAACACGGGCATTACAGCGACAATTATGTTCCCCCATAAAAAAACCCTTTTATACTTAGCCGAATATATCCACAGTAATGCTGAAATCAGGATAAAGATAAAGCCGAATGTCAGTGCATTGATTCGCCAGGCCAGGTAAAATCCAAGTAAAATGGCCACCGCATGTAGTGTCATATGAACCTTAATAGCACCTCGGGGAGTGATGATCTTATTCAGTGCCACCTTTGACGGGCGATTTACTGCATCAATTTTTGCATCAAAATAGTCGTTGATAATGTAACCTCCGGCAGCCAGAAGTACAGTTACGAAAACCAACACCAGGAAGTCGGGTAATGAGGAGATGGCATCCGGTTCTTTTTCATACAGGAAAGGTTGAAGGATGCACCATCGCAATAGCAATTGGGTCCCGATAATGATGACCATCATGGGCAACCTGAAAAGCTGTGCCCCAAGAAGCAATCTCTGGGCGATCGTGGTTTTCTGATTCATCATGATTGAAATTATTTCTGGTTTAAAAAATCCTTACCAATGGTATCCGTCGTCATTCATCCATTGATTTTGTACTTTCAACACCTGTTCAATGACATCGCGTACGCAACCTCTGCCACCCTGGAAATGAGAGATATATTTCGAAACGGATTTGATCTCTTCCGCGGCATCGGCCGGACATGTTGCAATACCGGCCGCTTTCATGACCCGATAATCGGGAATGTCATCACCCATATACAGAACCTGTTCGGGGGTAAGTCCGTTTTTTTGCAGATATTTTTTAAAAACATCCAGTTTGTCATCAACTCCCATAAATACATCGGTAATATGCAATGCTTTCATCCGGTGTACCATAGCCTCAGACCTGGCCCCTGAAATCACTGCAATCCGGTATCCTTTTTTCCGGGCAAGCTGCAATGCGTACCCGTCTTTAACACTGGTGGTTCGGAACACCTCGCCATCACCGGTGGTAATCACATATCCATCCGACAGTACCCCGTCATAATCGAATACAAAGGCTTTGATATTTTTCAAAAATTCCTTATAGTTTGCCATATTCAGCGTGGTATTTCATTATTTTCTCGGTAATCAACTGATAGATTTCCCTGATTTCTGGATCCTGAGCCAGCATTTTCAGGTGATTCCGGATTACTTGGGTATCGTTACGGACTGCCGGACCTGTTTGAAACCTGCGGGGATCGCCTAAAACAGCATTCTTAGCAGTTTGAAGGATAAGCGGATTCAAAATACCCGGAGGAAGATGGTTTCGTTGGATCAGGTCATCGGCCAGGGTGTATAAAAAATTGGTAAAATTCGAGACCATTACCGCTCCAAGGTGAAGGATCCGCCGGTCGTCGCTGTTTACGGGGATGACAGTGTTGGAGAGGGATTGTCCGATATTCCGGAGGATTTCCATACTTTTTTCCGATGAGGCTTCGATACAAACCGGTACGGTGGAAAAGTCAATCTCTGACTCGCATGAAAAGGTTTGTAAAGGATAAAAAACCCCCATTTCATCTGAAGTTGGTTGTAAGACATCCATGGAAACAGATCCGGAGGTGTGCACGATCAGCTTGTTGTGTACCGGAATTTGGGCTGCCACGCCGGCAATTGCCGAATCAGAAACCGCACAAAGGTACAGGTCGGCATTGATTGGAATATTGGATATGTCGCTGATGAAGGGTGAATGTACCTGTTTGGCCAGAGCGATCCCGCTTTCCGGTGAGCGATTCCAGACGGCTGTTATCTCGCAATCGCTTTTTATCAGAGTTGGGGCAAGATTCCTTGCAAGCCTTCCGGCGCCAAGAATGACAATCCTGAAGATCATCCTTAAGTAAATTTTCAAATACAAATATATGGTATTACCTTCGTACAATCTTTACCGGGAATCCCGTTAACTAAAAAAAACACGTATGAACTATCTCGTTTCATTGTTATCTCTCATTCTGGTTCTTTCAGGAAACACCTTGTGCGGTCAGAACCGTTCCATTCAGTTTGTAGAAAAATCCTTCAGCGAGATTCTTGCCACAGCTAAAAAAGAGAACAAGATGGTATTTATGGATGCCTACACCACCTGGTGCGGGCCGTGTAAATGGATCGCATCGAAGATTTTCACCAATGATACAGTAGCAGATTTCTACAATCAGAAATTCATCTGCTGCCATTTTGATATGGAACGCGGAGAGGGTTTGGAGTTAGCGAAAAGGTATCAGGTGAAAGCCTATCCGACTTTACTCTTTATCAATCCCGACGGGGCGGTGGTTCACCTCCGGGTAGGCGCTCCCCGGAAAGTCCGGGATTATTTAGATATGGCCAACATCGCCATGACTCCTGGAGAGGGTTACACTGCCTATATGGAACGGTACCGCCAGGGTGCACGCGATCCCCAATTCATGCTGAATTACTTTGACCGTCTGCAAGGCGCCTATCAGCCTTTAAATGAACCGCTGAATCAATACTTTAACTCTTTAAATGAAGAGGAGATCCTCCAGGCGATGAACTGGAAGATTTTCGAACTCTATGTTTGGGATATGGATTCAAAAGCATTTCAGCTGGTACTTCAAAATAAACTAAAGTTTGACAGTACCTTCACAGCTACCATTGTAAATACCAAGATTCACGGGATTTTTGCACAATCGCTATACACCCTTGCAAGAAGCAGGAATTATTCTGAGGCGAACTATGCGGCTCTCAAACAAAAAATTCTGAGTTCAGGTGTCGAAGGAGCTACACAAGTCATCGAGAACTTTGAATCTACGATGCTGAAGCGATAATCCGACCAAAAAATCCTATCAGTATCTTATGCCTGAGCAGTAGGCATGGGAAGGTTAAAAGGCATCTCGCCTTCCGAGTCCCTTATTTCGCCATGCATGGCTTCATATTTTGAGACATTGTCCTTTAATGCCTTATAGAGCCTTTTGGCGTGCTGAGGAGTCAAAATGATCCTCGATTTAACCTTGGCTTTAGGTACTCCAGGCATCATCTTGATAAAATCGATAATAAACTCTGCAGGTGAATGGGTAATAACAGCGAGGTTTGAGTAAATCCCCTCGCCTACCTCATCAGATATTTCGATGTTGATCTGATTTGCCGTAGGATTCTTGGTCTCTTGCATATCCTTGATTTTATTCTTCTTCCTTGGAAGCGAGAAGAATTTCATACTCCTCTTTACTTCCAACAATCAGGTTGTCATATTCACGTAAGCCTGTACCTGCCGGGATCAGATGACCGACAATGACGTTTTCCTTTAAACCGATGAGTTCGTCCTGGCGTGCATTGATGGCCGCCTGAGTAAGCACCTTGGTCGTTTCCTGAAATGATGCAGCCGAAATCCAGCTCTTGGTTTGCAAGGAAGCGCGGGTAATGCCCTGTAAAATCTGGAATGCAGTGGCCGGTTTCGCATCGCGCGCAACCACGAGTTTTTTATCCTTGCGTTTCAGCATTGAAATTTCATCACGAAGTTTGCGGGCGCTGATGATCTGACCGGCTTTAAAAGTAGTTGAATCACCGGGATCCTCGACCACCTTTTTGCCGTAAATCCAGTCATTTTCATCCTGGAAATCTATTTTATTCACCAGCTCGCCTTCCAGGAATCTCGAATCGCCGGGATCTTCAACTTCCACCTTACGCATCATTTGTCTGACGATGGTTTCAAAGTGTTTATCATTGATTTTCACACCCTGCAAACGGTAAACTTCCTGAATTTCGTTGACAATATACTCCTGAACCTTCATTGGCCCTTTGATCGCGAGAATATCGCTTGGGGTTAAAGCGCCGTCTGAAAGCGCAGTTCCGGCCCTGACATAGTCGTTTTCCTGGGCCAGGATCTGTTTTGAAGTAGGGATCAAGTACCGTTTTTCTTCGCCGGTTTTCGAGGTTATAATTACCTCACGGTTCCCCCTTTTCAGTTTCTTTGCGAAGGAGACGACCCCGTCAATTTCGGAAACCACTGCAGGATCCGACGGATTCCGGGCTTCAAATAGCTCAGTCACACGAGGTAATCCTCCCGTGATATCGCCTGCCTTACCAATGGCACGCGGAATTTTGACAAGAATATCTCCGGCCTTGATTTTGACTCCCTCCTCGACGATAATGTGAGAACCTACGGGGATGTCGTAAACCTTGATGATCTCGCCGGAGGCAGAAAGGATATTAATAGCCGGATTCTTGGCTTTTTGCCGCGATTCGATAACAACTTTTTCGTGATACCCGGTCTGTTCATCCGACTCAATCCGGAAGGTCACATTTTCAATGATATTCTCAAAGCTCACTTTACCGGTGACTTCCGAAAGAATGACAGCATTGTAAGGATCCCAATCGCTGATGAGCTGGCCTTTTTTAACTGTCTGCCCGTTTTGGAAGAATAATCTGGCCCCGTAAGGTATATGTGCCGAAGTCAATGCAACCCGTGTATTCTGGTCAACAATTCGCATTTCGGCTGACCGGCCGATCACGATATCGTACTTCTCACCGGATTCGCCGGCATATTCAACCGACCTTAATTCGTCAATCTCAAGCAAACCTTCATATTTGGCCTCAATCCGGGATGCGCTGGCAATATTTACACCGGCAACCCCTCCCACGTGGAAGGTACGCAATGTCAACTGGGTACCAGGTTCTCCGATACTTTGTGCTGCAATAACCCCTACAGCCTCACCTTTCTGCACCATCATTCCCGTAGCCAAATTCCTGCCATAGCATTTTGCACAAACTCCTTTCTTTGATTCACAGGTCAGCACCGATCTGATTTCGACACCTTCAAGGGGTGAGCTGTCGATTATATGGGCAATCTCCTCGTTGATCTCATTACCTGCTGCAATAATCAGCTCACCGGTCTGTGGATGGTGTATATCATGAAGTGAAACACGGCCAAGAATACGGTCATAGAGCGACTCCACGACTTCTTCCGCTTTTTTCAGCGATGTTATGGTAAGTCCCCGCAAGGTTCCACAGTCCTCCTCTGATATAATCACATCCTGGGAAACATCGACCAGACGACGGGTCAGATAACCGGCGTCGGCAGTCTTCAAGGCGGTGTCGGCAAGTCCTTTTCGGGCGCCATGGGTCGAGATGAAGTATTCCAAAACGGAAAGTCCTTCCTTGAAATTGGAGAGAATCGGATTTTCAATAATCTCGCCTCCTGCTGCGCCTGATTTCTGAGGCTTGGCCATAAGACCACGCATTCCCGACAACTGTCTGATCTGCTCTTTTGAACCACGGGCGCCAGAGTCAAGCATCATATAAACCGGATTGAATCCCTGCTTATCCTTCGTCAATTGATTCATCAGCGAAACCGTGAGCTGTGAATTTGCATGGGTCCAGATATCAATAATCTGATTGTACCGTTCATTGTTGGTGATGAATCCCATGTTGTAGTTATTCACAACCTCATCAACTTCCGCGCGTGCATCAGAGACCAGCGACTCCTTAACCTGGGGTACGATAACGTCGTCGAGGTTAAAGGAGAGTCCTCCCTGGAATGCCATTTTAAATCCAAGATCCTTAATATCGTCAAGGAATTTGGCTGTTTTTGCGGTTCCGGTCTTTTTTAAGATCTGTCCGATGATATCGCGTAACGATTTCTTGGTGAGCAATTGGTTGATATAACCATATTCCTCCGGTACAACCTGGTTAAACAATACCCTTCCGACCGTGGTTTCAATGACCCGGGTGATCCTATCCTGGTCTTCCATAAAGGTATGACGCACCTTTATGATGGCATGCAGATCGACTGCCTTCTCATTGTAAGCAATGATAACCTCTTCGGGTGAATAGAAGGTCATTCCCTCTCCCTTCACAACCAAACCCTTTTCACTTTTCCGCGCCTTGGTCATGTAATATAGACCAAGAACCATATCCTGCGACGGGACGGTCACAGGAGCGCCATTTGCAGGATTCAGGATGTTATGGGAGGCAAGCATCAGCAACTGAGCCTCAAGGATGGCGGCATTCCCTAATGGAACATGAACTGCCATCTGGTCACCGTCGAAGTCGGCATTGAATGCGGTACACACCAACGGGTGTAATTGAATCGCTTTTCCTTCGATCAGTTTGGGCTGGAATGCCTGAATGCCAAGCCGGTGCAAGGTTGGTGCACGATTGAGCAACACCGGATGACCTTTCAGAATATTTTCAAGTATATCCCATACCACCGGATCTTTCCGATCGACAATTTTTTTTGCGGATTTTACTGTTTTAACGATTCCGCGCTCCAGCATTTTTCTGATAATGAATGGCTTGTAAAGTTCTGATGCCATTTCCTTTGGCAAACCGCATTCATTCAATTTCAATTCTGGGCCAACGACGATAACACTTCGTCCTGAATAGTCAACACGTTTACCTAACAGGTTCTGACGAAACCGTCCCTGCTTTCCTTTCAGACTGTCGGAAAGTGATTTTAATGCCCTGTTCGATTCAGTTTTAACGGCGCTTGCTTTGCGGGAGTTGTCAAACAGAGAATCGACGGCTTCCTGCAACATACGTTTTTCATTGCGAAGGATCACATCCGGGGCCTTGATTTCAATCAGTCTTTTCAACCGGTTATTCCTGATGATCACCCGTCGGTACAGATCGTTCAGGTCGGAGGTAGCAAACCGCCCGCCATCAAGTGGCACCAAGGGGCGCAATTCCGGGGGGATCACAGGCACAACCTTCACAATCATCCACTCAGGCCTGTTTTCAAGTCGTTTTTGCGCATCACGAAACGATTCAAATACCTGAAGCCGTTTCAACGCTTCGGCTTTCCTTTGCTGTGAGGTTTCAGTGTTGGCCTTGTACCTGAGATCATAAGATTCTTTATCGAGATCGATCCTTGACAGAAGATCATAGAGCGCTTCTGCCCCCATTTTGGCGACGAACTTATTGGGATCGGTTTCATCAAGGTATTGATTTTCCTGCGGAATCTTATCCATGATATCGAAGTACTCCTCTTCCGATAGGAAATCGAGATAATTGATCCCGTCGGCCTGTTTGATTCCCGGATTGATCACTACATATTTTTCATAGTAGATGATGGATTCCAGCTTTTTGGTAGGTAATCCGAGCAACGATCCAATTTTGTTCGGCAAGGAGCGGAAAAACCAGATATGGGCAACAGGAACCACCAGCTGAATGTGTCCCATCCGTTCCCGTCTGACCTTTTTTTCAGTCACTTCGACACCGCATCGGTCACAGACAATACCCTTGTACCGGATTCTTTTATATTTCCCGCAGTGACATTCCCAGTCTTTCACAGGCCCGAATATCCGCTCGCAAAACAATCCGTCCCGTTCCGGTTTATAGGTCCTGTAATTGATGGTTTCAGGCTTCAGCACCTCACCGCTTGACATTTCAAGAATTTTTTCGGGTGAAGCAAGGCTGATCGTTATTCTTGAGAAGCTGCTGTTAACTTGACCCTCTTTTCTGTAAGCCATATTGACTATATTTCAATTGATGAAATCAACAAGAATTATTCAGGAATGGAAACGAATCCCTCCCTGTTAATCAAAAGCAAGATTCAAGCCCAATCCGCGTAATTCATGAACCAGAACATTGAAGGATTCCGGAATTCCCGGTGTAGGCATGGTATCCCCTTTAACGATGGTTTCATAGGCTTTTGCGCGGCCGATGACATCATCCGACTTTACCGTTTGAATCTCAAGAAGTATATTGGCAGCCCCGAATGCTTCCAGCGCCCAGACTTCCATTTCACCGAACCGCTGACCTCCGAACTGGGCTTTACCCCCGAGTGGCTGTTGGGTTATAAGGCTATAGGGACCGATGGAACGGGCGTGCATTTTATCATCCACCATATGATGAAGCTTCATCATATAGATGTAACCTACTGTGGTAGGCTGATCAAACCGTTCTCCGGTCAATCCGTCATAAAGATAAACCTTACCATTGCGTGGTAATCCTGCACGCTCAAGATATTCGTTAATCTGGTTGATTGTAGCGCCATCAAAGATGGGAGTATTGAACCGCAATCCAAGTTTCTTACCTGCCCATCCGAGGATGGTTTCATAGATCTGACCCAGGTTCATACGGGATGGTACGCCCAGGGGGTTCAGAACCACGTCGACAGGTGTCCCGTCTTCGAGGAAAGGCATATCCTCTTCACGCTGGATGCGCGCAACAATACCTTTGTTCCCGTGGCGACCGGCCATTTTATCACCAACCTTAAGCTTACGTTTCTTGGCAATATATACTTTAGCCATTTGAACAATACCCGCGGGAAGGTCATCGCCGACTACGGCAACAAACTTCTTACGGTTATAAACGCCCATGATCTCCTTAAACTTGATGATGTAGTTATTGATCAGGGATTTAATGAGATCATTTTTATCTTTATCCGCTGTCCATTTGTTTGGATTTACGTTCAGATAATCGATCTCCATGAGGCTCTTCACCTGAAATTTTGCGCCTTTGGGTAAAACCTCCTGTTTGAAAATATTAAATACACCCTGGGAGACTTTTCCTCCAACCAGAACAGTTAATTTTTCAACAAGTTTTGCTTTCAGTTTGTCAACGTCCCTGTTGTAATCGTCATCCAGTTTCTTGATGTCGTCTTTTTCGCGGGCTTTGGCCTTACGATCCTTTATAATCCGGGAGAACAGTTTTTTCTCAATAACAACTCCCTTCATGGAGGGTGGTGCCTTAAGGGAAGCGTCTTTTACATCGCCGGCCTTATCTCCGAATATGGCACGGAGAAGCTTTTCTTCAGGAGTCGGATCACTTTCGCCCTTTGGAGTAATTTTACCTATCAGGATATCGCCTTCGCTGACCTCAGCGCCGATCCGGATCAGGCCGTTCTCGTCTAAATCCTTGGTCGCTTCGGCGCTCACATTGGGAATATCGTTGGTCAGTTCTTCAACACCCCTTTTGGTATCCCGTACTTCGAGTGTAAACTCTTCGATATGTATTGATGTGAAGATATCTTCTTTCAGAACTTTTTCTGAAATCACGATAGCATCCTCAAAATTGTATCCCTTCCAGGGCATAAATGCCACCATGAGGTTTCGTCCGAGTGCAAGAGAACCCTCTTTCGTCGCATATCCCTCGCACAGAACCTGACCTTTTGTGACTTTATCTCCTTTCCTAACGATCGGACGCAGGTTCACGCAAGTATTCTGGTTGGTACGTGCAAATTTCGTGAGAGAATAGCTCTTTGAATCATCATCGAAGCTAACCAGACGTTCTTTGTCATCACGCTCATACCGGATGATGATCTCATTGGCGTCGACATATTCAACCACACCGGCACCTTCGGAATTGATAAGCACGCGTGAATCGCGGGCAACCATGTCTTCGATACCAGTCCCCACAAGGGCAACTTCCGGATTCAGCAGGGGAACAGCCTGGCGCATCATATTGGATCCCATCAGGGCGCGGTTAGCATCATCATGCTCAAGAAACGGGATGAGTGAGGCAGCGATGGAAGCAATCTGATTTGGGGCAATATCGACCAAGTCGACCTGGGTTTTATCAATGATCGGGTAATCTGCCAGATAACGTACTTTGACCTTCTCTTCAAGAAAGTTACCCTGGTTGTCCATGGGTGTGGTTGCCTGTCCGATAATCTTGTGTTCTTCCTCTTCGGCTGTAAGGTAAACCGGTTGTTCCTCCAAAGTCACCCGACCTTCAACAACACGGTGGTAAGGTGTTTCTATAAACCCAAGTTTATCTATTTTGGCATACACACAGAGGGAGGAGATCAGACCGATATTGGGACCTTCAGGTGTTTCGATGGTGCACAGCCGACCGTAGTGCGTATAGTGAACATCGCGAACCTCAAATCCTGCACGTTCCCGCGACAATCCTCCGGGACCCAGCGCAGAAATTCGTCTTTTGTTGGTCAGTTCCGAAAGCGGATTGGTCTGATCCATGAATTGCGACAACTGGTTAGTTCCGAAGAAGGTGTTGATGACCGATGAAAGTGTTTTTGCATTGATCAGATCGGTCGGAGTAAACACCTCATTGTCACGGACATTCATCCGTTCGCGAATCGTTCTGGCCATCCTCGAAAGTCCGACGCCGAACTGGTTATAGAGTTGTTCTCCGACGGTACGCACCCTTCGGTTGCTCAAATGGTCGATATCGTCAACCTCAGCCTTGGAATTTACCAGTTCGATCAGATACTTTATGATTGAAATGATATCTTCCTTGGTAAGAACCTTGGTTTCCATCGGGATGTTCAGACTGAGTTTGCGGTTTATCCGGTAACGGCCAACATCGCCAAGGTCATATCTTTTGTCGGAGAAAAATAATTTTTCGATAATTCCGCGGGCGGTTTCCTCATCGGGAGGTTCGGCATTGCGGAGTTGCCGGTAAATAAACTCGACAGCTTCCTTCTCCGAATTTGCAGGGTCTTTCTGCAGGGTATTGAAAATAATCGAATAGTCGGTTGCCAGGGATTCTTCGCGATGGACCAGAATGGTTTTAATACCGGCATCAAGGATCTGGTCGACGTGATCATTTTCAAGTACTGTTTCCCGTTCGATAATAACCTCGGTTCTTTCGATCGACACTACTTCGCCTGTATCCTCGTCCACAAAATCCTCGATCCATGCCCTGACTACCCGTGCAGCAAGTTTTGATCCCACAATCCGCTTCAATGCAGCCCTGCTCACTTTTATTTCCTGGGCCAGACCGAATATTTCGAGAATATCTTTATCTGTTTCATAACCAATGGCACGCAACAAAGTCGTAACCGGCAATTTCTTTTTCCGGTCGATGTAGGCATACATGACATTGTTTATATCGGTGGTAAACTCGATCCACGATCCCTTGAAGGGGATGATCCTGGCGGAATAGAGTTGGGCTCCGTTGGCATGAAAGCTGGTACTGAAAAAAACGCCGGGAGAACGGTGCAATTGTGATACGACAACCCGTTCGGCGCCATTGATCACAAAGGTACCGCGAGGTGTCATATATGGAATCATACCCAGGTAGACATCCTGAATAATGGTTTCAAAATCTTCATGCTCCGGGTCTGTGCAATACAGTTTGAGTTTTGCCTTTAGCGGTACGCTGTATGTCAGACCGCGCTCGATGCACTCCTCAATCGAATAACGGGGTGGATCGATAAAATAATCCAGAAATTCAAGTACAAAGTTGTTTCGTGCATCTGAAATGGGAAAGTTTTCAGCAAAAACCTTGTATAACCCTTCGTTAATCCTGTTTTCAGGATTTGTTTCCAATTGGAAAAAATCCTGAAAGGATTTTACCTGAATGTCTAGAAAATCGGGATACTCAGCTTGTATCTTTGTCGATCCGAAGCGGATCCTTTCGGTTTTTTTTGAAGCCAAGGTATTATGTTTTAATCCCGCACGACGGGATGGTTTGAAATTAATTTTTATAAATAAATCATAGACCTCCCCGGTTTGAGGAGATCTATGATCATATTAAGATATAAGATTTTTCGTCTTACTTAATTTCAACCTCTGCACCAGCTTCTTTTAACTGAATCATTAACGCGTTTGCTTCATCCTTTGAAACGCCCTCTTTTATTGCTTTGGGAGCAGCATCAACCAATTCTTTAGCCTCTTTCAGACCAAGACTTGTGAGCTCTTTCACCAGTTTTACAACAGCAAGTTTTGCCTGTCCGGCTGATTTGAGTACCACATCAAAGGTGCTTTTTTCTTCAGCGGCGGGGGCGGCTGCGGCGGCGGGACCGGCGGCTACTGCAACAGCAGCTGCAGCGGGCTCGATACCATATTCATCCTTCAGGATTTTTGCTAATTCATTAACTTCCTTAACTGTCAAATTAACTAATTGTTCTGCAAAAGCTTTTAAATCTGCCATTTTTGTTACTATTTGTGTCCAGTTGTTATGGACGGTTATTACTAAACTAATTTTCTTTTGGTTATTCTGGCTTTTCCGAAAGGGTCTTCACAATTCCCGACAGGTTATTGCCTCCCGACTGTAACGCCGAGATGACATTTTTGGCCGGTGATTGTAACAGTCCAATCAAATCGCCGATCAGTTCGAGTCTGGACTTTATATTGACCAGTGCATCGAGTTGATCATCGCCAAGATAAATGGTTTCCTCAACAAAAGCGCCTTTAAGAATGGGCTTGGGAGCGGTTTTACGGAATTCCTTGATCAGTTTTGCCGGATCGTTTGCCACTTCTGAAAACATGATGGAAGTTGATCCGTGGAGTACCGGGAGGAATTCGTCAAGGTTCTTTCCCGAACGTTCCATGGCTTTATGAAGCAAGGTATTCTTAACCACCCTGAGCTGCACATTCTTTTTAAAACAGGTTCTTCTCAACCTGTTAGTGGTTTCGGCATTCAGGGAGGAAATATCCGTCAGGTAAAAGGTACTGGCACCTTTCAACTGGTCGGCCAACTCATCAATGAGCTGGGTTTTTTCTTCTTTTTTCATGATCGTATCTCTCAGATTTCTGTCATTAAGCCGTAACTGATTTCGGATCAATCTGAACGCTCGGGCTCATGGTACTTGACATATAGATGCTCTTGATGTAAGTGCCTTTTGCCGAAGCGGGCTTCAGTTTGATGATGGTATGGATAAGCTCCTTTGCATTATCCACGATCTTATCGCGATCGAATGAGACTTTCGCGACTGCGGAATGGATAATACCGAACTTATCGACCTTGAAATCGATTTTTCCGGCCTTTACTTCTCTAACGGCCTTTCCAACCTCCATGGTAACAGTCCCGGTTTTAGGATTGGGCATCAGTCCCCGCGGACCGAGGATCTTTCCTAATGCTCCAACCTTGGCCATAACACTCGGCATGGTGATAATGACATCCACATCGGTCCAACCACCTTTGATCTTATCGATGTATTCGTCCAATCCGACAAAATCGGCGCCTGCCTGCCTGGCCTCTTCCTCTTTATCGGGAGTACAAAGTGTGAGCACGCGGACAACCTTCCCGGTACCGTGTGGAAGCGTTACGATACCACGAACCATCTGATTGGCTTTACGGGGATCAACCCCTAACCGGACGTCAATATCAACGGATGAATCAAATTTGGTGTTACTGATCTCTTTGATGAGCGCAGCAGCATCCGCTAACGAATAAACGGTTTTCTTATCGATCTTCGATAAGGCCACCTTCCTCTTTTTTGTCAGCTTTATCATATATTAATTGGTTTTAAATGTTGTTTATGAGGTATTTAAACAACAAGGTTACTAGTTACTTTTTGAAAGGGGCCGTTCCTGTCACGGAGATCCCCATACTTCTTGCAGTTCCGGCAACCATTCTGATGGCCGATTCAAGGGTAAATGCGTTCAGATCAGGCATTTTGTCCTCAGCAATTTTCTGGACCTGTTCCCAGGTAACGCTCGCCACTTTATTGCGGTTGGGTTCAGCAGAACCCTTCTGAAGCTTGGTAATCTCCATGAGTTGGACTGCGACGGGAGGCGTCTTGAGGATAAAATCGAACGACTTATCACGATACACGGTGATAATGACCGGGATGAGCTTTCCGGCTTTATCCTGGGTACGGGCGTTGAACTGTTTGCAAAATTCCATAATATTCACACCCTTGGCTCCCAGAGCAGGACCTACTGGTGGTGAAGGGTTTGCAGCAGCACCCTTGATTTGCAACTTAATTATTCCGCTAACTTCTTTTGCCATTTTTACTATATTATTATTTGTAGATACTTGCGTATCCGGTAACTATTCTTTTTGAACCTGCATAAAGCTAAGCTCCAGTGGCGTTTTCCGACCGAAGATCTTAACCATGACCTTTAATTTCTTTTTCTCCTCATTGATCTCTTCGATCACTCCGCTGAAACTGTTAAAAGGCCCGTCGATCACGGTTACGGTCTCACCGATGATAAACGGGATGTTCACCTCTTCACCCTGTTCGGAAAGCTCATCGAACTTCCCAAGGATCCTTTTTACTTCGGAGGGACGTAAGGGATGCGCTTCCCCCTTGGCGCCTAAAAAGCCCAAAACACCGGGAATATTCCGGATTATATGAGGGATTTCACCTACCAGTGCGGCTTCGATCAGAACATAACCCGGAAAATAGTTCCGTTCTTTGCTGACCTTTTTTCCATTCCGGATCAGGTATATTTTTTCCTTTGGAATAAGCACTTGCGAAATATACTCCTGGATGTTTTGGTTAACAATCTCGTTTTCAAGATATTGTTTCACCTTATTCTCGTTCCCGGAGATGGCCCGCACGACGTACCATTTTTTGGCTATTTCACTCATGCCCGTAGAAGGATTGTTTTTGGATAGATATTATTTTAAGACAGATAAACCGCCCGGGATCAGAACAATTTGTAGAATTGGAGTAGCACATTACGAAACACTTCATCCATTGCGAATACGATGATGGCAATGATCAGCGACGCAACTGAAACAACAATTGCGCTGCCCTGCAGTTCCGACCAGGTAGGCCACGACACTTTGTGAACCAGTTCATCGTAGCTTTCCTCAATATAGTTGATAACTTTATTCTTAGCCATTTATCTGAGGTTTAGCACGGGTGGTAGGAATCGAACCCACAGCCTACGGTTTTGGAGACCGCCACTCTACCAGTTGAGCTACACCCGTGTGTAATTAAACTTTAAAAAACCGAAGCAGCTAACACGCTGCTTCGGGATGATGGGTTTTAGTCAAGGATTTCGGTAACCTGTCCGGCGCCCACGGTGCGGCCACCTTCCCGGATTGCAAACCGGAGTCCTTTGTTCATAGCGATTTCAGCGATCAGGTCCACAGTGATGGTGATGTTGTCGCCCGGCATACACATTTCAACTCCTTCCGGCAGGTGGATCTCACCGGTAACATCGGTGGTACGGAAATAGAACTGCGGACGGTATTTGTTGTGGAACGGTGTGTGACGTCCACCTTCCTGGGTTTTCAGGATATAGACCTCAGCTTTGAATTTTTTATGCGGGGTGATTGATCCGGGTTTCGCAATGACCATTCCACGGCGGATTTCATCCTTGTCAATGCCGCGGAGGAGCAACCCAGCGTTATCACCGGCTTCGCCCCGGTCGAGGATTTTACGGAACATTTCAACCCCGGTAACGACCGATTTCAGTTTCTCGGCACCCATTCCGATGATATCGACAGGATCGCCGGTATTGATGATTCCGGTTTCGATTCTTCCGGTGGCAACAGTACCACGACCGGTGATGGAGAATACATCTTCGACCGGCATGAGGAATGATTTGTCAACATCGCGAACGGGTAACGGGATCCAGGTGTCAACAGCATCCATGAGCTCCATGATTTTTTCAACCCATTTGGGCTCCTTATTAAGTCCGCCAAGCGCTGAACCCTGGATTACCGGGGTTGCTGCACCATCAAAACCGTAGAAGGTAAGAAGATCACGAATTTCCATTTCAACGATTTCCAGAAGTTCAGGATCGTCAACCTGATCGCATTTGTTCATGAACACAACCAGCTTGGGAACGCCAACCTGGCGGGCGAGCAGGATATGTTCGCGGGTTTGGGGCATGGGGCCATCGGTGGCGGCTACAACGATAATGGCACCATCCATCTGGGCAGCACCCGTAACCATGTTCTTAATATAGTCGGCGTGACCGGGGCAATCGACGTGTGCGTAATGACGCGTAGCTGTCTGATACTCGATGTGGGCCGTGTTGATCGTGATTCCGCGTGCTTTTTCTTCCGGTGCGTTATCGATCGAATCAAAGGTTCTGAATTCAGATAATCCTTTATCCGCCAACACCAGGGTGATAGCTGCGGTCAATGTGGTTTTGCCATGGTCAATGTGGCCAATGGTTCCTACATTGACGTGGGGCTTGGAGCGTTCAAATTTTTCTTTTGCCATGGTATTAAAGTTTAATTACAAAGTTTAATTACAGTAAATTCTTGTCCGATATCAATGAAAGAGACGGAAACCTTGACGATTTCCATCCTCAGAGCCTTTGACCAGAATTGAACTGGTGACCCCTTCCTTACCAAGGAAGTGCTCTACCCCTGAGCTACAAAGGCGAGTTGAGTGTGCGTTTGGGTGTGGGTGTGGGTGTTTTTTAGTATTGTTTTTGAGCGGAAGACGGGGCTCGAACCCGCCACCTGAAGCTTGGAAGGCTTCCGCTCTACCAAATGAGCTACTTCCGCGAGGAGGGTGTGAGTTTGGGTGTGGGTTTGGGTGTGGAGGCAATCTGAATGCTATGAATCAACATTTCATACTACTATCACACTCACATTCAAACTCACACCCGCTTCGTGGGGAGAGAAGGATTCGAACCTCCGAAGGCTGCGCCAACAGATTTACAGTCTG
>CAZGIM010000006.1:0-216449 GCA_964525995.1 uncultured Prolixibacteraceae bacterium | reverse complement strand
TAGGGGTTTGTTTTTACACCTTAACTTTCTGTCCTAATTTTGGGGAGTATTATACTCCACCATTTCTCCATTCCACTATTCCACTATTCCACTATTCCACTATTCCACCAATTCCACCATGTCACCATATCACCATGTCACCATGTAACCACATCACCACGACGCCATTCCATCTTATCACCCATTCAACCATTCTTTCAAATGAATTCCACACTTCTTGTAATCGGTCTAAATAATAATTATATAATCTTTTCAACATGACCATTTATCCGGTTCGATTTGTAGTATATTTGTATTCTATGTTCTTATGTCTGAACATTTGCACAAAGTAACCCTTAAAACCCAACAAAATGAAAAGAAAATTTACCTTCAGCTCTTTGATCAGTAATCCCAGGTTGACCGTTCCGACTCTTGCCGGAATTTTATTTATGATCTCTGTTTTACTGATCGGTTGTTACCAGTTCCGATGGATTCTTCAACCCAGTACGGGATTTACGAACAGCTTTTTTGATGTACCCATCATCGGGGAGCGTGATAATGATCCCGGCCTGACTGAGGATGATTGGGCCAACACCCTGAGAAATATCGGCCTTTTCGGTGTCATGGTACCGGATGGCTGGACGGTTGATGACAGTATTCCATACACCATTATTTCGAAGAATGCAGCATTGTCTAACTCCGGATTTCTGGTTTACAATGCTGCCCATTCACAAACCCTACAGGACACCATACCTGCGCTGCCCGGTTATCATTGGTGGGGCGCAATCACCGACCGGATTGCAGAGTTGACTTCTTTGGATAGTTTTTATTTCACGCCAAGGATTCGCACCAATGCGACGGCAGGCACCTTTTATTTAAGGTATGCCGTGGGCGATAAAGATTACTGGGATCGTAATCCTGCTGATCAGTACAATTACGGAGGAGGTCTTTCCGATCCCATTGAAATTGTTATTTCGTACGGAGTAGGCACCCAGGATCTCTTAAACAATGCCAATATTTCGATGTATCCGAATCCAACGGAGGGGATACTCCATATTGATCTTAAGGGGTACAAATCTGAAGTGATCGCGGTGAATATTTACAACACAGCGGGAATGATGGTTAAGAAAGGTGAAATATTGAGCAGTTCAAGCACCTTTAATCTCACAGAGCTTCCAAAAGGAATCTATGTTGTCGAACTCAGGAACGGAACATTCAAATCACGCACCAAGATCCTGTTGCGTTAAACAGTACCGACAGCAATAATTCTTCTCGTCAAATCACAGGGAATCAATGTTTGTCAACACCAACGCGGGAGTGAAAAACCATAAGTTCATTCGCTCTCGTATTGGTAACAATGTAAACCCTGATGTTGTGCATTTTCTTTGATAATACGTTGGTTCCCAATTATGGATTGCACTGAGGATTGCGAGTTGAAAAACCGATTTAAATCTTAGATTATTTCAAAGCATTCATTATCTAAGAATTACTTTTCAATCCATTATCAATCATTACTCGTAATTAATCATCAATTTAATTAGTCTGCCATCTCTAATAATTGTCCAATGAGTTTTTCGATCGATCACAAAAGCAGTCTCCCGTTACACGCTCAGGTCGAGCAATTGCTCCGTGAGCTTATCGCTTCGGAAGAATACCGTAAAGGAAAGTTCCTGCCCAATGAAATCAGTCTTGCAAAACAACTGGGGATCTCACGAAATACCGTCAGACAGGCGACAAACAAACTGGTGTACGAAGGATTGCTGGTGCGGAAGAAAGGGGTTGGAACGCAGGCTGCCGAGAACAGTGTTGATACCCGGATCAACAACTGGCTGAGTTTCACCCAGGAGATGAAATCAAAAGGCATTCAGATCCGGAATTTCGAAATTTCGACCGAATGGATAGAAGCCCAGGATGAGATAGCCCAGTTTTTCAGGATACAGCCTGGAAAAAAGATCCTGAAGATGACCCGTTTAAGAGGAAGGATGGAGTATCCTTTTGTTTACTTCATCTCCTATTTTCATCCCATGGTTGGTCTTACCGGCGATGAAGATTTCACAAAGCCTTTATATGAAATCCTGGAAAAGGAGCACTCGGTTATTGCAAAGCTTTCGAAAGAAGAGATATCGGCGCGGGCGGCCGATAAATTTCTCGCCCAAAAACTAAAAATAAACACCGGTGATCCGATCCTGAAACGGAAGCGGTACGTGTTTGATCCGGGGAGCAGGCCTATCGAATACAATATTGGTTATTACCGGGCCGATAGTTTCATTTATACCATTGAAAGTGAGAGGGATGTTTAACCAAGCATTCCTGAAATCCGTCAACCACCTGAAAAGAACCTTATCAATGATGAAAAAAACCATTGTATTGTTACTGCTGCTATTGCCATTTGCAGCCTTGAGTCAGCACCGAATTATCACCGGAACCGTAAAGGATGCAGCCGATGGAAGCACCTTACCCGGAGTCACCATCCTGGAAAAGGGCACCGCCAATGGCACCACAACCGATTCGAAGGGTAATTTCAGCCTGAAAATCAATGAATCCTCTAAGTTACTTATCTTTTCATTCATTGGGATGAGAACGATTGAGGTGCCGGTGAAGGAATCCAATGTTATGCATGTCAGCATGGAGGCTGTCAACACCACGCTCGACGAGGTCGTCGTGATCGGTTACGGAGCCGTAAAAAAGAGTGATCTCACCGGTTCCGTTGCAAGCGTTAAAGCCGATGAGTTGAAAATGATTCCTGTCAATTCCCTGGACCAGGGAATCCAGGGAAAAGTCACCGGGGTTCAGGTGACTCAATTATCGTCGCAGCCGGGAGGCGCCACGATGGTAAGAATCCGCGGCGGTAATTCCATCATGGCGGGGAATGAACCCCTGTACGTGATCGACGGGGTGCTTGTCGAAAGCCAGATCGACCTGTCGTGGATCGGTTCACCGGCACAGAATGGACTGAGTTCCATCAACCCGAATGACATTGAGTCGATGGAGATCCTGAAGGATGCTTCCGCAACGTCGATTTACGGGGCCAAGGGGGCGAATGGTGTGGTTCTCATCACCACAAAAAAAGGAAAATCGGGTAAGGACAATATTACTTTCGAAACCTACTTCGGAACACAGATCAAGGCAAAGGATATCAAAGTCATGAATGCCTCACAATTTGCGAGGCTTTATGATGAAGCCGGATACAATGCCGATTCCACTTATGTGCCCCTGTACCCCAATCCCGACAGTTTAGGTGCCGGCACCGACTGGCAATCGGAGATTTACCGGAATGCTCCGATCCAAAACTACCAGGTGAGTTTTTCCGGCGCCAACGATAAAACTTCGTACGCTTTGAGTCTCGGATATTACAATCAGAAAGGGATCATTTACGGTTCTGATTTCAAACGTTACTCGTTCAGGACCAACCTTGACAGAAAAATAAGCAAGAGGCTTACAGGCGGCACCAACCTGAGTTATACGCAAACCTTGTCAAACACCGTTCCGACCGACACGCCGGGGGGATTTTTCCCGGGTGTCGTGAACACAGCCTTGATTTTTAATCCGGCCCTTCCGGTGTATGATTCAACCGGGCAGTACACGCTTACTGATCCAAACGCGGATGCCTGGCTCGACAATCCAGTGGCGGTCACCCGCGATGTAGATGCCGTGGATAAAGTCAGCCGATTCCTCGGAAATGTCTATCTGGAGTACACCATTTTCCAGGATTTGAAGTTCAAAACCAATTTTGGCGCCGACATTTACCATTCGGTGCAGGACATGTATACACCGCGGTATGTTTACTCCGGTTCGTTCAATGATGGCCAGGCCCGTTTTGCCACCACCGACCTTCAAAACTATATTTTCGACAATACCCTTACCTATAACCACATCTGGAATAAGATTCACAAATTCACTGCAATGGTCGGGATGACCTATCAAAACAACACAACGCGGACTTTTATCGATATCGCCACAGGATTTCCGAACGACATCCTGGGGTATTACGGCATTCAGAATGCGACCAACATGCCAACCATTTATTCCTCCTTCACCGAATCAGCGGCTGTGTCGTATCTTGCCAGGGTCAACTACAATCTGAAAGAAAGGTATTTATTTACCGTGACCTGTCGTGTTGACGGTTCCTCCAAATTCGGTTCGAATAACCGCTTTGCTACCTTTCCTTCGGCTGCGGTTGCCTGGAGGCTTTCGGAGGAGAACTGGCTGAAGGAGGTTCGTTGGATCTCCAACATGAAGCTCAGGATGAGTTATGGACTAAGCGGGAATGACCGTATTGCCAATTATGCCTTTATCAGGACGATTGCCTCGTCGGTTTACTACTTCAATAACTCTTTCCCGGGTACGGGTTTTGCGCCTGATAATCCGGGAAACAACAACCTGAAATGGGAGACCACCGCACAATTCGATGTCGGATTGGATGTAAGTGTGGTTAACGGCCGGATTGCCGCGACGGTTGATTATTACAACAAACGAACTTCCGATCTGCTTTACTATTCGAATCTTCCCTGGGCAACCGGTTATAGCTCCTACCTGAATAATATCGGAAAGCTCAGGAACAGCGGGGTAGAACTCGCATTGAATACAATGAATTTCGTCGGGGCTTTCAAATGGAACAGTTCTCTCAACGTGTCGATCAACCGCAATATGGTGACCGACCTGAACGGATCGGAACTGTACATTAACAACGACACGTACAAACTGAAGATCGGGAACTGGGCGGTGATCCGGGAAGGCGAACCAATGGGCAGCTTTTACGGTCTGCGGGCTGACGGAATATGGCAGACTGCTGAAGCAGAGGTTGCCGCCAAATATGGCGCAAAACCAGGAGATTTTAAGTATGTCGATAAAAATAATGACGGAAAAATCAATTCCGATGACTGTGAGATCATCGGTCATGCGCTGCCCGATTTTACATGGGGGTTCAACAATACTTTTTCTTTCAAGAATTTTACACTTGACATATTTCTGCAGGGAAGCCAGGGGAACCAGATACTCAACAGCAACCGGTTTGAGCTGGAATCGGGTAACGGTTTGTCGAATGCTTCTGTAAACCTGTTGGACCGGTGGACTCCGGAAAACCCGAGCAATGTTTATCCCCGGGCAAACAGGAATGCAGACTACCTTCACATGTCGGATCGGTATCTGGAGGATGGATCCTACGTCCGGATCAAGACCATTACACTGTCGTACGACTTACCGGAAAAAGCAGTCAACGCCATAAAGCTTTCGAAGATAAAAGTTTATGTAACTGCCCAGAACATGTTCACGTTCACTAAATACACCGGGTTTGACCCTGAGGTTGGTTCATTCGGTCTTGACAACACCCGGCTGGGATACGATTTCGGCTCCTATCCATCAGTGAAGACCTATATTATCGGGGCAAGTATCAGCTTTTAGCTAAACCTGTCACGGTTAAACCAAAAGACAAATCAAAAGACAAACAAAACAATAAGCATCTAATAAAACAGGAAGGCAATGAAAAAGATATCAACCCTCTTTGTATCTATTCTTATTCTGGCGGCAGCATCGTGCACCAAGGAACTGGATCAGGAGCCGCACCAGATTTATTACGACAATTATTACCAGACAGGCGATGATGCGCTGACCGCGGTGAATGCCGTTTATGATGTGCTCGGATCGGTCAACCAGTATTCGAGTTATTTGTGGCTGATCCAGGACATCGGCTCGGACGACTGCAATGCCCGGGTGACTCTGAATGATCCGAATCTGCATGATATCAACAATTATTCACTCAAGACCGATAACAACTATCTCGCTAAGATATGGCAGGGATCCTACCTTGGGATCAGCAGGGCAAACATCGTGTTAGACAAAGTTCCCGGTATTTCGATGGACACTGCGCTCAAGGCACAGATTCTTGGCGAGGCGCGATTTTTAAGGGCGCTGAACTACTTCAACCTCGTCAGGTTGTTTGGCGATGTACCGTTGGTCACTGTTCCGGTATCGGCTAATCTTACCCCTGAAGAACTCTATCCTCCGAGGACTCCGGTCATGAAAGTCTATGGCCAGATCATTGCTGACCTGGACATCGCAGCCGCAAAACTGCCCGCAAAATACACCAATCCCAACGACAAGGGACGGGCCACCAGTGGGGCAGCGCTCGGTGTTCTTTCAAAAGTTTACCTGACCTTGAAGGAGTGGGATCATGCTGTTTCCGCTGCCAGGCAGGTGATCGAGTCGAACGTTTATGCCTTGCACCCCGATTACGCCACAAACTGGAAAGAGGCCAGCAAGAATGGGATCGAGTCGGTGTTTGAGGTTCAATTTTACCGGAAAGTGACATCAGAAAACTCACAGATGGTAATTTCGGGTCTTCCATCTATACCCGGGCTTTTCACGGCAGGGGTTGAGATCATGTTGCCTACCGAAGATCTTCTGACAAGCTTTGATACCAACGATTACCGGAAAGAGGTGACCTTTTTCGATCATTACTGGCAATACACCTTCGAACCGCACATCTGGAAATATTGGGATCAGGTTGCGTATAAACCTGCCGCTACCAGCGCCTCCGGGGCTGATTTCATGGTGATGCGCTATGCGGAAGTGCTGCTGATCTTTGCCGAGGCGCTGAATGAAGCCAACGGTGGTCCAACCGCCGAAGCTTACGAGGCCATCAACAGAATCCGCGAGCGGGCCAGGAACGGCAATACCTCTGCCCTCCCCGATCTGAGCGGACTGAGCCAGGATGAGTTCAGAAAAGCCGTGATGCTGGAGCGCAGGCACGAGTTTGTCAATGAAGGTCAGCGGTGGTACGATCTCGTGAGAACCGGGACGCTGATCGAGAATGTTAAGAAGGCCAAAGGCGACAAGTCGAACCCCGCCTCTTTCAATTATCTGTTCCCGATACCGCAACGGGAAAGGGATATAAATCTGAATCTGACACAGAATCCGGGATACTGATAGAATTTACGATTGACAAGATTTACGATTTACGATTGAATTTCGGGTTTAAATCGGAGAAATGAAAACCGGCATAAAGATATTCTTCCTCTTTTCATTCCTTGCTGTGACAATCAACGCCGGGGCGATCATTCGTATGCCCGTCATCTTCCAGAACAACATGGTGCTGCAGCGCGACAAGGAGGTTGCAATATGGGGTTTTGGCTCAGCCGGTGAAAGGGTGACCGTTATTTTCAGAGAATTAAAGATCCAAACAACGACCGACGAAAATGGCCGTTGGTTGATTCGCCTTCCTTCGCAGAAAGCCGGTGGTCCTTATGAAATTTCTATCTGTGGTGAAACCAATGTTATTGAATTGAAGAACATCCTTTTCGGCGATGTCTGGATTTGTGGCGGGCAATCGAACATGCAGTTCAGCCTGGATCAGATCGGGCACGTTCCGCAGGACACAACCGCGATCAGTCACTCATCCATACGGATATTCACTGCCCACATCGGTATGGATTATGTCCCTGTTGACGATCTGAAAGGGGGTCTTTGGGAACAAGCCACAGCCGCAACGATCCGGAATTTTTCTGCAACCGGTTATTTCTTCGGGAAGTTACTGTACGACAGCCTTAAGGTTCCTATCGGGCTGATCAGCGACAACCTTGGCGCCACTTCCATTGAGACCTGGATGAGCCGGGATGCGCTGGCTCAATTTCCACAATTTGATGAGTTTGTAAGGAAGTACCTGGCCCCAGGGAAAAGCGCCAGGGAGGTAGAAGACAATTTTACCAGTATAAAGTCGGAATGGGAAAAGAAATATTACCTGACTGGCAAGGGGTTGGAGGAACGCTGGTATCTTCCGGAAACGGATACTACGGGATGGAAACAGATGGAAGTTCCCGGCTGGTGGGAGGATCAGGGATTGGCCGACTTTGACGGGATGGTTTGGTTCAGGCGTCAATTCGATCTTCCTTCAACATTTACAGGAGATACGCTCTTTCTGGGATTGAACCAGATCGACGATTACGACATCACCTGGGTCAACGGGCTGAAGGTTGGTGAGGGGTATGGAAACCAGACCTGGCGACGATATAAAGTTCCCGCCGGGATTCTCAAACCAAAAGGGAATACTCTGGTCGTCAGGGTTCTTGATGCCGGAGGCCGGGGAGGCATGTACACCCATGCCATCTGGTGGGAGCCGTATCTTGTGGGCAGCTGGTCTTACAGGACCGATTGCAGCATTGATGTGACCAAATTCCTGAAACCGCACGTGGTCAACATTTCACCCTTCTCTACTCCGACGGTCCTCTACAATGCCAACATCGCTCCGCTCACCCCGCTGGCCATCAAAGGATTCATCTGGTACCAGGGCGAAAGCAACGCTGCCCGGTCTGTAGAATATGGACAGTTGTTCCCGGCTATGATCTTTGACTGGCGGTCGAAATTTGGCCAGGGAGATCTGCCGTTTCTGTTTGTTCAATTGGCCAACCATCATCCTGAGTCAGACATACCCTCGGAAAGTACCTGGGCTGAGCTCAGAGAAGCGCAGGCTGGAGCTTTGAGGCTGAAAAATACTGGTATGGCTGTGACGATCGATATTGGTGATGCTTACGACATTCATCCCCGGAATAAAATGGAGGTCGGCCGTCGGCTTGGTTTGCTTGCTCTGAATATCGCTTATGGAAGACAGCTTGTGTGTTCCGGTCCGACCTTCACAAAAGCCGAAGTTCGATCCGACTGTGTGATCCTGCATTTTAACCACGAAAACTCACTCGTCACAAAGGATAAATACGGATATGTCAGGGGGTTTGCAGTGGCCGGAAACGACAGGAAATTCCACTGGGCCAAAGCGACGATCCATCAGGGCGATTTGATCATTGCGAATGAAAATGTGAGGGAGCCGGTTGTTGTCCGCTATTTATGGTCCGACAATCCCGGGAGTATAGATTTGTACAACAAAGAAGGGTTGCCGATGGCGCCATTCAGAAGCGACGATTGGCCGCTTTCCACTGCCGGCCGGGTTTATTCCGAAAATCCCTGGGAGCAAAATTGATCGACAACGTTGCCAATAAAAGTTATATTAACAGTAAATCATAATTGAATAAACACCGGATACCATGTCGATAAACCATACAATTGCAAAATTTGACTGCCACCTCAATCACCCACCAATCCATCGGGTATCTAAAAGAATTAATTCGGCCATCAGGCTATCCATTACAATCCTGTGTGTGACCATCGCCGGGTTGGAAGGGTATGCCGGAACCGACAATATTGCCCCGAAGGCAAGAGTGACCGCCTCAACGTTCCTGAATGACCGGTTCAAACCCGGAAACATTACGGATGGCCTGATCGGTATCCCCGATCTGGGAGAATGGGCCTGCGAAGGGGTGACCACCTCGTGGGGATATGTCCGTTTTCCCTGGATCCAGCTTGATTGGGATAGGCCGCAAACCATCGAACGGATTGTACTGTATGACCGACCTTCCCTGAAGGAATTCACCGCGGGTTGCAAACTCCTTTTCAGCGATGGCAGTTCCATTTATGTCAACGAAATTCCGAATGACGGAACTGCAAAAGCGATAACATTTCCACCCAAAACTGTAACATCTGTGAAGTTTATCACTACCGACGGGAATGGTAAAGATATCGGGTTTTCTGAGATCGAGGTTTTCCCTGCCAGAACCAATGCCAGCGATTATGTTGAATGGGTAGATCCCTACATCGAAACCAACCGGGGCCGCTACATCTTTTTCATTACCGGATCCAGGCCTTTCGGGATGATCTCCGCCGCTCCGCACACACGCAACAAGAACCAGAACGGGGGAGGCTACAATTACAATGAACGTGAGGTGCTCGGTATCGGTCAGATCCACGCCTGGATGATGTCGGGGATAGGCATCATGCCAGCAGCTCCTTCGGTCAACCCAACAGGCTGGGAATCTGCCTGGAAATCGGTCTTCAGCCACGATGATGAAATCGTACAGCCTGGTTATCACCGGATGTTCCTCCGCAGCCCGGGTACCTGGGTCGAGCTGACTGCCACCGACCGGGTAAGTTTCTACCGCTTCCGGTTCACGCGAGAAGAAGAAACACAGATACTGGTCGACCTGGGCAGCCACATCAGCAACAGTACCATGTGCAACCTCGACCTGCGAAAGGTGAACGACCGCGAAGTGGAGGGATCTTTCAGCTCTACCAACCGTTTCTGGGGGGGACCGAAAGAGGTAAAAGTATTTTTTATCATTCAGTTCGATAAAGCCGTTGGCGCTCTCGATGGATGGAAAGGCAAGGATTATCTGAAGAATATAACAGGATTGAAAGGCGACAGCGCCGGGATCTCAGCCAAATACAGGGTCAGGCCCGGGGATCTGCTTCAGATGAAGGTCTCCATCTCCTATACCAGTATCGAAAATGCAAGGAATAACCTGCTGACGGAATGTACCACCTGGGATTTCGACGCTGTACGGTCCGAAACACGGCGGATCTGGAATGAATGGCTGGGAAAAATTCAGGTTAAGGGTGGATCCGATGCAGACCAAATCAAGTTTTATACCGACTTGTGGCATGTTCTTCTGGGCCGTCAGAAGATCAACGATGTGTCGGGCGATTATCCCGACCGTACCACCGGGAAACGAGAAGGAACCTTTACCGATGCGGTATTCAAGGTAAAGCAGGTTCCGAAACTGGAAAACGGGCAGTTGAAATACAACATGTACAGCTCCGATGCCTTCTGGCTTACCCAGTGGAACCTGAACATCCTGTGGGGATTAGGCTGGCCGGAGGTTCAGGACGAGTTGTCGGCATCCATGCTACAGTATGCTGATAACGGAGGATTACTCCCCCGGGGACCCTGTGGCGGTGGTTACTCGTACATCATGACCGGCGATCCAGTGGTCAGCCTCATCGGAAGCACTTTTCAAAAGGGATTATTGACAAAAGCAGATCCGGAGCACGCCTTTGAGGTCATGAAGCGGAACCAGATGCCTGGCGGTATGCTGGGAGATCCTGAAGATGTGAAGTTTTATATAAAGAATGGCTGGTGGAAAGACAACGCCGGGATCACCATCGAAGCAACCTTCCAGGATTGGGTCGTTGCCCAGATGGCCTTTAAACTTGGAAAGAAAAGCGATTTTAGGACCTTTATGAAGCGGTCGCAGGGCTGGAAAGCCTGTTTTGATCCAGGTCAGAAATTGTTGTTCCCGAAGGATGCCAATGGGAAGTTCATTCACCTTAATCCGTTGAACGGTCAGGGCTGGGTGGAGGCCAATGCCTGGCAGGCTACCTCCGGCGTATCACACGACATACCGGGCCTGGCCATGCTGATGGGAGGCAACGAAGTGCTTTGCGACAAACTGAACCATGCCTTTGAAATGGCAGCGCCGCAGGATTTTGTATTCGACTACAACGATGGATATGTGAGCTACGCCAACCAGCCCGGGGTGTCGAATGCCCATGTTTTCAGCCATGCCGGAAAACCCTGGCTGACACAGTACTGGGTGCGCCGGGTCAAAGAACAGGCATACGGTGGCATCACACCCGACCTGGGGTACGGCGGGCACGACGAAGACCAGGGGCAGATGGGCGGGTTAAGCGCGCTAATGTCAATCGGGATTTTCAGTCTGCAAGGAAATGCAGCGGTGACGCCGGTTTACGAGATTACCAGTCCGGTGTTTGATACCGTTATAATTAAACTGAATCCCAGGTATTACAAGGGTAAGGAATTTACTATCGTTACCCATCAGAACACGAAAGAGAATATGTATATTCGGAAGGCAAAATTGAATGGCAACGACTTGAACAACTTTTGGTTTTCACACGATGAATTTGCCCGGGGCGGGAAACTTGAGATTTGGCTGGGGAAAGAACCAAACCAAAACTGGGGAACCGGTGAATTACCGCCGGCAGCGCAATAGAGGAAAATTGTCAATGGACAATGGATAATGGACAATGGATAATGGAAAATGGAAAACGGAAAATGGAAAATGGAAAACGGAAAACGGAAAATCGAAATATGAATGGACAATTGAAAACGGAAAATGGAAAACGGAAATAGATATGAAGAGTTGAAAATGCCGAAAAGAATGCTGGTTAATACGTTCCCTATCGCCTAATTCCCAAAGCCTAATGCCTGATTTGATATCAAACTACAATAAATATCCGGAAGTAACGGTTCATGGCTGGGAAGGACATTTCTGCAGCGGCTGGGATGCAATCATCCACCGCCTGAATAAAGAGATATCAAGCATTCCATCGGGGAAAAAGACCGTGGTAGTCGAATGCTACCAGGGAATCTGTGACGGTGAGGTGCTGGAGGCTTTGTTGGAAGGGCTGAAACCCGATCTGACTATTCTCTCCTCCGAAGCATTCCTGCCTGAATCCGTGATCAAGACAATGACCCAGCCCGACGTGACCGACGACCGGATCTTTGGCCGTTTGACCACGCTGAACATGAATGACTTTCTGGATCCTGACCACCAGGTTGCTGCGAAGGGAAAAATAGAGGGGTTTAACGAGGGTCTCGTCCTGGTTTACGGACCGGGCGCTTCGCTCCTGCTCGCTGATCCCGGCCTGATGATCTATGCCGACATGGCCCGCTGGGAGATCCAGCTCCGGATGCGCCGTAACGAGGTCTCAAACCTCGGGATCAGCAACCGGGACGAAAATATCGAAGGAAAATATAAACGTGGCTACTTTGTCGACTGGAGAGTCTGCGACCGGTTGAAAAGAGAGGTCATGCCTAAATCGCACTTCATCCTCGACACAAACCGCAGAAACGCGCCCGGGATGATCACGGCGGACGCCTTTTTCGAAGGACTAAGGCAAGCAGCGAATCAGCCATTCAGCGTCGTCCCCTACTTCGATGCCGGTCCCTGGGGCGGCCAGTGGATGAAAGAAGTGTGCGACCTGCCCGACGATTCGCCCAATTATGCCTGGTGCTTTAACTGCGTGCCGGAAGAGAACAGTCTTTACCTGAATTTCGGAGGGAACCGTTTTGAAACCCCCGCCATCAACCTGGTCTTTTTCCGGCCCGAGGAGTTACTTGGTAGGTATGTCAGGCAACGTTTCGGCGACGAATTTCCCATCCGCTTCGATTTCCTCGATACCATGGGCGGAGGTAACCTGAGCCTTCAGGTTCATCCGCTGACCGGCTATATCCGGGAGCAATTCGGCATTCATTACACCCAGGATGAAAGTTATTACCTGGTGGAAGCGGGCGAAGGTGCAAAAGTTTATTTAGGGCTGAAAGAGGGTGTCGACCCGAAACAAATGATCGAAGATCTGATCAGGTCGGAGACGACTGATATCCCGTTCAACGATACGCTACACGTGCAGTCCTGGCCGGCCAAAAAGCATGATCATTTCCTGATCCCGGGAGGCACGGTACATTGCTCCGGCAAAGATTGTATGGTATTGGAAATCAGTGCGACGCCATACATTTTCACGTTCAAATTATGGGATTGGGGGCGCCTCGGACTCGACGGCAAACCCCGGCCCATTAACATCGGTCATGGATCAAGGAATATCCAGTGGAACAGGACCGAACCCTGGGTTCGACAAAACCTGGTGAACCGGTTCGAAAAGATAGCTTCGGGCGATGGTTGGTACGAAGAGAAAACCGGGCTGCACAAACTCGAATTTATCGAGACACGCCGGCACCGCTTTTCGAAGAGGGTTACGCACCATACCATGGGCGGGGTGCATGTAATCTGCCTCGTCGAAGGGCGCGAGGTCGTGGTTGAAAGCCCCTCCGGTTCTTTCGAACCCTTCGTGGTCCATTATGCCGAGACATTCATCGTTCCCGCCGCAATAGGCGAATACACCATCCGGCCCTTCGGAGCGTCGGAAGGAAAAGAATGTATCACCATTAAGGCGTATATAAGAATGGAAAATTAAAGCATCCACCTTCTAAGAAGGTGGACTTGAAAAGCCCCTATAAGGGGCCAAAATCGAAACTCTGTTGTTCTTCTAAACGTTCTTGCTTTTCTTGATATATGACGTACTTTTTGATCTTGTCTTCGTCAAGACCTATGGTATCCACACAATACCCTCTCGACCAGAAATGATTGCCCCAATATGGCTTCTTTTTCAACTGAGGATAACTTTTAAAGATTTTGATTGCTGTCTTTCCTTTCAATATCCCCATAAGGTGTGACACCGAAAGTTTTGGCGGAACGCTTACTATCATGTGAATGTGGTCGGCCTGAATGTTCATCCCAATCAATTCGCATCTTTGCCATTCCAGTAACATCTCAATGTCTTTTGTCAATAACTCCTTAACAAGTCCTTCAAGTACCCGGAATCGGTACTTTGGCGTCCAAACAATATGATACGTGCACCGATAAATAACATGATTTAATTTCTTATATTCGCTCATGCCTCGAAGTTACTATTTTTCTGGCATAGCCATTTGTACATCACCACCACCTAAGGTGGTGGATTCTTAGATTATATTGAAAATGGAAAACGGAAAAATGGAAAACGATTTGAGGATTTGGGGATTTTAGGATTTGAGGATTTGAGAATGTGAAAATTTTTAATTATTGTTATTTTCCCTATTGCCTATTGCCTATTGCCTAATTTTGAATTTTGAACTATAATCCTTTCCCATGCTTTTATCTAACGACAACCACCTGATCCTCACCCTCGATGCGGGAGGAACGAACTTTGTATTTTCCGCCTATCAGGGTGGACGTGAAATAGTCAAACCCATCACCCTGCCGTCGAACGCGCACGACCTCGACCGGTGCATTGGCACCATTTATTCCGGATTTGAGAAAGTAAGCGCTGAGCTCCCCCGGCCAGCCGACGCCATCAGCTTCGCGTTTCCCGGTCCGGCTGATTACTCCCTGGGAATCATCGGCGATCTGCCCAATTTCAAGGCCTTCAACGGCGGAGTACCATTAGGTCCCATGCTGGAAGAGCGCTTCGGATTGCCTGTTTTCATCAACAACGACGGCAACCTGTTTGCTTACGGAGAAGCACTCGCAGGATTCCTTCCCGACCTGAACCGACGGATCATCGATCATGGCGGCATCAAACAGTTCCGCAACCTGGTCGGTATGACGCTCGGCACCGGATTTGGTTGCGGTATCGTGCTGAACAATATCCTGATGGAAGGCGACAATTCGAATGATGCCGGAATCCATAACACGTCCAACCGGTACAATCCGGTCTGGAATGCCGAAGAAAGCATTAGCACCCGGGCCATTCAGCGAGTTTATTGTGAAGGAGCAGGACTCCATTCGACATCGTTGATGCCTAAAGACATTTACGAAATAGCGGTGGGATTGACACAGGGTAACAGAGAAGCTGCCATTCACTCCTTTCAGATTTTCGGAGAGGCCCTTGGAAATTCGGTTGCGAACATGATCACACTGATCGATGGTATCGTAGTGATTGGCGGTGGGTTGGCTACAGCCTGGGATCTATTCGCTCCTGCCATGTTCAAGGAGATTGACCGCATGTACTTCAGTCCATCGGATGAAGAATTTGCCCGCCTCTCTGTAAAAGTGTACAATCTGGAAGACAAGAACACCTTTGAAGAATTTGCAACCGGATCAGTCAGATCCATTTCACTTCCTACCGGCAACAGAACCATAAGGTACGATGAACTCCAGCGGGTCGGGGTTGGATTGTCGAAACTAAGCGCCAGCAAAGCCATTGCTATCGGAGCAAACGCCTTCGCCGTGCAAAGGCTCACGGAGAAGAATTGAGTGAGTGAGTGAATGACAATGGACAATTGAAAATTGAAAACGGAAAATGGAAAACGGAAAACGAAAAATTGAAAATGGAAAACGAAAAATTGAAAATGTGCTGATGTGAGAATTTGAGGATTTGAGAATTAGAGGATTTGAGAATGTGAAAATTTTTAATTATTGTTTTTTTCCCTATTGCCTATTGCCTATTGCCTAATGCCTATTGCCTATCGTCAAATGCCCAATGCCTAATACCTAATTTTGAATTTTGAATTAATCACTGCAAAAGCCTATGAACCCATTTAAACTCCACTTTCCCTGCCTGGCCGCGTTATTGCTGTTGTGTCTGATAACAGATCCTCTACAGGCTCAGGAATCGCTGCTTTCTTCAAAGGTTCCTGATGCGCCATTTGACCGGAAGTTTATGAAGATGTTTGCCCGAGACTGCTGCGGGGTGACCGGGGCAGATGGTGAATATTCAGTGCTGCTTCCCGACGGGCGAACGGTGTGGATCTTCGGCGATTCCTTCCTGGGAACCGTCAACCCCGACCGCTCAAGAGAAAAACGCAAACCATGGTTCATCCGTAACAGCATGGCCGTACAGGAAGCCGACACCCTGCGGTCGCTATACCAGGTGATCAACGGTTGGGAATCGTCGCTGGTCATCCCTCCCAACGCCCCCAAAGGGAGCCAGTTTTCGGAGGATTCGCTCTGGTACTGGCCTGGCGACGGCTTCATCGAGAACGGTAAACTCAAGGTTTTCATGACGGGATTTTACCAGGCCAAACCGGGCGACTGGGGATTTGCCTGGACCAGCTCCAACATTGCCACTTTTTCATTACCGGAGATCAAACTCGAACGAATCGACCATTTCGATTACCCAGGGATTCAAGAAATCCACTGGGGTCACGCGGTGTGCGACGGCGATGAAAAACACACGTATATTTACGGTGCAGAGGATAAAAGCAAAAACCTCTTTGTTGCCCGGGCGCCAAAAGGCAATATACTTGGGCCTTGGGAATTCTATAACGGCAGTGAATGGGTAAAGGACTCCCGGTTGTCAAAACCTATGTTAGCCATACCGGGATCGGAACAATTCAGCGTATTTAAATTAAATGATAAATATGTTCTGGTAGTTCAGGAGGGTGGTTTTATGACCGGTGAGATCGTTTCCTACTATTCCGATTCGCCTTGGACGGGGTGGAAGAATAGGAAAGTCCTCTGCCACACCCGGCTGCCGGACGATGTTGCATCCACCGCCAACCTCTTTGCCTACAACAGCCTGGCACATCCCCAGTTCATCGAAAACGGCCAGTTGCTGATCTCATCCTGTATCAACAGCTTCGTGGTGGAGGATGTTTTCAGGGATGCCAGCAAATACCGGCCGGTATTCCTCAGAGTGCCGGTCAGCAAGATTTTTGAAAAATAATCCGGGCCATTTATGATCCCATTGTATTTTCATATGATTCAGTATCAGAGAAATAGCCAACAGTTCCCGGTCTGCAATGTTACCGGGAGGAACGCCATTTCAGCGGTCAGTTGGAATGTCTATTATTATCTTTGCGGTTGGCACAAACCGGCTCCTATGGGCATTTCATTATTTGTAAACCTGTTCCGGTTACGATTCAGTTTTATCTTCATTTTGCTGGCCATTCAATCCCTCCCTCTCCTGGCCCAGCAACAACACATCCTGAAATCGACCCACATCGCGGTCGCTGACACAGTTTGGGTATTCACCCCAATAGAATATTCCAAAGATCAGGCGAAACAGTTTCCGATGGTGTACCTGTTGCACGGCTGGATGGGTTCCTATCACCAGTGGAACGACATCACCTCCTGCCAGTCGCTCGCCGACAGATATGGGTTTATCCTGGTCTGTCCCGACGGACTTACCGACTCCTGGTACATCAACAGCCCGGCGATCAAGGAAAGTCAGTACACCGATTTCTTCTTTCTTGATCTGGTTCCCTTCATCTCAAAAAACTACCGCATCGATCCCGGCAATGTATTCATCACAGGACTGAGCATGGGAGGCCATGGCGCGCTATACCTTTTTGCACAAAAACCCGGTCTTTTCAGGAGCGCCGGAAGTCTGAGCGGTGTTCTGGATCTGAGTTTTTGCCGGACCGAATACAGGATTGATGATTACCTTGGAATAAAGAATAAAAAATCGGCTGACAAGATCCTGAACCGTTACGCTGTTTCCGGGAATATCAAAAAAATCGCTGCCGCAGGGAAAAAGATCATCGTTTCGTGCGGAAGTTCAGACCCGTTTCTAAAACTGAACGACCATTTCAAAAAACAGTGTGATGCGAAGAAGATCGACATCACCTACCTAATAACACCCGGCGGACATGATTATCCATACTGGAAATCGGCAATCGGGGCTCATCTTGAATTTTTCAGGAGGATAGTTGGGGCAGGGCATTGATCCGGCCAACAACAACCTCCCTAAAATAACAAACATGGTCTCTGGTGCAAATGGTCACAAAATAGGTTGCATTCCAACCGTAATCCCAGGTTTGCAGGCGCGTTGACGGAATCCGGTATTTATTCAGAAACTTGTCCAAGAATGCACAAATTGCCAATCCCCGGCGGGTAACACACGATGTAACGGCTTTATTGTACCACCAACTTCACCACCTTTCTGCATCCGTTGTTCCCGATGAATTCAATAAAATAGAGGCCACCTTTGGGAGGGGCATTAAGATCGAGGGAACCATTCGCGTGCGTCAGATCCAACACCCTTTCCAGGACAATCCTTCCCGAAACATCGGTAATCCTGATCTTCCCCGTCCAGGGATTTATGGAATTCTTTTCGATCTTCAGCGTTCCGGCCCGGCCGACAGGATGCGGGACCACCCTGACCTCCGGGCATTCGTTGACATTCCCGTCTGTATGCGTACCGGCTGATGTGATCAATCCAATCGGGACCCGGACAAATTTCGGCCGGTAGGTGTCGGCATCAAGCCGGTCGGTCCAGATGTTTTTACATTGTGATGGACAGATATACGGCGACAAGGTATCCACCCGGTCATTGACATTGTACGAAACCAGTAATTCGTTATTCTCGATATTCCATGGATGAGCCTGACCGTTGTATGTAAGCAAGTAAGCGTCGTTGAACTTGCTTTCCTCGGTATATAACAGGGTTTTCCCGGTAAATGGTCCCCAGGGATAATCACTGACATAGGAATAGATGTTTCTGCCTAGACCACATTCCAGGTACCCGTTCTCCTGGGTGATCAGGTAATATTTATTGTCATGTCGGAAAACACTGAATCCGGGTGAGACCGGGTCGCTGCAGATTTTTTGCAATGCCACCGGATTGATTGACCACCCAGTTCCGGTGTAGAATTCCCACAGCTGAAATGGATTACCGATCGGACATCTTGCCAGTACCGGTTCCCACACGATCCAGTTTACGCGGTTTCCGTAAATATATATCCAACCTCCGGCTGAATCCACCACAACCGCCCGTCCGAAGATATGGTCCGTTCCTGCCTGTTGCACCGGGAGCATCGGAAGTTGGTGAAGGGCCGGGTATGTTAATCTGGCAACATAACAACCTTCGTAATCAAGGTTAGAACTCTTGTAGCGCTCCTGAAAAACATAGACAGTATCGTTGTATACGTATCCATGCCCGGGCCAGAACAGGGAGGTATCGTTTGGCCTCAGTTTGAAGGTTGTCATGTTGACACCTGTCATGGTGGTATCAAGGATCGTCTTGAATGTGGCGGGATTCAGGGAATCCTGCACCATGAAGCAATTGCGTACCTGGAAGAGGCATGGAAGCGTGTTATTCGAAATGTTCACAGCCTGGGTGTAGCTGTCACCGAAAAGCCAGATCACCCTTCCATCGGGCAACGGCACTGAGATCGTGGCATCGCCGGCGGTCCATCCTCCGCTGTTGATCCTGAAATAGCCGGTGTAGAGGCTGTCGAAATAAGCTGTTCCGGGATCCTGCCCAAAACCGGTGACAAAAAACATCCCAGAAATCAACAGCAATCCGAGCAATCGTCGAGTGTTTTTCATTGGCCGAAAGTATTCGGTAAAGGTACAAATAATAGGCAACTCGTTCACGCTTAATGACCGGGAGATATGGTATTCCCGTATCGATCAGGCGCCCAAAATGCATTTAGTCCCTCTCGGCATTTCTTCATCTAAAGAAGAAATCTTAGCATTCATTATGATGCAGTATAACATGAATTTGTTGTGCATGTTGATTCGGATCAGTAAGGTCTTAATAATTCAGACCGACCATCTATTTTGAAACGGAAACAGAGGAGTCGATGACAGAACTCCGGGATCATCGGAAACTAAATTTGGAAATAATTTTCAATTCCGCTACTTTTGCACCTTTAAATTTTGGCGGGGTAGCTCAGGTGGTTAGAGCGTCGGATTCATAACCCGGAGGTCTCGAGTTCAAATCTCGATCCCGCTACAAAGGAGCACGATTAATGGCGAAATGGTGAAGTCTGTTTCGCCATTTTTTGTTTTATTGCTACATCAGTTGTTTAACGCCCGAATTCAATCCTTTTTTACAAGTTAAATTGTCCGCGACACGGCTTTCCTCACATTATTTGGTTGATCAGGTCAGAAATGACACATTTCATCTTCCTGCTTATTCATACCAGATCTTTAAATCATCCAAATACACGTCTTTATTAAGATTTTTTGAATAACAGCAAAAATCTAAAACTGCAGGGGGATTATCCGGCAGCAAATTGCTCTGGTATTTTTGAATATCGTTAATCGAACATGTTATTTTCATATCCACTTTATCGAATTTAAGATTGATTTTATACCAAAGATCAGGGAGAAATTTTTGCAGCTCAATACTGACTCCGCCCCAATAGTCACCTACATCATAATTTATGGTTTGCTGACCACAATTAAATGTTATTGCAAAGTAATCGCGAATTGCAATGCAAAATAATCCACCATCAGATGGAATGATATCAGATGGCGTTTTTATCCAAACCTCAAGGTATGTTACAATCGGAAAAACTGGTATCCTGCGGTAACAATCAGGATAATCTTTATTCCCCGTTATTTTAAAACTTTGATGTGATGAATGAAATACGGAGTCCGATACCCTGTAGTCACTTGCTACTGCATTTGCGATCCACCCGCCGGAAGCAGGAAATGTATTCGGCTGGTAATTCTCAAAGTCGTCCTGAAACAAAAAATTCCTGACATTGCTGTCATTTGTCTTAAACCTCCAAACAGGTCCATTTACAAAATAACTCCATGATTCGGTTCTCGCTGTTACGCTCCAATAGTACGTACTGTTCTTTTCAAGACCAACCAACTGGAAATTTGGATATTTCAAAGCATACGTCACATAATTGGGTGGGTTACTTGTCCCAAAGCGCAGATCATATACCAAGTCGCTGCCTCCTGCTGCATCAGGATAAGTCCAGCGAAGTACCGGCGAGGTAGAGATGTTTATTGCCGAATCAGCCGGGTATGGATCTTTTGGCTGAGAAGCTTGAACAGTCTCAAGGGTGTCATCATTTTTCTTACAGGATGAAATAAGAAACAAACAAAAAAACACCATGATTACTGATTGGAATATCGTTTTCATTTTTTCAGGATATGGGGTTTTTTGATTGCTTCGTTCTCAGACAATGTTAATCGATCCTTTCTTGGGTTGTGAAATAGTAAACCACTACTATTTTTTTTGAACGGTTAATAAGGCGCGACAGTTATTACCCATAACTATTACAAAAATAACTAAATATAATCCCAAAGTCAATAAAAGATCCTCGTAATAATTTCCCGGGTCGTTGATTTCTTCCGTTTAAAATCCGCATATCAAATTTGATACCCATCGTGTTGAAGTTGACTGAACGTAGCCGATGCCTTATGAAAAATCCAGGCGGGATCATTCCGTTGTAAAAATTATTCTAAATTGCACGCTCAAAACTGCCCCCACCCTATTTTCTATGTCAGAAATCCAATCGTTTCAACGCAGATTAAACCTCTTTGATTCCACTGCCATCGTGGTCGGCTCCATGATCGGCTCCGGGATTTTTATTGTCAGCGCGGATATTGCCCGCATGGTCGGCTCATCGGGATGGCTGATGATGGTTTGGATCATCAGCGGCTTTATGACCCTCATCGCCGCCCTGAGCTATGGCGAACTGGCAGGGATGTTCCCCAAAGCGGGCGGACAGTACATCTACCTGAAAGAGGCCTACAACCCGCTCACCGGCTTTCTGTACGGATGGACCCTGTTCCTGGTCATCCAAACCGGCACCATCGCCGCTGTCGCCATGGCATTCGCAAAGTTTACCGGAGTACTCTTCCCTTGGGTATCCGAATCGGTTGTATGGTTCGACCTGGAATCGATCCGTTTCGGGGAGTTCGACGCAGGTCTTTTCCGGGTCGGAGCGATGAATCTCGGGTTTGTCAAATTCGGTCCGGCACAGCTTGTGGCCATCGGCTCCATTGCACTCCTCACATGGATCAACAGCCGCGGCATAAAATCGGGAAAAAAAGTACAGAACCTCTTCACATCCGGAAAATTTATCCTGCTCGCAGCATTCATCGTCGTCGGACTTGTGATGGCATCCAACCTGAATTCGATCCGCATCAACAGCCCCGACTTCTGGAATCCCATGCGTGAAGGCCCCGGCGGAGTTGACATTCCGCTTGCAGGGATGACCCTCCTCGCGGCGCTCGGGATGGCCATGGTGGGCGGACTGTTTTCTTCCGATGCCTGGAACAACATCACCTTTACCGCGGGAGAAGTCATCAATCCGCGAAAGAACATACCCCTCAGCCTGTTCCTGGGAACTTTGATCGTAACCATCCTTTATCTTCTTGCAAACGTGGTCTACATAACCACCCTTCCGGTCAAGGGCGATCCCGGAGGAACCGATATCGCTTCGCGGGGCATGCAGTACGCGCTGAACGACCGGCTTGGGACCGCGGCGCTGTCCGGAATTTTCGGCAATTACGCGGTCATTATCATGGCGGTGTTCATCGTGATCTCCACCTTCGGCTGCAACAACGGGCTGATCCTTTCAGGAGCAAGAGTCTATTACGCTATGGCCGACGACGGGATCTTTTTCAAAGGGGTCGGCCGGCTCAACAAAAAAGATGTTCCCGCCACCGGACTTTTATTTCAGGGCGTATGGGCAAGCCTGCTTTGTCTCTCCGGAACGTACGGTCAACTGCTCGATTATGTGGTATTCGCCGTGCTGATCTTCTATGTCCTGACCATCCTTGGTATTTTTATCCTTCGCATCAGGCGCCCTGATCTGAGCCGGCCTTATAAAGCCTTCGGTTATCCGGTCATCCCAATGATCTATATCATCCTGGCCCTTGTCATCATGGTCATCCTGTTTATTTTTAAGCGGGAATATACCTGGCCGGGACTGATTATCGTTATTCTTGGGGTTCCGGTTTATTTTATCTGGGCAAAGCGAAAAAAAAACCTGACCAGGCGATGAATCAGGAATCCTCCTGAAGATGAAGGCTATTGTGAAACCTACCCATTCGAAAAAAACAAGCATTGGCATCAGCAGTTTGAATCTGTTGTTGTTTTCCGGTTTGTTCGCCCTCGCACTGCTGTCGCGGCAACCGTTAAAGGCACAATGTAATCTCTCGAACCAGGCATACGGCGATGGCGAAGAGGTCACGTTCGTCGCCGCTTATAACTGGGGACCCGTGTGGGTGGATGCCGGGCTGGTGACTTTCAGCGTGCGTGACGAGGATTACTTTGGAAAGCCTTCCTATCACCTGAAAGCGGTCGGAAAGACCTTCAAATCGTACGATATTTTATTCAAAGTCCGCGACTATTACGACTCCTGGATCAACCGTGAGACCCTTGAACCGATTGGTTTCAAGCGGTACATTTACGAAGGGGGATACACGCTGCTGAATACCCTCTATTTTGATAAGTACCGGAAGGCTGTTATTTCCAACACCAAAACCAACGACAATCCGCAGCGGGCCGACACGCTTCCCGCGCGAACCTGCGGGTTCGATATGCTTTCGGCCATCTATCATACCCGTGCGCTTGATCTGGCTTTGATGAAACCCAATGAACGGCATTTCGTCACCGTGGCCATTGACGATGCCTGGTACGACATCTATATCAAGATGATCGGGAAAGATGTGGTTGAGGGATTGGACGAAAAACAATACCGGTGTATTAAATTTTCCGTTAAAATGGTTCAGGGGACGATTTTCAAAGGGGATGAGGATGTGCTCGTATGGGTGACGGATGATGCCAACAAAGTTCCCGTTTACATTGAGGCAAAGATCATTGTCGGGACCGTGAAGGTTTACCTGAAGGCGATGAAAGGTTTAAGGAACCCGGTGACCTCCTTGATCAGATAATTCGAAATGAAATATCCATCGGAACCAGCTTCATGCAAATCGTGAATGATAATAATGGATATTCCATTTGGCCAATTAAGAGACTGTTTAAAATTTACGATTGACATGATTTACGATTGACGATTGTACATTCGATTTCGGATAAACAGTTATCATCTTATGATATGATCTTATATCTTTTCGTATTGAAATTAACCTGTAATACCAAAATTTGAAAGTGACATTCGTCGATCTGGTATCCATACGTCCTTTTTTTTCATTCGTCAATCGTAAATCATGTCAATCGTAAATAGATAGGTTTTCACATGACCACCTAAATTTAAACAGACTCTAAATTTAAAATTATTCACAAAAGAAACATAACGATATCAAAGAACTATGATCCTTATTGCCGATAGTGGCTCAACCAAAACTTCATGGGCATTGATGGAGAACAGTGCGATGAAGACGCTGGTTCCATCAGCCGGGCTCAACCCCTATTTTCACACCTCAGAAAGCATCGACGCGATCCTGAATGTTGAATTGGTTCCGTACATCGTTACCGACCATGTGCGGGAGATCCATTTTTACGGGGCGGGATGCAGCACGGAGAAAAACGACACATTGATCCGGGAGGCATTGCAGCTTCATTTTCACAAGGCGGCAGTGTTTGTCTACCACGACATCCTGGGAGCAGCGCGGTCTTTGTTTGGCGACCAACCCGGGATCTCCTGCATCCTGGGTACCGGATGCAATTGCTGTTATTATGACGGTGATAATATTTTCAGCAGGGTGGACTCCCTGGGCTACCTGTTTGGCGACGAGGGGGCCGGCTCCTATTTGGGGAAGAAGTTTCTGGGCGCCTACCTTAAAAGGCAGCTTCCGGCCGATCTGGATGCCGCATTCCGCGAAACCTATTCGCTGACCCTGGAGGACATTCTCAACGCCCTGTACAACCTCCCCTACCCCAACCGGTTTCTGGCCTCCTTCAGCCATTTCATGGCGCCACGCCAGGACCATCCTTACATCTATGCCCTGGTGAAGGATGCGTTTCATGCATTCTTTGAAGCACAGGTCAAACATTATGACCGTTATGACCAGCTTCCGGTCAGTTTCACAGGTTCTATCGCATATTGCTACCGCGACATCTTAGAAACGGCAGCCCGGGAGGAACATATTCATGTAGGAACGATCAGCCAGGCTCCGATGGAGGGGTTGCTGGCGTATCACAGTGGTGTAATGCCGGGTTGATCATTACTTCCCGCTCCCGTAAAATTCGATTAACCGGGTAAATATCAGGCTACAATGCGCTGCTTTTTAAAACTTTTCGCTCTTTGTACACTATCGCTTCTGCTCTTCTGTCATAACGGGTGTATTGACAGATCGAAGCGGGATGCAGATTTGGTCGTAAAATCACGCCTTGTTGATTCCATTATCATACTTCATAAAAATGCGCTTACTCTCAGAGTTACAAATCCGACGAAAGCGCTTGCATGTGCTTCTGATGCCCTTGCGTTAGCCACCAGCGCACAATCCGACTCATTGATTATTAAAGGATTGAATGTAAAGGGATTGGTTCTTTATTCCTGCAGCAACGATTCTGCCGGATTTTACTTAAACCAGGCCATGCAGTGGAGTGATTCAACCGGAATTACATTTGAACGCGGTGGCATTTTTCTTAACCTTGCATGCCTTTCACTTGATGCAAATGACTATGAAAATGCCATCATTCAACTTGATTCTTCTATTCATTCGAGCTACAGGTTGGGTCAAATATCTCTTCTGGCCTCGGCCCTTACTGTTGTCACCTCCGTATATGCCGCCACCCATGATACTGCTAATGAGAAATTGTACACTGATTCCGTGTACAAATTATCGGCGCGCTACCAATTGAAACGTGAATGGGCTATTTCATACGGCAATCTTGCGCGTTTCCAATCTGATCCTGACAGCGCCCAAAAGATGCTCAGAACGGCTATACAAACCTTAAACCAGTTGGATGGGAATGAGGTTGAGACCGGGAATTTTTTAACCAACCTGGCATTGCTGATGGACAATCCCGATTCTGCCCTGACTTATTACAACCAGGCAATCAGCATTGCAAGGCAAGGCCATCTTGATAAATTAATGATCGGAGCGTACAACAATATCGCTTATGCATATCTGGACAAGAATGATGTTGCATCAGCCGTTGAAATCATCCTGCATCAGGCTATACCGCTCGCTGATTCGACTAAAGACCACGACTGGCTTTCAACTTTGTTTGATACGTATGCCGATATTTTGATTAAAAAAGGCCAGTATGCCGATGCCATAACCTGGCTTCGACGGTCGACCCATGAAAGGACCCTTGCAGAAAAACAACTGGCTTCCCGGCAGGTTCGGGGACTTTCAGCGCTGCTGGAAACCCGTAGTAAAAACCTGATCATTCTGGAAAAGGAACAATTGCTGCAACGTAAAAGCGAACATATCCGGAACCTTTGGACTATCGCGGGTATTGCCCTTGCAACGTGTATCATCCTTATCATTCTGTTAATCCTGCACCGGCAACGAAGCCGGAACAGGATGCAGAAATTAAAATTTGATGCGGCACGAAGGGTCATTGAGGCCCAGGAACATGAAAAAGAGAAAAACGGCATTGAGTTACACGACGCCATCGGGACCCTGTCGATGAAGGTAACCTGTGTAGTGGAAAGACTGTCGGGAGATGAACATCGTGAAGCTGCTATGATCACTGCGTTCATTAAGGAATTTACAGATTCAGTCAGAGACATGTCACATCATCTGAATGGAAAAACTCTTGCGAACCAGGAACTCAGGTCATTATTAACCAGTTTGTGCACGGAATATATCCAAATGGGGAACGTGAAACTCAACTACCATATCAATGAACCGGTTACTTCCCCGCCTGACGCTATGAAGATCCATATCTACCGGATAATTCAGGAGTTGTTGAACAATGCCCGAAAACATGCCGGAACTTCGGAGTGCCATTTATCAGTAGATTTTCAGGAAACAATGATCACGATTTTATACCAGGATCGAGGTCCCGGTTTCAGGGAGCAGGATAGTCATGGGAAAGGTATGGGATTATCGAATATATTTGCCCGTGTAAACCTGTTGAATGGAACGGCGGCTCTTGACACTTTTCCAGGAAAGGGCGTTTATTGGAAATTGGAAATACCTGTCACGAATCAGTTATGATACGACTACATCTCATAGAAGACCACCCGATAATTTATGATGGATTCAGGCAACGGTTTCGTCATACGGAAGATGGAATAATGGTTACCGGACATTCAGGTTCGGTAAATTCCTTTATCAATGAGATATCACCGGCTGCATTCGATGTGATCATCCTTGATTTATGGTTACAGGGTGAAGACCCACTGGAAAATATCAAAAAAATAAAATTTGCATTCCCGGATAAACCGGTAGTAATTTTCACCTTTGATGAATCATTATACTGGATCAACCAGATGATGACCCATGGCGCAAACGCCTATATTTCAAAAAAGGCAACGAAAATGGAACTGAAGGAAATCATCGGATTAGCATATGCAGGCAAAATCGTATATCCAACCATCGCCCAGGATGGAAATAATCCCGATATCCAAAAACAACTTTTTCAGTTGAATATAGTTCTTAAACCGACTGAGCAGCATATTCTGACCCGGTTAGTTAATGGGTGCAGCGCCAAAGAAATTGCAACAGAAATGAAACTCACTGTTTCGGCCATAGAAAAAACTTTAAAAAGGCTCAGGAAATCGTTCCGTGTAAAGACCAATATTGAATTAATCCGCCTCCTGATTGAACGAAAACTGATCTGAGCCTCCTTTTCGCGAAGATATTCCCGCATTTTCCGGGCCGGAATCCGGACCGTAATTATTTCCTCACTTATCAATTCATCAATTACTTATAACATTGATGGCTTGATTTTATTCCGATTTTCGGAAGGTAATAGTTCCGTTTTTAGCACTTGATTATCAATATATTAACGATTATTTTAGCAGGATATACACCAACCCTTTTAAATTCTTTGAATTATGAAACGAATTTTCCTGCTAACGATTCTTTGTTTTTTGTCCGGCGTCGGCCTGTCGTATGGTCAGAATCCCATCCCCTCCTACAACGCGCCGGTGCTTTCTGTCGCCAATTTTCAGGAAGGAGCGCCGGGCTTTGACACCGAAGAGTTAACAAGGGGCAAACGTACCCTTATTGTTCATTCCAACGGTGGGACATCCTCAACCGCCACAGTTTATGTTTACAGCCTTGATTTGCAAACGATCTATGGGCCCTTTACACTGTACGGAGGGCAGACACTATATATCGATATCGATACCCGTGAATGGGGCGTACTGGTGGAATCGGATGATCATATCACAGTGGATGTCTGGATTGAGGAGGACTTGCTACGTTCACCGACACCATGAAACCAGAATTTACCTATTTCTGAAAGTACGCTCCGGATTGTTCATCTGTTGCCGTTGATGCTCAATTTCATACCCGGTTCAACTGGTTCATATTTTCAAATTACGGGCATGAATCAGCATCAAGCCGGCAGATCTATTGCATTGTCTGGCATTTAAAGGATGAATAACCTGATAAAAACACATGCAATAGCCGATATATCGGATAAAAGGATTCAGGATCTATGAACAATAATTCCTTGCCTGATCAGACAGCTCACATACAGATCAGCATATATCAATATGAATTAATCATGAAAAGTTCTATTCAAATGCTGGGGAAAAGCAACCTCGCCCCCAACGGCTCTTGTCTTATCCTTCAGGAGACAAGGGCCGAATCCACACTGAAGGTTAGCTACGTAAGTTGTATCGTAGTGAAAAAAAGCCAATCGAACGAAATATTTGTCGAAAAATCGTTCGTTTTATATTGACTAATGGGTACATTTTTTAAAATTCTTATGTAAAATGAAAACAAAGATATTTCTTTTCCTCTTAATGATGGTCGTCTCAACCTTGGGTTTTGCTCAAACAACCATCTACCCTACACTTACTGCTGATGTGACTATCAATGATGCATCAACGAATTACGATTATTATTTGGTGGGTCAGGTGGTTACGACTGAACCAAATATTTATGGTACTTTCAATGATTTGAATAATCCATATTATTTCCCTGGGAATAAACCATTCCTTACTGGCTCCGGGATAGCAATACCAAAGCCTGATCCCCTTGAAAAGACCTTTTACACAATCCAGGTAACTTGTATTCGGGTATACAATGGTACCACAACCGAGTACGACAGGAGATCAGGCAGTTCACTTGCCCGCCTTGATGCAAATGATAATCTTATTGCAATTGATCCTATTGTGATCAACTTTTAGTTTCTTGAAAAACTGATGAGATGATCACTTTTAACTTCATCTCATCAGTTTTTATTAATTTTAAAAAAAATGTATAATGCAGAACAAATTATTTGTTTTCTTGCTTCTGCTATATAATTTCACCGGGTACTCTCAAGGTGAATTCAATAATTGGTACTTCGGGTGGCACGCTGGAATGACATTCAATACGGGTCCACCTATTTCATTGCCAACAAGCCCTATTGCACAAAGTACACTTGTTAGCGGATTCAGCATCTCCGATTCTGCCGGTAATTTTTTGTTTTGCTCAGAGGGAAAGAAAATATATGATAAATTTTTAAATGTAACCCCGAATGGCGCGGGGTTATTAGGAGGAGGCTCCGATTGCCAATCTGCAATTGCCTTGCAATTACCAGGCAACTCACGAATTTACTACATTGTTACTGCAGGTCATGATCCTGGTCCTTTTGGACCGGTAATAGGTTTGTACTATTCAGTATTTAATATGGACCTGAATGGAGGTTTAGGGGATATTATTCCGGGAATGAAGAACATTGCGCTACCCTATGGCGATAGTGTCGTTGACCAGTTGACAGCCACCAGGCATGCAAATAACAGAGATTACTGGATCGTTGTACTAAATCATGCAAAAACAAACAATTATCTGGCATATCGGTTAACCGCTTCCGGAATTGATCCGACTCCTGTTATTAGTCCTACCAACTTTAAAACAAAAATGGGTTTCAGGTCAAACTGTGGATATTTAAAAATCTCTTTTGATGGTCGTCACTTAGTTTGTTCTGATTCAATGCACGAAGTTTGTACTTTCAATACTACTTCGGGAATTGTCACCCCAAGATTTACTTTTTCAGTAAATTATCCTGGTTTAAATCATATATTAAGAAGTACAGAATTTTCTATTAACTCACGATTTCTATATATATCCGGAGGAGCGAATTTACCTTTTAATACGCCATTGTTCCAATATGACATGAATGCTCCGGATTCACTATCTTTTATGCAAAGTCAGTATCTTTTGGGTTATGGGGCTGGAGGGAATATACAATCAGGCCCCGATGGTAAAATATATATAGGCAACTATACCCCATTTGGGGATTCCGTCCATGTCATTAAGTTTCCATCATTGCCAGGGTCATCCTGTTCGTATGAGAAAAATTTTGTTAGCTTGGAAAACACTCATAATTTCTGTTTTCCACAATTTGTTCAACGGTATAAAGCCTATATCCACCAAATTGGCACCTGTCGAAATACTTCAATTAAATTCACCACCGACATCTGGCCTCCGGCCGATTCCATCCGCTGGAATTTCGGGGATCCGGCGTCGGGGGCGGCGAACCTTTCTGTCATTGCCAATCCTTCGCACATTTATTCGGCTGCCGGAACATATACTGTCGAGTTGTATGTAAGGCACAACGACAACCGAACGGATACGACCTGGAAAACCATAACCATTCAGGAAGCGCCGACGCCCGCGCTGGGTCCCGATCAGAACATCTGTACAGGCCAAACCGCCACGTTCGATGCAGGGGCCTGCGCCGGCTGCACCTATGAATGGAAAGACATTACTTCAGGATTGGTTATCGGTGCAAACCAAACTTACACTACCGGAACGCCGGGAGTTTATGGCGTGATCGTAACCGGTCCCAATGGTTGTTCCGGACGGGATACGGTACAGCTTTCAATCGCACCGACAGCCGTCATGAGCGTGACGGTTGCCGGTCCGCCCGGCACGATTTGCAGCGGCGCCGCCGCGCTGTTCACCACAACAGCCGTCAACGGAGGCACAACACCGGCCTATCAGTGGAAAGTCAACGGGATCAATGTTCCCGGGGCAACAAATGCAACCTGTTCCTATACACCGGCCAATGGCGATCAGATTGCTTGTGAAGTAACCTCATCAGATCCCTGCGTGGGCAATAGTCCGGCAACCAGCCCGCCGGTCAGCATTACAGTTTATCCATTGCCAACGGTAGCGGCCGTTGCCGATCCATCGACTTCCATTTGCAGCGGCAATTCAGTTACGCTCACCGGAAGCGGCGCTGCCGGGTATGTTTGGAGCAACGGCGTTGTGAATGGAATACCCTTTGTTCCGGCCTCAACAGCCACCTACACCGTTACCGGCTCCGATGCATTCGGTTGCAGCAATACTGCACAAATCGTGGTCACGGTGAATCTGCTGCCCAATGTAGTTGCCAATGCCTCTTCTTCCAGTGTCTGTGCCGGCAGCCCGGTTATACTGACGGGAAGCGGCGCCGTAACCTACGTTTGGAACAACGGGGTCATGAATGGCATACCATTCATCCCACTTGCTTCGCAAACTTATACCGTTACAGGAACCGACGAAAACGGCTGCAGCAACACCGCGCAGATCACGGTTGTCGTGGTTCCTGCCGTCGCTGTCGGCCTCTCCATTAATGCCTCTGCAAATCCTTTATGCACGGGCAGCTCCGTTACCTTCACTGCCACGCCCGTCAATGGCGGATCTTCGCCTGCCTTTCAATGGAAGGTCAACGGTGTAAATGCTTCCGGGGCAACAAACTCAGGTTACAGCTATTTGCCTGTCAACGGTGACGTTGTTACCTGCTCGTTGAACGCTTCAGCTTCGTGTGTAACAGGCAATCCGGCCATCTCCAACGCGATCACGATGATCGTCAACAACAATCTTCCCGCGGGCGTTTCCATTGTCGCCTCGGCAAATCCCTTTTGTCCGGGCAGCTCCGTTACCTTCACCGCTATGCCCGTCAATGGCGGATCTTCGCCTGCCTTTCAATGGAAGGTCAATGAGGTCGATATTCCGGGGGCAACCAGCCCGAGCCATTCATACATACCTGCAAATGGCGATGTAGTGACCTGCGTAATGAACTCCAACCTTATCTGTGTAACGGCCAATCCTGCGACATCGCCGTCAATCACCTTAACCGTGCGGGATGCTCCGAATGTCATATTCAGCAGGTGTTTCGACACCATCACCACCGTCAGCGCCAAACCCTTCCGGCTCAAAGGAGGATTGCCACTGGGCGGAACCTACTCCGGCCCGGGTGTCAATTCGACAACCGGCATCTTTACCCCATCCGTCGCCGGCCCCGGAACCCACACCATCACCTACATCTACACAAATACATACGGCTGTTCTTCAACCAGTCAATCAGTCATTCAATCAATCAGTCAATCGAATTTTACCTGCGGGTCTAATCTCACGGATATAAGGGATGGAAAGGTTTACCCCACGGTTCAAATCGGCTCCCAGTGCTGGATGCAAAAAAACCTCAACTACGGCACAGCCATTCCATCCACAAATCCCCAAACAGAAAATTGTATCCCGGAAAAATATATACGTAATGCTTCATTCGCGTATTCTTCATGCTACCAGTGGGATGAACTGATGCGTTACGAAACCGCTCCCTCAGCCCAGGGTCTCTGTCCTCCCGGCTGGCACCTCCCTGCTTCGGCCGAATGGAGCGCCCTGATCAGCTGGCTCGGGGGAGCCGCAACCGCAGGCAGCGCCATGAAAGACCCGTTTGCTGCCGGCGGTTTCCATTCTGAACAAACCGGCTTTCTTTACCTCAACTACCGCTGGGCCTTCTTTGACGGCATCTACGCCGGGGCCATGTACTGGACCTCAACCCCATCCGGCTCTGACCGCGCTGTGGCACGCGGGTTGAATGAAACCAATCACAGCGTTTCGCTCTACCCGGCCGCAAGAGCAAATGCCTTTGGCGTACGGTGTGTGAAAGACGTGAATTAGCAGGACTGATCATGAAAAGTAACAAAACTGTCATTACTCTATTATTTTTCATGATATCTCCTTTATTTGTGTTATCACAAGGTGAATGGAACCAGTGGCGATTTGGTAACTATTTAGGCTTGGATTTCAATTCGCCTATTCCTGTTAATGTTTCGGGGAGTTCTATGTATTCTTACTTTTCTCCTTCTTCAGTTGCTGATTCTCTTGGCAATCTATTATTCTATTCAAATGGTCAAACAATATGGAATAAAAATAATCAGATAATGCTTAATGGCTCCGGATTATTTTCTGATGGATATCCACAGCGCGTCTTAACCATTAAAACGATAGGGCAAAATAATCTATATTACGTCTTCACTACAGGCCTTTATGGTTTTATCCCTTCAATGCAAGGGCTCTTTTATACTGTGGTTGATATGAATCTGGATGGTGGCCTTGGAGGCATTCCGAATGGAATGAAAAACATCAGAGTAACCGGAGGAGAGGACGTTACCAACTGGATGACGGGTACACGCCATAGAAATAATAAGGATGCCTGGCTTCTTGTCAGGAGCGTTGTATCAAATGATTTCCTTGCATATAAAGTAACTTCATCAGGAGTCAGTTCAATCCCTGTAATCAGTCCAAGCACAGTAACGACTACCATAACCGGCTCACAAAATTTTGGTGGTGAAATTCGGGTTTCACCGGATGGGAAAGTACTATTAGCAACATATCCAATTGATACAGTTACAGAGTTTTGTAGTTTTAATAATGAAAATGGGACTATTACACCGTTATTTAAATTCAGAACTAATTACAGAAATGAGAATTTTACTGTTGAGAATGTTGAGTTCTCTTTGAAGTCGAACTATTTATATTTAAGTGCAGTTTGGCCATTGGCCTATATTCCGTCAATCCCTATGTCAATATTAGTCCAATATAATATAACCCTTTTCGACTCATTGAGTTTTAAAAATAGTGAAGTGATCATTGACTCAACGTTTACCAGTAATTGTGGTGGATTACAAGGCAGTTCAGATGGTAAGATTTTTATCAGTAGATTTCCTATTGATTCAATAGCTATAATTAACAATCCAGATATGCCTGGTATCCAATGCAATTTTCAAAAAAATGCTATTGGTTTATTAGGCAATTGTACTTGGGATCTTCCTCATTTTATCCAGAATTACAAAGCATATTTTCAGTATTCAAATAATTGCCAGAGCAATCAAATTCAATTCACCTCCGACATCTGGCCTCCGGCCGATTCCATCCGGTGGAATTTCGGGGATCCGGCGTCGGGGGCGGCGAACCTTTCTGTCATTGCCAATCCTTCGCACATTTATTCGGCTGCCGGAACATATACTGTCGAGTTGTATGTAAGGCACAACGACAACCGAACGGATACGACCTGGAAAACCATAACCATTCAGGAAGCGCCGACGCCCGCGCTGGGTCCCGATCAGAACATCTGTACAGGCCAAACCGCCACGTTCGATGCAGGGGCCTGCGCCGGCTGCACCTATGAATGGAAAGACATTACTTCAGGATTGGTTATCGGTGCAAACCAAACTTACACTACCGGAACGCCGGGAGTTTATGGCGTGATCGTAACCGGTCCCAATGGTTGTTCCGGACGGGATACGGTACAGCTTTCAATCGCACCGACAGCCGTCATGAGCGTGACGGTTGCCGGTCCGCCCGGCACGATTTGCAGCGGCGCCGCCGCGCTGTTCACCACAACAGCCGTCAACGGAGGCACAACACCGGCCTATCAGTGGAAAGTCAACGGGATCAATGTTCCCGGGGCAACAAATGCAACCTGTTCCTATACACCGGCCAATGGCGATCAGATTGCTTGTGAAGTAACCTCATCAGATCCCTGCGTGGGCAATAGTCCGGCAACCAGCCCGCCGGTCAGCATTACAGTTTATCCATTGCCAACGGTAGCGGCCGTTGCCGATCCATCGACTTCCATTTGCAGCGGCAATTCAGTTACGCTCACCGGAAGCGGCGCTGCCGGGTATGTTTGGAGCAACGGCGTTGTGAATGGAATACCCTTTGTTCCGGCCTCAACAGCCACCTACACCGTTACCGGCTCCGATGCATTCGGTTGCAGCAATACTGCACAAATCGTGGTCACGGTGAATCTGCTGCCCAATGTAGTTGCCAATGCCTCTTCTTCCAGTGTCTGTGCCGGCAGCCCGGTTATACTGACGGGAAGCGGCGCCGTAACCTACGTTTGGAACAACGGGGTCATGAATGGCATACCATTCATCCCACTTGCTTCGCAAACTTATACCGTTACAGGAACCGACGAAAACGGCTGCAGCAACACCGCGCAGATCACGGTTGTCGTGGTTCCTGCCGTCGCTGTCGGCCTCTCCATTAATGCCTCTGCAAATCCTTTATGCACGGGCAGCTCCGTTACCTTCACTGCCACGCCCGTCAATGGCGGATCTTCGCCTGCCTTTCAATGGAAGGTCAACGGTGTAAATGCTTCCGGGGCAACAAACTCAGGTTACAGCTATTTGCCTGTCAACGGTGACGTTGTTACCTGCTCGTTGAACGCTTCAGCTTCGTGTGTAACAGGCAATCCGGCCATCTCCAACGCGATCACGATGATCGTCAACAACAATCTTCCCGCGGGCGTTTCCATTGTCGCCTCGGCAAATCCATTTTGTCCGGGCAGCTCCGTTACCTTCACCGCAACGCCCGTCAATGGCGGATCTTCGCCTGCCTTTCAATGGAAGGTCAACGGGGTCAATGCTGCCGGGGGCAATGCCTCTGCCTACACATATTCCCCGGTTAACAGCGATGTAGTGACCTGCGTAATGAACTCCAACCTTACCTGTGTAACGGCCAATCCTGCGACATCGCCGTCAATCACCCTAACCGTGCGGGATGCTCCGAATGTCATATTCAGCAGGTGTTTCGACACTGTAACATTCGTGAACGCACAGCCATTCAGGCTTACGGGCGGACTGCCCATCGGTGGCGTCTACACCGGTCAGGGGGTCAACTCCTCTTCAGGGATCTTTACCCCCTCTGTTGCGGGAACCGGGATCAAGACCATCACCTATGCCTATTCAAACTTCTATTTCTGCATGGCATCGAAAACCGCCACGATCCTGGTAAAGCCATCACCCGTGTTTACCTGCGGAAGCACATTCACCGATCCGCGCGATAATAAAACATACTCCTCCGCGCTTTTCGGTTCACAATGCTGGATGGCTGTGAATTTAGATCATGGTACGACGATCAGCGAATTCACTGCGCAAACCGACAACTGTATCCCGGAAAAATATATACGTAATACTTCATTCGCGTATTCCTCATGCTACCAATGGGATGAACTGATGCGTTATGAAACCGCTCCCTCAGCCCAGGGTCTTTGTCCTCCCGGCTGGCACATCCCTGCTTCGGCCGAGTGGAGCGCCCTGATCAGCTGGCTCGGGGGAGCCGCAACCGCAGGCAGCGCCATGAAAGACCCGTTTGCTGCCGGCGGTTTCCATTCTGAACAAACCGGCTTTCTTTACCTCAACTACCGCTGGGCCTTCTTTGACGGCATCTACGCCGGGGCCATGTACTGGACCTCAACCCCATCCGGCTCTGACCGCGCTGTGGCACGCGGGTTGAATGAAACCAATCACAGCGTTTCACTCTACCCGGCCGCAAGAGCAAATGCCTTTGGCGTACGGTGTGTAAAAGACGCGAATTAGCAGGAAAAAAGAATAATTTCAATGGGATTCGAAAATGTAATCCAGGATCGCTGAGGGCTCTTCGGGTGAAAACCAGGTTATCTCCTCATCTTTGTTAAACCACGTCATTTGACGTTTTGCGTAGCGGCGGGTATGGGTCTTGATGTCGGCAATGGCCTGCTGAAGACTGATCTTCCCGTCGAAAAAATCGAACAGTTCACGATAACCCACGGTATTCAAGGCGTTCAGGCGCCGGAACAGAAGTAAAGCGCGGGCTTCTTCCACCAAACCGTTGCGAACCATTTCATCAACCCGTTGGTGGATGCGTTGATTCAGCAGATCGCGGGGCAGACTGAGGCCAATCTTCAGGATGCGAAAGGGCCTCTTTTCAGGCTGTTGATTGCGCAGGGAGGAGAAGGGTTTCCCGGTTGTGATACACACTTCGAGGGCACGGATCAGTCTGACCGGGTTCGCTGCATCGACTATCTGGTAATAATCGGGATCCACGATCCGAAGTTTGTCGCGCAGGCTTTGGATGCCGTTATCGGCTAACTCCTGCTTCAGTTCCCGGCGAAGGTCGGGATCGGGATCCGGAAGTTCGTCGATACCCCGGCACACCGCATCGATATAAAGTCCGGATCCTCCGACCATGATTACGACCTGCTTCCTCTGAAACAGGTTTTCAAGGGTTTTCAGCGCATCGGTTTCATAACGCGATACATTGTACGCATCCTGAACTGAAAGATGGCGGATAAAATGGTGTGGAACTACCGACAGATCCTGCTGCGAAGGAACGGCTGTTCCGATGGTCATTTCGCGGTAAAACTGGCGGGAATCGGCAGAGATGATCTCGGTGTCAAAGTGAAGGGCCAGCGAAATGGCACATGCGGTTTTCCCGACTGCCGTGGGGCCGGCAACAACGATCAGAAAGCGGTCATCAGTAATCATCCGGTTCCCGGTCATACCCTGAAAGATGCCGATCGAGGCTCTCTATATCCTCATAATCTTCAATGTGGTCCATCGCAACCTCTTCGCCTTCATCCACCGCATCCTCCGTTCGCTGTCCTTCATAGGTGTATGGCTCATCGGCGATATCGACAGTCTCTTCCGTTTCGGTATCAGGGGGTGCGGTTTCGAGAATTCCACTGAGGCTGCTCTCGATCGCTTTCAATTCCTCTTCGTCCTCCACGACTTCATTGAACTTCTCCAGCGCCACGACATCCTGCATAGGTTTATGCGGAGGTGGGGTTTTGGGAGAGGCAGGGGCAGCCGGTGCAGGAACGACCGGCTCAACAGGCTTTGGCAGTTCGCCCGATTGCCTAATACAACGGGGAAGAGAGATTAAATCCTCGGTACGGTAAATCTTATAAAGTTCAATATGGAAAAGGTGGTGTAACTTACCTGTTATTTCATAGATCATCCGTTGATGCGGATCCTCAATATATACTTTAATGCGAGAGGCCTTCATCAGCGGATATATCACGGTTTCCGTCACAACAATATCGAGATCCTCGTCATATTTGCGTTCTTTCCGCTTTTCATTTTTCAGGGTGATCTCCTTCTCCTTCTTGAATTTTTTGTCGGTGATAAAGAACGAAGCATGGTCGCAGTGGTGAATATCCACGGATTCGAGAATGGTATAATGAAAATCGAGAAAAGTATGATTCGGATGGATTTCAATCTCTCTTAAAAATCCGTCAATAATCTCACTGGTGATTCGAAACCGGTAAATCAGCATGTCATTCGTTTCAAAAACTGCATCAAAAATAAAAAAATATTAAACCTGAAAAAAAGATCGTTCTGTTTAGGGTACAATTTTCTTAAGACCCAATTTTTCTCCTTCCGCGATCATAAACCTGTACGCTGCCTCGTACTCATTCGGAATTTCACCTTCGAGGATCGCTTCGGTAATGGCATCCTTGATAATGCCAACCTGTTTACAGGGTAGGATGTTGAAGGCCTTCATGATCACTTCACCGGAAATGGGGGGTTGCCAATTACGAAGACGATCTTTTTCTTCAATATCCTTCAATTTTTGATTGACGATAGCAAAGTTGTCGATAAACCGTTTGACTTTTAGCTGATTTTTCGAGGTGATATCAGCGTGGCAAAGGGTCATCAGATCATCGATATCGTCGCCTGCTTCGAATAGAAGTCGGCGGACGGCCGAATCGGTTACCACCTCTTCTGCCAGGACTATCGGCCTGAGGTGTAAAAGTACCAGTTTCTGAACGTACTTCATTTTTTCGTTCAGGGGCAATTTCAGCTTTCTGAAGATTCCCGGTACCATTTTGGCACCGCGGAACTCATGGGTATGAAAGGTCCAACCGGCGCCCGGTACAAATTTTTTGGTGAGCGGTTTAGCGATGTCGTGCAAAATAGCGCTCCACCGAAGCCAAAGATTATCGGATACGCCGGCAACATTGTCGAGTACGGCAAGGGTATGACTAAAATTATCCTTATGCCCCTTACCCTCGATGAACTCTGTACCCTTCAGCTCACAGAATTCAGGAAAAATGATCTGCAGGAGACCCGCGGAGTCGAGGAGTCTGAATCCAACCGATGGCCGCGGGGCCATGACGATCAGGTTCAATTCATCGGAGATCCGTTCCATGGATACAATGGATATCCTGCCGGCATTTTTGATTATCGAATCAAAACAGACCGGTTCAATCGAAAAGTCAAGCTGCGTAGCAAACCTGATGGCCCGCATCATCCGCAGGGGATCGTCAGAAAAAGTAATATCGGGATCCAGCGGAGTCCGGATGATCCGGTCATGCAGATCCTGCAGGCCGTTGAAGGGATCGATCAGCATCCCGTAGTTTTCAGGCGACAGCTCGATGGCCAGGGCATTGATGGTAAAGTCGCGCCGGTTCTGGTCATCCTCCAGCGATCCGTTCTCCACGATGGGTTTTCGGGAATCGAGCCGGTACGATTCTTTTCTTGCCCCGACAAATTCAACCTGGAATCCCTGATAATTCAACATGGCTGTTCCGAAATTCCGGAAGAACTTTACCGGAACGTCACCATCCAATGTTGAAGCCACCCGGTTTGCAAACTCAATACCGCTGCCTAAAACCACGATATCGATATCCTGTTTGTTATCGCGTTTGAGGATCAGATCCCTTACAAATCCACCGATAACAAAGACACGATGATTCATCTCACCGGCCACCCTGGAGATTACTTTAAAAACGGGGTTTGTAAGGAATTGTTCCACCTTTTTTGAATGAGTGATTGAGTGATTGAGTGAATGAGTGAATGAGTGAATGAGTGAATGCAAAAATAAACAGATGGCAAAATTAACCAATCGGGAGTTATCGGCCTATTTTTTTTCACAGACTATGGTAGATTCGCCGTTGAATGGTATCTTTGTACCAACATTGTTAATCCATTAATTATTAACCAATAATGATAGATATGTCAAAGAGAACAATCGTGACGATGCCTGGCGATGGTATCGGGAAATTAGTGCTTAACGAAGCGATTCGGGTTTTAGATGCAGCCGGTTTTGACGCTGAATATGTACATGGTGATATCGGTTGGGAGTTCTGGTGCAAGGAGGGAGATCCCTTTCCTGTAAGAACCCAGAAATTATTGGAAGAACACAAAATAGGGCTGTTCGGCGCCATCACCTCCAAACCGAAAGACAAGGCCGAAGCCGAACTCTCTCCCGATCTCAAAGGGAAGGGATACGTTTACTATAGTCCAATCGTCAGCATGCGTCAAAAATACGATCTTGACATCTGCATTCGGCCCTGCCGCACCTTTAAAGGAAATCCGTTAAACTTCATCCGCCGCGGATTTGGAGGAGTTGTTGAGGAACCCGTCGTGGATACCATGATTTTCCGCCAGAATACCGAAGGGTTATACGGCGGAGTCGAATGGACCAACCCACCTGATCAGGTTTACGATGCACTGATGACCCATAAAAAGTTCAGGGATAACTTTGCCTGGTGTCCGAGACCGGAACTCGCGGTTTCGACCCGTATCTTCACGAAGAAATATACGACACGGATTGTAAAGGCTGCCTTTGAATATGCCAAATCAAAAGGGATCGACACCGTTACGGTGTGTGAAAAACCCAATGTGATCCGCGAAACTTCCGGGATGATGCTGAAGATTGCCCAGGAGATGTCGAAAACCGAATATCCCGACATCAAGGTGCAGAATACGAACATCGACGCACAGATGATGTGGCTGACGAAAAATCCTGAGACCTATCGCGTGATCGTTGCCGGTAACATGTTCGGTGATATCGTTTCTGACGGATTTGCCGGACTTATCGGCGGGCTTGGTTTTGCTTGCAGCGCCAACATCGGTCCCGAGATCGCGGTATTTGAGCCAACCCACGGTTCGGCCCCGAAGTATGCCGAATTTAAACCCTCCATCGTGAACCCGATTGCCATGATCATGTCGGCCTGCATGATGCTCGATCACATCGGGGAACATTCCATCTCGGAAACTATCCAGAAAGCGGTGGCCGAAGTTGTTGAGGAGGGAAAAGTAAAGACCTACGACATGATGAAACTCCCCGGCAAACCCGATGTATTCGAAAAAGGAGCTGCCAACACCACCCAGATGGCGGATGCCATCATCGCGAAGATCAGGCGTTAGACATTTATAAACAAATGAGTGATTGAGTGAATGAGTGAATGAGTGATTATTAATAAGACAGATATTTGGTATTCCTAATAGAAATGGAGAAAAATGCGTTTAACGAGGCATTAAGAAATCGAACAAAGGATTATGCATTACGGATAATAAGGCTTTTCCAATCTTTACCAAAAACCGGTGAATGTCAGATTATTGGCAAACAGTTATTAAGATCAGGGACCTCAGTGGCAGCGAATTACCGTTCTTGTTGCCGTGCTCGTTCGAAAGCTGAATTTATTGCCAAATTATGTATTGTGATTGAAGAAGCCGATGAATCGCTTTTTTGGATGGAACTGCTGACCGAAAGTAAAATTGTAAAACCAGAGAAACTTCAGGATCTACAAAATGAGGCCATGGAACTTTTATCAATATTCAGTACAGCACGAAAAACAATAACAAAAAAATCCAAAGAAACGCAACCCTGATCAAACAAATCACTCTTTAAATTCGCTCATTCACTCATTCACTCAATCACTCATTCACACATTCACTCATTCACTCATTCACTCAATCTTTTATACTATGACACAAGAAATCGTAACCCTCTGGCCGGAGCTCATGTGGATCGAAGATCCGGATCTCCGGGAAAAAACTGCAAAAACCTGGGAACTGGCGCTCGAACGGAGCGTTCTGACCGCCGATGACCTCAATAAAATACCGTTCACACTGCTGGCGGGACCCGATCTCAACGTATCGTTCATGGCGCACAAGCGTTGTGTAGTCCATGTAGCCCGCGATGCCGGCAAAAAGATGAACGAGTTTTTTGGCACCGACATGCCGGTCGATATGGATGTCCTTATTGCCGGGGCGATCCTGGCCGATGTCGGCAAGTTGCTTGAATACGAACTCGACGCGAACGGAAAATCGTTCCAGGGAAAATATGGGAAATACCTACGACATCCCTTCTCTGGTGTATCGTTAGCCGAGCAGTGCGGGGTACCTCCTGCCGTGTGCCACATAATTGCAGCCCATGCTGGCGAAGGCGACAAGATCAAACGATCGGTTGAGGCCTATATCGTGCATCATGCCGATTTCATGACCTTTGAGCCCTTCAGGGAGAGGCTGAAATAAATGAGTGAATGAGTGAATGAGTGAATGAGTGAATAAAAAAATACTGAATAGGTGATTGCGTGAATGAGTGATTGAAAAAGCCGATGAATCGTTTTTTGGGATGGAACTCCTGGTTGAGTGCAATATGCTAAAATCAAAGAAATTTCAGGAACTGAGAAATGATACTCTGAGGTTTTCATCCATTTTCATCACCACGCGAAAACATCAACAAAAAAAACCAAAGAAACGCTACCTTGATCAAACAAATCACCCTTTGAATTCACTCATTCACTCATTCACTCACTCACTAAATCAATCAATCAATCAGTCATTCAATCAATACACATATGACCATCATTGAAAAAATTCTTGCAGCCCACAGCAACCAGGCTGTCGTTAAACCAGCCGACATTGTGGATGTACTTATCGATACCCGCGCTGCCCGTGATTTCGGTGGGGCGAACGTGGTAAAAAACATTTTAGACAACGGGCTGACTGTTGCAGATCCGTCGAAGACCATCTTTACCTTCGACTGTAACCCCGGCGGATCGGACCAGAAATATGCTGCTAACCAGCACTATTGCCGCCAGTTTGCACGCGAAAATGGCATCCGGGTCTATGACGTGAATTCCGGGATCGGCACCCATTTAGCCATCGATAAGGGACTTGCCTGGCCGGGCAGTACCTTTGTTTCGACCGATTCGCATGCGAACATCATGGGAGCCATCGCCTCTTTCGGACAGGGGATGGGCGACCAGGACATTGCCGCCGCATGGGCAAAAGGAGCTGTCTGGTTCAAGGTTCCCGCTTCGGTAAAAATCAACCTGAACGGAACCAGACCGGCTGCATTGTCGGCCAAAGACATTGTTCTGAACCTGTTATCGATCTTCGGGGCCAACAAACTGTTGGGATACTCTGTGGAGATCTACGGGGCTGAAACTGAAAAATTCACCCTCGCCGAACGTATCACCATTGCTTCAATGGGTACCGAAATGGGAGTCATTATCATCCTGTTCCCGACTTCTCCTACCCTGCTGAATGAGATGAAACTGCTCACAGGAAATGATTATCAGCCGGTAACAGCCGATCCTGACGCCGTTTACGACAAGGTATTTGATCTCGATCTCAGCAAGTTCGTGACTATGGTAGCCAAACCGGGTCACCCGCACGACGATATCTCCATTGAAACCGTCAGGAATGTGAAGATCGACTCCGGATTCATCGGCAGTTGCACCAATGGCCGGATCGAAGACCTACGGGAAGCCGCGAAGGTACTCCGTGGACGCAAAGTCGCTCCCGGCGTGGTATTAAAGATCGTACCGGCCACCGATGCCATCTGGGCCAAAGCCATGGATGAAGGGCTGATCCAGGTCTTCAAGGAAGCCGGCGTGCTGGTCTCGAATGCGGGTTGTGCCGGTTGTGCCGCCGGTCAGATCGGTCAGAATGGTCCCGGCGAGGTGACCATCAGCACCGGCAACCGCAATTTCGAAGGGAAGCAAGGTAAAGGCATGGTATATCTGGCATCACCTTCCGTGGTTGCTGCTTCAGCTGTAGCAGGTTTCATCACCACCCCGGATAGGATCCCTGATAAACCCGCTGAATTCACTAAGACCGGCGCTATCAAGGCCATTGCAAAAGAAAGGGTGAAGCGTGAAAAGCCCACTGCTGTGGAAGGGACTGTTTGGCTTATCCCCAAAGATGATATCGATACCGACATGATCTTCCACAACCGGTATCTGACGATCACCGATATCAAGGAGATGGGTCAATATACCTTCGACAACCTCAAAGGATTCGAGGATTTTGCAAAGAAAGCTTCCCCGGGCGACATCGTGATTACACAAAAGAATTTCGGCGCCGGCAGCAGTCGCCAGCAGGCTGTTGACTGTTTCCTTTCGCTGGGAATCAGTTGTATTTTAGCCGAATCCTATGGGGCGATCTACGAACGGAATGCTATCAACGCAGCTCTTCCGATCCTTACCTATAAGCCCGACATTCTTTCAGCCGCCGAAATTCAGCATGGCGACCGGATCCGCGTGGATTTCGTAACCGGTGAACTCACTAACCTGCGAAACGGAAAAACAGCAAGAATCGATAAATTCTACGATGCCCAGCTCGCAATTTACAGGAACGGGGGACTGTTGTAGGATTGAGTGAATGAGTGAATGAGTGAATGAGTGAATGAGTGAAATGATTTCCGGTCACTTGTTTACTTGTTCTCTTATTCACCTTTTTCTTTATGCCTATTAAGTTTCCATCTCCGGTGGGACCAGAGGTAATAGGCGGGTTGGTTTTTGATTTCCTGTTCCAGTAGTTTCATAAAGCGAGTGGTGATTTCACCCGTTTTTGTTTGTTGCGGGTCGGGTTCAATCAGTGTGAATTCGACGGTATAATATCCTCTTTTCACCTTTGTCACAAAAGCGAAAAAGACCGGGAGCCGGTGCAGCAGGGCATATTTTTCGGGGCCGTGCAAAGTTGCCGTATCCTGATTCAGAAAATTAACCCAAAAAGCAAGTCGGTCGCTGGATGGACTTTGATCGGCAATCATGAAAAAAATGGCAGGTTCTCCCCAGTCGTGTTCGAAAGTCTCGGCAGTCCGGGTTATGGAAGCAAGCCGGGTTCGTCCAGTGGCCCTGGTTTTCTGTACATATTCATCGATAAATGAGTTTGACAGGGGTTTATAGAATCCGATGGGCTTATGTCTGAGCTGTTTACCTGAAGCGGCACCACCCCATTCCCAGTTCCCGTAATGACCCGCCACACAGATCACCGATTTTCCTTGTCTAAAGCAGTCATCCAGAAGTTCGGGGTTTAGGTACCGGTATCTTTTGATCAGATCATCCTCCCGCATCGAAAAAGATTTCAGGCTTTCGACCAAAATGTCGGAAAGATGGCGATAATATTGCCGGGCAATCTCCTTAATTTCTGTGTTGCTTTTTCCGGGGAAGCTGTTTTTGAGATTTGAGTTGACAACCTTCCTCCGGTAGTGCATTACATCCCTGATGAAAAGGTGCAAGATATCAGAGAATCCGTAAAGTATCCTCAGAGGCATTAAGGTGAAAAGGCTAATGAGGATCCGGAACAGATAATAGATGAGCTTATCCATGAATCAGGAGGGCAGGGTACGCCGGATTGAACCCACAAATGTACTGTTTTATCATATCCGGTAATCATTTTTTAAATAAAAACAACCGATCTATGTTTCGAAGTGTCCTATAACACAATATCCTATAAATCTATAATTTTGCAAAAATGTGCGAATTATGCTGATCATTAAACGACATCATACAGATCCCTACTTCAACCTTGCCACGGAAGAGTATGTCCTGAAAAATTTCGATGAAGATTCCTTCATGCTGTGGCGAAATTCGCCTTCTGTCATTGTTGGGAAACATCAGAATACCCTGGCAGAGATCAACATCAATTATGTCAAACAACACAATATCCCGGTTGTAAGGCGGCTGAGCGGAGGCGGCGCCGTTTTTCATGATCTCGGAAATCTGAATTTTACTTTCATCCGGAAAGGAGAAGGTGATAATCTCATCGACTTCCGAAAATATACCGCACCCATTCTCGAAGTCATGGTGAAGCTGGGAGTACCTGCCCGGTTTGAAGGCAGGAATGATCTCACGATCCGCGGGTTGAAATTCTCGGGAAATGCCGAACACATATGGAATAACCGGGTACTGCATCATGGGACCCTCCTGTTTTCAGCCCACATGACCAACCTGAGCGAAGCCCTGAATGCCGATCCTTCAAAATTCAGCGACAAGGCTGTAAAATCGGTTCGCAGTAGGGTGACCAACATCAGCGACCATCTGAAGGAGCCCATGGAAGTCATGCAGTTTTCTGATCTGATTGAGGAACATGTGGTGAATAAGTACCCCGAATCGCGCATCATTGAGCTTACTGAAGAGGATCACAACCGGATCCATGATCTGGTAAGGGATAAATACAATACCTGGGAATGGAATTTTGGATACTCGCCCAATTACAATTTCCGTAAGATCATCAGAACTGCGAAAGGCGGGACACTTGAGTTCGATCTCGATGTTCATAACGGCACCATCCTGCATATCAAGATCTTCGGCGATTATTTTTGCAAATACGACACCGAGGATATCGAGCAGGCGCTGACCGGCATCCCACACCAGGAGCAATCGATCAGGGAGGCATTGTCGTGTTTCAACCTGGATGATTATTTCTCGGGAGTGGTCCAAGATGAATTCATTTCAGGGCTTTTCTGAGTGTCGCTTTCCATCAGACATCGTCGTACGCCATGCCTTAGCATAATGAATCCTGTGATGCACGCTACTGCCAATGCCATCAAAATTGCCATTTTTGCATTGTTAACCAGTCCGGGTTCAGTGAATGCCAACGGAGTGGTGGGTCCCCGTCGGGGTGGTGGGGCCCTGTCGGGGTCAGTTGTTAGATTGTTATGGCGTCATCCTACAACCATCGTTGCAACTGATTCCGGAGTGAATTGATCTCCTGCTGCAACGATTCGATCCGCTGCAGCAGGTGTCCGATGGCTTCAATGCCGGCTACATTGATGTCGAGTTCATACCGGAGATGAATCATTCGTTCCAGTTCCGGAATCCGTTGATGTCTGATATATTTCTGATCATCCCTTTCTGTCAGGTCTATTAAGCCAAATTCGCACAGCTCATGGATAAAGGCCGGTTCAATGTGATACTCTTCACAAATCCGGGTAACGGGAGTAATTAATTCATCATCGGGTTCCATGGGGTCTGATTTTAGCTAATTCATTGAACAATTCTTTTTCTCGCACAGAAAGACTTTCAGGGATTTGAATCATCAGGGTGACGATCATATCACCGAATTCCTGTTCCTTTTTGTAAACCGGGAATCCCTTCCCCTTTAACTTTACTTTAGTACCGCTTTGGGTCCCGGGTTTAATATGGATCCGTACATGACTGTCAAAAGTTTCAATGACCGTTTCACCGCCCAGTACTGCGGTATAGAGGTTGATCCAGGCTGTAACGAATAAATTATCGCCTTCTCTCTTAAATTTTGGATGGTCGCCGATCGAAAGGGTAATATAGAGATCTCCGTTGGGCCCTCCGTTGGTTCCAGGACTTCCATAACCATTGATCTTAATGGTTTGCCCGTTTTCGACCCCGGCCGGGATGGTAATCCTGATCTTTTTGCCATCAACCGTCAGTGTTTTTTGATGGGTCCGGTAAACCTCGCTTAAATCCAGGTGCAGATCGGCGTGATAGTCACTGCCACGGAATTTGATTTTCCGTCCCCTTCCGGCAGAGGCGCCGGAACCAAACATGGAGGTGAAAAAGTCGGAGAAATCATAGTCTCCAAAATCACCGGTGTACCATTGCCCTTCGGCCGAAGTGCCAGTGGGCTTCTGCTTTGTCTGGTCGTAGCCGGTTTGGGATGACTCCTGCGCATGTTTCCAATCCTGACCAAACCGATCGTATTTCTTCCGCTTCTCAGGATCGCTCAGCACTTCATGGGCCTCATTGATCTGTTGAAACTTAGCCTTGGCCGATTTGTCATTCGGATTCAGGTCGGGATGGTATTTTCGGGCTAACCGGCGGTAAGCCTTTTTGATCTCGGCAGTGGTCGCCTCTTTATTAACTTCCAGGATTTTGTAATAATCGATATATTCCATATCACTTTCTGATAGCGTAAATCAATTCATCCAGCAGTTCACCGTTCTTTACCAGCGTCTTTTCAAAGAATGCTTCTCTTTTAAACCCGTTCTTCTCGAGAATCTTTTGAGAGGCAAGATTGGTACCGTAAGGCCGGGCAAAAATCCGGTTTATTTCCCAGGTTTTGAAAGCATAATCGACCATCAGCCTGATGGCACGGGTCATGATACCACGGCTCCAGTATGGTTCGGCCAGCCAATATCCCATCTCGGCATTGAACCGGTGTACGTCGGTTTGGGGAAATACCCCGATCGATCCGATTGCGCCTTCCTCCGCCACGATTGCCATGATCCGGGGCGGGTTGAATTCCGAAGCCATGGCAAGAAATGCCTTTCCGTCCTCCAAGGTATAGGGATGGGGAAATTTATCAGTCAGATTTTTCGCGATCTTGAAATTATTGGCAAACCTGACCAGATTTTCCAGATCGCTAGGTTCCCACGGACGCAGTTTAAATTCCATATGATACTATTTAATTCCAACAGGATGAATGGCACTTACCAGCGCACCCGATCCTGCCTGTATTGCAAAAATAATAAAAGTATGTTTTTTGTACCTTTAGAACCGTTTTCACGACATAACCGGTGAAATATCCCTGGCATGGGCACAAACTGCTGATGAATAAAACTTCAAAGATATTCCGTGTAACCATTAAAAAACAAACTTAAAAATGAAAGATTTCAGGAAATATTACCACATCCCCGCCCCTCCCGATATGGTCTATGCCGCTCTTACCCGGGCTGTGACGCTTGAGCTCTGGACCGGCGAACCGGCAGAGATGACTACTGAACCCGGATCTGAATTTTCACTCTTCGACGGGAGTATAAATGGCCGGAATCTGGAATTCGAGCCGGGCAAAAAGATTGTTCAGCAGTGGTATTTTGGAAATTCCGAACCCTCTTCGATCGTCACCATCCTGCTCCATCCGGAGGGTCAGAATACCTCGGTCGAACTACATCATACCAATATCCCCGATTCGGAATATGAGAGTATCTCGGAAGGATGGACGACCCATTATTTTCAGCCGTTGATGAGGTTTTACAAATAAACCAATGAGTGATTGAAAATGGAAAATGGAAAATGGAAAACAAATTTGAAAACAACCAAATACTTGAAGTCCTTACCCGCTTTTCTGTTTACCTGTTCTCCGATCATCAGCCTGTTTCTTATGATTATGACAAAACTTGTATTGCATTAACTAATCCCTCATTGGTATAATCGTGACGGCAGGTTTGAGATCTTCTGATGAAGCAGCCAATTCAATCGTTCCGGGTTTGTAGCCGGCCTGGATGATCACCTGGCATTTTCCGCTGAACAGGCTGCGTTGCCATTTTCCTTCTTCACATTTGTCCGGTTCATGACAACTGGGATCTCCGTTACCGACTCCGATCAACCTGGCATCTCCCTTCAATGAAAACCTTATCAGGTTTGATGCATCCGGTACCTCCCGCCCCTTCCGGTCGGTCACAGTAACATTCACGACCATGGCATCCCGGCCATCACTCATCATAATTGGTTTGCTTGGTTTAAGCACGATTTCCACCGGATTGCCGGTTGTTTCGACGGTTGCGGTCAGTTTTCTGCCATTTTTCAGGGCCACTGCTTCCAGTTTCCCTTTTTCATAGGGAACCTCCCAGGAGAGGTGGCTGTTCCGCGGCATTGGCCTAACTCCCTGGCTTTTCCCGTTCAGCAACAATTCAACCTGGTCGGCATTGCTGTTGACCCAGACTGTAATTGGTTTTCCTTCCATTCCCCGGTGGTTCCAGTGTGGAGAGATATGAAGAACCTCATTGGGGCTCCACCATGATTGGTAGTAATAATAGACATTCTTTGGAAATCCGCACATGTCCATCACTCCGAAATGGGAGTTGATATTTGGCCATCCGAAGGGAGTTGGTTCACCCCGGTAATCGAAGCCAGTCCAGACAAAGCCACCCATCCACCAGGGTTGCGCTGCGCATAACGTCCACCAGGTCTCGGCTGTACTAGCCCACCACGGGGCAGTTATATCCTGGTCGGGCAGGTAACAGCGGACGGTGTCTTTTTCCAGGATACCCCGGGTAGTAACAGTGCTTCCCATCTCGGTTCCAACGATCGGTTGACCGGGATGAGACCGGTGGTATGCATCAACGGCAAATTGCCGGTAATTAAACCCTCTGACGGGGATCACTTCATTGATGCCGGGAAACCAGTCGGGCAGATCGGCTGCATAGGTACATGTCCGGGTGGGATCGATCTGTTGCTGAAGTTGTATCAGGGTTTTTGCGGTCCGCTTCCCAAAACTGTTGGTTTGGAGGTACCCCTCTTCATTGCCTATCGACCACATGAAGACCGACGGATGGTTCCGGTCGCGAAGGAGTAATCTTTTAAACTGGTCGATATATTCGGGGCTGCTGTTCAAAAGCCGTTGTTCATCAAGAACCAGCATTCCAAGGCTGTCGCAGGCATCGAGCAACTCAGGAGTTGGAGCATGATGGCTCGAGCGATAGGCATTCACCCCCATCTCTTTCAACAGGGCAATTCTGTAATACTGGAGGTAATCGGGTAGCGCCGCGCCAACACCGGCATGATCCTGGTGACAATTCACGCCGAATAATTTCATGTTTTTCCCGTTGAGAAAGAAACCGGAATCTGCATCGATCCGGATATCTCTGATGCCAAACCGGATGGTCATACTATCGACCGGTCCGAAGCCCGATTTGACCGTTACACTTAACCGGTAAAGATAGGGATCGTCGGGGCTCCATAAGCGTGGATTTTCGATCTGGAGCCGGCGGCGGACGAATTTCGTGGCTTGCAGGGAGACTGCTTCGGGGCCCAGATCGGTCAGGGCCACCACTTTCCCTTCCCGGTCACGGATTTTGGCATTGATTTTCACCGGCGAAGTGCCGTCAAAACTGTTGACCGGGGGCGGTGTCAGCGAGTAGGGTTGATCAGGGAAAGGGTATTGATTTTTGAGGGTGGTTTCAACCAGGATATAGGCGGTTCCATCTTTGACGCCTGTCTGCACGAAAATTCCATTTTCTGCAATATGGAGGTTATTGGTCGAAATAAGCCAGACATGACGATAAATTCCGGTGCCCTCATAAAACCAGCCTTCATATTGCGTGGCATCCACGCGAACCGTCAATACATTGGGATGGTGGAAATCGACATAATCGGTAATGTCCCAGGTAACCCCGACATAACCGCTTTCGTTGGTACCAAGATAAATTCCGTTCAGCCAGAATTGAGCATCGCGAAAAACACCGTCGAATCGGACGAAGAACCGCCTTCCTGAATCGGAGGCTGCAACGTTGAACGATTTCCGGTACCATCCAATGGAGGTTTCAGGGAACAGGCCGCCAACCGGTTTAAATCCGTGGGCAAGAACGTCAAAGTTGTCGGAATTTACAAATGGTAATTCAACGGCCCAGTCATGTGGCAGGTCAATTCGACGCCAGTCGTGATCGTCAAAACGCGAATTTATGGCGCAATTGTCGGCCTTACCTGATTTGGAAAAGATGTTGGAAATGGAAAAATTAAAATCTCTGACGGGATCGGCTGCATGTCCGAGATGAAACCTCCAACCGGTATCGATGCATACCTGTTGCCTGGCGGAAAGAACCTGCCCGTTGAGTACTCCCGGGAAAATACCGGCAACAATTATAAATACAACGATTATTACCAGACCTGCAGATAACGTTCGCTTTTTCATAGGCTGCTGATTTCCATCAAAATATAAATAGAGACTGTCTAAAATTGTATAAGTTGTGATTCAATTTGTGGATATATTGCATCGATCTGCTTTTGAATCAGGATGGTCTCGTGAATGGCAGTGGCGATTTTGCAATAGGTTGCCGGATCATCCATCGGGCGACCTTTCCGGTCTTTCAGGTATTTCTCCATTACCTGATATCCACCAACATGATAATCCCACACTTCCTGCGGAATTCCTTCAAAGTACTTATGATCATTAATGAATACAACTTTTCGTTCCGGATTATATTCTACCTTTTCGATCCGGTCTTCACCTTTTCCCCTGAACTTGGCAATTGTTTTATTCAGAAGCCTACTTTTCATCAGGTGAAGTTCAGTAAGTACGGTTCCAAGTTCAGAAAGCTCCTGAAAATGGTGATAATCGGAGGCGAACGGGATCCGCGGAAAGTCGATCTTCAGGAACTCCGCGTATTTTGTGCGATAGGTGTTACAATACAAGATCGCATAACAGTAGCAGAGAATTTGTTCAGGGCTGGGCTTCTGCCGAAATGATTGTTCCAGTTTTTCAAATACGACTGGCGCTATATTTGGTTTGCGGCTATTTTCTCCATACTCCTCTTCCGGTTCAAACAGCATCATGGTCTGAAAACCACGTCGCCTCTTTGTTTCATTTCCACTGTAAATGTATAATGGAAATAAGAGTTCTCCCCCTCTGTAAAACAAATTAAAATCGATGATTGAATCAGTAACGAAAACAAGGTTCCAAAGATGTCTGTCACCGGCGACTTGACCTTGTCGCCCTATTGTCAATCCAATGTTTGCCTTTAGCAAATTCTCCATTAATTCCTGGATAGGTCTTTCAACAATCCATGGCGAGTAAAAGATAATTCTGCGATCAAATGGCCGGTAAAGAATTGATTTAAAGTAATTATTCCATTCAGGATCCTTTGATAATGCTAACCGGTAATTATTTAATTTAAATGTGGTGGTATCTTTTAGTTTGTATGTATCCCTGATGAAAGTATCGTCAAGTTTTAAATCCCGAAATTGTAAAATTCTACACTTTAGTACATGTAGCGAAAAATCAATAGCGAATTTGTCTCTTGCCGTTACGATACCAACATTATTCACCGGAAATATCTCATTCACCCGCATCCATTGGTTGTAGTGTTCAATTTCAGCGGTATTTCTTCGGATAAAGAAATACCAGGGAGTTGTTGGGATTATCCGTTTATAATCTTTCCGATCGAATTTATGATGGTCCAACCATTCATATTTTGATTCTCTAACACCAAATAAATCATGGTGAAACACCTTGCACGAGTCCGTTTTGCCCGTTTTTATGAAAAGTACAATGGCAACCCCCTGCATGATGTCGAACACATTTTCATCGGTTGTGCCGTCGGGTGCTGTCTCTTTTTTCAGGCTGTTTCCGTGCAAATCGAGAATGTAAATCTCGTCGAAGGTCTTCATCAGGCTTTGTCGCATACCGCGAAAAGTTGGATTGTCGAGATAACTGTGGTTCGTGATCATTCCCACGATTCCCTTGCCGGCCTTCTGAATTTTCCATTGTGCAAACCGCAAAAACTTCACATAATCATCCTGAAGCCACAATTTCTTCTCTTCCAGTTTCTTTCCATCGATCTCATAATAGCTTTGTGCTCCGTCGAGACTGGTCTTCAGTAGTTTTTCAGTCCACTCGTTCTTATTTGCAGAGATACCGCTGTATGGCGGATTTCCCAGGATTACCAAAATTTTATCATCTCTTTTTATCCGGCCGGCTTCATGACTTTCATCACTAAGGCTTTCTAATCCCGGAATATGGGTTTGGGCAAGGTCCTCCATATCGAGGGTGTTGGTAAGGTAAAGCCTGAACCGCTCGTGGTCTTGCATCGGGTACCCCAATTCCTCAAGAAGGAAACTCATTTTTATATGACCAATAGCATAAGGGGCCATCATCAGTTCGAAAGCACAGAAGTTTTGTAGTAAATGTTCCCTGAACAGCGTGGTAACACCGCCTTCGCCATATTTCGATACGTATTCGTCAACTGCCCGTCTGATGGCTTCAGCCGGGAAGGTAAGCGTTCCAGCAGCAGGGTCCAACAGGGTTACTTCCCTGCTTGCCAATCCGTCGTTCAGATCAAATCTGGATTTCAGTATCTCATGAATGCTTCGTACAATATAACGAACCACTGGTTCAGGAGTGTAATACACTCCGCGCTTTTCACGGGTTGCCGGATCGTATTCGCTCAAAAATGTTTCATAGAAATGAACAATCGGATCCTCCCCTTTTCCCGCCCTGTAATACTGATGGAGAATGCTTTTAACATCGGCAACATTCAGGACTTCTGCTATATCGTCGATCATCACCTCCATATGCGCAGGAAGATCTCCCTGTGACACAAACCTGAAAACATTTCTTAAGATACCTATTGTTCGGGGAATCAAGTCATAAGCCAATTTCCGGTTAAATCCATTGGCGCTCCGGGTACGGGCTGCAAAAAGACCGTAAGTAATGGTTTGCGCAAACAGATCGGCAAAATCCTTCTCGGTTAGTTTTGCAATTAAATACTTTTTAAAAGTCTCATAAAACCCGTATAATTCTCCCTTCCCCTTTTGTTGTTGCTCCATCTCGACACTGATCACTTCATCGCGCAAAAAACGGGTACGCAGGGCAAGTTCACGGGCCAACTGTCCGGAGGTAGTAACTTTGGGTAAACTAAACGCAAAAAACTTTGAAAGGATCGTCAGAAAATGTTCTTCCTTCTCCGCCGGAGGTGGTATTCCTTTTTTCGCCAATGCTTGTCGTGCAATGAAGGTTCCATCAACAAGTTGTCCGTTACGATAAAGTCTGAATTCATAGAAATCAGTCAGAATAAGGTTTGGAAAAATTCTAAGGTATCTTCTCAACTGGTCCGTCTGTTCGATCAGACTCAGATTTTCACCGGGTTTCTTGGCTTCAATATACCCCACAATGTTTTCTTTACCATCCCATATTCTGAAATCAGGATTGCCGGCATCCGTTTTTTTGGGGAGAATGGTAATGTGGCAGTCTCTTTTTCCTATTTCCCCTGCAAAATCATACAGAAAATCAGCTAAATGAGCATAGTAACTCTCTTCCCGGGCATCACCCCTTGAAGCAGTACGATGAATATTTTTCAAGTATTTTGAAATCATTTTCGAATCCTTTTTATGAAGCGCTTCTGCAGCTGATCACCCTGCATTTATGTCGCCAAGTTATGAAATTTTGATACATGAACTGAATATTCCCGGAATTCCGGCATTACCGGAAAGGGTAATAAACATGTGTATTTTTCACTATTTTTGAACAAATTTGCGAACCTGTAAACATTCCAGCGAAAACAACCATATAAATATCATTAACATGAACTATCAACAGGTTTTCGGCCGGTTATGGGATATCTACACCACTCAGAATCCTTCCACGCAAAGAATATATAATCTTTTTGTTTCGGAGGGTGAAACGGTGATCAACGACCATATTGCATTCCGTACATTCCGCCATCCGATGATCGGCATCGACCGTTTGTCGAAGGTTTTCCTTGAAAGCGGCTATGAATTCAAGGGCGATTACCACTTCGAGTCAAAGAAATTGTACGCCAAACACTTCGAACACGCCACCGACCCTGATGCTCCGCGGGTTTTCATCAGTGAACTGAAGGTGGAGGAATTCAGCCAGTTTTTACAGGATACCGTTAAAAGTTGGACCGAAGCCATTCCTGCCGCTGTGTTGAATTCGGATGACTTGATATTTTCGGGGAACCAATCGGGAGTACCTTCCTTAGAGATTTATGAAAAACTCCGGCAGGAGTCGGAATATGCCGGCTGGTTGTATGTAAACGGCTTTTGCGCCAACCATTTCACCGTGAGCGTGAACCGGTTAAAAAAGTACGACTCCATCCAAAAAGTCAACACCTTTTTGAAGTCGAACGGATTCTTTATCAATGATGCCGGGGGTGAAGTTCAGGGTACCCCCGGGGAGTTATTGGAGCAATCGAGTATTAAAGCCGGGATGGTCCGGTTCTGTTTCCGGGAAGGTGATTACGAGATCCCGGGTTGTTACTACGAATTTGCCAAGCGGTATCCCGACGCCGACGGGCGGTTATACGGCGGATTTATTGCCAAGTCGGCCGATAAGATTTTTGAATCAACCAATTTTTACAAACAATGAATTGTCGAGTACCGATAAGGTTCCGGGGTGTATTATACATTATAGCGATGATGCTCTGGGTCATTACGGGATCCTGTAACCGGGGCGGCCTGTATTCCCGTGAGGCTTTTGAGGCTCTTCCGAAACCGGGCATCATCCACAGTCATGTTACTTGTAAAAACGATTCGGTCTATTCCTATGCCCTCCTGATACCCGCTACTTATAAAGATTATCCTCCGGCCCTGCGGCCGGCTGACCATACTCCGGGTGAAATCCCGCGATTCCCGGTGATCCTTGCTTTTGATCCTCATGCCGATGGTTCACTGCCACTTACGTTGTATCGTCCGCTGGCAGAGAAATACGGTTACCTCATGATCGGATCCAACGACCTGAAAAATGGTCTGACTCCCGACAAAATCCAAAACATCGTCAGAGCGCTGGCAAAGGAGATCGTAACCGGTTATCCTGTTGACACTAGCCGGATCTACCTGTTGGGATTCTCGGGTGGCGCCAGGATGGCCAGCCTGACCGCGTTGTATTTCATGAAGGTACGCGGGGTGATCGGATGCGGGGCGGGTTTTGCAGGCAACGGTTATGCGCCGCCCTTCAGGTTCGATTTTTTCGGAATGGCCGGATGGGGTGATTTCAACGTCGGGGAGATGTTATCGCTCGAAAATCCCCTGCGCGAAGCCGGATTCCGTCATCACATCGACACATGGCCGGGGATCCACGCCTGGCCACCGGAAGAGGAGATGGAACAGGCTTTCCGCTGGATCACCCTGAATGCCATGCGTGACCGGCAAATCCTTCCCGACACCGCTCTCACCGGCCTCATCGCCCGGGAAGCCGATCTGGAAATCACAACGCACATCAGGAAAGGATACCTGCCCGATGCACTCGGTTCATGCAGCCTTGTCGTGTCATGTCTTCAGGGCCTTACATCTGTCGCATTCTTTACCAAGCGACTGGATTCTATCAAACAGAGCCCCCTTTATCTCCGGCAGCAGCATTACCGGGATTCGCTTTTCGGGAAAGAGGAGATGGACCGGAAGGAGCTGATGAACGCTGTTTCCGTCAAAGAACCTTCATGGTGGAAAGAGTGGATGCGTGGAATGAAAGAGAAGGGAAAAGAAAAAATGTTGATGACGGAAGGGCAGGATGTGTTGAAAGGGCGGACTGGAATGAACGTGAAGAGCCAGATGCCATCTGTAGGAGTTGGTTTTTATATCCGGGAAGACACGCTTTTAAACCGGCGGATATTGTCATTCATAGGCCTCTACTGCTACATGCAGGCGACGGCAAAATTGTCGGGTGGAAATGATCAGGATGCCGCAAAGGTCATCAACATTTATGAGCTGATCGAACCCGGAAACCCCGAAGCCAACTATTTACGGGCCCGGCTGTACGCCCGGCAAGGCAGTACAGCTTTTGCTCTGGAAGAAATGAAAACAGCCGTTGAAAAAGGATTTAATGACATTGGCCGGATGGAGAACCAGGAGGAATTCAAATCACTGAAAACCAATGAAAGATTCGTGGACCTGATAAAATTGTTAAAAGAAAAGCAGCAAGCACTCAGATAACGCAAGTGCCTCTCATCACGGATCGCGACCTGCTGGCAGAAATCAGGAAGTTATCCGGATATTAGCCGGGGAGCATTTGTTGCCGAAGGGCTTATACCTAAAACCCGAAAAGACAGATCAAAAAGCAAAATGAAAAGTCAAAAAGCAAAAGGCAAAAAAAAGGAACCACTTTGATCGGTTTATCCCAAATCTGCATCAAAATCAATGATTAAACAGGCACACTATCTTTTACATACTGAAATGAAGAAGGAAAATTTTCAGGATCAAATTGAGAAACTCCGGGCCGTTTTCGAAGGGGAGATATTGCTTGACGAAACGAACCGCATCCTTTATGCCACCGATGCCTCCGCTTACCGGGAAAAACCTTTGGGAGTCGCCCGTCCTCGCCATGCCGCCGACATTGCCAAACTGATCGGGTTTGCCTGTGAAACCGGCACTCCTTTGATCCCCCGAACGGCAGGCACCTCGCTTGCCGGACAGGTTGTCGGGAGCGGGCTGGTGGTTGATGTTTCCCGTTATATGACTGCCATCCTTGAATTTAATAACGAAGAACACTGGGTACGTGTTCAGCCGGGAGTAATCCTCGATGAGCTGAACCTCTTTGCGTCAAAACACGGATTGTTTTTCGGTCCGGAGACCAGCACGTCGAGCCGCTGTATGATGGGTGGGATGGTTGGGAACAACAGTTGCGGCGCCCATTCGATCCTTTACGGCAGCACCCGCGACCATGTGATTTCGGTGAAAGGATTTTTAAGTGATGGATCAGAAGTTGAGTTCAGGGAGCTGACACCTGAAGAATTTCACGAAAAATGTTCCGGTGATAAACTGGAAAATAAGATATACCGACAGATTCGCGATATCCTTTCCGACCCGGTCAACCAGGAAGAGATCATGAAAGAGTATCCCGATCCGAGGATCCACCGCCGGAATACTGGATATGCGCTGGATCTATTACTAAACATGGAGCCGTTTCATCTGCAAAATCAAAGAGAAATTCAAAATGCACATTCAGGCATTAGGCATTGGCCATCAGGTATTAGGGAAAATCATTCAGATACTCAGTCAATTAATCAGTCAACCAATCCCTCGATCCCTCAATCAATCAATCAGTCAATCAATCAATCAGTCAATCACTCATTCACTCAATCCTTTAATTTGTCCAAACTCATTGCGGGCTCTGAGGGAACGCTGATGTTCATCACGGAGATCAAGCTGAATCTTGTGTCGTTGCCGCCGAAGGAGAAAGCGCTGATCTGTGTTCATTGCCGCACGGTTGAGGAGTCGCTCGAAGCCAACCTGGTGGCGCTGAAGTACAGTCCGGGTTCGGTCGAGCTGATGGACAAACCCATCATGGATTGCACGAAAGACAACATCACCCAGCGGCAGAACCGTTTTTTCATCGAGGGAGATCCCGGTGCTATCCTGATCATCGAGTTTGCCCGTGAAACCAAGCAGGAAATCACGACGATTTCCCATGATCTGGTTGAGGAGCTAAAGACAAAAAACCTCGGGTATCATTATCCGGTCGTCTTCCCGCCTGATCTGAAAAAGGTGTGGAACCTGCGAAAAGCCGGTTTGGGAGTCCTGTCAAACTATCCCGGCGATCGCAAGCCGGTACCGGTAATCGAGGATACCGCGGTGCATCCCGAAAATCTTCCCGCCTATATTGAAGAATTCAACCGGATGATGAAACGGTTGAATCTTGATTGCGTTTACTATGCCCATGTCGGATCGGGTGAACTGCATCTCAGACCAGTGCTTAACCTGAAAGATCCCGGTGATGTGGAGCTTTTTCATACCGTCGCCCTGGAAACTGCGAAGATTGTCAAGAAGTACCGCGGCTCGCTGTCGGGCGAACATGGCGACGGCCGGTTGCGGGGCGAATTTATCCCCTTCATGTTGGGAGCTCACAATTACAGTCTTTTCAGGGAGATCAAGTCACTGTGGGATCCGTACCAAATCTTCAATCCCGGCAAGATCACCGATACGCCGAAAATGAATACCAGCCTTCGGTTTGAGCCCGGTAAGCCTGTCCGGGAGATCGCGACGGTTTTCGACTTCTCACACAATCATGGTATTCTCCGCGCAGCCGAGCAGTGTAACGGATCGGGCGACTGTCGCAATACTATTCTTACCGGGCAGCGGATGTGTCCGTCGTACATGGCGTCGGGCGAGGAGAACACAACAACCAGAGCCCGGGCTAACATCCTCAGGGAATTCCTGACCCATTCATCAAAAGAAAATCCTTTTGACCACAAGGAGATCTATGAAGTGATGGACCTTTGCCTGTCGTGCAAGGCTTGTAAAGCTGAATGCCCGTCGAATGTCGACATTGCCAAACTCAAAGCCGAATTCCTCCAGCATTACTACGATGCGAATGGAATCTCCCTCCGGTCATGGCTTATCGCTCACATCACCTCGGTTAACCGCCTTGGCAGCCTGTTGCCCGGTGTTTTTAATTTCTTTCTGAAAAATCATCTGATAGCCGGTTTCACAAAGAAAATACTTGGCTTTGCCCCTGCCCGTAATATCCCATTATTGTATTCATCAACACTCAGGCTGTGGTCAGCGAAGCACAACCAGGGAAGCATTCAGACCAGACAAAAGGAAAACGAGAAAACAGATGGTGGAAACAGGTCTGAAACAAATCCGGATATTACCAAAGTCGTTTACCTGTTTGCCGACGAATTCACAAATTTCAATGATGTGGAGATTGGCATAAAAGCCATCAAACTGCTGAATGCCTTGGGTTATCAGGTCCTCATCCCCGATCATGAAGAGAGCGGGCGGACGTTTCTTTCGAAAGGATTGATCCGGAAAGCGAAAAAGCTGGCCAATGCCAACGTTTCAAAGCTAAAGGATCTGATAACGGAGGATACTCCGCTGATCGGCATCGAACCCTCGGCCATTCTAACTTTTCGCGACGAGTACCCCGACCTGGTTGATCCTGAACTGAAGGAAGCTGCCCTGAACCTGGCAAAGCATGCAGTGATGTTTGATGAGTTTGTGGTAAATGAAGTACAAAATGCAAAATGCAAAATGCAAAATGCATATTCAGGTATTAGGCATTGGCCATTAGGTATTAGGGAAAAACAATCAGATACTGAGTCATTCGATCCTTCAGTCAATCAATCATTCAGTCAATCAGTCAATCAGTCAATCAATCATTCAGTCAATCAGTCAATCAATCAATTCTTCACAGACAAACCTTTAAAGATTCTCCTCCACGGTCACTGCCACCAGAAGGCGTTGGGCTCAACAGATTCGACCAAGAAGATGCTTTCCATCCCCGTCAATTACCAGGTAGAGGAAATTAAATCGGGGTGTTGCGGCATGGCCGGATCGTTCGGCTATGAAAAGGAGCATTATGATCTGTCGATGAAAATTGGCGAGCTGGTTTTATTTCCGGCGGTAAGAAAAGCCCCCGAAGAGATGGTCATCGTCGCGCCCGGCACCTCCTGCCGGCATCAGATCAAAGACGGAACAGGTCGGAGAGCGTATCATCCGATCGAAGTGTTGTATGATGCACTGGTAGAAAAAGTCTGAACAGGATTTTCAGGATTTCGAGATGGGCAGGATTATAATGTGTCAGTACAGGATTACAGGATTTCGAGATGGGCAGGATTATAATGTGTCAGTACAGGATTATAGGATTACGAGATAGACAAGATTCTCAGGGATTAATTTTTGAGGGGAGGTTTTTTTTATTTGTCAGTTTTTTGTTATACACCCGTTTGAATTCCAGGCTAGTATTCCCAAAGTTGATCAATAATCCATCTTCCATGTTATAAGCCTCCAGGTAGTTGATCGCCTGTGCTTTATGAACCCCCTCCAATTTTTCGACCGCTTTTAACTCAACCATCACCTGTCCTTCAACAAAAAAGTCGACCCGGCGTGTTCCGATCTGGACATCCCTGTAAAAAATCGGCATCTCTTTTTCCCGTTCATAGGAAATACCATGGTATTTAAATTCAATAGCCAGAGCCCTTTGGTAAATCACCTCTTGAAAGCCATTGCCCAGAGTTGAATGAACCTGCATGGCACAGCCGATGATCGTATGTGTCAATTTGTCGACTTCCTTTTCTATTACTAAGTCCATTCCGCAAAACCAAGGTTAACCCGAATCAGAACAGTTTTGCAAAAACAGCGTTGATCTTCCTCCCGCCATAACTGCATCTAATGTATAAATGCCATGAATTTTCATAAGATGAACGATATACCCATCCCGAAAAGGTGATGACGAATAAAATTATCACTTATTACCATGACACTATAACTTCGCTTAATAACCTGTTTTCGTAAAAATACCACTTCTGTCTATTCCTGCCGTTAATTCATATCAATCCTGTTTATCCTGAAATCCTGCAAATCCTGTTCAGACATTTGCGTTTGACGCTGTCCTATAGCAATCCTGCATTCTTAAGGATTTCCCTAAGTTTCGGCTGGGTTTCTGACAATTGGCGGAGGGATTCGATGATCCGGGTTTGGTCTTTTTTCACAGGGGCCAGCGAAAGCTTGCGGTCCCAGAATGCAAAGCCAAACACGCTAACCATCATGGTGGTGAAAATGCCGATGATGGCCCACAGGAAATTAAACAACTGATCGAACCGGGCGTTCATCTCCGCTCGAAGTCCATCGAACTTTGTATCAATTTTTTTATCAAGAGCGTCAACTTTTGTGTCTATTTTTGTGTTAAGCTCTGTACGGAGTGATTCAACTTTCTGCTCTGTCCGGATGATCCGATCGCGGTCGTCGAGGGTGAACGAAATCTCGTTTTCCATGGCCTGTAACAACGACGGGAGCAAGAACAGCAGAATCAGCAGAATTTGTTTCACCGTTTTCATAATCTTCGGATTAATTTTCACTGGTTAATCCGGTTGATAGTGCAAAGGTAATACGAAAAGATAAAAAAAGGGCTGGAACAGGATTTCGGGATTATAAGATTACAGGATTACAGGTTAATAATTTTTATCAATCCTGTCCATTCTGAAATCCTGCAATCCTGTTCTGATGCTTTTCAATCTTTCACGCACCGCCCCGAGAAGCCGATCGTCTTGTAGCTGCTGCTCCGGCCCACATACGCGTCGTTGGAGCCGAGCTTCCGGATCAACGCGGTCGACGACGAGGACTCCGACGACGACCAGAAGTAGGCGTCGTCAGCGAGATTGTTGAAGCTGCCATAGTAGTCCCGGTAGCCGCCAGGAAGCGCAGTGAACCCGCTGCTGTTGGTGGCCCCGGTATTTGGCGAAGCCCAATGTGCAGTTCCGGCTTCTTTCATCTCTCCTCCGGCTACGTTTGCACCTCCAAGATAGTTGGTAAGAATGGTCAATTCGGGATCGGTTGGCAAGTGCCACCCTGCAGGACAGATTCCCTGTACACCTTCAGTAGTCACATATTGCATCGCCTCGTTCCACTGGTAGAGCCCGCCATAGGTGTCGCAATTCGATTCCAGGTCGTTGTAACAGTACTTTTCAATCACCTGGTTGTTGGTCTGTTCCTGCAAGCCGTTGATCTTCGTACCAATATTAAGATTTTGTGCCATCCAGCATTGGGTTCCGATAAGCACCGTGTTATAAGTCTTACCGTCGCGGGCATCGGTGATTGGTTGCCCACATGATGGGCAATTCTGGGTAATTGCTGTAAGGAAAGTTGGCGCTATTGTGACACCACAACTGTTATATGCCCACAAATATCTTGTATAGGAAGTTCCGCAGATAAGCCCTGTTTCAACCGTGGAGGTGACCGTCCCCAAATCGGTCGCAGTACTGTAATCATTTACCGTATTCCATTTATAACCTGTTGCTCCTGATGCGGCATCCCAGTTCCATACGATCTGGAACATCGAGGGTACATGTGTTCCGGCAAAAGGAGGATCGGGTACCGCCGGGTCAGTTGTCACCGTGAGTGAGGCAACCCCTGCCACCCCGCATTCGGAATAGTTCCACAGGTAGCGGGTGTAGGATTGGCCGCACACTATGCCCGTTTCAGTTTTCGAAGTGGCATAACCGATATCGGTGGCGTTGTCGAAATCGTTGACAGTGTTCCATTTCACGCCGGTGCCGGTGCCGGTCCACCGCCAGATGATCTGCCCTGGGGTTACGGTATGAGTGCCGGTGCTTACGGGGTTGATGGTACATGGCCCTATCACCGTCCATGCGCCGTTGGTGAAGATGGAGAGTGCACCTCCGGCTCCCAGACGGCCGCAGTTGGTGCAATACACCATCAATCCCTCTGCGGGATTCACAATGTCGTTTCGCTGCTGAAGCGTCATACGGGGCAGCAGCACTCCTTTATTGCTGAATTTTACATCGAGCCCGGCCGACGGGTCGGGCTGGCTGTTGTCGTTATTGATGCCTACCTGGGCTTTAGATACAGAGGCCAGAAATACCAGCGCCAACATAAAAAGTGCAATGTTCTTCATGAATCACAGTTTTGAAACTGATTGTTCGGATTGATAATGAATTGGATATCCACACTATTGTTATGCGGGTAACATAACATCAAGAGACTGATCAACAATTAGTTGATCAAATTTACAATAAAGACCAACAAACTTATTTTTTGGAAAAAAAATGTTGAGAAATTACTGGCATGAAATTATAATCCTGCCCATCCCGAAATCCTGAAAATCCTGTTCAGACTTTTTTCACAGGGGCCAGCGAAAGCTTACGGTCCCAGAATGCAAATCCAAACACGCTGACCATCATGGTGGTGAAAATGCCTATGATGGCCCACAGGAAGCCGAAAAGTTGGTTGAATCGTTCGTCGATGGCTTCAAAGCGGGCGTTCATTTCAGAGCTAAGCCCATCGACTTTTGTGTCGATCTTTGTGTTAAGCTCAGTACGGAGTGATTCTACTTTTTGTTCTGTCCGGATAATCCGATCGCAGTCGTCGAGGGTGAACGGAATCTCTTTTTCCATGGCCTGTACCAACGACGGGAGTATGAACAGCAGAATCAGCAGAATTTGTTTCACCGTTTTCATAATCCTCGGATTAATTTTCACTGGTTAATCCGGTTGATAAGGCAAAGGCAACAAAAAAAGTCAAAAATCGGGCAATAGGCATTTGGCAATAGGAATTAGGTTTTAGCGATTAGGGCGAGGCTTCTTTTTCCATTGTCCATTGTCCATCGTCCATTGTCAATTGTTCATTGTCATTCCCTCATTTATTTAACGCAGCGTAGATTGAAGCCGTATGCCTTCCAAGTGTGGTTCATGTTGCAACTTTCACTGTAGAAGAAAAGGAATGTGCCTTCCTGAGAGTTGTGCTGAGTACTGCTCCCGTAATAGCCTGTATAGCTCATACCGTTCAGCGAACCATTCGAAGCGTCCAGGTACCCGGCAGCATGTAACTTAAGCGTTGAGTTCCATGGGCTGTTCCAGTTTGTCCACCCGCCCGAATTATCAACATTACTCCATTCAGTATAGGTGGGTATCCGCCATGAACCGCCCAGCTCAATACTGCACGGGTCATTGGCAATTACCCAGTTTATATTCTCATCGATGCTGAAAATCCATGTAGTGTTGGGGGTACGTGTGGTTCCGTCATGCTTGAAGCCTTGCTTTCGGTTGAATTGCCAATACCAGCCAGCCGAGGCTTCGGTGGCATCATTTACCGCGGCTGCCTGATGATCTGAACCCAGGTTGCTGGTGATCCAGCATAAGGCAGGTTCGCCGGGCACTCCGGTTACGGTGCCATAGGCTGTGGTTTTATTGACAGGCGCTACGTCGCCGGCCACATGGGTGACAGTAAAACTCCCTCCACATGTGAAGACGGTCTGGCTGTTCAGGGCAGTGGAAACAGATATTCCGCAATTGTTGTAAGCCCACACATATCGGGTATACTGTGTGTTCGGGTTTAGCCCCGGTTCGGTCTTGGTGGTGCTGGTACCCATGTCAACGGCCGTTCCATAATCATTGGTTGTGTTCCATTTGTATCCGGTGGCGCCGACCACCGTGTTCCAGTTCCAAATAATCTGGGTTCCCGATGGAACGTGTGCGCCGGCCGTTGGCGCCGCAGGGTTGATACAATTTGCCGAAAGCGTCCACCAGGCTCCGGCCACGTAAAGCGCTAACGATCCGGAGCTATTTGAGCCGCAGTCGATGCAAAATAACAAAAGCCCGCTGGCCGGGTTCTGAATGGCGTTCATCTGCGCCTGTGTCATACGTGGAGGAAGGAGTCCTTTGTTTGTGAATTTCACATCAAGGCCGGCTGAGGGTTCCGGCTGATTTCCGTCGGTGTTGATAGCCACCTGGGCTTGAATCTGGATGGCGGTCAAAACAACCACAATCACAAGAGTAATAAATTGTCTCATAATGCCTGATTTTAAAACAAATTGGTTTGTTTGATTCAGTATCCGTCTAATATTTTTCATATTCAGAAATCGGACGGATTTTTTGTATGAGAAGTATCGGAAAAGAAATAATTCACTATGTAAAGAACGATGACAACCTAATCTGCTAAATCCTTACGGAAATGTAAAGCATTTTCATGTTTGATACAATTGCCCTCACAGGAACAGCATTTCATTATTTATTAACCTGTTCCGACTCTGTAACAAATCGCCCTGGCCTATAAATGAGAATCTCAGAGCAATTCTGACCTTCTTAATACCAAACATACGAAAAAAAAACGCATTCGTCAAGGAATTATACGAATATATTTCAAAGCTGAATCACACGCTTCAGCTTTGTCTTTGTCATTTCGCGTTTGCCATCATCACATGATTTATCTTATCTTTTAGGTTTATACCCTGATATACCTGTCAAACCATGAAGGTATATAACCACGGATCCTTTTATTCTGCTACTTTGCTTCCTTTTTCAGTGTCATAATGAAGGTAATGTCATTGAACAGAACATCACCGTTGGCGATCCGGCGGCATTTTACTGTTCATGGATTGGTTATCAATTTTTAATTTCCACCTATCGCGAGGGAAATGAAACCGGCAATTGCTTTCTTGCTTGTAGATAACCTGCTACCCCTTGTTTTGTTAAAATATTGTTAAACATTTTCATAAAAGAAATCTTCAAAATATTTTTGCAAAAAATTCTAGTATGGAAGTCAGTGTCGAAAACATAACCAAACTCTACGGCTTTCAAAAGGCAGTCGACAACGTATCCTTCAAGGTCAACACCGGTGAGATTGTAGGATTTTTAGGACCGAACGGCGCCGGGAAAACGACCACCATGAAGATCATCACCTGTTTCATGAAGCCCAACGATGGGACTGTGAAGGTTGGTGGCTTCTCTGTAACGGAACATCCCGACGAGGTAAAAAAACACATCGGTTATCTTCCCGAATCAAATCCCTTGTATAAGGAGATGCCGGTGATCGATTACCTCCATTACGTTGCAGAATTGCAGGGTGTGCCGGCAAACCAGATCGGGGAACGAATCCGCGAAATGGTCCATATTTGCGGTCTGAAAACCGAGAAATATAAAAAGATCAACGAACTCTCCAAAGGATATCAGCAGCGGGTTGGATTGGCACAAGCGATGATCCACGACCCTGAAGTGCTGATACTTGATGAGCCCACTTCCGGTCTCGACCCCAACCAGATTGTCGAGATCCGTGAGCTGATCAAGCGGATTGGTCGCGAAAAAACGGTGATCCTCTGCTCGCATATCCTGGCCGAGGTTGAAGCGACCTGCGACCGGATCGTGATCATCAGCAACGGGAAACTGGTTGCCGACGGCACGGCGAACAATCTCAGGAAACAGGCTCAGGACAAGGAGATCATCAAAGTAACAATCGAAGATGGTGACCGGAACCAGGTTTATACCACCCTGCAATCACTCGAGACTATCGAACTGGTCGATCTGCTTCCCGAGCATACCCAGTCATTTGAGGTGCAAAGCAAACCCGGGATGAGCTCAAGGAAAGCCATTTTCAAGACCTGTGTCGAACACAATTGGTCGCTCACCGAAATGACCCCGCTTGAACGCAAGCTGGAAGAAGTTTTCAGAGATCTGACGATCAATAATTAGGGAAGAAAAAATTTAAATCAGGAATTAGGCATTGGCCATTAGCCATTAGGGAAAAACAAAAATTCAAAATTCAAATCAGGAATTAGGCATTGGGAGTTAGGAATTAGGGAACAACAAAAATTCAAATCAGGAATTAGGCATTGGCCATTAGCCATTAGGGAAAAACAAAAATTCAATATTCAAAATTTTCACATTTTCAAATTCTCAAATTAGCAAATTAGCACATTTTCATTCACTCATTCACTCATTCACTCAGTCAATCAGTCAATCAGTCAATCAATCATTCAAGGTATATGAAACAAATCTGGATAATTGCTAAACGTGAACTGTGGTCGTTCTTCGATTCACTGATGGCCTATGTGATGATCCTGCTTTTCTTAGGATTCAGCGGTTTTTTCACCTGGCTTTTCGGCAGCGACATCTTCCTGGTGAACCAGGCAACACTCCAGTCGTTCTTCGGAATCGCGTTCTGGTCGCTATTTTTCTTCATTCCGGCCGTGACCATGGGATTGCTCTCGGAAGAGCGCAAAAGCGGCACTCTTGAGCTTCTGGTAACCCGGCCGGTGACCGATTGGCAGATTATCGCAGGTAAATTTCTTTCGGCCCTGATTTTGATCTGCATCGCCCTTGCCCTCACCCTGCCCTATTACATCTCGGTTGCCAGTATCGGAAAAATGGATCACGGGGCTGTATTGCTAGGATATCTCGGACTGTTATTCATGAGCGCCTGTTACATCAGCATCGGAATGTTTGCCAGCAGCATCACATCCAACCAGATTGTCGCCTTTCTGATCGCGCTGTTTATCGGAATATTCTTTCATCTGCTGTTCGGACTCATGGGCAGCAATTCATTAGGTTGGATGGGAGCCTTATTAAATTACCTAAGCATCAGCACACATTTCGAAAGCATGGCCCGCGGGGTTATCGACTCGAAAGATGTGATCTATTTTCTCTCGATCATTTTCCTTGGATTGACCGGAACCGAGCTGGCGCTGGCGAAACGCAACCTGTCATCCTAACCTGAACAAGCCAGAATTAAAAGTCAAAATGCAAAATTTGTCACTGATCAATCTCCAAAACAGGCACTGTCAAGTGAAAATTCTGGCAATCGTTAATCGTTAATCCTGATCAATCGTAAATACTCAACCGTTTCCTGCAATCAATCCATCATACACATGAAGAACCGGAAATCAACAACCACCTATCTTTTGTTAATTATCGGTGTGATCGTACTGGTCAACCTTCTTGCCGACCGATTTTTCCTCCGGCTTGATTTTACAGCCGACAAGCGATACACACTGGGAGAAGCCACCCGTACCATTCTCAAATCACTGAAGCAGACGGTAACAGTAACGGCCTACATCAGTGAAGAACTCCCCCCCGATTTTGCCCGGCTGAGACGGGATTTTAAAGATGAGCTGGTCGAATACTCCAACCGGTCGGACGGAAAGGTCATGTTCGAATTTATAAATCCGAACAAAGACGAAGCCACCGAGCAGAAGGCCATGCAGGAGGGCATCAGCCCCGTACTGATCAATGTCAGGGAGAAAGATCAGGTGAAACAACAAAAAGCCTATATGGGCGCTGTGGTACAATATGGCGACAAGAAAGAGATCATTCCCTTTATCCAGCCGGGGGCAGCGATGGAATATGCGCTATCGACAAGTATCAAAAAGATGACCGTCGAAAACAAACCCAAAATCGGATTCATCGAGGGCAATGGCGAGACGGCTTTAGGTTCCATGATCCAGGTTTTACAATCGTTATCGGTACTGTATGAGGTGGAACCGGTGAATCTGAATGATCTCACCGCAAATCTTGATAAATATAAAACCCTTGTGATCGTCAATCCGAAAGATACTATCCCAGCCGACCAGCTTGCCAAGCTGGATGCCTTTTTAGCCTTTGGCCGGAATATCTTTATCGCCATGAACCGGGTGGATGGAAATCTCCAGAATCTCAGCGGGAATGCCGTTTCTACCGGACTGGAGCAATGGCTTGAAGCAAAAGGGATCAGGGTCAATCCGAACTTTATCATCGATCAGAATTGCGGCGCTGTGATGGTCAATCAGCAACAGGGAATGATGAGTTTCCAGTCGAGCATGCAATTCCCGTACCTGCCGGTCATCGCCAAATTCGCCGACCATCCTGCTGTAAAAGGACTGTCGTCGGTGGTATTACAGTTTGCCAGTTCGATTGATTATTCGAAACGGCTGAACGACGTGAATTATACCCCCTTAGCCTTTACATCCGAAAAATCAGGGGCAGAGAATGTACCGGTCTTTTTCAATATTTCCAGAAACTGGCAAGCCGGCGATTTCCCTCTTGCCAACCTTACCGTGGCCGGACTCCTTACAGGGAAAATTTCTGGGAATCTGAATTCAAAGATTATTGTAGTCTCCGACGGCGACTTTGCCATCAACGGCGAAGGTCAGCAGGCACGCCAGATCCAGCCCGACAACCTGAACCTTTTTGTAAATTCCGTTGACTGGTTGTCGGACGATACAGGATTGATCGACCTGCGTACCAAAGAGGTCACCTCCCGCCCGATCGACCAGATGGATGACGGTAAAAAGACATTTTTGAAGTATCTGAACTTCCTGCTTCCCATGCTGCTGGTTCTTGGCTTCGGATTTTTCAGATGGCAATACCGCCGTAATCTGAGAATAAAACGAATGAACGAAAATTATTTCTGATACCGAAATGATGCCGGTGATCCCGTCAGGCGATTCGGTAAAAATCACTTAAGAATGAAAAAAATCAAGAATTCGACCCTGCTGATCCTTTTTATCGTGCTTTTGGTCGCGGTAGCCGCGGTTTTTCTTTACGACCGAAATAAGGGTGACCGGACTTTTAAAAGTCAACTGTTCACCATCGATTCCATCCGTGTGTCATCTATTTCCATCTATCCGAAAGGCAGTTCCGAAGCCATGATCCTATCGGGTTCCGGTAATAACTGGACCATTCGTGTCAAAGACCAGTCGTTCCCGGCCGATACGCAATCGATTCGGCAGATCATCAGCACCGTCATCCATGCGATTCCCGAGCGGGTTGCAGCCACCGATCCTTCGGGATGGAAGGAATTCGAAATCACCGATTCGGCCGCAACCCGGGTCGTTATCAAAGAAGGTGATGAGACCACGGCCGATTTCAGGCTCGGGAAGCTTTCATTTTCACAGATAAATCAGGGCCAGGGATATGGCAGAGGTCAGAATATCATCGTTAAATCGCATATCCGGATCGCCGGTGATGAGAAAGTTTACGTGGTCGACGGCTTTTTATCGATGATGTTCGGCGACCAGTCGGCACGGTACCGCAATAAGCTGGTATCCCGGTTTGACCGGACTTTCCCGGTTCGTTTTAGCTTCACCTATCCAGGCGACAGTTCTTTCCAACTGGTTAAGACCGGCGATCGGTGGATGATCGGCGACAAACCTGCCGATTCGGCCAGGGTCGAAAGTTTTATCAGTTCCCTGTCACAATCGTCAAACATGGAAATGGCCGACGACAACCGCACTGTTCCCGGCATTTTCCCGTATCAACTCTCCATAGAAGGTAATAATATGTCATCCATCAGGATCGAAGGGGCCATTGACCTCGCTTCCGGCAGGCATTATGTGAAATCGTCGATGAACCGGGAGAGCATTTTTGCATCGGCCAATGAATCCCTGTTCCGCCAATTTTTCAAAGGCAAAGGTTATTTCTTCCCATCACCGGAGAAGAAGAAAAAAGGAACGTAACGAGAAACCCGTCCGATGGCGCCATGGTGCCTTGGTGGAATAGTGGTATAGTGAAATGGAAAACCAGTCCACTGGTCCGCTTGTCCGCCTGTCCGCCAGTCCCCTAGTCCTTCAGTCCCCGGTTCTCCAGCAAGGCATCGATCTTAGGTTCGTGGCCTCTGAAGTCAACATACATCTCCATGGCCTCCTTTGACCCTCCCTTTTCGAGGATGCAGGTGCGAAAACGCTGCGCGGTCGCTTTATCGAAAATATCTCCTTTTTCTTTGAACGCCTGAAACGCGTCGGCATCGAGGACTTCGGCCCAGATGTAGCTGTAATACCCGGCCGTGTACCCGCCGGTCATGGTATGCTGGAAATAGGTTGAACGATATCTCGGCGGAATCTGCGGGATCAGCCCGATCCTTTTCATCGACGCGGCTTCAAAAGCCAGTACGTCGAGCCCCGGCAACGGATTCTTTTCATCAAACTTCTCACCCTCCTTCACCGCTTCAGCTTTTTTGAAATCCGCTCCTTCCCGGACCTCTTCGGCAGACGTCGCCTCCCGGTCGGAAGTGACCATTTCAGGACTTTTCTCTTTAGTCTTTACTTTAGAAACAGGCACTTCGGAAGTAGGCTTTGCTGCAGATTCTTTCACGGCGTCTTCGGCTTTGATTTCCGGATAACGAAAATGATAATCCATATCGAGGTACGATGCGGCAAGATATTCGGTTGTTTTGAAACCCTGACCGAATTTGCTGCTGTTCTGGATCTTTTCGACCAGTTCGGCAGGGATGACGGCTCCGGTTTGATAATGCTTCGCGTAAACCTTAAGGACTTCAGGTTCGAAGGCCCAGTGTTCCATTATTTGCGATGGAAGTTCGACAAAATCGCGTGGAACTCCTGAAATACCGTCATACCTGACATTTCTCATCAGACCGGCAAGCGCGTGTCCAAATTCGTGAAATAAGGTCTCTGCTTCATCGGGAGTCAAAAGTGCAGGTTGATCGCCCGAAGGGGCTGAGAAATTACACACGACGGTCATGACGGGTGCGACCCGCTTGCCGTTCTCGTACTTTTGCGACCGGTAACTGCCGCACCAGGCTCCTCCCCGCTTGCTGGCCCTGGGATGAAAATCGAAATACAACACGCCAAGATGGCTTCCGTCAGCCTCTTTGCATTCGTACAGCTTAACATCCTTGAAGTATTTTGGTGCCCCGGTAACCTCGGTAAAGGTGATCCCGTATAGCTTCCGGGCAACATAAAAGACGCCTTCCCTTACGTTATCCAACTTAAAATAGGGTTTCAGGATCTCCTCATTCAAATCAAATTTTTTCTGCATGATCTTGTTGCTGTAATATCGCCAGTCCCAGCCTTCAAGTTGAAAATCCTGACCCTCTTCCCGGATCATTGCCTGCATATCGCCAGCCTCCCTGTGTGCCATTTCAAGGGCGGGGATCCAAATCTGATCAAGCAAGTTGTAAACATTTTCAGGCTTTTTCGCCATGCGGTCATCCAAAGCATAGGCGACATAAGAATCAAAACCCAGCAGCGCGGCTTTCTGCTTGCGGAGCGGGATCAGTTTGGCAATGATGGCCTTGTTGTCCTTGTCGTTATTGTTGTTTCCGCGGCTGATATATGCATTGAAGACCTGCTCCCGGTATTTCCTGTTTGCCGAAAATTGTAAAAAAGGCATCACACTGGGATTCTGAAGGGTGAAAACCCATTTGCCTTTGGTTGCCTCCGACCGGGCGCCGGCTTCCAGCGCACTGTTGATCTGCTCTTTCGTAAGTCCTTCGAGATACTCTTCCCGGTCGAGGATCAGCTTATAGGCATTGGTTTCCGACAGCAGGTTCTGTCCGAAAGTAAGTTGCAACATGCTGATCTCGCTATTCAGATTGCGGAGTTTTTCTTTATCTTCATCGCCAAGGTTAGCCCCGCTCCTTACAAATCCTTTGTAGGTCTCTTCGACCAGCCGCCGCTGATCGGGGGCGAGTTTCATCATCTCAGGGCTCTTGTAAACCTCCTTGATCCGTTTGAAGAGTTCCGGATTCAGGCTGATGTCATCACCATGTTTCGACATCAGCGGCGACAACCGGCGGGCTATCTCCTGCATTTGGTCGCTGGTGTTCGCCGAGTTTAAGGCGTAAAACACAGAACTGACTTTATCGAGCAGTGCACCACTCCGATCCAGCGCTGCGATGGTATTTTCGAAGGTTGGCGTCTCCGGGTTGGTCACAATTGCTTCAATTTCCGTCTGTTGTTGCTTCATTCCCTCCATAAAGGCTGGCATATAATGATCATTCTGTATCTGTTCGAAAGGAGGAACACCAAACGGAGTCTTCCATTCGCGGAAAAAGGGATTTTCGGTTTGGGCGAGCATTGAAATCGCGGTCATGGTCATGGTGATGAAGAGGGTGATCGTTTTTCTCATGGGGAATTGATTTACAGAACGGCTGCAAAGGTAAAAAAAACGGGAACTGGATGGACGAAGAGTTGGACGAAGAGTTGGACGGGGAGTTGGAAATAGAGTTGGACGAGATTGCAATCCAGCAACCAAATCACCAGGTCAGAATAACGTAAATTTTGCTATATTTGCGAAAACAGTCCTATATGTCCTCCGAATCCGAGATTAAAAACAGGATCATCGCTGTTGTCCGGAACCAGGCGCCTGACGCGAAAATATTGCTCTATGGATCAAGGGCACGCGGCGATGCACGGGAGGATTCCGACTGGGACCTCCTGATCCTGATTGATGCAAAAAGGATCACTCCCAAAATGGAAAAGAGGATTACCGATCCGCTGTATGAACTTGAATTCGAATTAGGAGCCCTCATCAGCCCGATGCTTTACACGGTGGATGAATGGGAACGCAAGTACAAAGTCACCCCGATTTACAGAAACATCGCCCGGGAAGCGCTTACCCTTTCGGCATGAAGGAGCATTCCAGAAATGAATACATCAGATACAGGATCAACCGTTCTGAAGAGTTGATTAAGGAGACTGAATTACTGATCGCCCATAAATACTGGAATACGGCAGTCAACCGTCTCTATTATGCCGCCTATTATGCTGTCAGCGCCCTGCTTTACAGTCAGAACATCGAAACCAATTCGCATGCCGGCTGCAGACTGAAGTTCGGACAGGAATACATCCAAAAGGGATTAATTGGTAAAGAATATGGCAAGTTGTTTTCCTCACTTTACGAAAAAAGACAAAAAGGCGACTATAACGATTTCTTCGATTTTCAAGAAGATGACGTAATGCAAATGTTTGAGCCTACCGTAAAGCTGGTACGCCTGATTTCTTCAATGATCAGGCTGGATTAGTTGGTTGCCTGGATGATCCTTTTGTTTTTAGTTGATGTATGTTTCTGGGTCTATTAGTAGCTTCCAGCGGGTTATAGTTTTACAAAAATCACTAATATTTTGAGTTCCGTCGTTGTATATGAATTGTGCGGTTCCTCCTGTGTATGGGTCAGTCATGCACCAGATTCCTTCCCAGAGTTCTTCACCTATGGTTCCAATGGTAACAGGGGAGAAAGATAAGAAATATTCCGGATAAAATGTTTTTCAGATGTCCAACTCCCTCCCCTCCTCTGCCGCGTAGGTTTCGGGAAAGATGGCCCTTGCTTCATCAACCAGGGTTTGTACAGCCTCGTACCGGGCCGAGAAATGACCGATAACCAACTTGGCCACACCGGCTTTCAGGGCGATGGTGGCTGCCTGAGCTGCCGTGGCGTGAAATTTTTCGGCGGCTACTTGTTCCATCGTCGATGCAAAGGTCGCTTCGTGGTACAGCAGCCGTGCATCCGAGATCCAGGGCACGATGCTTTCATCGCAGACGGTGTCGCTACTATATGCCAATGAACGCGCTACCGGTACTTTACGCGGAGGATTCTTCTCGCGAAAAATGAAGCCCCAGGTTGGGATGCTGTGCTTCAGCGGGAAGCTGTACACTTCGAGTCGCGGTTCTTCCAAAACAAGATGGTACCCATCGGGCCTGAGCATATTGTAATGAACCGGATATTTCAGCCGTGTCTGCGAGGCTTCGAGTTGGATCTCAATGATCTCCCTGAGCTGCGGGGGGCTATGCACGGTAAGCTCTTCTGACCGACCCAGCAAATGCATGGTGTTGAGCAGTCCGACCAGCCCAAAAAAATGGTCGCCATGCAGGTGACTGATGTAGATGTGTTTGATCCGCATGATAGAAAGGTGGTATTTCCGCAGTTGAAACTGGGTTCCCTCCCCGCAGTCGATCAAATGAAAGCGCTCATTTGCATTAAGCAAATGAGCGCTCAGATTCCGGTCGTTTGCCGCAACAGCTGCGCTGCTGCCTAACACCGTGAATGAAAATGTCATGGTTATTCAGCCTTAGGCTCTTCTGGTGTGGCCTCAGGTTCAACCTTGGGCGCCTCAACAGCAGGCTTGGGCTCACGGGCTAACTCTTCGGCCTTTACCATGTCGGCTTTGAGGTTCGCCAGTGCATCGATGTCGCCAAGGGTAGTCTTCTCCAGATTATCCTTCAGCTTCTTGACCGCTTTCTTGGTATCCTTCTCCTTCTTCAGACCGGCTTTGGCCTCTTTGTTTTTCTCGGCATATATTGCATCCTGATGGATCTTACTGTGCGAAAGGATGATCTTCTTGTTATCCTTCGAAAACTCGATGACCTTGAAGTCGAGGGCCTCCTCTTCGCGTGCCTGGGTACCATCCTCCTTGCCTAAATGGCGCAGTGGGGCAAATCCTTCAACACCGTATGGCAGCGCTACAATAGCGCCCTTGTCGCTCATGCTGACGATGGTTCCTAAATGAACTGAACCAACAGCAAATACGCTTTCGAAAACATCCCAGGGATTCTCCTCGAGCTGCTTGTGTCCGAGGCTGAGCCGGCGGTTTTCTACATCGACATCGAGAACGATCACTTCGATGGTCTCGCCGATCTTGGTGAATTCGGCCGGGTGCTTGATTTTCTTCGACCAGCTCAGGTCAGAAATGTGGATCAGTCCGTCAACCCCTTCCTCTAACTCTACGAAAATACCGAAGTTCGTGAAGTTCCGTACAATAGCGGAGTGTTTCGATTTCAGCGGATACTTCTCCTTGATGTTGGCCCAGGGGTCGGGGATGAGCTGTTTGATACCCATCGACATTTTGCGCTCTTCGCGATCGAGGGTCAGGATCACAGCTTCAACTTCCTGTCCTACCTTAAGGAAATCATGGGCGGTACGCAGATGCTGCGACCAAGACATTTCGGATACATGGATCAAACCTTCAACTCCGGTTGTAATCTCTACAAATGCACCGTAATCGGCGATCACAACCACCTTGCCTTTTACTTTGTCACCAATCTTCAGATTCTGATCGAGCGAATCCCACGGATGCGGGGTGAGCTGTTTCAGACCAAGGGCGATACGCTTCTTGTTTTCATCAAAATCGAGAATTACAACTTTGATTTTCTGGTCCAGCTTCACAATCTCTTCAGGATGGTTTATGCGGCCCCATGAAAGGTCGGTAATGTGGATGAGTCCATCAACTCCGCCCAGGTCAACGAATACACCGTAGCTGGTGATGTTCTTGACCGTGCCTTCGAGAATTTGTCCCTTTTCAAGTTTCTTGATGATCTCCGCTTTCTGGGCTTCGAGTTCGTCTTCAATAAGGGCTTTGTGCGAAACTACCACATTCTTGTACTCGTGATTGATCTTTACTACCTTGAATTCCATCACTTTGTCAACAAACACATCGTAGTCGCGGATGGGTTTCACATCGATCTGTGATCCGGGAAGGAAGGCTTCGATACCGAATATGTCAACGATGAGACCGCCCTTGGTACGCGATTTCACGTAACCTTTAATGATCTCCTGCTTTTCATAAGCATCGTTGATGCGCTCCCACGATTTCAGGATACGCGCCTTTTTGTGCGAAAGGAGCAGTTGTCCGCTGATATCTTCCTGGTTTTCGATATAGACTTCAACTTTATCACCGATTTTCAGTTCGGGATTGTAACGGAATTCGTTGATCTGGATCACACCGTCGCTCTTGAAGCCGATGTTGACGATAACCTCACGGTTGGTCATGGTAACCACGGTGCCTTCTATCACTTCATGATCCTGGATTGCCCGGAGGGTCTGGTCGTAAGTGTCTTCGAGTTTGCGACGTTCATCATTGGAATAGACTTCATGTTTTTTTCCGATGGCGTCCCAGTCAAAATCTTTCAATGATTCGGTACTGAACACAACCCTTTTCGGTTCTGTATGCTTTTTGGGAGCCGGAACAGCGACAGGGTCGGTGGCCGGGTCTGCAACAGGGTCGGTGGCTTCAACGGTATCGGAGGTGGGTTTCACCTCTTCAGAACGAGCTTCAACAGTGTCGTTGACCATGGGTCCGTCATTGTGTTCGACAGACTGATCCAGGGTGGCATTGATTTCATCAATATTCATTCAAAAATTGCTTTGTGGCAGCGGGATTCCCGCTAACCGGGTTAAACATTTGATTAACTGTACGGGATTTAATTAAGAACGTCATCCCTTTTCACCCGACAAAAAAGGGCTGCAAAGGTACAATGAATGTTTGTAAATTACAAAAAACCTTGAATTTACCCTTTCAAGTCTCTTACTCCCTAATTCATTACCTTTGTCGCCATAAAAATTCAACGATGTCACTCAAATGCGGAATCATCGGTCTGACCGGATCTGGAAAGACCACCCTCTTCAACTGTATCTCCAACAACCGCGCAGAGACACACAGCGCTGCTTTTACCGGAAACAAGTCGAACCTGGGGATTGTGAATGTCCCCGACCAGAGATTGTATGAGATCGACAACCTGATCCATTCGGCACGGGTGGTTCACACCACCATCGAGATGGTTGACATCCCCGGACTGACGAAAGGCGGCAGTCAAACCGAAGGGAATCGTTTCCTGTCGGATATCCGGAATGTGGATGCCCTGATTCATGTGATCCGTTGTTTCGATGACCCGCAGTTACCGCATCCCGAAGGGTCGGTGAATCCTTTGCGCGACCGGGAGATCGTCGATTTAGAGCTTCAGATCAAAGACCTTGAATCGGTGGAGAAGAAACTTGGCCGGCTGGAAAAGATGGCCAAGACCGGCGATAAAGATGCACGGCGCGGAATAGAGGTGTTGAACGCATTGAAGAGCCACCTTGAATCGTTCCAATCGGCCCGGACAGCTCCAGTAGCTCCGGAAGACCTGAGATTTTTTGACGATCTTTTTCTGCTCAGCTTCAAGCCTGTTTTATATGTATGCAATGTCGATGATCCCTCGGCAACCAAGGGTAATGATTACGCCCGGAAATTCATCGATTCCGTTTCCAGTGAGCATGCCGAAACGCTTGTCATCGCCGCCAGGATGGAATCGGAAATCGCAGAGCTGGAAAGCGCTGAAGACCGCGAAATTTTTCTTGCCGATGCCGGCCTGACTGAACCCGGCGTGAACAGGCTGGTAAGAGCGGCCTTCCACCTCCTCGATCTGCAATGTTTTTTCACAGCCGGACCAAAGGAGGTGCGTGCCTGGACCATAAAGAAAGGAATGACAGCGCCACAGGCTGCCGGAGTTATCCACAGCGATCTTGAACGCGGTTTCATTCGCGCAGAGGTGATGAAATACGATGATTTTATCAATCTGAAATCAGAACATGCCTGCAAGGAGCACGGAAAACTGATGGTGGAAGGGAAAAATTATATCGTCGGCGACGGCGATATTTTACATATCCGGTTCAATGTATGATAACCAGCGGACCAGCGGACTAGTGGACCAGTGGACCAGTGGACGAGCGGACAAGTGTATATATATTCGTCAATTGATGAAATCCTAAAATTAAATGGTATGATTCACGAGGCAAGCCGTGGAGAATTAACCCGGAGGATAAATAAAATGGTGTGAAATTACATTCCTAAAATCCTGACCCCTGTATAAATCCTGGTCAGATCGTTACCCTCCCTTTCAAATCCAGGCTATTCGTTCGTAATCCTGAGTTTAGCCTTTCGCTTTTCATAAAACTTGTCCGCCAGTCCGCTCGTCCGCTGGTTCTTAGACAAATCTAGCGTAGTTTTTCAGTTTTTCCAGAAAATCGGCCTTTTTTCTTACGGAGACCTCTACTTCGGTGTTATCTTCCAGAATAATGGAGCCACCTTTACCTTTCACGTATCTCTTTACGAACATCAGGTTGATCAGGTGTTTGCTATGTACTCTCGAGAACGGAAGATCCTCTAAAATCTTTTCATAGTTGTTCAGGGGCTTTGATGCAACGAAACGCTGACCGTTGATCATGTAAAAAAGAGTATAAACATCGCTCGCCTCTAATCTGACAATATCGTTCAGTTTAACGACGTTCAGCCCGTCGGTTGATGGAATGATGATCTTTTCGTTCTTGCTGCGGAGACTGTCGCGCAGAATCCGTAACCGGTTATCGATCTCATCAGCTTTGACGTCTTTGTAACGGTCGATGGCGATGGTAAGCATTTCCAGCGTAACCGGCTTAACGAGGTAATGCAATGCCGAAAATTCAAACGCCCTGACAGCATATTTATCGAACGCTGTTATAAATATCACCCTGAAATCCTTGAATGATACCCGCTCAAACACATCAAATCCTTCACCGTCGGGCATGTTGATATCGAGGAAAACCAGATCCGGCTTCACGGCGTCAACCAGAAAGACCGCTTCGCTGACGTTATTGGCAATACCGGCAATCTCAATATTCGGAAAATTGCCCTTCAGAAGCGATTGTAAGGCTACAATACTGGTTTTATCATCATCGACAAGCAGGGTAACTATTGTACTATCCATATCACGCAACTATTGAAGTAAATTCTGACCGGCCTCACCTGTTCCAATATCAATGGGTCATCCAAGAAAAATCGTAATTTTGCTCAAAAAACAAGATTCCCGGTTTTCTGCTAAGATATTAAGATAATTCATTTCTGATGAGCGTTGTTGAAAAAATTTTAGAAAAAGTTACATTTTCAAGGAATGACCTGATCCGCCTGTTGAATGCCTCCGGTGAAGACCGGTTACGTTTGTTTGAGAAGGCGGCAGCGGTAAAAGCAGCATTTGTGGGGAAGAAGGTCTTTTTCAGGGGATTGTTGGAATATTCGAATTCCTGCTCAAAGAATTGCTACTATTGTGGGATCAGGGCAGGAAACAAGCGATACGTACGGTACAGGATGACCGATGCCGAGGTTATGGAAGCAGTTCAATATGCCTACACAAACCGCTACGCATCAATTGTACTTCAATCGGGCGAGCAGAAAAACCAATCCTTCACCCGGAAGATCGAAAAGTTACTCCGGGAAATTCACCGGTCAACCAAAGGTGAGTTACACGTGACGCTTTCATTAGGCGAGCAATCGGAGGAGACCTACCGTCGTTGGTTCGAAGCGGGCGCACACCGTTACCTCCTGCGCATAGAGGTTTCGAGTCCAACTCTTTACCGTAAACTGCATCCCGACAACGCCCATCACAGTCATGAGGCACGCCTCAATGCCCTACGCACCCTGAAAGCCATCGGTTATCAGGTCGGTACAGGGGTGATGATCGGGCTACCCTTTCAAACCATTGGTGATCTTGCCGACGACCTGATATTTTTCAGGGAATTCGACATCGACATGATCGGTATGGGACCGTATATCGAACATGCAGATACACCCCTGTACCGTTACCGCGAAACCCTGTTGACGCTTACCGAGCGGTTCGACCTCTCTTTGAAAATGGTCGCCATCCTCCGTATCATGATGAAGGACATTAATATCGCAGCGACCACGGCAATGCAAACCATCGATCCGCAGGGACGGGAGAAGGCCCTGATGGTAGGAGCAAACGTTATCATGCCCAACCTGACGCCGGTACGATATCGCGAGGATTACCTGCTATACGAAAACAAGCCCTGTCTGGATGAGGAGGCTGCAACCTGTAATTCATGCCTTGAAGCCCGCATCCGGATGGCAGGCGATACGATAGCCTACGGTGAGTGGGGAGATTCGAGACACTTTCAAAAGCGCAGAACAATTGACAATGGAAAACGGAAAACGGAAAATGGAAAATGAAAAATGAAAAATGGAAAATGGAAAACGAAATTTTCCCTAATCGCTATTCGCTATTCACTATTAACTATTTGGCAAATGGCCAATGCCTAATGCCTTATTTTACATTATTGTTGTTCCCTAAAGCCCAATTCCAAATTCCCATTGCCTAATTTTGAATTATTTCGAATGAAATCCTCCTCTTCCCCGCTAATTCTTGAAAATGTGGAGATCCTCGATGCTGGGTCTGAGGGAATGTCGATTGCCCGGGTCAACGATCAGGTGATCTTTGTTCCTTTCGTAGTACCTGGTGATGTGGCGGATATTCAGATCACCGCTAAAAAAAGAAGGTATTTAGAGGGAAAAGCAGTTAGACTGCGTACCCTTTCACCCTGGCGAACGGAGCCTTACTGCACTCATTTCGGCATTTGCGGCGGATGCCGGTGGCAAAACATGTCGTACGAAAGACAATTGCACTACAAACAACAACAGGTTTACGATCACCTGACGCGGATCGGTAAAATAGCGTCACCCGTGATCCTTCCGATCATTCCATCACCGACGACCAAGTACTACCGTAACAAACTCGATTTCACCTTTTCCAACCACCGGTGGTTAACCGGTGCACTCAATACGGCTGATCCGGAGACTCAACATACCAATGCCCTGGGATTTCACGTTCCCCGGTTCTTCGATAAAGTAGTTGATATCAGGGAATGCTTTCATCAGAAGGATCCTTCGAACGCCATCCGCAATGAGTTGAGAGCGTATGCCGAAGAACACTCCCTTTCGTTTTATGATGTCAGAAAATGGGAAGGTCTCTTACGCAATCTGATCATCCGCGATACCCTTTCGGGAGGGTTGATGATCATCCTTGTTTTTCATCATGAAGACCGGTGCATCAAAGCGATGATCGATCACCTTCTTGACAAATTCCCGCAGATCACGAGTCTCTTTTATGTGATCAATCCCAAAAAGAATGACTCCCTGAACGATCTGGAATTCAGACATGCTGCCGGCGAACAATTCATCACCGAGGTCCTTCCGCCATACCGTGAGGGTTATCCCGATATTTCTTACCGGATCGGACCCGCCTCGTTTTTCCAGACAAACAGCCTTCAGGCGGTCAATCTGTACCGTACTGTGGCCGGATTTGCGGAACTGACGGGATCAGAAACTGTTTATGACCTTTACACCGGCACCGGTACCATTGCCAACTATCTCGCTCCCTATGCGCGTCAGATAACCGGCATTGAGTCGGTAGAGCCCGCGGTGGCCGATGCCGTCCTGAATTCAAGCCTCAACAGAATCACCAATACCCGCTTCGTTGCAGGAGAGGCCGAAAAGATTTTGAATGCAGCATTCTTAACGCAGCACGGCGTTCCCGATATTGTTATCACCGATCCTCCCAGGAATGGCATGCATGAAAAAGTGGTCGGTACAATTCTGCAGATTCAACCACAAAAAGTGGTCTATGTCAGTTGTAATCCGGCGACCCAGGCACGCGACCTGGCCCTGATGATGGACAGTTATCATCTGGTGAAATGCCAACCGGTTGATATGTTTCCCCATACCCAGCACGTGGAAAACGTCGCCTTACTGCTCAAAAACAGGTAGCATCAGGGGATGCGCAAGGTTATACTCCGGAGCGACCGGTTTCCGCTTGTTTCCCGAATTCTTCCATCTTTTTCAACAGGATTTCAATCAGTTGTGGTTGTGATAAGTCACCTGCATCGATTACAATATCTGCCTGGTTGTAAAAGGGTTCCCGTTCGGCAAGATGTTCTTTGATTTTTTCCTGAAGGGCTCCCGGATTGAGGTCTTTGAGTATCGGTCGTTTTTTTTTCAGATTTTGTAACCGTTCGGCTAACAATTTGACCGGCCATCTGATATATACTGCAATCCCGTAGTCGCGGATAAACTTCATGTTGTCGAAAGAGCAGGGAGTTCCTCCTCCGGTCGAGATCAGTATATCGTCGAAGACGCGGGTTTCATGCAGAAGGTCGCGTTCCAGGTTCCGGAACAACAGTTCTCCATATTTTTCGAAAAAATCGATGATGCTGATCCTGTAGCGCTCTTCAAAATGCTGGTCGAGATCGAGAAATGGGTACCCTAACCGGCTGGCAAGTTGTTTCCCGATGGTCGATTTTCCCGATCCCATGTAGCCGATGAGGTAAATGCGCATGGATGTAAAAGTATAAAGATTTTTACTACCTTTGCACCTGTAAAGCTGAATACCGGATGAATTCTATCAAGCTGACTTTGATCGTTTTTTTAACTGTTTGCTTTATCCTGCCTGGATGTCGCAACCACAATGCAGGCGGACAAGAGGATATTCCCGCTGACCTGGTTAACAATCCGAATACCGCCAGCGGAAAAGGCGACCGGAGTGTACTCCCGCAGATCACTTTTGAGGAGACTGAGCATGATTTCGGGAAGATCCTGGAGGGAGAAACCGTTTCGATTGCATTTCCCTTTACCAACACGGGCAAATCGGATTTGATCCTTGCCGAAGTAAGCACTTCGTGCGGGTGTACGGTACCCTCCTACCCCAAAACCCCCATCCGTCCCGGAGAAAAGGGCGAGGTAAAGGTTTCCTTCAACTCCAACGGCCGCCGTGGGTTTCAGTCGAAGAATGTCCTGGTGGTTGCCAACACTCAGCCCAATACGACCGTCCTGAGGATCAAAGCACAGGTGGTAAATCCCGCGGCAGAGAGGTGAAAAGGAATCAGGTAAACAGTTAAACAGGAGATCATTCATTCAATAATTCAATAATTCAATTATTTTCTCAATCATGACAAATTTGTTAACCATTCTGCTCATGGCTCCTCAGGGCCAGGGCGCACAGCAAAACGGTTGGTGGTCCTTTCTTCCGCTGTTACTTATCATCGTGGTGTTTTACTTCTTTTTTATCCGTCCACAGATGAAGCGATCGAAAGATCAGAAAAAGTTCAAGGAAAGTCTGCAGAAGGGTCAGAAGGTGATCACCATCGGCGGAATTCATGGCCGCATTGTCGAGATTCAGGATACGACTGTAACCATCGAGGTTGAGAACAATGTAAGACTGCGAATCGAAAAATCCGCAGTTGCTATGGATAACACGCAAACCATCGAGAACAAGTAATTCAGGAAACCGTCGCACCTTGAAATCCGATTTTCTCGACTTTATCGGCAATGCCCGCAGGCGGCGAAACGAGAAATTCAGGAATCAACTGTATATCTTCGTTGTCTGCCTGATACTTTCGGTTTTCATATGGTCGCTGGTGCGGCTTTCAAAAGATTATTATTACACCGTCGACTTCCGTCTGAGTTATACCCACATTCCTGCCCACCTGGAACTGCAGGGGTGTTCCGATACCGTTCTCCGTATCCGGTTCCGAATTCAGGGTTTTGAATATTTTTCGGAGCAGTTGTTCCGGGAGCGGGATCACAAATACGAAGTGAGCCTGCAGGATGTCCGGTACCAGGCACACGGCGACCATCCCAGAGGATTCCTTCTTACCGGACGTGTTGGCAGAGAGATTTTGTCGCAAACCAATTTTCCTGCCGATCTCTACTCCATCTCCCCTGATACCCTCTATTTCGATTTTGACCAACTTCCCATCGAACCTACTCCTGTCGCGACATCTGTCGAAGGAGGCAGGTCTGTAATGGGAACCGATTCAGTGGGTATGCTCCACGACAGCCTGCCCCGTCATGGCGAGCGTCCGGAGCCCCCTTCCATAAAAAATCCATGATCCTCAGAGTAGGCCTCACCGGAAACATAGGCAGCGGAAAAAGCACTGTGGCCCGAATCTTCAAGGTGCTGGGGATTCCCGTTTTCCATGCTGACGAAGAGGCTAAAAAATGTTATGATGACCCGGAACTCAGGAGCAGTATGGTACGCCATTTCGGCGAACGGATTCTGAGCCCAGGCGGGGAGATCGATCGCAACGCACTTGCCGCCATTGTTTTCAATGACCCACCATCGCTCGAGTACCTCAACGTGGCCATACACCCGCTGGTCACCGATGCTTTTACCCGGTGGATCGAATCAGGACATCAGGCACCCTATGTAGTTCATGAAGCCGCTATCATTTTTGAGCGGGGGCTGCAGCGCTTTTTCGACCGTATCATTCATGTTTCATGCCCAAAAGAAATTGCCATCCACCGGGTCATGTTACGGGACACGGCAGATGGCAACTCTGTTATGAAAAGGATGCAATTTCAGCTTCCTGATGAGAAGAAGGCGGAAATGGCCGATTTTGTCATCCTGAATGACGGATCAAGGCTGGTGATTCCACAGGTTCTCTCCATCCATTCAACGCTGTTAAAGATTGGCACGTAAAGCCACGATGACATTCCTTCCCGGACTGCTGATGCCGGATGCAAATTTCCGGTAATTTTCATCCAGGATGTTTTCCATTCCCAGTTCGACATTCAGATATCGCATGATCTGATAGCTTAATTTCAGGTTTAGTGTGTACCAGGATGGCGTTCCATAGGGAGTTGCATACTGCTGATTGTCCTCCCCGCTGGGACTGTACTGGCTCAGTCGCTTCCAACCGTTGTACATCACGTAAAAATCGCCTTTGAACTTCTTCAGCTCGAGGCGGAACGATGTCATCCCGAATACCGGTGGGATGTGATCGAGCGGGGTTCCGTCAGTCTCATCGTATCCATAGGTATAGGTAAGATTACTCACGATAGAAAAGGATCGGGTAACCTGGGCGAGAATGCTGCCCTGGAACCCGTAAATATAGGCGCTACCGGTATTGGTCGGGGCCAGAGTCTGATACATCACATCATCGATCATGATCGAATCGGAGCCGTTATAGGGCTTGGGTGAAATGACGATGGCATCGCGCAGCCAGTTATAAAATACGGTGCCTTCGAGTCTTACTGCACCCGCGATGGTTTTGGCCACCGAGAACTCAAGGTTATAGGAATATTCCGGTTTGAGATCAGGATTCGGCATTACGACAGTCTGTCCGGTCACAACATTCAGTTTAGTCAAATCGTCGATATTGGGTGCGCGAAAACCGGTGGAACCAACCAATGAAAACTTCCAGTCACGACCTGGCGCGGCAATAAATCCAAGATAGCCGTTAACTGCGGCATTCTTCTGCGATATCTCCGGATTAAAGGGAATATTCATGATCTTCACCATAGTGTCGGAATAGGCAGCGTTCAGGGTGACATAGTTGAATCGCAGTCCCTGAGAGAACTCAAACACCTTGCTGATTTTCCATTGATTCGACAGGTAAGCCGAAAGGTACATCATCCGGGCATACTGATCGGGATAGCGCGTAGCCCGGTCGTCGGTTTCTTTGCCGGTCTTGATGTTTTGATTGTAAGCTTTGGAATCGACATCATCATAGTTGAACTCAATGCCATATCGTAAATTATCGGATGCGCACAGCCGTTTGTCGAAGTCAGCGTTCAGAGAGATGACACCCACCGATTCGAGGTTGTACTTCTTTTTGGAACTGCCGAAATCGCGCTGAATCCGGTCTTCCTTTGTTCGTTGATAACCCAGGATCACCGTTGCGTGGTCGAAGATCACGGCGTTCAGGTTGTATTCGGCCTTCAGTGAGCCAAAGAGGCGCAACTGAGGACCGTAGTACCATTCGGCGTATTTAAGGTTTCCTGCTGAGTTTGTTTCAGTAAGGCGGTCATACCGGGGAATGTCGCTGGAGTTTGAAAACTGGAAATTCAGGATGTAACGGCTATGGGATCCAGGCTGGAAGAGCACCTTTCCCAAAAAATTATACTGTTGGTATGCCGACTGTTTTTGAATCCACGGTTTTTCATTCACAACCATGGAATCTTTCCCATCGATACGCTCCGCATAAAAGGGGCGCTCTCCCCAGGAGCCGTAAGCAGGATTTCGAACCCGCCCTTCGCGCAGATCGTCGAAATCGCTGTATGAAAAATTCAGCAACACGGCCCACTTTTTCCACCCTAGATTCAGGTTAATTCCGCCCGTTTTTTCAAGGTTGGCAGATGCAAAACGGCCCAGAAGGTTTCCGTGGACCTGGGTTTTGCCATTTGTCGAAAGCATCGGGTCGCGTGTGATGAAGTTGATGACTCCTCCAAGCGCATCGCTGCCATACAAAGTCGAACCGGGACCATAGAGTACCTCTGTAGTGGATAATCCGAACGGGTCGATTGTGATGGCGCTTTGCAGGTGGCCGGCACGGTAAATGGCATTGTTCATCCGTACCCCGTCAACCACCAACAGAACCTTGTTGGCTTCGAAACCACGAAGCACCGGACTTCCACCGCCCATCTGTGAGGTTTGGACAAATACGCCACCGCTTTGTTCCAGCATGATTCCCGTGTTCTGTGGGTTTTGAAAGGAAATTTCCTTCGCCTGGATCACTTCGATTTTATAAGGCAAATCCGACCTTTTCTCCTCGGTCCGGTTACCTGAAATGACAAATTCATCCAGTTTGATGATATGGTCAGTCAGGTAGATGACCTTGGACGCCGGCAAGGCCGACTTCAGCAAAACCACCGGCTGAAAAGCAAGGTGGGTGATATAAATAGAGTCACCCTGAGAAAATGCCGTCAGATCAGCCAAACCACGCTCATCGGTGGTCACAGCAAGGGTCTTGGTACGGTTTGCGATTACGACACCCCCGATGGGCTGCAGATCTGATTTGTCCAGTACCCTGACCTGTTGCCCCAAAGTAGTGGTACCCCAAATAAGGATTATGGATATAATTATTATTTTATATATTTTCATTTGTAACTATTTATTATCTTTATAATCATTAGAATAAAAATATTGTTCTTAATTAATAACTTGAATGACACAGAAGACCTGATGAGAATTCAGTACCCGATCCTGATATGTAACAACGTGCCAAACCGCAGATCCCGGCATCAAATGACCGGGAGCTTCCGCTCTGGTAAAATCGGAAAACCTGCCTGATAAGGCAGTTTAACGTTACTCTGTGTCGAAAGGATGATACTGATCCGTGAGTCGGATCAGGTAGTGGATGATTTCGGGGGCGGGCTCCAGGTTGGAAGGTAAACAGAATGGATGGTAATAGTAAGTGATGGATAGGTTTCTGATCTCAGGGGATTGATGGTAGGTGTTCCGGAATCGGCTACCGGCACGGCAATCTTGATAAGATGATCCTGAACCGACTGAACCATCTTATCGCCCACCAGCTTTCTGAAACCGGCAGCCAATCGTTCTTCCTTTGTGTCGTGGACACAATAGAAAAATGAGATGTGATTCACGCGTTTTTTATAGATCACATCATACAGTTTACCTTTATAGATGAACTCCTCCCTGCCGAGGCGTCTAAAGCCCGGATCTTTTAAAATATCTTCCGATGTGATGACCGTCAGGGCTACTTTTTGTTCGCGCGAAAGGATTCCGATCTCTTTTTTGATCTTTGATTTTTTGATTTCAAAAAGTACCTGGTATCCCATTATATTGAACAGGAAAAACAGCATCAACACAACAGCAAGCAGTCGTTTCAAAGTTGTTCATCTTTGGGCCGGTCAAAGATAAAGAAAAATGGCTTTATCTGTATTTTTCGGAATGGATCGTTTAATTTTGCACCAGAATAAATTCCATGGAAGCTCTTAGAATATCAGCCGTTTCATATTTGAATACTTTTCCCTTTGTATTTGGAATTCAAAGCTCCTCACACCGGGAACATTTTACGTTACACCTCGATGTCCCCTCTCTGTGCGCAGAGCGGATGAAAAACGGTGAAGCCGATGTTGCCCTGGTTCCGGCAGGCGCGATTCCCGACCTTGGCGAATTTAATTTACTCCCTGATTTCTGCATCGGGGCCGTGAAAGAGGTCAAAACTGTGCTTTTGCTTTCGCAGCAACCGCTGAATCAGATCCGCACCATTTATCTTGACTTTGATTCCCGGACTTCCGTAGAACTGGTAAAGATCCTGGCCCGTCATTACTGGAAGATACAGCCTGACTATAAAAAATTAATGCCTGGTGAGTCCGCCACTTTAGATTCGGAAGCGACACTGGTAGCCATCGGCGACAAGACCTTTAGTATCAGGTCAAATTACCGTCATGTTTACGATCTTGCAACAGAGTGGATTGGATTCACAGGGCTGTCGTTTGTTTTTGCCGTATGGGTCGCACGTCCAGAGGTTCCTCCTGAAGCGCTTGTACCATTAAAAGAAGCCCTCCGGTACGGGATTTCAAACATTCAAAAGTGCCTGGGACATTTCAGCGACCGTTTGCCTCGCGGAGTCGACTGCCGGTCGTACCTCGAAGACAACATTTCCTATACGTTCGACAACGACAAACGTCAGGGTATGGAAAAGTTTCTGCAGTTCCTTGTTTAGCCTCCGGTACCCTGACCCCGTCGGGGTGGGGTCTATTTCTTTACCGGGTATCCCCGCTGCTTTGCCATATCCTCGAGCCGTTTCTGGAAACCCGATTTTTTGACCGGTTTTTTCCGGTTCGCTTCGATCTGAGCGTGAAGTTTCTTCTCATCGATGGTGGCCCGGATGACATAGATCTGCGCAAAAGTCAACAGGTTGGCTAAAAGGTAGTAGTAGCTGAGTCCCGATGAATAATCGTTGAACCAGAACAGGAACATCAGGGGCATGAGGTACATCATGACTTTCATCCCGGGCATCTGTTGCTGAGTGCTTCCCATCATCTGGTCATTGATTTTGGTATAAAGGATACTCGAAATCGTCATCAGCAACGCGAAGAGACTTACGTGATCGCCATAGTAAGGTATCGAAAATCCTCCCGGGAAGGTCCAAATGGAGTCGTACGACGAAAGGTCCTTTGCCCACAGGAATGCCTGCTGACGCAATTCAATGGATGACGGAAAGAAGCGGAACATAGCGATGAGGATCGGCATCTGCAAAAGGAGGGGAATACAACCTGCCATGGGATTGACACCGGCTTTTTTGTACAGATCCATGGTAGCCTGTTGTTTCTTCATTGCATCCTCCTTCTTTGGGTATTTTTTGCCCAATTCATCCATTTCGGGTTTGAGCGCCCTCATTTTGGCGGATGATTTATAGGTTTTATAGGCGATCGGGAACAGGACGATTTTGAGTAAAATGGTCAGGATCAAGATAATGATTCCATAGTTCCATCCGAAGTTTCCCAGGAAGGTGAAAACAGGAATGACCGCGTAAATATTGATCCAGGCCATAAGGAAGAAACCCCATCCCAGCGGGATGATCTTCTCCATGTCGAGATGGTATTTCTTCAGTCCGTAAAACTTGTTGGGACCATAATAAACAGAAAGGGAGATATCCTTATTCTCGGCAGGGATAAATGGAATGGCTAATTCGGCATTCATCGTCTTCAGATAGGAACGTGGGCCTGGAAGGGTTGCCACACTGAGCCTCGGATCGGTAAAAAATCCGTCGGCAACCAGCGTCGTGGAGAAAAATTGCTGCTTGAAGGAGACCCATTTCAGCCGTTCATTCTTCAGGACCTTTTCCTCATCTTTAGACTCTGAAAGGTAGTCAACTTCATCGTCTAAAATTTTGTAATAGAGGGTTGTGTTCATCCGTTCCTGGCTCAGGCTTCGTTCCTGTCGTGTCAGGTTTTCATTCCAGTTAAGTACCAAAAACTTGGTGGAGGGATCCAACACATCGGTCATATGGACGAAACGGACCCGGTAACCCAGCATGTACTCATCTCCTTTGAGGGTATAGATGTACTCGATATATTTTTCAGGATCGAAGGCTGAATCAGAGGATGCTACATACAGCCTCATACCGAACCGCAACGAATCTTTTCCGGATACGCGGAGCGTTGTCTTGCCGGCATCTTTTCCGTCGGGCCAGAAGGGTTGAAAATAGAGTCTACCAGTATTGATAATCCGGTTGTTGGAAAAGAACGAAAAACCGAATTGCAGTGAATCTTTCTGGACGAGGAACAGCGGTTTTTTATCCCATGTGAGATAGTTTTTTACTTCGACTGACGATATTTTGCCGCCCAGGCTCGAGATGCGGATTTTCAGCAGGTCGCTTTCGATGGTGTAGAAGGTGTCGGCGCCGATTGCCGCATTGGCAAAGGAACCAAGTTCGGCGCGCATCGACATGCGAAGAATGGTCAGCGAATCAAGTTTCTGTCCTGACTCCAGAAGTTTCTCTTTCTGTCGCGCCGCTTCCAGCGCCCGATCACGGGCGATCGCCTTGATCTCCGATTCACGTTTGATCTGGTTGGCAAGGTAGATGGAATCTGATTTGCGCCGCTGATCCAACAATTGCTCTTTCGAAGGGCTCGCAAAATAGCTATAGGCTATGAAGATTCCGAAAATCAATACCAGGCCGATAATGGTATTTCTATTCATGGTAGTTTAAAGAAAAATGACTGCAAAGGTATATAATTGTCATGAATTGCCGGCAAATTGCTTGGCGGCACCGACAAAACTGACAAACAAGGGATGCGGACGGGCCACGGTACTCTTGTATTCGGGGTGAAACTGGACTCCGATGAACCAGGGATGCCCTTCAAGTTCAATGATCTCCACCAGGTTGTCCTTTTCGTTGAGACCCACCGGGATCATTCCGGCCAACCTGTATTTTTCAAGATATTCATTGTTGAATTCAAAACGGTGGCGATGACGTTCGGTAATGTTTTCCTGATTATAGATACGGAACACCTTCGACTCCCTGCTCAGCTTACAGGGATAGGCTCCCAAACGCATGGTGCCACCCAGCCCCGAAATTTTCTTCTGCATCTCCATCATATCGATGACCGGATGGGGTGTCAGTTTGTTGAATTCGGTCGAGTGGGCGCCGGTCAGGCCAAGTACATTGCGTCCGAATTCGATGACGGCACATTGCATCCCTAAACATATTCCGAAAAAGGGGATCTTTTTTTCGCGGGCAAATCGGATGGCCGTTATTTTCCCTTCAATGCCGCGCTCGCCGAATCCCGGCGCTACTAAAATGCCGTGAAGCCCGCCCAGCTTATCAGCCACATTCGATTCATCGATAAATTCTGATTGAAAAGTCTGTACCCGAACCTTGACCCCGTTTACGGTTCCCGCGTGAATAAATGACTCATTAATCGACTTATAGGCATCCTTGAGCTCGACGTACTTGCCTACCAGTCCGACAACCACTTCTCCTGAAGGATGTTTCAAGGCATACAGGAATTGTTCCCAATCGGCTAAATCAGGATCCTGCTCAACAGGCATCCGGGTTTTTCGAAGGATCTCTAAATCCAGATTCTCTTTACGCATCAATATCGGGACATCGTAGATCGACTCAGCGTCGATGCATTCAATTACCGAGGAGGTGCTGACATTACAAAAGAGGGCTATTTTATTCCGTAATCCTTCGGTCAGATGTCGTTCGGTTCGGCATACGATGATATCAGGCTGTACCCCCGATTCCAGCAGCGTTTTGACCGAATGCTGCGTAGGTTTCGTCTTTAATTCCCCGGCTGCCGCCAAAAAAGGAACCAGAGTCAAGTGGACCACAACACAGTTCCGTCCCAGTTCCCAACGCAACTGACGTACCGCCTCGATGAAGGGTAACGATTCTATGTCGCCTACGGTGCCCCCGATCTCAGTAATAATGAAATCGTAGTCGCCCCGGTTGGCCAGGAGTTTGATACGGTACTTGATCTCATCTGTGATATGGGGGATCACCTGGACCGTTTCACCCAAATATTCGCCCTGTCGTTCTTTGGTGATCACCGACTGATAGACCACACCGGTCGTTACATTGTTGGCCTGGGAGGTCGGAACATTCGAGAATCTTTCATAGTGGCCCAGATCCAGATCCGTCTCAGCTCCGTCTTCGGTAACAAAACACTCGCCGTGTTCGTACGGATTAAGGGTACCGGGATCGATATTGATGTAGGGATCGAGTTTCTGGATGGTGACTGAAAATCCGCGCGCTACTAATAATTTAGCTATAGAGGAGGAGATGATTCCCTTTCCCAATGAGGAAGTTACTCCGCCTGTGACGAAAATGTACTTGGTTTTTGACATGAACAGAGAAATTGGCGGGCTTGGCCCATGCAAAATTAAGGTAATAAATCCAGATTCGGAAGAGGGTTGTATTTTTTAATCCGGACTGTTTCTGTAACCTGCTTCAAACGGGAGTTGCAATGTGTTTAATGATAATTGCGGTTGGTATTCTTAATACTATCGGGATGATCAATGCGGCGTTTGATTGCCAGGATTTCTGAGGCGATTTCCTCGATGGGTTTATTGGTAACCTGGATAACGGGCCATTCGTACCGGTGAAAGATATTCTGGGCATAATTCAACTCTCTTCGCACAAATTCGAGTGAGGAATACTCACCGGTCGCGCCACCTAAATAATTCTGGCGTACCTGTCGCAAGCCCGACAGGTCGTGGGGTTGGGTCATCAGTCCGAATACCGATCCAGCCGGTAAATGGCTCAGCGATTCAGGGATGTCAACCCCTAAAACGATGGGATAATTGGCCACAAACCAGCCTTTAAACGCTAAATAGATGCTGAGCGGGGTTTTGAAAGTGCGCGACACACCCACCAGTACAATCTCCGCTTTTTCGTACTCATAATCACGCTGTCCGTCATCGTGATTGAACGCGAACTGCATGGAATCGATCCGCTTGAAATATTCTTTGTTCAGGCTGAAGAAAAGCCCCGGCTCGCCGGTTGGAGTACCTGCGAAGTGGTGGCCCAGCCTTGAAAGCAAGGGGCCCATCAGGTCGATGGCGTCGATGTTGTGGATCCTGCTCATCCTGACCAGCTCTTCCCTGAGGTGCTCCGTGACGAGAGTATGGACGATGATCCCCTTCCGTTCGGCGACCTCAAGTACTATTTCGTTGATCTGCTGCTCCGTACGCACCTCTCCGTAATGGATGATTTCGGCCTCGGTTCCCGGAAACTGTGTCATGGCAGCCTGAAGTGTCTGTTCGGCCGTACGGCCCGTTCCATCAGAAATAATAAAAATACTCTTCATACGTACGATTTATGCATCCCGTTACTCCGGATTTCCTGAAGCGAATCACCGTTTCGCTATCACAATTCAATCCTCTAAACTACTTCATTTCCAAGTTCTGTGAAAAAAAACAGTGATTTTTTTTCCCGGTGAAAAATGACTAATTTTGCCAGCAAAATAGAAATTTATTCATCTAAACAATAATCTATAATATATATGGGAACAATTAAAGTTGGAATCAACGGATTCGGGCGTATCGGAAGGTTGACCTACCGTGCGCTTCTGTCAAAAACCAATGTCGAGATTGTTGCAATCAACGACCTTACAGATGCCAAAACGCTTGCGCATCTTTTCAAATATGACTCAGTCCACGGTAAGTTCTCCGGAACGGTTGCCGTCGATGGAGAGTACCTGGTCATCAACGGAAACCGGATAAAAGTTATGGCCGAGAAGGATCCGGCAAATATTCCCTGGGGAGCCCTCGGAGTAGATACGGTGGTAGAGTGCACGGGCATTTTCCGCACCCGCGAGAAGATGACGAAACACCTCACCGCCGGAGCCAAGAAGGTGGTTCTCTCCGTCCCGGCCGACAATAAAGAGGATGTCGATGCAACCATCGTGGTGGGCGTGAATGACGACCAACTGACCCCCGACATGAAGCTGGTATCAAATGCATCCTGTACTACCAACTGCCTGTCCCCCATCGCCAAGGTAATGAACGACGCTTTTGGGATCAGGAAGGGACTGATGAACACCATTCATAGCTATACCAACGACCAGATAATTCTCGACGCTCCCCATAAGGATCTCCGCAGAGCGCGCGCCGCAGCGGTCTCCATCATCCCTACGAAAACCGGAGCCGCCAAGGCAATCGGGCTTGTCATTCCCGAACTGGATGGCAAGATGGACGGATTCGCCGTACGGGTTCCGACACCCGACGGGTCGTTGGTTGACCTTACCTGTGAACTCAACCGGGAGGTGACCAAGGACGAAATCCACGCCGCAATGAAAGCCGCAGCCGAAGGGCCCATGAAAGGGGTATTAGAGTATCTTGAGGAACCGCTGGTAAGCTGTGACATCATCGGAAATACCCATTCCTCCATATTCGATTCGGGACTCACCAAAGTATTAGGTGGAAACCTGGTGAAGGTAGTCGCTTGGTATGATAATGAGTTCGGATACTCGACCCGCCTTGCCGACCTCGTGGTAAAGATGGGCTGACCAGGTACCGGTAATGGAATCGATCAGAGAGATATTCAAGATCGGTAACGGCCCGTCGAGCAGCCATACCATGGGGCCCAGGAAAGCCGCCGAAATGTTCATGGCTGCCAATCCTGGAATTAAAAAGATACGGGTAACCCTTTATGGAAGTCTCGCTGCGACCGGAAAAGGTCACATGACCGACAAGGCCATAGCCGAAGCGGTGGCGCCTGTTCCACTCGAAATCATCTGGCAGCCCGAAATTTTCCTTCCTGCCCATCCCAATGGGATGCTCTTTGAAGGACTTGACAAAGCAGGAAACGTTCGCGAAAGCCTGACCACTTACAGCATTGGAGGAGGCGATATCAGCGATACCGGTAAGCGCGATCGTTCTAGTCAGATTTACGAACTCACTACGATGGCCTCCATCCTCGAATGGTGTCAGGATCGTGGCCGTACCCTTTGGGAATTTGTCGAACTTCATGAAACGCCGGCGATCTGGGATCATCTTTCACAGGTATGGAAGGTGATGCAAGAAGCTATTGACCGGGGAATCGAAACCGAAGGGGTACTCCCGGGCCGGCTGAACCTGCCCCGTAAAGCATCATCCTATTATACCAAAGCCCGTAGCTTCAAGGGTACTCTTGCACGACGGGCGTTCACTTTTGCTTTTGCCCTTGCAGTTTCTGAGGAGAATGCCTCCGGCGGCCGGATCGTGACCGCACCTACATGCGGCTCCTGCGGCGTATTGCCGGCTATCCTGTATCTCCTGAAAACGCAATATGATTTCAATGACAAGAAGATCATCCGTGGAATAGCTACGGCCGGACTGATCGGCAACCTGATCAAGACCAATGCCTCCATCTCGGGAGCCGAAGTTGGATGCCAGGGTGAGGTGGGCGCCGCGAGTTCTATGGCGGCTGCAGCGGCAACCCAGATTTTTGGCGGAACTCCAGGTCAGATTGAGTACGCCGCTTCCATCGCGATGGAGCACTTCTTAGGGCTGACCTGTGATCCGCTGTTCGGACTGGTACAGATCCCTTGTATTGAACGAAATGCCTTCGGGGCAGCACGATCCCTTGATGCAAATATGTACGCCCTTCTTTCCGATGGCCAGCACCTGGTCAGCTTCGACCGGGTGATCCAGGCAATGAAACAAACCGGACACGATCTGCCTCATATTTACAAAGAGACTGCCGAAGGGGGACTTGCCGCTTTAGGTATTAAAGAATTTATTCGTGATGACAATTCAGTCAAAAACCCGGAACGGTTAGAGTAAGCACGGGATTCGGAGAAAAAACCGGGTGGCTGTAAACTGTTGGATGGAATTCATTAAGTTTGCGGCCTCAAACAGAACTGCATGTTGAAACGATTTCTTGCCAGGCAAATGGTCAAACGTACCAAAAGCTGGCTCTATCCCGTTGATTTTCTGGAACAGAAACATGTTGACCCCAATCAGCCCTATCCGAACGACAGTTCATATTTTTATGGTGGCGACAAAGCCGGGAATGCGTTCATAACCCGGATGGCATTCAGGGAGCCAAAACGCCGGAACGAATTCTGGTTCGATTTTTTCCTTAAAGACCATGGATATTTCGGACTGACCCGTTCGCCAGGTCCCGAAGAGGACGGCTTTCAGCAGGGTTCCCTGAAATATGAGCCGGTTGAAGTAGGAAAAATCTGGAGGGTCACCTACAAGGGAGCGATTCATGATCGGAACGGAGGGATCCATGATTGCGAAGCCAATCTTCTCTTTACCGGCGATCATCCCGTTTATGATTTTGAGAAAAGCTCAGACCATGACGAAATCGCGCGGATAATCGCCACAAAAAAGTGGACCCGGGACTTTTTTCTGAAGATGAAGGATACCCATCAGGTTCATTACGAACAAACCGGATCCCTCGAGGGTACCATCATTCTCGACGGAACCACCTTCAACCTTCGGATGATGGCATCGCGCGACCACTCCTTCGGTTCGCGTAACTGGGATACCTGGGATCGGCACTTCTGGATGACCGGAATCTCCGATTCGGGTTATCACTGGACCGTCACCACAATAAAATGGGAATTCCTCGACCGGCTTACCGCCGGATTCATTGTGCATCCCGACGGATCGATGGACGCGATCGTGGCCTGTACCGATCTGGATACCGTGTCGAAACAAAAGTTGTTGCCCGATACTGGTACCGTTGAAATTAAAACCAGAAGTGGTCTTAGGCATATCCTCGAATTCAAACGCAACGGGGAGTTCCCCTATCTTCACGATGGTCAATACCAGATGCGTGAAGGCATCGGGACTTACCGGTTCGACGGTTCCGAAGGAATTGGCATGGTGGAGTTCGGATTTCATGCCGGTAAATACCAGATCTGAAATCCATCGGATCCATTTTTATCCTATGTAATGACAAAATCGATGATTTGAAGCGCACAACCTGTGCTACTTCCTTGAAAGAACTGCTCATATATGCTCCAAATCAGATTAATTGAAGAAATCACTGACGAGCCTGCCGGTGGAAAAGCAAAAGGGCTGCAACATCTAAGGAAATTAGGATTGAAGGTACCCGATGCTTGCGTCCTCATCCATCCTTCAACTGAACAAATTACTGAGGAAGTGATCGGGAGTGTGACCAACCAGTTGGGTACCGGCCCGAAAGCGGTTCGGTCGTCTGCTGTCAGCGAAGATAGCGCTCAGGCATCTTTTGCCGGACAGTTCGAGACGTACCTCAACCTCAAAACTCCTCACGAAATCAAGCAAGCTGTTATCGGATGTATCGAAGCAGCCGGAGCAGCCCGGGTTTCCTCCTATTCCGGTAATCTGGCCCACAATGCCGATCTGCGTATTTCAGTCATCATCCAGAACATGGTGACACCCAAAGTTTCAGGAGTGGTGTTTACCGCAAATCCGGTCACCAACCGACGCGACCGGGTTCTGGTCAATGCAGTACGTGGGTTGGGTGAAGGACTGGTGAGTGGGATGAAAGATGCGCACAGTTATGAAGTTAGTCCCAATCAATCGAACATTGCCCGGGAAATCCAAAAAAATGGACACCTCCTGGATGAAAAACAATTGCGTGAAATTGTTACCGGGTCCAAGAATGCCGAACGATACCTGAAGATACCGGTTGATCTGGAGTGGGCTATTGATGAGCAGGGTTCGCTCTACTGGCTTCAATTGCGACCGGTGACAACCCTTGATGAGGTTCATTTTAACGAGCTCGATTCGGTGAAAGGATCGTCGGATGAGGTTTGGACGCTGGGAAACATCGGTGAGATGATGCCGGGTGCTGCCACTCCGCTTACCTGGTCGGTAAGCGCCTGGGCCATCGACTATGGCATGGTCATGCTTGCCGATTGCGCAGGGGTTTTCCGGATTCAGGATCGCACCGAACCCCGTTATATCCAGATGTTCTACAACCGGTTGTTCATCAACATGAGCCACATGATGGATTATCCGAAAAAAGTATGGCTCAATACCGCCGGGGATATCATGTTCGCGTTGAGCGGCAAGGTTTTTCCCGGTTTCGATATCAGGCCTGAAGCAAGCCTGCCCGTCCGGATCATCAATTTTTTCCGGCAGATGATCAACACCATGCGGGGCCAGCATTACCTGGATCTGATGAAAAAACTGGAAGCCGGGTTCACTCTTCGCACCGACGGTACGCTTGAGGACGTCCACCGTAGTTTGGAAGAGGCCCGCCTGCAGTTGGGTATTGGGTTTGGTCATCACCTGGGTACCTCCGCACAGTCGGGGACGCTCTACTCCGTCTTTATGCGGATCATGACGGGCGACAAGCGAAAACCGGATGCTTCTGATCACCATACCGCAACCATGCTCCTGTTAGACATTCCGGAGATCGAGAGTGCCGATGCCATTAAGTCGCTTGAGCGGTTCGCGATCCTGATCCAATCGGAAAAAAAGTTTGCCTCCCGGTTCACTTCATGCAGTGTTGACGAGGCGCTCGATTTACTGTTGAAAGAAGCGCCCAAACCTATCAGCGAGGCCTTCACGGCTTTTCTGAACCGTCACGGTCACCGCTGTGTCAGGGAGTCGGAACTCCGTGAAAATCCCTGGGAAGATCATCCGCATCAGCTCATCCAATCATTACAGACCCGCGTTAAAAAAAGTGATTCCCAACACCAGCCGGCAACTGTAAAACATGAGATAAACAGTTTGCTGAAAGCGCTTCCACTCTTCAAGCGTTTGATTTTACGAAGCCTGGTACCCATGGCACGGAAAGCCGTTGCGCGCAGGGAGATAACAAAAGGGCTTTCGATCCGCATGGTTCATACCATACGAAAAGGTTACCGCGAACTCGCTGCCCGGATGGTCGAAGCCTCATTGTTGGACGATCCCGATCTGATCTTCTTCCTGACCCACGAAGAGATCGGGCAACTCATCAGGGACCGGAGCTGCAAGTGGGCCGTGAAAGCAAAGAAACGAAGGGAGTTGCTCCCCCTCCTCGACCGGCTCACTTTTGACGAGATATGCTTTGGCATTCCGGAACCCCTTGAAGAGCATGACGATCCGGTCATCCAGGATGGACAACTGAAGGGGATTCCGGTCAGCAGCGGTATTGTCGAAGGAAGAGTTCATATTATCCGCGATCTGGAATCCGCTGAAAAGTTGCGTGAAGGGGAGATCATGGTGGCAGCATTCACCGATATCGGCTGGACACCCTATTTCAGCATCATAGCAGGGCTCGTGACCGAGATAGGCAGTCCGTTAAGCCATGGAGCCGTGGTGGCACGGGAATATGGAATTCCTGCAGTTGTCGGAGTAAAGGGAGCGCGTAGTAAACTCAAGGATGGTGACCTCGTGCGTCTTTACGGGAACCTGGGCATTGTTGAAAAAATCGGTTAAGGATGGTCCCGGCAAATTTGCGACTGGATTCAATCCTCTAAAAACCTTTTCCGGAGCGCTTCCCTGTTTGCCTTCAGATTGTTTACGACATAACGGTTAAGTCCGCCAAACCGGGTTTCGATCTCCTTTAACGCTGCATTCAAATAATCGATCCTGACTTCGAACAGTGGTCGTAACATATCACCGTCAAGCCCTTCTCCATTGATTTTAGTTATGATTTTATCATTCAGTGCCGACAGATGGAGGTTGGAGGCTAAATAATCCTGCTTGATCTTTTCGTCGGAAACTCCCAATGCAGAAAGAAGAAAGAGGGTTGCAAGCCCCGTACGGTCTTTACCGGCGGCACAGTGATAGACCAGCGGCAGATGCGATGTAGTGGCCAGGATTTCAAGAAACCTGGCAAACTCATGATCATGGTCGCGCACCATCCTGATATAATCGTTGGTTAAGACCGACCGGAGTGCTTCCGAATTCCGTTCATTAAACAACTTTTCGGCATGGTCGCGGGCGGTATCGTGAATGTGAATATTAAAGACCTTCCGGATGGTGGTTGGAAGCCGGTCAGGATGTCTGGCAATCTCCCGCTTTGCCCTGAGATCAATGACAGCCCGGAGTCCAAGGTTCTCCAACATGGTTAACTCCATATCATCCAAACGTGAGAGGTCGCCGCTTCGGTAAAGCAATCCATGCCTTATCCTCCGGCCATCACCGGTTGTAATTCCTCCCAGATCGCGAAAATTGGGTTGAGATGCAAGGATCATTTTCACCATGAGCTTTTTCAGTTCCAAAGGTACCGAAAAATGACGTACCTTTCAGATTTGATTTTCGGGGCAGATCTTGGAAATTCCGCTACGTGCACGTTCCTTTTAAGGTTACCTGCTATCATTAGCATACCATGATAATCCTTGATATACCTGTTTAAACGAATGGATGTTCCAAAAAAAAACAAGTCAAAATCAATAAAAATGTCGTTTCGAAAGGGGAACTTATTCATTGTACTGCTTATCCTACTGCTGGCTGGCGGTAAACCGGGCGAAAAGTTACGGAATCCGGTTGATTCGGTCGGTTTCGCCACGCAGTCATGGCAGATGGATTCGGTTATGAACCGGATTTTTTCATTACACGGACAACAGCTTTTGGATAGCTGGAATCAACATGGTATAAGACGTTTTACACCCTGGAAAGTCGCAATTTGTCCGCATGACGATTATACCTATTCCGGCTGGCTCTATCCGGCAGTCCTGCGAAACATCCGGGCAAACACGGTGATCCTGATCGGTGTTTCCCATAAAGCAAAGAGATTTGGACTCGAAAACAGGATCATCTTTGAGGATTATGACGGTTGGAAAGCGCCTTACGGCGTTGTAAAGACTTCATGGCTAAGGGAAAAAATCACCAACAGCCTGCCCCGTTCAGCTTACCTGGTTCATGACTCGGCCCATGCCTCCGAACATTCGTTGGAGGCGTTGATCCCGTTTCTGCAGTATTATAACCGGAACGTGCAGATCATCCCGGTTCTGATTCCGTATATGTCTTACGAAACCATGGAAGGACTTGCATCATCGTTCGCGTTGGCGCTGACGAAAATCATGCAGGAAAAGGATCTCAAATGGAATTCCGACCTGGCCATCGTGATTTCAAACGATGCCGTGCATTACGGCAACGAGGCCTGGGGCGGAAGTGATTACGCGCCTTACGGAACCGACAGCGCAGGATATTTCAAAGCCATGGCTCACGAAATGGAAATCATTAATTCCTCCCTTATCGGGCCGCTGACTAAAGAAAAAATAAGACAGTTTACCCGGTTTACGGTTCAGGATACGAACTATCGTAGTTATAAATGGACGTGGTGCGGACGGTATTCAGTTCCATTCGGATTGCTTACAGCCTGGTTCCTTGAGCACCAACTGCATACCGGACCTGTCACCGGGACTCTTTTAGGATACAAAACTTCGGTTACCCAGCCACCGATCCCGGTGAGCGACCTCGGGATGGGACAAACTGCTACCGCCACACTGAGGCATTGGGTCGGATATGTGGCAGTGGGATATAAATGATTGACAATGGAAAATGGAAAATGGAAAATGGAAAATGGAAAACGGAAAACGATTTGAGGATTTGAGGATTTGAGAATGTGAAAAATTTTAATTATTGTTTTTTCCCCTATTGACTATTCTCTATTGCCTATTGCCTATTGCCTATTGCCTATTGTCAAATGGCTAATGGCCAATGCCTAATGCCTGATTTTGAATTTCAACATGTGACTTTTCTGGAAAATTCGCCCATCTTATACCGGTTCACCAATTGATACCGTTGCAGCTTACCGCTGCTCGTATAGGGGATGTCATGGGAACGGATAAGGATAAATGTTCCGATATGAAGACCCAGCAGTGTGGCACAGTGATGTCGGATTCTGGTGCAAACCGGTTCCATTTTGTCGGGATCCGAGCCTATTAAAAATACCAGGATTTTTTCCTTTTCTTCCGAATCATCAAAACACCCGGCTACAACAATCCTACCGCCAGGAATGTCATCAAGTCCGAGTAAGATGTGTTCGAGGTCATGCGCGTAATATTTATTCCCGTTGGCGAAGATGACATCCTTGGTTCGTCCCGTAATGAAAAGGCTCCCGTTGTGAATGAATCCCAGGTCGCCCGTGTCGATCCAGCCAGTATTGAAAAAATAGCGGTCTGATCGCGCTGGATTCCAATAACCCTGTGTGACATTCTTTCCCTGAATCATAACATGTCCGATATGGTCCGGTGCGCTCTCACGGCCCGCCTCATCGGTGATCTTAATGCGACATTCGGGCACGGGATGACCAAGATCGACCAGTTCAACCACATTGAAAGTATTGTTCCCAGCTTCGACCGCAACTTCTTCCCGGATCAGTGTATCCCTGCAGAATCTGACGATCCTGACCTCCTCTCCCACCGGAGGGAAAGTGACTGCCAGCGACGCTTCAGCAAGGCCATAGGCGGGAAGCATGGCAACAGGGGATAGACCGAATTTACTCAGGTTATCAAGAAAGGTTGACATGGTAGTAACCGAAATCGGTTCAGCCCCGTTAAAAAGAATCCTTATCGATGAAAGATTAAAATCAAAATCCCGTTTTCGGGAAAGGTACCGGTTGATGAGAACCTGTCCGAAATTGGGGCAACCTGTGACGGTTCCGTGATACCGGTCGATGAAATCAAGCCAGAGACCAGGATTCCTGACGAAATCAGCGGGATCGATGATATAATGACTTCCTCCGGTTGAAAGCGGTGTCAAATGAAAGCCAATCAATCCCATATCGTGATATAACGGCATCCAACTGATATAAATATCATCGGGCCTGAGGCTTGTAGTCATCACGATATCCGATATATTGGTAAGGATGTTCCGGTGCGTCAGCATGACCCCTTTGGGATCCCCCGTACTTCCCGAAGAGAACTGGATCAGGGCAAGATCGTCCGGATGGGTCATAGATCCTGTAGTTCCCTGACAGTTTCCGACCAGATCTTCATAATCGATAATGTTACTGGCCGGGATCACAACGGAGCTCCAGTTTTCACAATAGGAATGCGACAGGATCAGAAAGGGATTATCAAGTAATCGATATACATTTTCTATTTTCTCGGCTGCCCTGTTGTAACTGGAGAATGCAACAGGCGGTTGCAAAATGACGGGAATGATTCCACCGAACTGACAGCACCAAAATAACGGGATTGTCTCCGAGGCTTTATCCACCGAAAGAATTACGGTATCGCCGCTCTCGATACCTTTCGATTGAAGGACGCCGAGCAATTCCAGTGAAATTTCATGAATCCGGGGATAGGTAAGGAACAGAGTGGATCCATCATCCTGCCGGAATCCGATCCCATGGTCCGGAAACCGCTCCATGACCACTTTAAATAAATCCGGTAGTGTTGTCTGATCACAATTACTCATTATAACCGATCCTCCAATTTTCTCAACCGGATCAGAACAGGTTCGCAATCAAAAAACTGTTCCTTCCAGTATTATTCCATTAAGAAACATGCGTTGCATTTTCATTCAGATTCAGGATCCTATCAAGCACAACGAGCCCAGTCAGCGGGAGTTCGTCAATATACACAGGCTTTCTCCTGACATTCATAACAAATGCAAAACAAAACTAATGGTAATCGCATGCTCCGGTTGAATCATTAGACTAATGATACATTTTTACCGATAAAACCGGATAGATTGGCTATATGAAAGAATTTACTTTTTGTATATGGGAAAAAATTCAGGGGTTTCGGAGCAGTATTTAAGATACTCCTCCCCGAAGAACCGTTTCAACTCCTCATCTCCGCAATAGATATTCCTTTTAAAAACAAAGTAACCTACCAGCGATGCGATGAGTGCCAGCAACGAATTCACGACGGGGCAAAGGCCAGTAATTACCAACAAGATGCATGGTGGTATATAACGGAATTAAGTTTGTCTATTACAGGAAGTTCAAAGCTTTACCACCCTACCCGATCCGGATATATGGGCATTCACAATGGGTTGGCCGTAATAATAAATGCTTCCGCTTCCCGAGATGGTGGCATCAAGTTGTTTGTTCACAAAAGTATAGATGTCGCCCGATCCGCTGATCGTTCCGGAACAAGTGTCGGCATTGATATTGCGCAGATCAATGGTTCCACTTCCGCTGATGGTAAGCGTCTTCCGGTTGGCCCGACCGGCATCTCCCGAAATATTTCCGGAACCACTGATGCGGGCTTCAAGATTGTAAGTACTGATCGAATCGAAACGAATGTTCCCGCTCCCCGAAATATTGGCATCAAGCCAGGAACCGCTCCAAAGACCAATCACATCGATATTTCCAGATCCGCTGATATCAAGCCTGCTGATTAGCGGTGCGGAAATCCGGAAGGTAATCGGCTTATGTTTCCCAAATACAACTTTAGGTCTTTCTCTGATGACCAGAGTACCCTCCTCCACATCGGTTTCTATATATTCCATCAGGTTCTCCTGCGCCTCTACCGTCAGGGTGTAGTCCTGCCCCGGAGTAAAAATCACATCACCATCAAAACTCAGCGATATGGTTGTATATCCACTGACCGCTCGCGATTCGGTAATCAGCTCACCTTTACCTTTTACCTTTTCACAGGAAGTGAAGAGTGTCGCTAAAAAGAGTGCAGTCAATATCCAGGAAATTGTTTTCATCTCTTTTGATTTTATTGATAATCGAAAATAGACGTATTCCTTCTAACAAAGTTACAAAACGATTTGCGAAAAAACCTTATATTTGATCGATCTGAATATTAAATTTTTCCTGCAATTATGGCCTCGATAAATCGCTATCTGTGTTGCCTGCTCTTGTTGCTCCCGCTGACCGGGATGCCGGAGACAGTAGAAACGTGCTACCATATCGGCCAATGGAGCAGTCAAACCAAGGGATCATTCCGCACTGTTTCTGTCGATGGGGCGATCCTGTCGGCTCTGCCCGGCGATCCCTTACTCCCCTGGCTGAAGGTAGTTCTCCTGTTACCTCCCGGACAAAAAGCCAAAGCGATTACCGTGATCAGGGAGGAGGAACAGCCGATCCCGGGCAGGTGGCTGCTGATGCCCCGTCAACCGGTCGTACCCTTGTCATCAGACACTTCTCCTCATTTCCTGATGAATAAAACCACCTACCTGCAACGCGAGCCTTATCCATCTGTCATCAACGGAACACTGTCGACCCAGTATTTCAGAGGCTTTTCTGTCGCCCATTGCACATTTACGCCGTTGAGCTACCAACCATCGACCGGACAATTGACCCTATATCGTAAAATCATCGTGCGTATTGAGACCGAACCGATGCAACCTTATGAAAAACCCGTGGCTCCCGGTTCGGTTTCACCACAAACGGAAACACTGATACACGCCATGATCCAGAACCGGGAAATGTTAGCCCGATACGCTGCGTTGCCCGCTCTGCAGGAATCGTATCAGTACCTTATCGTTGCTCCTGTCATCTTTCAAAATGAATTTCAGTCGCTGATCACCCTGAATGATCAAAGGGGGCTGGCTACCCGTGTGATCACCATCGACAGCATCCTGGCCACCACGCCTGGGTTCGATGTTCCGGAAAAAATCAGGAACTTCATCATTGCGCAGTATCAGAACTACGGTATTGAATACGTGTTGTTAGCGGGCGACCACAGTCTGGTCAAGTCCAGAGGGCTTTATTGCAAGGTACTATCGGGCACTACGGTCTATCAGGATTACAGCATTCCCGCCGATCTGTACTATTCAGGATTGGACGGAACCTTCGACGCCAATGGCAACCATATCTACGGAGAACTGACCGATAACGCCGACCTGTTGCCCGATATCTCCGTGGGACGTTTCCCCGTGAGCGACACGACAGGACTCAGGAACATGATCCGTAAAACTGTTGCCTATCAGACCAATCCGGTACTCGGTGAACTGAACCGCCCCCTTATGGCTGGGGAATTCATGTATATTGATCCATTTACCCTGGGCGGACCATTTATGGAATTATTGATCGATGACCATGCCGACAATGGTTATTTCACCCAGGGGATTCCATCGGCAGCTAACGTGATCGCAAAGCTTTACGATTCGGTAATCTTCCCCACGTCGAATGTGGGGGTCTGGACGAAAGCTATGTTACTCGCTTCGATAAACCGGGGTACCTCGTTCATGCATCATCTCGGACATGCCTCCACGACTTCAATGCTCCGGCTGGATATGGAAGATATTGCAGACAACAATTTCGCACAGGTCAACGGGATCAACCACAACTTCACCCTTCTCTATACCCAGGGATGCTATTGCGGTTCCTTTGACATTAGCGGGGGATGCATCGCGGCAAAATCGGTGTCGATCAAAAATTTTCTCGTGGGCGGGATCTTTAATTCCAGATACGGCTGGTTTAACCAGGGCACGACCGATGGTCCTTCGGAGCACCTCCAACGCGAATTTGTGAGCGCAATGTACAACGACACAATGCCCGAACGACATTTAGGAACGGCTCAGATGATCTCGAAGATTGAAACAGCTCCTTGGGTCGGACTTCCAGGCGAGTTTGAGCCCGGAGCACAACGCTGGTGCCATTTCTGTTGCAATGTTTTCGGCGATCCCGCATTGGAGATCTGGACCGGTGAACCAGTAAGCTTCACAACGCTGACCTGGACCGGGAACATAAACTCCGACTGGAATAATCCTCAAAACTGGAACCCACAAAGGATTCCCGCTTCCCTGCACAATGTCATGATACTCCCTGCAATCAATCAACCTCAGATAACCAGCGCTGAACCTGCCTGTTGCCACGACCTGATCCTGATGCCCGGAAGCAACCTGACGATACAACCCGGAAAAAAATTGATCGTAAGAGGAACGCTTAACCTGTCGAATATCCAATGACGAGAAAAAAAATATTAAGGTTGATGGTTTATCATTCCTGCAGTCCCTTATTCTTTTCGATCAAATTTAAACCCTACCTTTGCATTATTCATTGTTCATCTGAAATTTACATCTTAGATTTTCCTGTTGCGTTCAACCCTTATACTCCTTTATTACCGTTATTTCAAAATCCAACCCCTATGATTAAGAATCTGCTCATTGTTGCGCTGTCGGTTCTCTTCTGGCTCCCGGGCCGGACACAGTCATTACAGCAGGCCGGTGACGATATTCTGGCCATTAAAAAGATCATCCAGACCGCCTATGTCGAAGGACTTCAGAATGAAGGCGACACCGTGAAGATAAATCTGGGATTCCATCCGGGATTCGAGATGCTGATTCCGGGAAGAGATGGCGAATTAAAGAAATTTTCGATTACTGATTGGAAAAAGAAGACCAAGGCGGATCTTCAATCGGGTAAACTTCCCCGGAACACGGAAGAGCTGATCTCCGTCAAATTTCTGAACGTGGACGTCACCGGAAATGCGGCAGTAGCCAAATTCGAGTTTTACGTAGGTTCAAAGCCGACCTTTATCGATTATCAATGCCTGTACAAGTTCGGCAACGACTGGAAAATCGTGAGCAAGATTTACCAGAAGCTTTGATCACTGCTGCTTTTTGGTACAAATAATCGGTAGCTTCCGGCCTGAAATTAAGACCGGAATGACAACTGTTTATCCGAAATCAATCAAACAATCGGAAATCGTAAATCATGTTCAATCGTAAACAGAAAGTTTTCTCCACTGACAAATAAAATTAAAACAGACTCTAAATATTTACAGACATGGATATCATGAATGTTCCTTTCAACGCGGTTGACTGGTCAAAAGTTCCGGAAACGTTACACCGGGGGGAGCGCGGGTTTGCGACGTGGAAGTCGTTTGAGGCGGGAAACATCCGCGTTCGGCTGGTTGAATATTCACCGGACTACCTGGCCGACCACTGGTGCGAAAGGGGTCATGTAATCCATATTCTGGAAGGAGAGATGGTGAGCGAGCTCAGAGATGGCACGAAAACTCCCATGTCGGCCGGTATGTCGTACTTCATGAGCAATGATCCGGCGAATCCGCACCGCTCTTCAACGACCAACGGAGTAAAATTATTCATTGTCGATTAATAATAACCTCTTGCGGTTACTTATACCGGGGAATAACCGGCCGTAAAACATAAACGGGAGCAACACCATTCCTGCTTTTGACAGAATAGTAAGGATGAGAATGAGAATAGAAATGCCCTGTCAAGCCGGTTTACACTGTTGATGGATTGTGGACAATGTAAGGTTATTCTTCGTAAAGTGGAATATCGAAAATACAATCACAGATGAAGACAATAAAAATTTATCAGGTTGACGCTTTCACCGATCACCTGTTTGGAGGGAACCCTGCAGCAGTTTGTCTGCCGGATGAGCCTATGGGGGCATCGCAAATGCAACAGGTAGCTGCTGAGAATAACCTGGCCGAAACAGCCTTCGTGGTTCCGGAGGGTGATCATTTCGAGATCAGGTGGTTCACTCCGACCGTCGAAGTGGAACTATGCGGCCATGCCACACTTGCTTCGGCATTCGTATTGTTTGACCGGTGCGGATACTGCGGCGACGAGATCGTTTTCCGGTCGCTGTACAGCGGAGAGCTCCGGGTGAAGCGGTCGGGCGACATGCTGTTCCTCGACTTCCCAGCCGATATTCCGCAGGAGATCCCAATTCCCGGTGGAATTTCTGAAATCCTGGGATATCCGCCGGCAGGAATGTTTCGTGGTAAATCGGATCTCATGGCTGTGCTTCGGTCTGAAAAGGAGGTGCTGAATTTCCAACCCGATTTCGCGGCGATAAGCCGGTTGGATGCCCGCGGATTGGTTATAACAGCTCCCGGAGAAGAGGTCGATTTCGTATCCCGCTTCTTTGCTCCACAGTCGGGAATCAATGAGGATCCAGTGACCGGTTCTGCGCATACCACCCTGACCCCGTACTGGTCGAAAAAGCTGGGTAAAAAAGAACTGACAGCCCGTCAGGTCTCCGCCAGAGGAGGTCATCTGATTTGTCGCGACTGCGTCGACCGGATCATTATTGGCGGAAAAGCAAGGCTCTACCTTTCGGGTGAAATCTTCATCTGATCCGGAATGATTCGACCTTTTATCAAAACAAAGAAAATCAAGAAAACAAGACTACCATGAAAATTTTGGCGATTTCAAAAGAACCCAACCCCGTCAATTGGGAGCTTCACGAAGAGCTGCTCCGTAACGAGGCGCGCACGCTGCATCAGCTCTATATTGATAATCTGGTTCGTGAATTCTACTTCACATCCGGAGGCGATGCGGTACTCATTCTTGAAAGTGAATCGGAAGCGGAAGCTTTGGGAACGCTTCAAAGGCTCCCGCTGGTTGATCGCGGGCTGATCTCCTTCGAGGTAACTGAACTCCTTCCATACTCCGGTTTCAGCAGGCTGATGCCCGAACATGCCGGCTGATCAGGATCTTTTAGTTACACCAATACCCAATGTCACCCTGTGACCGTTACATTTTTCAACCCCCAAAAACCAGACAGCGCATGAATAATTGGTTTAAAGTAATCTTAATCCTGTGTATTTCGGGATTAACCGGATTGTTAATACCAAATGTTAAGGGACAATCGGGACAACCTGATCAGGATGGCTCATTTACCTTTGCCTTCCTGACTGATATACATCTGACCGATATCCGTAATTCGGTTCCCGGGTTTATGCAGGCTATCGACAGTGTGAATGCGTTGCATCCCGATTTTGTGATCACCGGTGGCGATCTGATCATGGATGCCCTGGCACAACGATATTCGCGTGCCGATTCACTCTATCAACTTTACCAAAAGGTTATAAAGAACATGAAGGTTCCTGTTTATAATACGATGGGGAATCATGAGATTTACGGCATCTACCCGAAAAGCGGAGCTATTCCCAATCACCCCGAATATGGTGAAAAGATGTTCGAAAAAAGATTGGGGAAGTCCTGTTACACCTTCATGCATAAAGGATGGAAATTTTTCATTATCAATTCGGTTGAAGACACAAAGAAAGGATCCTATATCGGTATGATCGATTCCACCCAAATCAGCTGGATCAGGGCAGAACTGGAGCATACCGGCAAACAGACGCCCATCGTGATCAGCACCCATATTCCGTTTATAACTGCCACAACCCAGATGTACGAACGTAACACAAAAGCAAACGATTCGGGAACGGTAATTGTCAATGACCGGGAGGTTCTGGCACTCTTCAAGAACCATAACCTGAAACTGGTACTTCAGGGTCACCAGCATGCACTCGAAGATGTCTATATCGGTGGCATTCATTTCATCACCGGGGGGGCAGTGTCGGCAGCCTGGTGGAAAGGACCTTATCTGGGAAATGAAGAGGGATTTGTGTTGGTATCGGTGAAAAAAGATCATTTCGACTGGCGTTATGTCGATTACGGTTGGGACGCCAATGGTTCGGTAAAATAGCGTATCATTGCAGTCCAGAATGAACCCGGTCAGGGATATCGCTGAGGGAGTCGAAATTAAATTCATTAATTATTTAAGGTACTATGTTCCATCTTCGTCGTTCAATTGTTTATCTGACATCATTCTTTACTATCCTCACCAGTTCTCTTACTGCACAGGAACAACCAGGAGCCTGGTCTGAAAAACCTCGGAATCACCAGGCCCGCGTCACTCCTTATTCTGAAACTCCGCATGCCCTGAGGAATTTGAACCGTGATCCCGATCCCGTAATCGCTGCCATGGTAAGCGCAGTCAGCGCCGACACCCTCCGGGCCCGATTGCAGGAGTTACAGGACTGGGGTACCCGTTTTACCATGGATGAAAACAACAGGGAGGTCGCAGTATCGTTGTTGGACCGCTTCAAATCGTATGGCTACACCGATGTGAAGCTGGACTCATTTTTCCTGGTACTCTACAATTGGTACGGAATTACCGACAGCGCCTGGCAATTCAATGTGATCTGCTCGCTGACAGGCGCCTCGGCTCCCGATGAAATATATGTGGTTGGCGGCCATTATGATTCCTATTCTCCCCAAATAGCCGCCCATAATGCTCCCGGCGTTGACGACAACGGTTCGGCCGTTGCCGCTACCCTGGAGATCGCACGCGTCATGAAACAAGCCGGGTACCAGCCCCAGGCAACCATTCAATTTATCCTGTTTGCTGCAGAAGAGGTCGGATTGAAAGGTTCGAAGGTGGCAGCCGAAAAGGCAAAATTCGATAGCGTTGACATCCGGTATATGCTGAATATGGACATGATTTCCTACAATCCCGAGAATCTCCCGGAGGTAAATATTTACCAGTATCTCGGAAATGAATGGGCCGGGTTATGCGCGGCGTCGGCTACCGAACGTTACACCGATCTGACGGTTATGATCCCCGAAAGCCTTACCGCAAGCGGCTCAGATTCCTATTCGTACTGGAGTCAGGATTTTCCCGCTGCATACTATGAAGAGTTTTATTTCAGCCCGCACTGGCACAAGATCTCCGATACTTTAGGAAACTGCAATGTTCCTTACCTGGCCAAAGTCACCGGCGCTGCCCTGGCCACACTGACAGAGCAGCAACTACTTCCTTACCCGCAACAATTAATCGCTCGATCGACTCCCGACGATGTGGTTTTGCAATGGAAACCTACGCAAAACGCACTGATATCAGGGGTGAATATCTATCGCTCCGATTCATCAGGATCGGGGTACCAGAAGATTAATACGGAAACTGTTCCCGGCTCTGTGTTTCACGATGTGAACACCGTACTATACCATCCCTATTATTATGTTATTACGACAGTAAACCAGGATTTTAAGGAAAGTGATTTTTCAAACGAGGCGACCGGCACGCGTTTCGGATTCTCCGACACTCTGCTGGTCCTTGCCAATCTTAAAGGAACTAAAAATACGCCCGACAGTATCAGGCAATATTACAGCGCCGTTCTCGATACCATCCCATTTGTATGGCGCGATGTCAATGCAAACCAAACCGTCGATCTTTCGATGGTTTCGCGCTACCGGAATATTTTCTGGATGAACAATAACTTCGACTTTGAACCAATGACTTCTTCAATGTTGTTCGCTATCGGGGAACATACACGCAACGGCGGGAACATCCTTTTCACAGGTTTCGGTCCGGTACGGTTCTGGGTATCTTCGACCACCACCTACCCGTCCTGTATCCCCAGAAATCATCCCTTTCGTGAAATCTTCGGTGCCGACAGCAGCGACCGTAAAATCCAGAGTATGATATATCGCGCCAACAGCGTCGTTACCGGGTACGATACCCTTCATATCGACCCAATGAAATACTTAGATCCTGGATATCCGGGGGAAATTTTCAACGTGGATGTATTCGCTCCCGGCCTCAATGGTGAGGTAATTTATCGGTTCGACACGCGTTACGATCCCAATGATATAAGGGGGCGGATGAAAAACAGACCGGTAGGTCTTGCCAGTACCGGAGACGGTCATAAGGGGGTGCTGCTCAGTTTTCCGTTATGGTACCTGGATACCACAGATGCAAAAAAATTCGTCCACCACGTGATAACGGAATTATTCGCCCGTCCGACTGGAATTCAGTCCTCCGGGCTGGCTGTCACCGACAAGCTTCAGGTTTTCCCAAATCCGGCAACCGACATCTGTAACGTGAAGTTCACCCTGAAACACGCCGGAAGGGTAATCATAACCCTGGTGTCGCCAACAGGAAGCGTTGTAAAATTAATCTCAGACCGAACCTTTGAAAAGGGGGATCAGGTTCTTTCCTTTCCCATGGGCACACTTACTCCCGGAATCTATTATATACGAGTCAAGACGAGCGCTAAAATCCTGACCGGAAAACTCATCCACCAACCTTAACTAAATAGCGAAATAGTAAAATGGCAAAATGGTAAAAGCCCCGTTTTCCATTTTCCATTTTCAATTGTCCATTGTCCATTGTCATTCTATAAATATGACTTCAGCAACTTGCTCCGCGACGAATGTTTGAGCCTCCTGATGGCTTTTTCCTTGATCTGACGCACCCTTTCGCGGGTCAGGTCAAACATCGATCCGATCTCCTCGAGGGTATAGCTGTGCGGATAACCGATCCCATAAAACATGTTGATGATCTCACGTTCTTTGTCGGTCAGTGTCGACAGCGATCGTTGCACCTCGCGTGACAGTGATTCCCTGATAAGGTTCTCATCGGTTTCGGGAGTATCTTCATTTACAAAAACATCCACCAGTTTAGTTTCCTCATCCTGATCGATCGGGGCATCCATGGAGATGATTCGCGAAGACATGCGCAGTGTTTCGGCTACCTTTTGCTGAGGAAGTTCAAGTTCAGTCGCAAGCTCGTCGATCGAAGGGCTCCGTTCGAACCGTTGTTCCAGTCTTATCGATGCCTTCGACATTTTGCTGAGCGATCCGACCTGGTTCAGCGGCAACCGAACGATCCGCGACTGTTCAGCAAGAGCCTGAAGGATCGATTGACGGATCCACCATACGGCATAAGAGATGAATTTAAAGCCGCGGGTCTCGTCAAAACGTCTGGCCGCCTTGATCAGTCCGACGTTTCCCTCGTTAATCAGATCGGGAAGACCCAGTCCCTGGTTCTGATACTGCTTGGCTACCGATACAACAAACCTGAGGTTGGCTTTGCATAATTTTTCAAGGGCTGCCTGGTCACCCGAGCGAATCCGCTGAGCAAGCAGAACCTCCTCGTCGGCCGAAATCAGTTCTTCCTTTCCGATATCTGCGAGATATTTATCAAGCGAAGCAGTTTCACGGTTCGTTATTGATTTTGATATCTTTAGTTGTCTCATAATCCAATTCCGTAATAGGCTCTCAGTCCGTTAGGATATACGCCCTCAATGAGCACACCACCGCTGCGTTCCGTGAGAGCCTCTTTTAATTCCGCAGTGGTACGCATCGGTTGACGATCAACCGACAGTATGATAAAACCGGGTTTAATACCCGCATTTTTTAATTTTCCATTTTCAACGGATACGATTTTATATCCGTAATCCACATTGAATTTTGACATCTCCGCTGTAGTCAAAGGCTGGAATGTTGCGCCGTGGATCATGATTTTACCATCCTTGACCAGCGCCTGACGGGAGTCCTCACTCTGCATGGTAACCAGGTTCTCAACTTCCTGATCACCCCGGTGAACGAGTACTTTGACCTTATCGCCCGGATTTTTCTGTCCGATTACCTCCATCAGTTCCGACTTGCCATTGATGGCATTGTTATCGATCCTGAGGATGACATCACCTTTCTTGATTCCGGCAAGAGCAGCGGGTCCCCCTTCCACGACCTCATCGACGTAAACACCGCGGAGGTCGGAAAGTCCCTTCTCTTTGGCAAATTGGTCATCAATTTCACGGTAATAAACTCCTAAATAGGCTCTTTGGATCTTTCCGAATTTCATAAAGTCATCAACCACTTTCCTGACAATATTTACGGGGATGGCAAACGAATAGCCTGTGTAATAACCGTTTCCCGACGCGATAGCCGCATTGATCCCGATCAGTTCTCCGCGGGTATTGACCAGTGCGCCGCCGCTGTTACCCGAGTTGACCGCAGCATCGGTCTGAATAAATGATTCAATCGCGCCCTGAGATCCTAAAATATTGATGTTTCGCGCCTTCGCACTGACAATACCGGCCGTAACTGTCGAGGTAAGGTTAAAGGGATTTCCAACAGCAAGCACCCATTCGCCGATCTTCACATCATCCGAATTTCCATAGGTAAGGAATGGAAGACCCTTTTCCTCAATCCTGATCAGCGCAAGATCGGAACTGGGATCCGTGCCGACGATGGTCGCTTCATACACCCGTTTGTCGTTCAGCGTGACTGTAATCTTGGTTGCGTCCTGTACCACGTGGTTATTGGTAACAATATATCCGTCGGGTGAGATGACTACGCCCGAACCCATCGCCGAATAGGGGGATATATACTCACGCGGCTGGGGACGGCCGCCAAAGTTGAAGAATTCGAAAAAGTCATCATAGACCAGACTTTTTTTCTGAAACTCCGATTTGATATGGACTACGGCGTGAACTGAAATCGCTGCCGCAGCCTCGAAATCAGGTTGGTTAAAGGCCGCGCTGGGGTTGTAACTTACCTGTTGAATGGGTATCCCTTCAGGCCGACCTGACGAGATAAAACTTTTCTTCTCAAACACCTTATACATTCCAAGGGCAACAGCTCCTCCGGTGAGCGCAATCAAAAAAACAGCTGCAATTCTTTTCATAGCTCTCTTATTGTTTTGATTTTAAAAACGGTTTAACAGTTTCGATATTTTTCCACTTCCTGTTAAGATCTGTTAAGATCGTGTTAAAAAATCGTTAAATCATCGGGTTACCCTTAACCTTCAGGAGCTTTTTCTGATTAAGAGACATCATATCCATCAGAAAGGTTGTATGAGGAACCTGTTTTTTATCCACATATCTAAAAACTTGCCTATAGATCTTGCGAAACCCGTTTAACAATTTGATTGTGAAACAGATATTTTTATTATTAAGCCTGCTCATCACCATACCGGCATTTCTTGCCTCAGATATTCCCGTAAACGGTGTGTCAAATTGTTGTGACTGCTATAAAATCCAAAATTGTGCCAATTTAGATTCGATCAAAATAAAAGGTCAAAATGTCAGGATCGTTTTCTGGAATGTCGAAAATCTTTATGATCCTTATGATGACACCACCCGGCTTGATGATGAATTCACGCCGGCAGGCGCCAAGCATTGGACTTATGCGAAGTTCATCCGGAAACTGAATCAGGTTGCCAAGATGCTGCTTTCCATCGGACAATGGTCGGCTCCCTCTGTGGTTGGGCTCTGTGAAGTCGAAAATCGTTATGTTCTGAACAAACTCATCCACGAAACACCCCTAAAAAGCTTCAAATACCGTTTCATTCACCATGAATCGCCCGATCTCCGCGGGGTTGACGTCGCCCTGCTTTACCGGTCCGACCATTTTAAAGTACTCAGCAACCGATGTATCTCAATCCGGTTTCCTTTTGACACTTTGTCACAAACCCGTGAAATTCTGTTGGTGAAAGGATTGGTAAGGAACCGCGATACTCTGATCCTGATCGTAAACCATTGGCCGTCGCGGCGTGGCGGTTACCTTTCGTCGCAACCCCGCAGAATTCATGTTGCCCATGTGCTGCGAAATCTGATTGATTCAATTCAGCACATCGCCGCCGAGCCCGGATATTACCATCCCGGCTCTCCGGGCAAACCGACAACAAGAACAAGTCGGAATCCCGCAAACGACCATGGTATGAATCCCGGCGGTCAGCGTACACCGGTCATATCGTACCGGCGGTCAGCAAACATAGTGATAATGGGCGATTTCAATGATGAACCGGAGGATGAGAGCATCCGCAAGGTGTTGAATGCCCGTTGCGATACCATTCCGGTTGAGGCAACTTCTCTTTACAACCTCATGGGAATCAGAAACCGTCATAAAAAAGAGGGGACCCTCAAATACCGGGATCAGTGGAGCACCTTCGATCAGTTCATAGTTACCGGAAGCCTGCTGAAAGGTCTTCAGGGATTACGCACGGGAGCAGGACGGGTCGCCATTTTTCATTCGACTTTTCTGCTGGAGACCGATAAGACCTATTTCGGTGAAAAGCTGAACCGGACTTTTGTGGGCCCCCGGTATCATGGGGGATTCAGTGATCACCTTCCCGTCATGATCGATATCAGGCAGGTTGAGTGAACAATCTGAACCTTGATACATCGACAACTGGCGTCGATCCATGATTCTTATAGTGAATACACATATACAAATGCCGCGTATCCATTAAAAGACCATCGATGCAACGTTCCTGAATCGGTTTATTTTGAAATAAACCCTCTCAAAATGGTCACTGCCAGATTCCGGCTATAGGGGTATTGCAAAATTTGCAGGCACCGTTTTTCAGATTGTTCTGAAGGATGCTAAATCCACGCCGCTCGATCACAATCTTTTTGCATTTCGGGCAGTAAGTATTCTCGGCCGGGGTTCCGGGTACATTGCCGATGTAAACATATTTTATTCCTGCTTTCAGGGCGATATCCCGGGCTTTCTCAAGGAATGAAAGCGGAGTATAGGGCAACCCGGTCAATTTGTACAGCGGGTGAAAGCGGCTGAAATGAAGCGGTGCATCGGCTAAGCCATTCTTCATCAACCAACCGCACATCTCGGCGATCATATCCGGTTTGTCGGTCCAGGTAGGAACGACCAGAATGGTGATTTCGAGCCAGACGCCCTCCTCTTTCAGGATTTTCAAGGTATTGAGAACAGGATGCAAACTTCCTCCGTTGAGCCGGGCGTAGATATCATCGGAAAATGACTTCAGGTCAATATTGGCCGCATCTAAATATTTCGCCAGGTCGCGTAACGGCTGTTCGTTGATGTACCCGTTTGAGATCAGCAGGTTCTTTATTCCTCTTGCCCTTGCCAACCGTGCAGTATCGAAGGTATATTCATAAAATGCGATGGGTTCGGAGTAGGTATAGGCAATCGACCTGCACCCGCTCTTGGCTGCCTGTTCTACAACCTGTCGGGGAAATAACTCCGTGTTATCCGTTTCGGAAGGGCTTTTTTGAGAGATTTCCCAGTTTTGGCAATTCAAACAAGCGAGGTTACACCCGGCGGTGGCAATGGAGAAACTGGGTGTGGCAGGTAAAAAGTGGAACAATGGCTTTTTCTCGATCGGATCGATATGAACCGAGCAGGGATTTCCGTAAGCGATGGTATAAAGCTTTTTATCTTTGACCACATGGGTACGGCAGATACTTTCAAATCCTTCACGCAGGATGCAGCTATTCGGACAAATTTTACACTGCACCCCTTTGGGTGTCACCACATAATAGGGCGACTCTTTGCTGTACCGGCCGGGGACACCCGGATCCGGATTTCCGGAAAATTCCATGACATTAATTTTATGTGCAAAAGCTTTTAGGGAATGTAATCCGACTACCGCTGCACCGGCTGCCGCTGCCATGTAACCTAAAAATTGCCGTTTACTGATATACTTCGACATTACCGTGCAGCCTTTATCATCCGTGGATATCGTTTTGGCGCAATCCTCCGATCCTGCCATTAATTCATCTTTCCGGCAAGATCGTGAGGAAGACTGATCCCCGTCAGCCATCCTTTCTGCCAGGTCACTGGCATCCGGCCGGTCCAGTTACAAAGTTACGCAATTTCTTATCGTTTTGATACGATCATTGCACCGGTCAGGTTCAGAATTCCCAGAACGGTGCAGGCAACCCAAACGCCAGCCATGGGAAGCAGGATGACGCCTGTAGCAAAGGCGCCCATGGCCGATCCGAAGAGGTCGGCCGAATAGGTTCCGGCGATGGTGCGAGTGATTTGCTTTTGAGAAATGGTGACCGCCAGGTGGTATTCCATTCCGATCAGCCAGGCAGGAAAAAGGCACAGCAGCGACATAAAGAGATGCGATCCGGTTACTGAGACCGAAATGAACCGGGTGAATGTGAGAAATACCGGAATCAACAGGCTGAATAGAGCCAAAAGAACCTGAATCCGTATATAGAGGATCCTGTGCGCCTTTTGGGATAAGTCAGGTAATGGTTCTCCGCTCACGTGTCCAGTACCATCAGCCATTCCCTTTCCAGCAAATTTTTTAACATAATGACGTACGATCATTGGTGCAAGCCAGGATCCCAGGGTCAGGCCCGTCATGAATACGAGAACAATCGCCCCGATCATGCTGAAAAGGTAACCGAACAATACCTGATAGGCAAGGATGAGTATAACTTCGATGGATGCCAGCGTGAAACCACCGGTAAACAATCCTGCCGACAACCGGTTTTGGCTGAAGGCCAGCAGGATAAACAACAGCGTGAAAACCAGAATCCCCGCTAATGGTTTGAAAGAAAAATAATCCAGCCACCAGGTTAATTGATACCGCACAGCTACCGGATCAAAGTCGCGGTTCAGTTTACCTGACTGATGCAGGTTTTCAACAAGATAGTCCGAACGCTCGCGAAGCCGGGAAATGTCAAGGTAATATTGATTCACCCAACTTGTCGGAATATTCAGCTCGCTGATCCTCCCCGGAATATCCAGTGTTAATGTTGTATCGGAGGCCAGAAGAACATTTTTCTCCAAAGGAACGATAAGAACATTTTGAAAGCGACTTTTGAGTGACCTGAAGATTACCGAATTGAGGTCGGCGGCGCCGGGGCTCACATAGTCGCTGGAAGTTGGCAAAAAGAGCGCAATCACACCGTCGGGCATCAAATGGTTCCGGATCTCTTCAAAAAAGTCCGTGGTATAGTACCGGTTGATCTGAAGAGTAGCAGGGGCCGGGAGGTTGACGATTACCACATGGTACCGTTCATTTGTTGTGAGCAGAAAACGGCGCGCGTCGGCCTTCATTGCTCTGACCGTATCGCTTTTGATCTGACCGGTAAACCGGACGCCAATGCGGATAAGTTCGGGGTTAAGTTCCAGGTAATCGATCCGGTTGGGATGGTACTTCATCACTTCACTAAGGGAGCCCGAAAATCCTCCTGAAATCATCAGAATTTTAGAAGGATTGTGATGTTGTACCATGGCAGGATGTACCGCCTCTTCGTTGTTGATCGTATTTCCGGATGAGAAGAGCAACAATCCGTTTTCATAAAAGTTAAGCTGATCGCCGGTTTGGGTCACCGTGATCCTTCCATAGGGCGTCATCCTGTCAGAGATCATCCGCTGGCCGGGAAAAAGCATGGTGTCGGTACGTCGCGCCAATCCCGCCTGGATGATGATCAAAATATAAACAGCGGCAAATACTACAAGTCCAGCCGACCGGATCCACATCTTTTGGATATTCAGGGCGACAGAAAGCATCAGGAACCAGGTCGCCGAGAGCAGTACAGCGCCTGTAAACAGGTCAAACCACCACAGGAATACAAAGTTCACAATCAGGCAGGCACCGATGCTTCCGGCCGACTCCCAGGCATAGGAGGCCGATGGACGGCCCGACCGGGGAAGGGCGCTGAGTGCGGTGAAAAGAAATCCCGAGGTCAGACAAAAAGGAGACTGTACGATGGTTCCCCAGGCTAAAACATCATAAAGGTCAGCCATGCTTCCTGCCGGTATCAGGGCGGTTTTCAGGTAACAAAGCAGGAATAGTGACGGAGCAGGCCAGATGCCGGTCAACGTCAGCAACGCCATCAGGCCCGGATGGTGCAGCCTGGTGAACCTGCTGAATCGCCCCAGCAGGGAACCCAATCCGGTGAACAGCATCCAGGTCGACAGCAGCATACCGATCACCAGCTCATTCCCGTTAAAGATCAGCAGGAACCCCCGCATCAGCAACATCTGAAAACCGAGACTTACGAACCCTAATGCTAAAAGCGCCGGGCGGATTGCATTTTTTGGCGTCATTTCGTATCTTTACACTGAATTTCAGTCAAAGTTACCCAAAACAATGCACAACATTTTCAAGGGAATTCTGGTTATGGGAATATTTTTTAATGTGAGCCATGGATGCTCATCACAGGATAATCCGGCGCCACAGGATCGCCAACCGGCCGTTGCCGGACGGTTTTACCCATCCGACCCAAAGGAACTTCGCGCAACCCTGGAGGAACTGTTTGCGAAAGCACAATCCCGGAATAGCGAAAATGTAGCCGCAATCATCTCCCCGCATGCAGGCTATATTTTCTCAGGCGAAGTGGCCGCCAGCAGTTTCAATCAAATCGATCCGGATCAGAAATTCGACAACATCTTTATCATTGCCTCCAGCCACCAGGTTTCCTTCAACGGGGCATCGGTTTACAACCGCGGCGATTACATTACCCCCCTGGGCCGGGTCAAGGTCAATACAACCCTTGCGAATCAACTGATCCGTGATAACCCCGTCTTTGTTTTTAACCCTGAAGCCGATCGCAGCGAACACAGTCTGGAGGTTCAGGTTCCCTTCCTCCAGTATCACATGAAACAGGAACTGAAGGTGGTTCCCATCGTCATCGGAAGCCAGTCGGAACAAACCTGCAAAAAGATTGCCCAGACGCTGAAACCCTATTTCAACCAGCATAACCTGTTTGTATTCAGCACCGATTTTTCGCATTATCCGGCATACGAGGATGCACGCCGTGCCGACAAAGCAACCTGTGATGCCATCATCACCGGCAATCCGCAAAATCTGTCGGATTTTCTCAAAGAATATGAATCGAAAAAAGTTCCCAATCTGGTCACTAACCTGTGCGGCTGGACTTCGATCATGACCTTGATGTACCTTACTTCCTCAACCGGAGAATACCATTACAATCCGGTCAGATATCTGAACTCCGGCGACGGTCCGTACGGCGATAAAAGCCAGGTAGTCGGTTACTGGTCTATCGTGGTCACCCGGGATAAAAGCAGCAGCGCGACAGTCGGATTCTCTTTTTCAAAGGAAGATCAGGCAACCCTGTTGAAGGTAGCCCGTGAAACGCTCGAAAAATATCTAAATGAGCGGAAGATGCCGGATTTCAATCCGGCCCGATTCACGCCAACCCTGAACATCCGGGCAGGAGCCTTTGTTACCTTGAAAGAGCAGGGCGCCCTCAGAGGTTGTATCGGACGATTTTCGAGTGAACTGCCGCTCTGGAGGCTTGTAAGCGAATTGTCGGTATCATCAGCAACCGAAGATACCCGTTTCCAGCCTGTCGTTTCCGGAGAATTGAAAAGGCTGAATATTGAGATATCGGTTTTATCACCCATGAAAAAAATCTCCTCTCCCGATGAGATCATCCTTGGAAAACACGGTATCTACATCAAAAAGGGATACTATTCAGGAACCTTCCTGCCGCAGGTTGCCACCGAAACGGGATGGAGTGTGGAGGAATTCCTGGGGCATTGCAGTCGCGACAAGGCCGGTCTTGGCTGGGACGGCTGGAAAGACGCTGAGCTGTACACCTACGAGGCATTTGTTTTCGGGGAAGATTAGAATGCCGCAGTTCTGCCGCACAGGTTGAGATAGCTGCAATTTCTGCAATAGTCGGTATTTTCGGCAGGTCCAACCGGGATCGAGGGATCGAGGAGGCGGCCGATCAGTTGCCGAAGTACATCCTCAAAAGCTTCCATATCCGAAGGGGAGAGATTCGCTGTTTCGTCAGTTGAATTTCCAGTTGTCTCTCCGCCATCATCTTCCGGACTGCCTGACCGGATTGAATTTTTTTCGGTGGAACGGTTTTCACTCCCGGTTCCGACCTTTACGGGCATGAATTTGGGAGAAGATGATTGCAGCGGGACAACACCGGCGGTGCGGGAAGTGGCTGAATCAAAACCATGAAAAAGCCAGGTATAGGCCAGCAACTGGAAGCACTTGTCCTTAGCCGGATCTGATAAAAGTTCATCCCAATTCGCGATAACCAGCTCTTTGGGAAAAACACGACCGGTTTTATAATCGGCCACGCGTAACACCGCTCCTACCCGATCGGCCCGGTCGATAAATCCTTTAATCCTGACCTCATGCTCCCTTCCGTTCACCTTCAACGGCAATCCTCGCCAAACGGGCTGTTCCAGCGCTTCGATGCGGATGGCTGTGCCCGATGACTGATAACTCAGCAAGCGTATCTGTTCTGACTCAAGGAAGTTTTGAACCATCCTGGTTGCAACGTTTACCAACAACAGGTTTTTTCCGTAGTTCAATGCAGGTTTTTTGAATTTTTCCTCAAACGCGGCACGAACTGCGGTAACAGCCGATTTTTTCATGACATCGATATCAGAAAGATGCAGGATCTTTCCTTTCAGGGGCGCGTATAATTTGAACAATGCATGATGGACAGCGGTGCCCAGCATCCTTGCATCAATTGTGTCGCCCGGATCCTCCGGCTCCCTGATCCCCGCAATTTCCGACAGATAAAACTGAAGCGAGCATTTCCTGAACGAATTCAGCGCAGTTGGCGACAGTCCTTCCGCTGCTTTATCGAGGATTTTCTGATAAACCCATCCCTCCTTTTGAATTTCAATGTTTCCGATTTCATTGACTCCAACCGAACCCGACGTAACAATGTGTTGGTTTATAGTTATTTTCGGGTTATACTCCGGAAGTTCCCGGATCACTTGCCGGATGTACCTCGAAACTTCGCCACCACTGAGTTTATCGGGTTCGGTATTATACAAAAGCCAGATATGTTCGGCACGTTGCAACAACCTGAAAAAATGGTAGGCATAGATGGCATCCTTCTGGCGGTAAGTCGGGAGACCATACTCCGATCTAATGTCGAAAGGAATAAACGAATGTGCAGTTTTCCCTGTCGGTAACAATCCCTCATTGCATGACAGGATTATCAGGTTTTTAAAATCAAGGGTGCGCGTTTCCAGCATGCCCATGATCTGCACTCCCTGTAACGGTTCCCCAACAAATGGAAGGGTACAGGTGTTGACCATTTCTTTGAAGAACTGGCAGAACGATTGCAGCGAGAACCAGGAGGAATGCCGTTCAACGACCAGTTCCAGCCGGTGCAGGATGGTAGCGATCACATAAGCCGATTCCGATTCAAAGGGCTCGTTCCGGGTCCATTCGGTAATGCATCTTAAACTACAGATTGCCTCGCCGGGGCGAGTCCAGTGAGTGACAAAGGGTTCGAGAAATCCCAGTGTGGAACCAAATAAACCCATTCCCTTAAGATGGTCGGGAGATACAAACACCCGATCGCCTGAATTCAAATGTACGATCAAGTCGTTCAAGGCAAACCCGTCGCCATTAACTTGTGAGGCGATCCGCGTTAATAATGGATTGCGTAAAAGGCTGATCAGGTCGTGGTAATAGAATTTATGGGTATCCGACGCCCCCGTTAGCATAGCTGTTGCATGGAGGTGCATATAACAGGTCTGGTCGAGGAGCACAGCCAGGGGGGTCTGTTTCAGCGGGAATCCCATGGTCACATTGAACTGCGACAACTCCGGAGGAAGGGAGTTCATCAGGGGAAGCAGCAGTTTTTCGTCGGGAAGAATCACTGCGGTTTCTTCGCCTGTTTCAGCGCCCAGTTTCTGAAGCAGCTCCCCGCAGAATTTTACTTGTCCGACCGGGTCGGGGATCCCGATGATCCTGATGTTCTTCGCACCTGTTTTGAAGCAGTCAGATACCGGATTAGCCTTGGATAGTGGCCATTTTTTCAGCCAGCGACGTAAAAAGAGCCCGGCTTCCCGTTGTTCATGATCCAGATAAAAATGGTCTGCATCCCAGAAAAAATGCGCTTTCCCCTTCATCCGCAAATGGTTCATCACCTCCTCTTCGGCCTGGGTCAACACATTGAAACCGGTGAAAAGAACCGATTCCCAGGGTATTTCGGCACTCCCCGTGACAACGCGTTCGGCCGCATGCCTGAAAACCAATCCCTGATATCCCGTTTTCCGGCTTATCAGCGAACTCTTCAGCATTTCATAGTAAGTGCCTAATGACCTGTAAAACCTGAGATAATCCTTTTGGAACGGAGTCAACGGCATGCCGTCGGGATTCCAAAGGGCAAGTGCTTTTGCTTCGTCGAGATAGTTAAAAAGCGCCCTGCCATCGTTGAGGTTACGGTCGATATCATTGAAATCGGCCAACAATTGTCCGCCCCACGATAAAAACTCTTCGAAACTCCCGGCTTTTTCCTGATCTACCGTCCGGTGAATTTCATACAGTTCGGTCAGCAACAGCACGGGCTCAACTTCCGTCATCCCTGACAGTATTGCCATAAAATCTTCGATGGCATGGACGGCCGGCGCCCAGACCGGACCAGTGACCAACTCAGCGATATATTTCCGGAGGTAGATACCGGAGCGCCGGTTGGGAGTCACTACACAGACCTTACCCAAATCGCTGCCGAATGCTGTGAAAAGGTGAGCGGCCGCACTTTTCAAGAACGGCATCTGCCTTTCGAAGCTTTCGTTATGTTCAGTAAATTCATCCATCCTGATCAGTGATCCCTTAAAAATAAAAATTCAAAACCGGGTCTTCAAATTCCAGATGCAGAACCCTGCCGGCCGGAATCAGAACTACCATGATCTCCTGTCTTGCCGATATCCCTCCACATGGCATCTTGGTCGGAATATCCTTTGATCCTGCCACCCGCTGCAAGTCGAAGATAGAGATCGATGAGCGTAAACTTTCCTGATTCGGTGATAAGCGGGAATATCTCCGGACTGAGAACCTGGATTCCGCTGAATGCCTTTGGAAACAAGGCACCGGCAGCCCGTTTTACGATCCGTTCGCCGGTGTTAAGGTTCTCCCACCCGCAAAGCGATCCTGTATCATCGAAGAGAAAATAGCGCGATGTTTTCCGATCCCGTACAGCCAGTGTTGCCAGTGCCGCCGATTCTTTGTGTGCGCGAATCATATCAGCCAGGTTGAGATCGGATAGTATATCCACATTTCTTACCACAAAAGGTTCGTCGGCTGAGAAAAACCATGCAACCTTTTTCAATCCGCCTCCGGTCTCTAACAACATCTCCGACTCATCGGAAAGGGTTATCTCCATTCCAAAGTTATCGTGTTCCGACAGGAACTCCCTTATTTGACCGGGGAAATGGTGCACATTAACGATTACTTCCCCGATGCCGTAATGCTGCAAATGTTGCAATGCATGTTCGAGCATCGTTTTACCTCCGACCTTGAACAGCGCTTTCGGTGAGCCATCGGTGAACGGCTTCAAACGGGTACCCAGGCCCGCCGCTAAGATAAATCCCTTCATCCGTTCATATTATTATGGTTCCTTGGTTCATCTGACCTTTCGCGGTGGATGACCAGAACTTCAATTTCAAACTTGGTGCGCAAGTGTTCCGTTAACCGTTCTGCACAATAAACCGACCTGTGCTGACCTCCCGTGCATCCGAAGGCTACCATCAGGTGGGTGAAATTCCGTTCCGCGTATTTTTTCACGCTTTGGTCAACCAGTTGGAATACGGTTGTAAGAAAGCGATTCACCTCTGGTTCCTGTTGCAGAAACCGGATTACATCAGGATCCTCGCCGGTAAGTTCGCGGAACTGCTCGAACCGGCCCGGGTTGGGCAAAGCCCGGCAGTCGAATACAAATCCTCCCCCGTGGCCGGAAGGGTCGTTCGGAATTCCATTTTTGTATGAAAAACTCATGACGGTTACCAACAGCGAGGGATGTCCGGGTTTCCTTTCTGAAAGCGGTACCTTTGACCGGTCACCGGCGTCGACTGGTCGTTCCGGTTCTGCCGGCAGGGCACCGGATGCCGAATGCAGGATTCCTGCCGGAAGCGGTGTCATTACCACCCGTTCCAGAACGGTTCTGAGTTCCGGGAAGCGGCCTGAAAGAGCGCCGGGTATCAGGGTTTCGAGGTTACGGATCGCGTAAGGAATACTGTGTAGAAAGTGCTTTTTTTTCTGATAGAATCCCCTGAATCCATAGGCGCCCATTGCCTGAAGAATTCTGATGAGCGAATACCCCTGGAAATATTTCAGGAATCCTTCCGGTCCATGGGGAAGCATGGGTTCTGCCTGTTTCAGGTAGTATTCGAGTGACGCATCCCGCACCGGCTGGGGAAGGTCGGCTTTGGCATCATATAGCAACGAGGCTACATCGTATTGCAGGGGACCCCGTCTTCCCCCCTGGAAATCGATGAACCAGAGATCGTTGCCGGTGATCATAATGTTCCGGGACTGGAAATCACGATACATGAAAAATGAGGATGGCGCTTCTAACAGTAAGGAACAAAACTGGTTGAAATCATCTTCAAGTTTTTGCTCGTCGAAGGGAATGGCTGCGAGCTTGAGATAATAATATTTGAAATAATTCAGGTCCCACATCATCGACTGCCGATCGAAAGCCTTCCGCGGGTAACAGACTTCATAATCGGGGGCTGAATTCTGGAACCGGGGAAGCCATCCGACCACTCTTTTGTAAAGGTCGAGCAGCGCCTTATCGAATTCCGGTGTTTCTGAGCCCCGCTTCGTTCCTGAAGATTCCTGTATCCGTGAAAATAAGGTCACATCGCCCAGGTCCTGAAGCAGGTAATGGCTCTGATCTGCTGCAACAGCCAATACTTCCGGCACCGGCAGGTCTTCTGAACGGAACGTTTTTGCAAACGAAAAGAAGGCCCTGTTTTCCCTGATATCCTCGTTAAAGGCGCCGATTACCGTACCTTGTCCGGATGTCAACCTGAAATAGCGCCGAACGGAACCCGATACCGGTAAAGGTGTTATGGAGATCGGTTTCTCACCGAATAATTCCACGTATAACCGTTCCAGTTGTATCATGATATCACTTCAATTTGTTCGTGAAGATAGACTATGAACAGGCGCACCCGGCTGAATCCCATATCCTTCAATATGCTTCCGTACCTGTGGATCTGCCGGTGGTGGAATTCTTCCTTTTTCCCAGTCTTATATTCCAGAATGACAGCCTGATCCTGATAAATTTGAATCCTGTCGGGTCGGAAAAATGTACCGTCAGGGAGAAGAATCTCGGACTCGTTTTTCACGACTGCTCCCTGCTTAAAAAATTCTGAAAGTGCAGGATGTCCGGTCACTTGCTCAACCATGGCCCTGATTGCAGGCCCATCCTCCTTCCGGATCCGGCCATCCTCAATCGCCACGCTGATGGCCCCTTCTGCATCCTCAGCCGTGACGATCCCTGCCATCAATGCATGAACCTGGTTCCCGTAATGAAACTTCCTGTCGGGATCTTCCATATCCCACATACCGGGAGCCCGGCTCCTGATCCTGATCCGGTTTCGCCAGGGTGCCGTAATAAAATGATCTAATACCAAAGAGCGATCTTCCCTGAAAGGGATGATTCTAGTTTTTTTTACAGGATTACCAATCTCGTAACCGTTTTCCGTTTGAAGGCAAATAGCGTTTTCTTTTAAAAAATGATCAAAATATGCCGAAGCCGACCTGAAGGTTTTCGCTGTCTTTGGAAACCCGGGAAGAAGGATGTATAGCCGATCTTCAGGCCGGGTCATGGCAACGTAAAGCAGGTTGATCTGATCCAGTTGGCTCATGGCCTCTTCGGCAAAGTATTGGTCAGCAAAGCGGGTTTGTCCCATCTCTTTTTTTGCTTTCAGGATGGCATTCCGGATGCAGGGAATGCCGGTGCCGTTTAAGTCAACCCAAAGAAATTGTTTCGTAATGTTTTTTTTCACCTCCTTGAAGGGAAGGATGACAACAGGGAATTGTAATCCTTTCGACTGGTGGATGGTCATTATACGCACAGCATCCATTCCGGCCGGCACCATCACCGATTTCTGGCTTCCCTTTTGGTCCCACCATTCTGTGAAACCAGGTTTTCCCGTATTCTCTTCCTGTACAAACGATAGAACCGCATCTAAAAAGAATTGCACATAGGCATCGGCCGTTTGATCAAGGTGAAACAAGCGGATCAGCGTTTCGCATAAATCATATAAGGGCAGTGAGAGCATCTCCTCCCGCGAGAAGGAGAGGTTCTGCCCGGCGAGCAGCCCTAAAAGGCCGCCGGTCAGGGAGGTCAACCGGTGAAACAACTCTGGCCACTCCATTCCGGCGACCCGTCCGGTACGGAATAAAAATGCCGCTAATTCCGATTGAACCACCATGTTTTCAGGTTCATACAGATACCGGATGAAGCCTGCGAGAAACCTGACCTCAGGCGACTGTGAAAGCAGCAACGATTCGGGTGAGACAACGTCGATGCCGGCATCGACAAGGGTACGGGCAATAAGGCTGCCTTGCAGGTTCGTTCGGCATAACACGGCAATATCCCGATAATTATATCCATCCTCGTGTATTGCATTCACCAGCCTTAACACCTCCTGCTCCATTCCGGTTCCCCCGCTCTGTTCCTCCTCTTCATCACCGGTAACAGGATCGCGGAATTGAACGTTGACATAGCCTCCCGTACGATCATCAAGACATTGCTGAACGACGCCGTTATAAACCGGTGAAATAGGCCCGCCGATCCGGTCGCGTAAAAAGGTAAAGAATTGGTTATTGAATTCGACGATGGTGCGTTGCGAACGAAAATTCCGGTTGAGATCCTTCTCTTCGAAATGGTTGACGAGCGCCATTTCACGTTGCCGTATGATAGGGTCAGTGGAGCTGCCTTCGAGGCGGGGCAGCATGGTAAACTGGTTTACATCCCCGTTACGCCAACGGTAGATTGCCTGTTTTCCGTCGCCCACCACCAGGTTGAAATACCCTGAAGCAAGTGCATTTTCGATCAACGGAACAAAGTTCTGCCACTGAAGGCGCGAGGTATCCTGAAATTCATCGATCATGATGTGATGGTACCGTTCGCCCAACCGTTCGTAGATAAAAGGCACCGATTCGCGGCTAACGACGTCGGAAATACGGCGGTTGAACTCACCGATATGCACCAGGTTGTTCTGCTTCTTGAATTCAACCATAACCCGGTCAATCTCATGAAGAACGGCCAACGGATAAATTGTTGCGGAAAGCTGACAGTGTAATTGGTACGCCATAGTCTGTTCCGGATAAAGCCGGCTGGCCTGCTCCCACCATTCCAAAAGCTGTGGTTTAATCTGATCAATGATATGGATTTCACTTGTTGTTGCCTTCTTTCCGGCCCATGAATCGCGGGAAACTGCCTCGGTCAAAATGTTATTAGGCGCCACTTTATCGAACCTGCCTGCGGCAAGGTTCCGGAAATAGGTATAGATGCCACGCTTCCCCTGAAAGAATGCCGAGGCATCAAGTCCCGACTGATCCAGAATGGCACAAGCCGAGGCGCCAATTTTACAGACGGCCTGCTCGTACTCTTTTTTACGGGCTGATAACCACTGAGCAATCTCTGCAAAATCGGAAAGAGAGACCTGTTCCAATTCCCTGATCGATTTTTGCCCCTCCTCGTCAAGCAGGTTATGGGTAAAATCGGCCAATATCCGTTCGATGGCATAGCCCTTATCGTCATCCATCCTGGATTCCAGAAACCTCACGAGCAATCGCGTAAGCCGGTTGTCGGTACCGACTTTATCAAGGAGAAGTCCCACCGCCGTGTTGATCAGCGTTTCGGTGTCGAGGTCAACGTTGAATTGAATCGAAAGGCCGAAATCATGTGCGAACGAACGCAGGATGCGATGCGAAAAGCCGTCGATGGTACCTATAGCAAAATCATCATAGTGATGGATGATCAGCGTTAAAGCCTGATCCGCCCGGTCGATGAGCGCCGATTCCGTCAGTCCTGTTTCCGAAAGGAGCAGCGGCAGCATTGTCTCCCTGATTTTTGATCCGGGGTCCTGATTCAGTGACGAAAGTTGCCGTAATGACTGGAGAACCCGTTCTTTCATCTCGCTGGCAGCCAGATTGGTGAAGGTAATCGCCAGAATATTCCTGAAATTGCGGGGATCCTGCAGTAAGATCTTCAGGTATTCACGAACCAGGGTAAAGGTTTTTCCGGAGCCGGCCGATGATCGGTAAACGGTAAATGACATCCTGTGTCAGTGATTGGAATCCTTGTCGATGATCACTTTGGCAGTTGCGTTGTACCTGTTTCCTGTAAGTTTCAAAAGATACATTCCATCCGGGAGATCAGAAAAATCTGCCTTAAAGGGGATTCCTGACGGTTCGATTTCCATCGACCGGAGTAGCGTTCCATGAAAGTCGGTCAGTGTCAGCTGCACTGTACCAGTCGCCGGGGGCATTCCGATCGTAAAAGAGCCACCCGTAGGATTGGGTGTGACCGACAGCGTGGATTCCCGCTCCTCTTCGATTCCCGGTGGATAGCGAAGTGAAATCTTTTTCTTCGCTGACACTATACTCATCATCCCGTCGATGACGATCACCGTGAATGAGGTATCGCTCCATATCTTCGCTGTTAATACTGATCCGGTATCCAGCGTGTTCCAGAAATAGTGATAGGGAGGTGTGCCCCCGGTAACGACCGCAGGGATTTGTACAATTGCTCCCTTTGAAACGGCTGTGTCGTTTCCCAAAGAAACTGTGAGCGGTGAGACCGACATCCGTGGGATATCGCGCCAGGTCACGGTGATCATACTTCCCTCTTCATGGATGTTCAACAGCGGGATCCCCTGCGATTTTCCAAGCCATTTGTATTCGGTAAAATTCCGGTTGAAGGTAAGTCCGGTTTGCAGGGAATCGATATAGATGCTGTCGTGGGTGATCACCGTCGATTTAACTCTTAAAACCGGAAATGTTCCGTAAGGTGTGACCAGTGTGCCCCAGCCATCGACGATATTATCGCGGGCCACGAGGGTGCTGTAATAGGCAATTCCGGGGACGGGGAGTGCAAACGAGGAAACTGAGTTCCAGGTTGAGAGGGGTTCCAGCGGAAAGGCATAGATTTTTTCGGGAGTATCATACTTTGCTGGCACCGGGATTCCCTGCAGGGAGTATGCCATCCCTAAATTGGAATAGGAAGTGGAATTATTTTTGAAAAAATCATAACCCTGGGTCAGCGGCATTCCCGGCACGGGCAGACTATTCCTCGGTGAAGCCAGATTGGCGCCACCAAGTAACACAAAGACCAGTTGATAGATAGCCGGCGTTGCTGTGGCGGATACAAAAGTATCAACACGCTGACTCATTGCTTCGAGCGCCGCGAAATTCCAGGTAGTATCGAAGGCTGTTTGGGCGTATCCCGCCGGAGCCGTGAGCGACAGGCTTATCCGGAGTGTATCGCCTGCTTTTGGCATATCATGCTGATCGATCACAATCTGAGAAAAGAGATTCCAACAGGCCGGACAAACGAGAGCGAATAAAAGAATCAGCTTCTTCATGGTACTTAATTTTAGAGATTATGAAACAGGTTAATGCTTCTTCTTTGCAGGGGTAAAGAGATCTTTAAAGGTGGCGAAATCGCGTTGGTACTTGAATCCGACACCCTGGGTGTAAGGCGCATTGTTATTCAGGATATTCAGGGTATTGGTCCGGTTAAAAGCCCGCACCCTCCAACGCCGGTTTTGGGTCAGGACATACTCGATGTTGATATCCCCCACGATGGTGCTTGATTGTTTGTATGATTGATTGTTGTATGAATTCATTCCGAAAGTCCCGTCGATCAGGAGCCTGTCGTTGAACAACTGGGTCGATATTCCCACGTCAAATTCCTGCTGGGTCGTACTGGTAGCTGGCTTGTAGTTCATATTGACATTGACATTCTGCGACAATCCCGAAATCCAACTGTTAACTTGGTTGGTGATCAGCGACATGGAGGCAGTTCCCACATCGACGGTCCCGGATGTGGAGGAGCTCACCACAGGCTTGAACTGATTCAGGATCATCAGCGACAGGGTCTGTTCATTCATGACGGTTGTGTTGTTGGTATCGATGGATGAATAGACCAGCGAACGGATACTCTCCTCCACATTGGGCAGGTCGATGGCAAAAGAGATGTTGGGATTTGTCAGTTTTCCGCCCAAACGGATGATACATTCTACCGGGATCCGGATCCCCTCTTCCTCGGGCACGGTTGTAAGACCTTTAAGCGGAGCCTTTAATTTGTACACGGCACTGACTGAAAGATTCGCATCAGCAGGGTCGCCGGTCCATGAAATAATGCTTCCTTCACGGATCTGCATCGGCAACCGGAGGTAATTTTTGAACTGGAACAAAAAGGACCCTTTGGTAATCGAATAGGTTCCTGAAAGGGTAAAAGGCGTCGCCGGGGTCATCCCCATCAAAAGGTTTCCGGTTCCGCTGCCTGTCAGCTTCCCCAATTGATTGGGCAGGAATACCTCAACAACAGCATCCTGGTTCACCCGGAGACCTAAATCCAACGATAATCCGGATGGTTCTGTTTGGGATTTCCTGAGCGGTCCATCGAGGGTATCGGAGTCAGGCTTGATAAACGTAATATAATCGACCTGGCCGACTGATGCTGTAAGATCGATGGGGATTACAACATGGGTATTCCCCCCGTTGGAAGCCTTTACGCTTACCGAGATATTGTCGATTGGCCCGGTTATGGATACATTCCCGGTGCCCCGTGCGGTGCCGTAGAATACCCCGTTCTGAACCCGGGTGTTATTGAATGCAGAAAAATCGGTCAACTCGATATTCAGTCCCAGACGGATGTCGGAAAAATGGCGATGGGTGATCTTCCCGTTAAGCAAGGCTTTGTGTCCTAACGAATCGAACAATACAATATCCCTGAAATGGAATGCCGAGGAATCAATATCGATCACATCGGCAAAGGAATAGGGAACGTTGAGGTAATTAATCTTGAACTCGGTTCGCATCAGTTTGAGCGATCCTGCAATGTCGGGCTTATCAAGTCTTCCCCTGATCCGCACCTGGCCTGAAGCCATTCCGTTTACTCCCGACATAAAGCTGCTGACAAACGGGTTAATCATGCGAAGGTTAAGGTTTTTCAGCCCGATATCAAGGTCAACCCTGGGCGAAGGTTTTTCCAGGTACAGACTGCCCGTCATGGAGAAGGGTATGTTGGTACCCACATTGCCGGTGTAAATGATTTGTGAAAACACGTCAAAACGGTCATTCAGCGAATTATAACCGACTCTGAAGAGGGCATCGCCTAACAACTCCTTATTAAAGGTAAATCTATCGACATGCAGGTCGGAGGTGATCGAAATGTTGGTATAGGGCTCGGTAAGCTTCACGGTTCCGCTCAGTATTCCGTCAAGATCAATTCCCGAAAGGCCGAAGAGCCGGTCAACCGTCGAAATATCTACTTTATTGAAAGAGGCTGAAAGAGTATCCCCTTCCTTTTCCGACAATTGGCCATTAAACCGGGCATACTGGTCATCAGAATAAAACTCGAATTTCCGGAACAGAAGCGAAGAACTGTCGATGGATAATTGATTTTCGGGATGGATCGTCCAGAATTTATCATTCAGGTATACATGAAACCGTTCCAGTTTTACATCCATGACGGGAGTGCGGGTAAAACTCACAAACCCCGACAGGTCGCTTGAACGCGCGCGGTCTTTCCAATCCAGGTGATACCGGATCGTATCATGCTGAATACTGGAAGTCAGGCTGAAGGTATCGATTTTCAGCTCTAATGAATCTGTTTTCTGTGCCCTTTTCAAATAGATCGCTTCACTGCTGGTGGAGACCAGCAGGCTGTCCTTCCGGTTTTCGGCTTCAAAATACCAGTTTGAGAGTTCGATACCGGAAATGAAAACCGATGGTGACCATCCTCTGATGCCAACCTGTCCTCGTTTTTCATCATAAAAGCCCTCTAATTCGGTGTTGGGTGATATCTTTAAAACCGGAAGAAAAATGGCCGTAACATCATCGGCATCCTTGATTTGAATGTTGAAATTCAGGATCTGGTCCGATTGCCCATCCGTGGTACGGATGAGGGAGTCATTCAGAGTGAAAGAGGCCAGGTAATTATTGACCAGGGTCATCAGTGCGGGAACAATCGCGGTAAATGAAAAATGTCCAGTAAAATCGGCATCCACAAAATCGGACTGCAGGTGATAGCTTTTCCCGATTGATGTATCCTGCTTTGAAAGAAGTGACAGTTGCTTCATTTCGAGGGACTTCTTTCCTTCGGCATAGACTGCATTTTCAATACTGAGCGATCCGTCGAGATCGTCGAGGTTTTTACCCCTGACATCGGCGGTAATCCGGGCACTCAGGTTTTCAATGGAGTCGCGTTTAAGGAGATTCAGGTGGTAGAGTAATGCATGGTGAATAGTGGCGTCGAAATCGAACACGGGGATGGAATCGGAGAGATCGACCAGTCCGTCAAAATCAAGGCGAAGGCAGGGATCGGTGATCCTGAGTTTGCCGTTGAATTTCCGTTGCGACAGGTTTCCGGTCACATCGAGGTTCCGGTAGATGTATGTGTTGAGTCCGATCGAATCAATGCGAAGGTTCAGCGCCACTATGGCATCCTGCAGGTTGAAGCCGCCGCCGTTAATATCGCCATGTGCCGTCACCGATCCTAACATGGGCGAAGAACCGGCCAGCTTCCCGATATCGAAGCCCGAAATGTCGATCTGCCCGATATAGGTTGTCGGATTATTACCCTGGGGTTTCCGTAAAGTCAGGTCGGTCCTGATCCCGCCCAAATCGGTATGAATCAAAGAACGGGCTACAAAGTCATTGTAAAATCCCGAAAACAGTCCGGTCAGCTGCACCGTTCCGATCGGGTCAAGAAGGTCAGGAAGTTCGATGGTGCCCGGGTCCCCGGGAATCCTGATCGATTCGATATCAGCCTTATTGGTGTAAAGCGTTTTTATGTTCATATTCACATAGGTACGCTCCACATCCGGAAGTCCGACGGCGCTCACATTACCATAAAAGAAGGAGTTGTTCCCAAAAGCGAACCGGAAATTTCTCGCTTTAAAATTGTTCACGGTACCTTCGATCTCCCCCGATAGCCTGATGCGGTCTTTCATCGTCAGCAGTTCCGGCGCAAAGTATCCGATATCCTGTAAGTCCAGATAACAAGGCTCTATCTTTGTTTTGATGACCATATCATTAAGAAAATCGTTGAATCCATTCCATTGGTCATACAGGAAATCGAACGACAGCGCCAGATCGGAATGCGGAGTGACAACCTTCAGGTTTCGCGCTTTCAGAAAGGAGGGGCTTACCTGGAATTCACCGCTCAGATTGTCGACACGAAACCCGCTTCGCTCATGGGCGGCTAAATGTCGGATGTTGGCATGAATGGTGTCGGCGTCAAAATCGATATCGGTGAGTTCCAGATTGATTCCGCTTACATCAATATTAGCATAATCCATCCCGACCGGAACGGGTTGTTCATTGCAGTCCTGGAAATGAAACCGGGTATTGCGCAGCGTGACGGCCGAAAAGGTAATATCCCAGGGTTTTCCGGGAGTCGTATCGACAACAGTAACCGTATCGGTAGAAGCAAAATAATCGATGATAAACTTCAGGTTGAGTGCGCTGTCACCCTGGTGTGTAAGCAGCTGAATCACGCCATTATCAATATAGATCTGGTTCAGGTTGATCTTGCGTTTCGAGAAGCGGATCAAACCGGGCCTTACGCCCAATTCGCGCGCCGAGAAGAGCACTTCGCGATGCTGATCCAGGATCCTGATTTCCTCAATGACCAGTCCATGTCGCAATGAAAGTGTGAATCCCTTTATACGGATTTCAGTTTTTAACTCCTTCGACAGATAGTCGGCCGCCAACCTCACGGCGATGGTTTGTACCAGGTCGCTTCGCAGAAGCAGAAAGAGTGAAAACAGCAGTGAGAAAACCGCTGTGATCACGAACAATGCTATGTTGAATCCCCTTTTTATGGTACTTTTGCGGCTGAAAATGGAAACCTTTATTCTTGCGATTGAATCATCCTGTGATGACACTGCAGCGGCAGTGATCAGAAACGACGTTATCCTTTCAAACGTCACAGCCGGCCAGGAGGTACACACCCGCTTCGGTGGGGTAGTGCCAGAACTGGCTTCCCGGGCGCATCAGCAAAATATCATTCCGGTCATTGAAGCCGCAATCCAAAAAGCAAATATAAATAAAAATCAGCTTGCGGCAGTGGCATTTACCCGCGGGCCCGGACTCCTGGGTTCACTCCTGGTTGGGGTCTCCTTTGCAAAAGCTTTCGCCCTAGGATTGGGGATCCCCATCCTCGAAGTGGATCACCTCCAGGCTCATATCTTGTGTCACTTCATTCAAAATGCAGAACGTACCAACCCGGTACCGGAATTTCCGTTCCTGTGCCTGACTGTTTCGGGCGGGCATACACAGATTGTTCTGGTTAGGGACTATTTCGACATGGAGGTCATCGGCCAGACCATCGATGATGCTGCGGGTGAAGCCTTCGATAAGGCCGCCAAGATCATGGGACTCCCCTATCCGGGAGGACCTGTGATAGATCAGTTAGCCCGGTTGGGCAACCCAATGCGTTTTCCCTTTGCCCGTCCTAACATACCTGATCTCGACTTCAGTTTCAGCGGGGTGAAGACCTCCTTTCTTTACTTCATCCGGGATGAACTGAAGAAAGATCCCCGCTTTATCGAAAAAAATAAAAATGATCTCTGTGCATCGATCCAGTTCACCATTGTTGACATTCTGATGTCGAAAATCGGGAAGGCTGTTGAAAAATGCACGGTGATGATGCCTGAAAACCGGTTACCTGATGTGGCAATCGCAGGCGGGGTATCGGCCAATTCAAGACTCAGAGAAGCGCTCCTTAAAGCCCGTGATGAAAAGGGATGGAGGGTGTTCATTCCTCCTCTGAACTATTCAACCGATAATGCGGCAATGATCGCCATTGCCGGATATTTCAAATTTTTAAAAGGTATGTTCGCTGATCAGACGCTGGTTCCCTATGCGAGGAGCGGTTGAATCCCTTATTCCGTTGTATTCAACAAATCAGTCGTGGTTCGGCAAAACCTCAAACTGCTCATCCCGGGCAGGCATAATGGAGTTTTTCTGCCGGTTGAAATGAAAATAATCGATAGGCTCCAACCCATCTGGCATATTTTGAAGGATGTACTGGTTCATGAAATAATCGAACAGATAACCGGCATGCTTACTGCCAAGGTACCGCGACATGTCGTAAATATCGCTAATAGCAATAGTATCAAGTCGGTACGAGTAACGAACCGCGGATGAAAAAAGATCGGTAAAGTATTGTCCATCGAATGAATCATATATGGTGGCGGTACTGTAAAGTAAGGTTTTGTTAACAGGTTGTTTCCTTGACTTGTACAGTTCAAACCATCCGCTAAAGTCGATGGCATTCAGGTTGACTTTTTTAACATAAATAGTATCCAGAATGGTCTGCTCGTCTTCCAATGGATAAATATACTCATCGACTTGTAACTGGGCAACGTCAACGATGTACGACTGTGCACCGGCCTGGAATGCCGAATCGGGGTTTGGTCCTAATAAGACGTTAAATCCCAGGGCGTGAAGCTCGGAGATAAAAGCATTAACGTAGGATTCGAGCAGCAGACTATCGCTCAGGCGCCTGATATATATGCTGTTCTCCCAAAGCGCCGAGTCCTGGCTGGCCTCGGACAGGGAATCGAATCCTGCGATCATTTCGCCTTTATGGTTGTATTTGAATACCAGCGCCGGGGGATTGACCATCAGGTTAAGGGTGGCCGCTGACCGGACGAAATTCCGACCGACTTTCTGCTCGGGCAAACAGGATGGCAAAACCATCAAACCGATCAAAATCACTGCAAGTTCCATTTGTACGAACCGAATGCGGCCATGAAGGCGTATTCGCCTCAACCGTGTTTTAATCATCGCATAGGGTCGTATCGTCACAGGTTCCGGGTTTTAAAAGGTTTATCGGCTTTCGGATCAGCTGCGTGAACAGTTACTTATTGAGTCTGATCATAACAATAAAAATGCAAAAATAGTATATGATCAAGCAATTGTTGACATGAATTTTCCAAATTTCAAACCATATTCGATACAGCGCTGCTTGATCTCATGGTGTGGAGTAAATTTAACCATCAATCCTTCGTCAAAAACCTTCAGTTTCAGATTGGTCATGGCGGTGGTCATAATCCTGGTGCCTTCGCCGCTCCAGCCATAAGATCCGAAGGCTGCGGCAGGCTTGTTTTTATCCCTGATCGGATTAATCAGCGCAAAAACCTGATATACCGGCAATAGAATGTTCTGGTTAAAGGTTGGAGATCCCAGCATAATAGCCGATGCCTGGATCAGCTTCTCTTCGATGAGCGCAGGATCCATCTTTTCAATATCGCAAAGGTCAATTTCGAAATCGCCGGCCTGCCTGATTCCTTCCGCGATCATGGAGGCAATCATTCCGGTGTTGTGATAAGCTGACACATAGCCGATGAAAATCCGGTTTGACCGCGGATAACCCAAGGCTTCCCGGGCATACTGCTCCGAAAGCCCCACATATTTTTTCCAGTTGGATCTCAGCACCGCGCCGTGACCGGGACAAACCGCATTGATTTCCAGTGTCCGTGTCCGTTCGATGGCCTGCAACATAAATTTGCTGTACGGCCTCATGATTACATTGAAATAATAGCGGAAGGCATCGTCAAAATCCCCGACCAGATCATCGAAGACGTTTTCATGGCAAAAGTGCTCTCCAAAGATATCGCACGTAAACAGAAGCCGGTCTTCCTCCAGATAGGTCATCATCGAGTCGGGCCAGTGCAGGTTGGGAGCGGCTATAAAACGAAGTGTCTTGTTCCCTAAATCCAGCGTCTGTCCGTCTTTTACAATCAGGTTACGAAATTCCCTTCCGGTAAGATCTTTCAGATATCGGATGGCATTTCCACTTCCAACCACAGTTGCATTTGGCGCCAGGTCAAGCAGCCGGCTGAGGCATCCGGAATGGTCCGGTTCAGTGTGGTTCAGGATGATGTAATCGATCTCCGACGGATCGCCTGCCTTGCGCAGTTTGGCGAGCCAGGTATCCCAGAATTGTTCCTTTACCGTCTCAACAACAGCTTTTTTTTCAGCATTGATGAAATAGGAATTGTAGGTAGTGCCGTATTTGGTCTCCATGACCACGTCGAAGGTGATAATATCATAATCCAATACCCCTACCCAGGCAACATCTTTTGAAATCTGCAAAACTTTCTCGTCACTCATAGCGTAAAGTTCAATTTATTTTGTGATTGGTTATTTATAACGGAAGTTCCATTTGAATGGTATCTCCTTTCTCCTCTTCTGCTTCCGGGGCGGCCGGTTCAACTCTTTTTTTTCTTCCCTTAGTTCCGGTTCGGCGTTCCTTCGTCTCTTCAGGCTCCAGCTTCACCATCCCCTGTATATCAGGATCGCGGGGACTTCCTTTACCCGCTGCTTCCTCCTCAGGTAATTCCCGAGGTTCCAATCCCGTTTCCACTGAAATCAACCCAAACGGGGCATCCTGTGGCCTTGCGCTCCCTGAAAAGGTCGTGGCGGTCTCCTCCGGTAGATCGACCGCTTCGCCGGATTCCGTCATCCCGGGTACATCCGGTTTCCTTTCACCTTCTTTAAGTTCCACGGGATCACCGGGTCCTCCAACTTCCGGCCGGTCAACCTCTCCGGCAGGTTCAAGCCAGTCAATTTTTTTCAAGGCATGGGTCGTCAGCCGTTTTCCTTTTGCTTTATGTCCTTTTACACCGATAAACTCAGCCACATCGATCTCCTCGTGTTCGGCACCTTTGGTCTTGACTTTCATGTCGAAAAGCAGCAAAATTTTTGGCAGACGATCCTTGGAGAAAAGAACCAGTGTATCGCGCTCCTCCACAAAGTCAATGCGGCGGTCGGTAAGTTCTGCCATGAAACGCTTGACATAATAATGCTTCGTTTCGTGATCCTGATACACCACCGTATAGACCGTTTCGGGAATGAATTTTTCGATCAGAAACATATCCTCCTCAAAATGAGTCGATAGATCGAAAGAGGTGAGGCGGTAATTTCCCGACTGGGTAAAGGTGATGATCCGGTCACTACCTGAGAAATCGCCCAATAAAAGCCCCCTCCCTTCGGTGTTCAACCGTTGAACGGTATCATCGAACCAAACGTTCAGCGAACCTAATGTCGATACCCCTTCCTGACGTTTCTCTATCCTCTTTACGGCATAACGGGTGAGTATATTTCCTATGGAATTGCGGCCGCGGATAGCCACTTCGGCAAAGTCGAAATCAAATCCCGGTTTCTTCATCCTGGGTTTTGGCTTCAGGTCAACCCGTACGACTTCAGCCTCACCGTTGGGATTTGCCGTAAAATAAAGAATTTTGGATCCCGGAGTTCCTTTCGTAGCGGCATATTCCTTGTCGCGGTTCACGCCTAACACGCTGAACCTCTTGATCATGATTTTTCCGTTCTTGCCATCCCGGTAAATCAGGTTATAGACCGTACGGTTGTCGTTCTTTTTGAAAACGGCGATGTGGATGATGGTTTTACCCACAAACTGCTTTTCGGCTATCTTGGTCACAATAAAGGTTCCGTCGTCACGGAATACAATGATTTCATCCAGGTCGGAGCAATCGCAAACATATTCATCCTTTTTGAGTCCGGTCCCGGCAAAACCCTCCTCACGGTTTACATAGAGTTTTTGGTTTGCCGCTGCCACCTTCACCGCTTCGATGGTATCAAAGCTTCGGATTTCCGATCTACGGTCGCGGTTCTTTCCATATTTTTTCCGGATTTGACGGAAATAATCCACGGCATATTCGATCAGATGAGCTAAATGATGTTCAACACCATCCACTTCCGATTGCAATCCCTTCATCCATTCATCCGCTTTAGCAGCATTATACCGCGATATCCTTTCAATCGGGATCTTTCTCAGTTTGTGAACATCCTCTACGGTCACACCACGCAGCAACTGCTTCAGGAAGGGTTTCAATCCCCGGAAAATGGCTGCATCAATGTCGTCGCTGGTCTTGCACTTCTTGATGCCTTCATACACTTCATTTTCGATGAAGATCTTTTCGAGCGTGCTGTAATGCAGTTGTTCTAACAATTCCTGCCTGCGGATCTCCAATTCGAGCCGCAGGAGCTCAACCGTACGGGCCGTGTTGAATCTCAGGATTTCCGAAACGCCCATGAACCGGGGCTTTCCATTTTCGATCACACAGGAATTGGGTGAGATGGAGACTTCGCACTCCGTGAAGGCATACAACGCATCCATAGTGGTATCGGGCGATACTCCCGGTGAAAGGTGGATCAGTATTTCAACATCCTTCGCGGTATTGTCATCTATTTTCCGGATTTTGATCTTTCCCTTATCATTAGCTGCAAGAATGGAATCGATGATCGAGCTGGTCGTTGTTCCATAGGGAATTTCACGGATGGCCAGGGTTTTCTTATCTTCGACGTTGATCCGGGCCCGTTGCCTGATCTTTCCTCCGCGAAGCCCGTCATTATATCTTGAAACATCCACCAATCCTCCTGTCAGAAAATCGGGATAGATCTCAAACTCCTGTTCCTGAAGGATTTTAATACTGGCATCAATCAGTTCGTTGAAATTATGGGGCAGAATCTTGGAGGCCAGCCCGACCGCAATCCCTTCGACACCCTGCGCCAGAAGCAACGGAAATTTAGCGGGTAGTGCAACCGGTTCTTTGTTTCGGCCGTCGTACGATGATTGCCATACGGTGGTTTTCGGATTAAATAGCACTTCAAGGGCGAATTTCGATGGCCGCGCTTCGATATAACGGGGAGCCGCGGCGCTGTCACCGGTAAGGATATTCCCCCAGTTGCCCTGTGTCTCCACCAGCAGATCCTTCTGCCCTAACTGAACCAGTGCATCCCCGATCGAAGCATCGCCGTGGGGATGGTACTTCATGGTGTGACCGATGATGTTGGCGACTTTGTTGAACCTGCCGTCGTCAAGTTCCTTCATGGCATGCAAAATACGCCGCTGAACCGGTTTCATCCCATCGGTGATTTCCGGTACAGCCCGTTCCAGGATCACATAGGAAGCGTAATCCAGGAACCAGTTCTGGTACATGTCCGACAGGTGAACCGTCTGGGTTAGCGCTCCGGATTCAAGCTCAGGATTGTCGTTGCCGTTTCTTTCGTCTGTTTCGTCCATGAAGTATAACAAGTGTGAATATTTTTACCCCGGGTTTTCAGATAATGCGGTGTTTCGGGTCGATGACCGCCGTTCACCGGGTTCACTTCACAAGCCGCGAGATGGCCCGGAACATGTCGCTTCCCGAGTTCCTCAGTAATTCGAAAAGTATCGATTCACAGGTTGACAGGACGGCTCCCTCCTGCTTCATCCGTTCCAATGCGATTCTTTTATCTTCCTCTTTTCGCGATGAAATGCAATCAGTCACCACAACAGGTGTATAACCATGACGGCGCAGATCAATCACTGTTTGCATGACGCAAACGTGACTTTCGATGCCGCAGACAATCACGAAATCTTTGCCCGAATTGGCCAGTTCAAGAATGAAGCGGGGTTCATCACAACAGCTGAACGCGTTCTTTTCGTACCGGGGAATCCCCGTGATAACTTCCGCAATTGCAGGAATGGTAGGCCCCAACCCTTTTACATACTGTTCCGTGACAAAAATTGGCACCTCCAGAATCTTTAACCCTTCGATCAGTATCCTGATTGACTGTGTCAGTCTTTCATGATCATGGATGAAGGGATAGAGGCGTTCCTGGACATCAATGACCAGTCCGGCAACATTGTTTTTATTTATTCGCATGGCCTGATGAATTCGTGCAAAATTAATGATTTCCGTTGGTAACGGGGAACATTTGTTAGCAAATTAATTATTACTAATTTTGCAGCGTCATACAGCCGCCGGGAGATAAATAAGGATCATCATGAACCAGTCGGACCGGCCGTTAAAGTTGCATAAACAAGGTCCCGTAGCTCAGCTGGATAGAGCAACAGCCTTCTAAGCTGTGGGTCGTGGGTTCGAATCCCGCCGGGATCGCTGGTAGTATCTTTTTGGGGCTTTCTCAATATCCGGGACAGCCTCTTTTTTTTCCTCCTTTTGATCCTCCACAGCTGGGATTCCATTTTATTATCGCTTCATTTTTAACATCTTTTTTAACAGATACTAAACAAATGATCGCAGTTACTTAGTTTTCCTTGACACCCCGTGAAGGTTGAGCTATTTTAGCATCAACACAGTAAAGCTAATTCTGCGAAATCATGCACTTTTCCGACTTTAAATCGACCTCTATCACCCTTGTCAAATCAGAGTTTGACTATGACCGTCTGAAGCTCCTCTTTCTGGAATTCGCCACCAGTATTGATTTCGATCTGAATTACAAGAATTTCCTTCAGGAACTCGCTGCGGTGAGTGAACTGTACGCTCCGCCCAATGGCATCGCCTTTATCCTCTCCCATCACAATAACACCGTGGGATGCGTGGGAATTATGAAAGGGCCTGGCCCGACTGCACAGATCAAACGGCTTTATATAAGAAATCTTTTTCGCCACAATGAATACGCGCGACAATTGTTATCTGTTGCGACTGACTGGGCCGCTCAAATGGGAATGAGGGCCATCAGGTTTACCTCAACCGATATCATGTACAGCGCTGTCCATATTTTCGAAAACAACGGATTCCATCCGGTATCCGTACCCCGTTCAACCGAAAGCGATCAGACCGGTCTGGTCTATGAACGGACACTCCTTACCGACCAGGCCTATCTGAAACGGGTCGCTTCCTGATATTTATTTTGCTTATGATGAAAGAAGGCGGCCTTTTGAGCCGCCTTCTTTTAACTTTGAAGCTGTTTCTACCTGAGGATGACCAGCTTTTGGGTAAAGGTCGATGTTTCGGTCCGGATGGTGATAAAATAGGTACCGTCGGGCAACGATTTCAGGTTCAGTTCATAATCCTTGACCGCTTTGATCTTGTCGGTAAACACCTTTCTGCCCTGAACATCCTGCAGTTCAAGCGACAATTCACCTGTCAATCCCGGCTCAACCGATATACGTACATGATCTCTGGCAGGATTCGGGAAGATCCTGATTCCGGCGGCCGACAGATCATCGATTCCGATGGTTGATTTCGCTTGCGTTACGGTTACTTCCTGAGAGGGGAGCAACGATGGTGAGGAGGATGAACTGACTTTGATGGTGGCGATTCTGGTTTCATTGGCCATATTTTGGGTAAAGTCGGCACTGATAGTTCCATCCTGACCACCGGTAATTGTCAGCGTACACCATGAAGCATTGCTTTCGGCAATCCACGGGAAGTTTGCATTGACCGTGAAACTGGTATTCCCTGCCTGGGCAGCCACATTCTGATTCTGTGGTGTAACCGACAGTGTGGGTTGGGCCCCGGCCTGAGTGACAGTCACCTGTTGGGGAGAAGTTCCGGAAGCCGTCACCGTGATGGTGCAGATTCGGTTGCTGATGGAAAGATTACCCGAGTAAGTTGCGGTGATAATCCCCACACCCGAACCTGCCGGAGTAACCGTACACCATTCAGCGTCGGATAAAACGTTCCAGATGGTATTGGAGGTAACGGTAAACTGGGTTTCACCGGCCAGTGAGGTCACATCCCGGTTAGGAGGTGAAACAATAAGGAAAGGTGTCGCTCCCTCTTGTGTAACGGTGACCACCTGTCCGGGTATTCCGCTTCCTGTAACGGTGATATGCGCAACACGGGTGTCAACCGAAAGGTTCTCGGTAAAAATGACTCCCAAAGTATCGTTTCCCGTTCCTCCGGAGAGGTCAAGTGTACACCATTCGGCATCGGAATCCACCATCCAGTTCACATTCGAAGAGATGTAAAACTCGGTGGCGCCTGCCGCGGTAGCAACAGGACGGTCGGGAGGCGTAACATTAAGGAACGGAACAAGCGGAGTGGTTAAACGCAACGTATTACCGTTGGCAGTTCCGCCGATACTTGAGCCTACCACGCGGAAGAAATAGTTAGTGCCGGCGCTCAACCCGTTAATGGATACGTGTACCGGAACAGGTTCAGTGCCCGAACCGACCGATATGACCGGCGTTAGGTTGGTGAGCTGTGCAGGCGCAAGACCATATTCAAAATGGTATTCGGTGGAAACTCCGCTGGGATTCACCGTTCCGTTCAGGTTGGCCGAAAAATAAGTAATTGTATCAGCAGGAAGGGTTTGGACCACCGGTGCCGAGTTGAACAGGAAAGAAGCAATGCGGGTTTTCCTGGCGTTTCCCGAACCAATATACTGGTTAGTGAACCAGAATGTCTTGTCATCACTGGGATCAACGGAGACCTGCGAATAATCACCCCAGCGGTTGGCTCCGGTCTGCGAATTGGCCCCGACAATAATGGTATCCTCTTCTATGTCGAGTGTGCTGTTCCCGGCTGCAAATGCGGCTGCAGTCTGCCCGCAATAACGGATGCCCGGATATTCTGTGGTGCTGCTTATCGAATAGCCTAATCCCAGCTCTCCGCTCCCGTTGAGCATAACTGATCCCATCCACCGGCTGTGACTGTCGGGAGCATAGGTGCTTTGTTGGCGAACTTCCCAGTTGCCCGTTGTTTTACGTAATTCATACCAGCGTATTCCTGCATGACGCACTCCGTCAACATTGACAGTATGACAGCATACGATGGTTTGGTAAGAGCCGAAATTCCGGTATTGAGGTACGTTCATGATAACCTGAGGAATGGCATCGACACGCTGACTTACCCCTTTTTGCTCAATATTGTTCCAGTTGTTTCCGAAATCAGCATCAAAGGGTTGAACATCTAATTGCTGGGTTCTGACAAAAGTCGAGGCATTTGGATTTGACCAGTCCACAGCAAGTTCATAAAGCCAAAGTTGATCTGTTCCTCCACCTAATGCATCATCGTTGAATGCGATGAACATACCCGGAGTACCAGCAGGCGCAAATTCGCCGTCATTATCAATGGGCGGCACACACATGAAACCGTCAACCGAAGTAGGTCTCCATGGATTGTTAAATCCCACCATCTGAGCCGTTCCTCCATTCAACATCTGTTCCCGTTCAAAAACATAAATGTCCTTGCCTGAGCTGTTGTTGTCGCCCACATAATAGCCATCCTGCCAGATTCCATATTTCGGGTAATCGGGCATAGCGTCAACCTGAAAGGAATACTGATGCCATGTTCCGGTTGGATCGTTGGTACTCGACACGGCAACCAGCAGGTAGTTCGGACCGGAATAGGGAATCGAAAACTCTGTGGCGAGCCACCGGTCGGCCTGTTCATCATAAAGGATGATCGGGTCGCCATCGTTTCGGTTGGCTCCGGGAACGCTGCCAAACAGCTGGTTCATGTTGGTCGGCCCGGCAACCAGCGTTCCGGTCTTGTCATAAATGGCATAGACGGTATTGATGGTCTGCATGAAATGGTCGGGACCGGCAACCCCGTTGCAATCCGGCGGAAAATAGGGAGAGTTTTGCCCGTCAAAATTTACGGATGGTCCGCTGGAGGCTTTCCGGGTTCCCATCTTTTTCTGCCATACCGGATCATCTCCCTGGGGTAATGCCGTTGATGCAAAGGGATAAAGCCGGGTTCCGAGATCCTTGTTCAGGGTGCGTTTTTTTGCCTTCAATTCCATCTGATGAAATTCTTCTGCCGTCATGGGTGGAATATCGCGCAACGGTTTGCTAAGCCCCCAATAGGTTCCGGTTCCGACTTTTGAGGGGCGGATAGGAATGTCCTTAGCTTGTAATGAACTGAAAATCAAACATAAAAAAGAAAAAAGTAAAACACGTACCATGATTGTCGGAGTTTTAAAATTAGCCGTACAAAATTAGCACAAAATTGCAGACCAGCGTACCTTTGCAGTTAAAAAATGCGGAACCTAAAATACGTCCGGCGCAAGGACCAACTTTTTGCTCCTTGCGCTGTACTTCTTCCGTTAAATCAATAAAATCGATAGTAATGAAACCAGCTTCGTATCTCCTGATCCTTTCTCTGTTAAATATTTTGATCATTACGACAGGCTGTAATAAAGAACCTGTAGTCGATGAGAAGTATACTAAAAAGATGGATGATCTGAATATTCCGCCCGACTTTATCTGGAGAACGGCCATCGATGTGCCTGTCACTGTTTCGGTCGATTTTTCCGGCGGCATTCCCGAACAGTATGTAAAAATCAGTATTTACAATAACCATCCCGATAAAAACGGAGCCTTGCTGTCGCAGGGAGCTGCTGGATCCCAGTTCGCCTACAACTCGGTACTTAATCTGCCGACCGATCTTGACTCGGTATATGTTAAACTGACCTCTCCCGACGGCTCTGAACAGATCCAGCAGATCGCAGTGAATTCTCAAATACAGGTGAGCATGACTGCTGGTGCACCCATTCAGAATTATCCGGACCAGGATTCCGACCAGGTTCCCGATCTGTACGATGAGTTCCCATCCGATCCGTCAAAGGCTTTTCACAGTTACTTCCCGAACAGCCTGGAATATGGATCGATCATGTTTGAAGATAACTGGCCCTCGAAAGGTGATTACGATTTCAATGACCTGGTTATCGATTACCAGACCACGCTGGTTACAAATAACCGTAATCTGGTTTGTGAGATTCAAACCCAGTACCGGGTTAGAGCTGCCGGCGCCGCTCTGAAAAACGGGTTCGGATTCCAGCTCGATAATGTTTCAGCGAACCTGGTGACCGATCTTACCGGGATCTCCGTCCTGAACTCCTATATTACCCTGTCGCCTAACGGCACCGAGCATAATCAGCCCAGGGCAGTCATCATAGTGCTGGATGTCGTCGATAATGTAATCCATAAATATCCTTCATCGGGCGATTTCTTTAATACCTGGCCCGGGGTCCCCAAGGGAACTTCTGATCCGGTGACGGTTAAATTCGGACTCACTATTCCCCAATCCATCTTGGATGTCGGGACCCCGCCATTCAATTCTTTCCTGATTAAAGACAAGAGCCGTGGTTATGAAATTCACATGGCCGGTTACATTCCAACCCAACTCGTCGATTCCACCCTTTTCGGTACTGCCGACGACAATAGTATCCCATCAAAGGGCATTTATTACAAATCGAATATTTATCTCCCCTGGGGCCTCTATACCCCAAGCACTTATGACTATACCTACGAGACTGTCCAGATTTTGGAGGGGTACCGTTATTTCGATGCATGGGCCCAGTCGAATGGAACCAAATACCGCGACTGGTACAGAAATGTTCCGGGTTACCGCGATGAGTCAAAAATTTATCAGTGATTTTTTTGGTATATCGAATTATTTATATTTTTGTTGGGGAACAAACAAAAAAGACACCATGAACATTTTTAAGGAATTCAAGGAATTTGCCATGAAAGGCAATGTAATTGACCTCGCTGTTGGTATCATCATCGGAGCAGCTTTTGGGAAGATCATCGCCTCCCTTGTGAATGATGTCATCATGCCTCCGATCGGATTACTGGTTGGCGGAATTGATTTTAAGGAAATCGTTATCAACCTTAAGGATGCCGTTCACGATCCTGTAACCGGAGCTGTCACCACTGCTGCCGTGACCATGAACCTCGGTATGTTTATCCAGACGGTCGTAGATTTCCTGATCGTCGCCTTTGCTATCTTTATGTTGATCAAAGGCATCAACATTTCGAAGAAAAAAGCCGAAGAGATTCCGGCAGCTCCTCCTGCTCCACCGGCGCCAACAAAAGATCAGGAACTCCTGGGCGAAATCAGGGATTTGCTGAAGAAGAACAACTCCGTTTCCTGAAAGGTGGGCAACCTACCATCTAACCATTAACCAACTGCTAATTCAAGAAACATGAAAAGATTTACTGTTGTCATAATCGCTTTGGTTTTTACGGGAATCGCATCAGCCCAGGAAATTCAGAAAGTAGCAAAAGCCAAAGAGACTGTTAAAGAGGCGGCCGCAGCCGACACAGCGCCAAAACATTGGTTAGTTCAGGGAACCGGATCGCTGCAGTTTTCTCAGGCGGCATTTTCAAACTGGGCGTCGGGAGGGCAGAATTCGGTCGGACTGGTTGCCTGGATCAATTTTAAAGCCAACTACAAAAAAGGAAAGCACATCTGGTCCAACACCATTGACCTGGGCTATGGTTTCAATATTTTAGGGAAGTCGCATGAAGCGCAGTTCAATAAGACCAACGACAAGATTGAAATCACTACGGCTTACGGTTATGAGCTGCATCGTAACAAGAAATGGTACTTCTCGGTATTAGCCAATTTCCGAACACAATTCGACAAAGGGTACAATTACCCCGACGACAGTACCGTAATCTCTAAATTCCTGGCTCCGGGATACCTCGTATTTGGCCCGGGTATCACCTACACCCCCACCAGTTGGTTTTATGCCTTTCTGTCGCCTGCATCCGGACGTGTGACCTTTGTCAATGACCAGCAATTAGCCGATCAGGGCGCATTTGGAGTGGATCCCGGAAAAAAGACCCGGGCTGAATTCGGTCCATACCTCCGGGCCGACCTCAACAAGGACATTGCCAAGAATGTCAACCTTGCCTCCACTCTCGAACTGTTCACTGATTATTTCCACGAATTCGGTAATATTGATGTAAACTGGAACCTGTTGCTCAGTCTGAAGGTTAACAAATGGCTTTCAGCGTCGATCCAGACCCAGCTTATCTACGACAACGACATTATGATTCAAACTGATCCCACTGAACCAGCCGGCCCCCGGACCCAGTTCAAGGAGTTGCTGGGCGTTGGACTCACTTATAAACTCAATTGATATGGAACATCACGGTATTGAAAAGGAATCCCTCACCCATGAGGAGCTGAAGTTCAGGGAACATGTCGAACGCGCCGGCCATTTCATTAAAATCGACCTGTTCAGATCGGCCCGCGAAGAGTACAAAGCTGCCCTGAATTACCATCCGGGCAACGATATGTGCCTTTCACAGATAAGGCAAATGAATGCCAACATCGCCCGCGACCGGAAATCAGTGCTGATCCTGGCGCCCATCGTAATTGCTATTATTGCCTTAGTAGCCCTCCTGGCCTGAATAACCTGAAGGTAAAATCGAAGGCCGGATGCGATCGGTTTATTAAACCGGTGTGTCCGGTTTTCTTATTTTAAAGAGGTCGTGCAATACTGTCGCAATGGTTTCGCGGTCATACGGTTTGGGAATATAACCGTTAAAGCCTAAGGAGAGTAATCGTTCACGATCGCCGATGGAGGCATATCCGGTCACTGCCAGGATGGGAACTTCACGGTAGTCGGGCCGTTTTCGTATCTCCAACATCGCCTGAATACCATCCAGCCCCGGGCCAAGATTGATATCCATCAAAATAACATCAAATATACGCTCGCGGGTAAGTTGAATGGCCGACTTGGCGTCGAGGGTGGTATAAATGTTACACAACTCCCTGATATAGATCATCAGCAACTGGATGTTGACGAGGTTATCTTCAACGATCAGGACATCGGGCAGTTTTTTGGCGATCTCGGCCTGCATCTCAGGCTGTGCAAGCTCTGCCGCGGAGACGGGAGGTTCAACCGGAATGGTAATGGCTGAAGGGAGCAGGATGGTAAACTCAGATCCCTTCCCCACTTCACTGACCAGTGAAATTTCACCATTCATCAATTCAAGAATTCGCTTAGTAATGGTAAGACCGAGTCCGCTACCCTCGAATTTCCTGCCATAACCTTCACTAACCTGCCTGAATGCCTCAAAGATCATTGCATGGTTTTCTTTCGAAATTCCCATTCCTGTATCTTTAAAGACCATCTTGATCTGTTGTTTATCGCCTTGGGTCACCTGCGAGGCTTTGATGTTGATGATCCCTTGATCGGTGTATTTTACCGCATTATCGACCAAATTCCTGATCATATGCTGGAACAGGTGATCATCACCCAGGATCGCGAGGTTCTCCTGAATTTCGAGCTGAAGGGCAAGATGTTTGCGCTTCATGGGCTGCTCATAATTTTTCAGGACCTTGGCCATTGCCCTTTCGACAGATACCGGCTTAAATTTTCGGGAAACTTTGTCCGATTGCAAGTATGACAGGTCCATGATAGCGTCGAGGGTATCCATCAGCCTCCGGCCTGATACAAGAATGTTTTCGGCTTTTGATCTTGAATCCTCGTCTTTCAGCTCATGCATCAAAATCTCAGCAAACCCAAGAATGCCATTCATGGGAGTGCGCAGCTCATGGTTCATATTTGAAAGCAACGCCGATGTAAGTTTATTAGAGACCTCAGCCTTTTGCTTTGCCTCGATAAGCTCCTGCTGGATTTTTTTTCGATGGATCGACAGTGCGATCTGTTCGGAGACAAACACGAGAATATCCTTTTCCCGATCGCCATACCGGATAGCCGGATCATAGCTCTGCACCACCAGCACCCCGATGGTCTCCTTTTCGATCTGAAGTGGTATCCCGATCCAGTCGATGGCCATGGGACCCACCACATTGATGATCTCCCGGTTGGTAAAATAGGAGATATCTTCGGGCTTGGCTAACAGGGGTTTTCCGGTACGCAACACATACTCGGTGAGCCCGTTACCCATAGGCTGGGGATCTGGTTTGGCATCCTTTTCATCCACAAAATAGGGAAATGAAATCACGTCATGGTTCTCACGTAACGCGATGAAAAGATTCCGTGCATCCATGAGCTCGCCGATGACCACATGAATGGCAGCGTACATCTCGTCCAATGTCCGGGAGGCAATGGCCAACTCGGAGATTCGGTAAACGGCATTCTTGACTTTTTCCGACTGAACGACCTCGGAAATATCTTTATTGATGGTTATGATGCCCAGCACCTTCCCCGATTCATCTTTCATGTGCGAGGTTGACGACAATAAGTACGCGGTTGATCCGTCTTTCCGTTTGTGAACCACTTCACCTTTCCAAAAACCCTTTTCATCCAACTCCTTGAATATCGATTCACGGGTGGCGCCGGGAAAATCGACCCGGAGTGATCCTCCCCCATACTTACCCACCACCTCTTCTGATTTCCATCCGTAAATCTTTTCCGCACCTTTATTCCAGCTTTGAATGATCAGGTCCTTATCGAAAGTGATGATCGCATCGTTGACCTCCTCCAACAAGGCATTCATGAACCTGATCCGCTCTTCGGCTTTGTTGGTCAATGACTGAAATTCAAGCTGCTTGCGGTAATGGGACACTTGCTGGTTTTTCCAGATCAGGGCCAGTGAGATGATCACCACGGCGAGCATCGAAAACAGGTAAATTATCACGCTGACTGCTCGTCGCTTCATCGGCGCATAAATCTCGTCGGTGTCAATTTTGGATATCATCTTCCAGGAGGTTCCCGGAATCTGCTGCGCGTGGGCCATTACCTCGACACCACGGTAATCGTTGGTTTCGATCATTGCCATAGTTCCCGACTCCATGACCTTTTGCGAAAGAGGATCGATTCCCGATTTGCCGTCCGACCGGTTGACCGCAATCCGGCCACTCTTTCCAAAAAGATATTGAACCGAATCGCCATCCATCCAGGAAAGCAGATTTTCACCGGAACTTGTTGCGTAGGGCCACTCCTTAAAAAGTGTGTTAAAATAACGTTCCGGATCCAACCGGAGGGTAACAACCGTCAGGGGTCGGGTTCCCTCCTTGACCGGCACCTTCATCTCGATACAAAATCTGGGGTTGGCTCCTCCCGAACAATGGTCATGAAACATGATCGAATCAGGAAATTTCACCGGCGTCAAAGCCGACACTGTAATACCTGAGCCCCGGGTCAGTATGCTGTCGCTGATCAGCAACATGGGATTTCCTGCGATACCGGTAATCAGTATCTCCTGGTAATGGTGGCTCTTCATAATGGTACTTAACCACCTTTTCACCTCTTTCTGGATCATTTCATCCTGCGGATCTGCTGCAAGCTTTTTCATCAGCCGGATAAAATCGGGATTGGATGCGAGAAAAATCCCCTCGGCCTTCCGTTCCAGGAGCCAGGCTGAAATCTGTCCGACTTTGATGCCGGTCAAAGCTGTTACCTGGTTTTGCTGGTCAGCCCGGATCTGTCGCTTTTCAGTCATAAAATAATAATGACCCGCAAGAAAAAGCGCGAGGATAATCAAACTGAATACGAGGATCACGCGATAGGAGAACAGGTGCGGAGGATGGGCTCTTTCCATGTTGGGATGCCATTTTTAAAGCGACACTCAAAAATATAAAGAAATCATGATCGACAGACGCAACGATGGAATAATTAATAAATTTGTCGGACAGGCAGGCCAAACATCAGAATTATGAAAGAAAAACCAGGGAAAAAGCTGGCGCTGGTCAAAAACGATCCATGGCTGGAGCCGGCTACCGATGAAATTACGGCGCGTTACGAGCGCTACCGATATACTTTAGTGGAGCTTGAAGCGCAGTGGAATTCGCTCAGTGGGTTCGCCGACGGATATAAATTCTACGGTTTCACTTATGACCCCGAACGAAAAGGATGGCACTTCCGGGAGTGGGCCCCAAAAGCACATGATGTTTATCTCTTTGGCGATTTTAACGGCTGGCAACGCTATGCCAATCGTTTAACCCCTAACAAATACGGTCAGTGGGAGTTGTTCCTCCCCGATGAATTGTATCATGACCGGTTGGTTCATAAGAGTAAGGTCAAGATTCTGGTGCATTCCGATGCTGGATGGCATGAAAAAATCCCCTCCTATATCCGGCGTGTCGTCCAGGATACCAAATCGGTCAATTTCTCCGGTCAGTTCTGGAACCCGCCTCCCTTTGACTGGGAAGGCGACCGGTTTGACATCCGACAGCTGCGCGAGCTGCTCATTTACGAATGTCATGTAGGGATGGCGCAGGAACGCGAAGGGGTCGGGACCTTCGCCGAGTTCGCCGATTATATCATACCTTACATCAAGAATTCGGGATATAACACGATACAGCTTATGGCTGTTGCCGAGCATCCCTATTATGGCTCCTTCGGATACCATGTGACCAGTTTCTTCGCGGTATCTTCCCGGTTTGGCACTCCCGAAGAGCTGAAATACCTGATCAAGAAAGCACATGAACAGGGCATTGCCGTACTCATGGACCTGGTGCATTCACACGCTGCCAAAAACACAAACGAGGGATTGAACATGTTCGATGGGTCGGACGACCAGTACTTTCATCCGGGAGGACGCGGCAACCATCCCCACTGGGATTCGAAATGTTTCAATTACGGGAAACGGGAAGTTCTTCAATTCCTTCTTTCAAACCTCAAATTCTGGCTTAAGGAATTTCATTTCGACGGATTTCGGTTCGACGGGGTGACCTCTATGATGTACTTCGACCACGGTTACCGCGACCACTGGGACTTGGACGGATATTTCAAACACGGTGTCGAATGGGATGCATTGATCTATCTGCAATTGGCCAATACCCTGGTGCATAAGATTAAGCCCCATGCCGTCACTGTGGCAGAAGATGTTACCGGCATGCCCGGTTTGTGCCGCCCGATCAGGGAAGGAGGACTTGGCTTCGACTACCGGCTCGGAATGGCCATTCCCGACTACTGGATCAGAGTCCTCAAGGAGAAAAAAGACGAGGAGTGGGATGTTGCCAAACTCTGGGCGCTGATGTGCAACCGTCTTCCCGGCGTTAAAACCGTCGCTTACTGCGAGTCACACGACCAGGCCCTGGTTGGAGATCAGACAATTTCGTTCCGGCTGATGCAAAGTGAGATCTATTTTAAGATGAGCAAACGGGACGAAAGCTATATCATCGACCGGGGAATAGCCCTGCATAAGATGATCCGCTTCATCACGATCACAACAGGCGGTCAGGCTTATCTCAACTTCATGGGCAATGAATTCGGCCATCCCGACTGGATCGATTTCCCGAGGGAAGGGAACCAGTGGAGCTTTCAATATGCCCGCAGGCAATGGTCACTTATCGAGAATCCCGATCTGAAATACAGGTTTCTTTCGCTTTTTGACCGGGAGATGCTGTTGCTGGTGAAACATCACCATCTGTTCGAAACCGGCTACGGTGACCTGATTCATATCGACGAAGCGAACCAGATACTCATATTTAAAAGAATGGAGGTGATTTTCGTTTTCAATTTCCATGTCAGCAACGCCATTGCCGATTACCGGTTCCCTGTTCCTGAACCGGGCGATTACCGGATCATTCTCAACACCGACAATTCCAGGTTCGGCGGACATGGCCGGGTGGATGAGAATCTGACCTATACCACCCTCTTCGATGAACCCTCAAGGATTCATTTCCTGAGCATCTACATACCAAACAGAACCGCCCTTGCGTTTGAAAGATTTAATTGACGCCTGAAAATATGTATCTTTGCGGCCCCTTATCGCGCTAATCCTGAAACACCATGAATCTGAAAAAACAACGGCATAATCAGACCTTACTGAAACATGCATCTCTGGTATTCACACTGCTGTTCCTGTCGGGCCTTCCTTTTTGCCGGATCTATGCCGAAACCGACACCACCTGGTCGGTCACGTTCAAGCTTAACATGTCACGGGCTATCGACCAGCAAATCTTCAATCCCGATTCCGACTATGTTTACGTGGTGATAGATCACGGCATCGAACCGATGCGGCTGGTTCCGGAGCCGGGGAACATCTATTCCGCCACCCTTTATGATGAATTTGACTCGGCCGTTACCTATAACTACAAATTCAGGATCAATGATACCCTTTGGGAAACCGTGCACCGCTCCTTCACTTCAAAGCCCGGTCTGGTGACGCTGTCGGCCTGGTGGAACGACGAATTTGATAATTACACGACCTTCCAGGTAAATTTGAAATGGGCATGGCAATCGGGGTTGTTCAACCCTGTAACCGATTCAGTCTGTATCGCAGGTACCATGAATAACAGCAGGGGATTCAAGACACTTCACCGGGTCGATACCACCCTGAACTATGCGATAACCTACAGCCTGGAGCCGGGATCGGTGCACCGGTTCAAATACTGCGTCAACGCTGATTCATCGGGCATGGAACTTCAGGGAAAACCCGACCGTCTGATCCGCATTCCCGATACCATTCTGAATCTGTACCAGGATTTCAATAACATCAATCCTGCAAAACGCCCGATGACATTTCAATGCAACATGAGTTACTATATCACAGCCCATCATTTCGACCCGGCCGTCTCCTTCGTTGATGTAGCCGGTAACTTCAACAACCAGGGGGGTAATGATGTGCTTTTTGATATGGATAACGACAGCCTGTACGAAGTCGAACTCATGCTCGACACAGCCTGGTTCCATTCCGGACCGCTCCGGTTCAAATTCAGGATTGATGGATCGTGGAACACTGCGGAGCTGAGCGGAAAACCCGACCGGAGCTACGCCTTTCATGATACCACCGGAAATAATCCCAACCTCTTTTACTGTTATTTTAATGATTTCGACCCCAACATCCCGACCCGGCCCTGGGCTTATGATGTAGCCATCCAGGGAATCCTGATCCATAAAAAGATCCTGAGCGGAAGCTACGCCTTTGAAGATATCAACGGTGCTCCCGAAGGCATCTCGCTGTTTCAGTGGTACCGGAGCGACAACGCACAGGGAACCAATGCAATCGCCATCGACACGGCACAGTCTATTACCTACACCATCGACACGTTGGATATCGGGAAATGGCTGGTTTTTGAAGTAATTCCGGTAGCCGCAAAAACCGATTCGGCGGTCGGTTACCCTGTTCGGGTGGTCTCCGCGACCCCGGTGGGCGGAGTCGGCATCGGCGAATTCGAAAATCTGATCACCAAAGTCTTTCCAAATCCCTTCTCAGATCTGTTGACAATCGAAACCCGCCTAAAAATTGATCAGGTCGCCCTCTATAATGCGCAGGGAGTTTTGGTTTACCATGCTGACCGTTTGAACAGCCAATCGGTGCAGATCCATGCCGGAACCCTACCACCGGGAAGTTATTTTCTGAAGGTTATCGCCGATGGCCGCGGGATGGGAAGTGCGAAACTGATCCGCAGATAACCGTCTCTTCACCTTGCCGGTTAAAGCTTTAACAGGAAGTCAATCGAATCCGAAGCTGAATACTCCGCAGGTTCTTCCCCATATCGAAAAATCCTCAGTTTTCGTGGTCCGGTAAGTGTGATTGAATGATCCCTGACAGTGAGCAAGCAACCCTCGCGTAGCCCGGCAACCGTGGTATTCCGATTCACCTGCAGAAATTCCATAATACGTTGTTCCCGGGTTTCACCGGCATGGCCGGCAGGGTTCGCATCCAGATAATGGGGATTGATCTGGAACGGAACCAGGTTAAGGCAGTTGAACGATGACGGTTCGCATACGGGCATGTCATTGGTGGTTTTCATGGTGGGACAAGCCACATTAGCCCCCGCACTCCATCCGGCATATGGCACACCCTGCTGTACCCTCACCCGTATCGCATCCATAATCCCGAATTCGTGCATCATCATCGTCAAATGGAAGGTGTTCCCTCCTCCGATCACGATCGCTTCGGCCTGGCCGACTGCCTTTTCCGGATCTGCTTCCCGATGGATGGAACTCAGATCGAATCCCAATTCACAAAAGATTTTTCTTACCTTTTGTTCATAAAGATCAAATGATTGTTCAACACTGCCGGTGGTCAGATTGATGCCGGCATATGGAATGAACAGAATTTTCCGGGTTTTGTACTGATTAAAAAAATCGCGGATATAATTCCGTGGCCACAGAAGGTATTCCTCACCTGCATTGGTTGAGTTGCTGATCAGAAGGAGATTTCTATTCATACATTTTTTTTGGGATGTAAAAATAAAGAAAGTTCTTATTTTTGACAGGTGAATAGGTAAAAATCCTGAAAATGCAGCAAAAACAGGCTTTGAAGTTCTGGCAGATCTGGAATATGAGTTTTGGCTTTCTGGGAATACAGTTTGGCTGGGGCTTACAGATGGCCAATATGAGTGCAATATATACTTATCTTGGAGCTAAGCCTGGCCAGATCGCGTTGCTATGGCTGGCTGCCCCGGTAACCGGCGTCATTATTCAACCGCTGATCGGTCAGGCAAGCGACCGTACCTGGACCCGCTTGGGCCGACGCCGTCCCTACATCCTGGTGGGAGCGATTTTAGCATCACTGGCGCTCATCCTGATGCCCAACTCACCTACTTTCTGGGTGGCAGCAGGGCTGCTCTGGGTACTCGACGGAACCATCAATGCAAGCATGCAGCCCTTCCGTGCGATGGTTGCCGACAACCTGCCTGAAGAACAAAATTCGCAGGGTTTTGCCATCCAGTCGCTCTTTATCGGATTGGGAGGCACCATTGCCTCCGCACTTCCCTGGATGATGACCAACTGGTTTGGCGTCGCCCCGGATACTGCCGGACAGGGACATATTCCGACCTCCGTTACCCTCTCCTTTTATATCGGTGCCGTGGCATTTATCGGGGCGGTGCTATGGACTGTCTTCACCACACGGGAGATACCTCCCGATGATGCGGAGCTCGCCGCGATCCGCGCCCAGAAGTTCGACTGGACGCTGGGAATGGGACCTATTGTCAGACTGATCGGGCATCTGCCCCGACGTATGTGGGAACTGGGTCTGGTACAATTCTTTACCTGGGTTGGCATGTTCTGCCTTTGGGTCTATTTCGCTCCCGCCATCGCATCAAATGTATTCCATGCCCACGAAGGCACCGTTGAGATGGAAGCCTCAGGCTCGTGGGCAGGGTTCTGCTTCGCCATGTATAATGCGGTATGCTTTTTATTTTCGTTCGTCCTGCTCCGGGTCACTAAATTCACCAGCCCTAAGACAATACACGCCCTGTGCCTGGCCATGGGGGCCGTCGGACTTCTCAGCATTCCTTTGATGACCGGACAATACGGATTGCTCTTTTCGATGGTATGCGTCGGAATCGCCTGGTCCAGCATCCTTTCGATGCCCTATGCCATGCTCACACCTTCGCTCCCCCCAGACAAATTAGGTGTTATGATGGGCATCTTCAACCTCTTTATTGTGATTCCTCAGGTCGTTGCCTCGACCCTCCTGGGTGATACCCTTAGTCTGTTTTTCAATGGTAATCCCATGAGCGCCATGTATATAGGAGGGATATCCTTCGTCATTGCCGCAGTGGCCACCCTTCTGGTGGTCACCTACCGGACTGTGAAAAAATCAACTGCAACCTAAAGGGTAAGCGGTTCTAAAAAAATGAAAAATCTGAATATATCCGATCAATAATCATCAAACTGACTGTTAAATGAAGAATGAACGCGCATCCGGGATCTTGTTACATCCCACCTCACTTCCGGGAAAATACGGAATCGGCACACTCGGAAAATCCTGCTTTGACTTTATCGATTTTCTGGTCAAGGCCGGACAAACCTACTGGCAGATCCTGCCGTTAGGTCCTACCGGTTACGCTGATTCGCCCTATCAGTGTTTTTCGGCGCACGCCGGAAATCCAAACCTGATCGACCCGGATCTGCTGGTAAAAGTGAAGCTCCTCGAGGCTGATGATTTGAATGATTTCCCGCGCCTTCCGGAGGATTTTGTTGATTTCGACGCAATACAGAAAGCCAGGCTTCCCATCCTGAAAAAAGCCTATGAAAGGTTCTTACATTACGCCGATAACATGCAAAAGATGGCGTACCGCAACTTTTTGAAAGAACATTCCAAATGGATCAACGATTATGCCCTTTTCATGGCCATCAAGGCCAACCGGGGGCAGCGCCCCTGGTACCAATGGGAGGAACCTCTTAAAATGCGTGAACCTGAAGCCCTCAGAGCCATCCAGGCCTCCCTGCACGACGAGATCGATTTTCACAAGTTCCTTCAATATGCTTTCTTTCGCCAATGGATGGCAGTGAAAGAATACGCCCATAAATTCAAAATCAGGATCATCGGCGACATTCCGTTGTATGTCGCCCTCGACAGCGCCGATGCCTGGTCGAATCCTGAAATTTTCGAGTTCGACGAAAACAGGAACCCCATCAGGGTTGGCGGCGTGCCCCCCGACTATTTCAGCGAAACCGGCCAGCTTTGGGGAAATCCCCTGTTTCGATGGAATGTGCTGAAGGAAACGGATTACCAGTGGTGGATCGAGCGGATTGAAACCAACCTGATGTTGTACGACATTATCAGGATAGACCATTTCAGAGGATTTGCAGCCTATTGGGCCGTCCCTTACGGTGAAAAGACCGCGGTAAACGGAACCTGGATCCCCTGCCCGGGTCAGGATTTTTTCACCGCGATCAGGAATAAATTGGGATCCCTGCCCATTATCGCAGAAGATTTGGGTGTCATCACCCCTGATGTGGAGGCCCTCCGTGACGGATTCGGACTGCCCGGAATGAAAATCCTCCAATTCGCCTTCGATTCAGCCGAGGCCAACGACTACATCCCCTATAACTATGTAAAGAACTGTATTGTTTATACGGGGACACACGACAACGATACCGTTGTGGGGTGGTTCGATAAAGCTTCGGCCAACGATAAGAAATATGTGCTCGACTACCTCGACACCGACGGGCATGAAATACACTGGGCATTCATCCGCCTGGCATGGTCTTCTGTCGCCAATACAGCTATCGTCCCGATGCAGGACCTTTTAGGCCTTGATACGGCATCGCGCATGAACCTTCCGGGTACTACATCCGGAAACTGGACCTGGCGGACTAAAAAAAGTGATTTCACGGCCCAAATTGCCGAACGGCTGGCCCAAATGACCCGTCTTTATGGAAGAACGCCCAAATTAAAAACGAAAATCTAATGATGAGGCAGCTGATCGCATCATGCTTATTACTGTTCGCAGTAACCTTGCAGGCCCAGGAAAACATCATCCAAAGGGTAGAGCCTCCCAGCTGGTGGACCGGGTTTAAATCGCCCGAGCTGCAACTGCTGGTTTACGGCAAAGGAATCGCCGCAACCACAATCTCGGTTGATTATCCCGGATTTACTATTAAACGGATCCATAAAGTAAAGAATCCGAATTACCTGTTCCTCGACGTGGTCATCAGCCCAGGTGCCCATCAGGGAGTCGCTACCCTGTTGTTTAAATTAAAAGATAAAACAGTCGGAAAATATCTTTACGAATTGAAATCGCGGAAAAAAGGGTCTGCATTGAGAAAAGGATTTTCATCCGCAGATGTGATCTATCTTCTGACTCCCGACCGCTTTGCAAATGGCGATACTGTAAACGACCAAACAGCTGATATGACCGAACCGGTCAACCGCAGTTTGCAGGATGGTCGCCACGGAGGCGATATCAAGGGAATCATGGATCACCTGGGTTATTTGAAAGACCTTGGGGTGACTGCCCTGTGGATCAACCCGTTGCTCGAGAATAATCAACCAACTTACTCGTACCACGGATATTCGACCACTGACTATTACCGGATCGATCCCCGTTTTGGAACCAACCAGGATTACCAAAAATTGTCGGAGGACTTGCACCAGCAGGGAATGAAACTGATCATGGATATGATCTTCAATCACTGCGGGAGCGAACACTGGTGGATGAAAGATTTGCCCGCTGACGACTGGCTGAACCAGTGGCCCGAGTTTACGCGCACCAACTACCGTGCGGGCACTGCCAGCGACCCCTATGCTTCCCGGTTCGACAGTGCGCAATTCGTCAGCGGATGGTTCGACCGCACCATGCCCGATCTGAACCAGAATAATCCTTTCCTGAGAAATTATCTTATTCAGAACAGTATCTGGTGGATTGAATTCGCCGGACTCGACGGAATCAGGCAGGATACGCACCCCTATCCTTTCAAGAGCATGATGGCGGATTGGGGCAAACGGTTAGCCTCTGAATATCCCGATTTCAACGTCGTAGGCGAATGTTGGATGAACTATCCCGCCTCGGTGGCTTACTGGCAAAAAGATGCCCTGAACAAAGACCACTACAACTCATGGCTCCCATCGGTTTTTGACTTCCCGCTCTATGACGCGATGGGGAAAGCATTTAATGAAAAAGAGGACTGGAATACCGGGATCCTGCGGTTGTACGAGATTCTGGCCCAGGATAACTCTTACCCCAATCCATCCAACATCGTGACCTTTGCCGACAACCACGATGTAAACCGGTTTGCCAATACCCAAAACGATGATATCCGGAAACAAAAGATGGCGCTTGCATTTATCCTTACAACACGCGGAATCCCGCAAATATTCTATGGGACGGAGATCATGATGACCACTACCGGTACCGATAAGGGCCATGGGATCATCCGGCAGGATTTTCCGGGTGGCTGGACCGGCGATGCACAGAATGCCTTCACTGCCGAAGGCAGGACCCCACAACAGAACGACATCTTCGATTTTACCAGAACCCTGCTCAACTGGCGCAAATCGGCACAGGTCATCCACAAGGGTAACCTGAAACACTTTATTCCGAAAGAGGGCATCTATACCTATTTTAGGTACGACCGGAACAGTGCGGTCATGGTGGTAATGAATAATAACGAAGAACGTAAAACAGTAGAAACTTCAAGATACAATGAGTTTTTAAAGAACTATAAAAGTTATACGGATATCCTGACAGGCAAGCGGTTCGACGATCTTACAACCCTCGACGTACCCGCCAAAGGCGTCCTGATCATCGGATTGAAATGACCCGTCCGGAGCTCCTGACATCAACCCAAATCATCATTTGTAATCTGACCCCATGCATTCAATCCAGAAAAAATTAACCAATTCCTTCTATGTGATCCTGGGATTGCCGAGTACGGCAATGGGATTCGCATTATCGATCCAGATCGCCGTGTTGAGTTGGATCCTGAGGACAAAATACCACCTCGAAATCGATCAGATCGGGATTGTGTGGGCAGCAGGCCCCATTGCAGGCATCTTAGGACAACCTATCATCGGGTTGATCAGCGACAAGGTATGGTTCTGGGGCGGCCGCCGGAAACCCTTTATCATCATGGGAGGGATCCTTGCCTCGCTGATGATCTTCGCCCTGCCCAACATCGACCGGATCAACGATTTCTTTGGGTTCGGCAGTGTCATGGCCGTTGCAATTACCGTTGCGCTCACACTCGACCTCTCCATCAACATCAGCTTTAATCCGACCCGGTCGATCATCGCCGATGTCACCCCCGAGGGACAACCCCGCACCAAAGGTTACACCTGGATGCAGTCGATTTCGAACCTTTTCGGCAGCGGCGCTTACCTTATGGGGGCGCTGATCGGCAACTATTTTCTGATCTATGCCGGTGTGATCATTGTCCTCGTTTGTTCGCTGGGACCCCTCCTTTTCATCGAGGAACCGAGGGAGCTGACCTTATCCGGTAACCAGAAAAGTAAAGAAAAATCAGGCGAACCCGCCGCCGCAACCGTAGTGACCCGTCACAAAACACAATGGGGAGAACTGTTCAAACTCTATTTCGCACACGGTTTTTCATGGCTCGGTATTCAGACCATGTTCGTTTATATGTTCGCGTTCCTCGAGCAAAAACTCTCCTCCGGCCCCGATGCATCGGCGGTAGAGCGAAACGCCTATTTAGGACAAATGATCGGGTGGTCGTTCTTTATCCTGAACGCCATCGGCTCAATCTGGCCTGCCTTTTTGCTCGAACCCCTGAGTAAAAAAATTGGCCGGGTAAAGACCCACGCTACCATGGTGGCCATCATGGCTATCGGTTATTTCGGGATCGTATTGTGGGCCCGAAATGCCATGATGCTTTACGCCATGATGTGCATCCTTACTTTTGGATGGGCTGCCGTGGTAAGCCTCCCCTTTGCCATCATGTCGGAAAAGGTGGATGAAAGCCGGATGGGATTCTTTATGGGTATCTTCAACCTGTCGGTCGTACTACCCCAGTTGATCTCCAGTTCCCTGCTGGGAACTGTGATAAAAAATGCTGCGGATAAGAACATCATCTTCATCATAAGCGGTATTTCCTTAGCCATCTCAGCGGTTCTGTGGCTTTTTGTGAGAGAAAATCTGAAAAAAAATTCCCGGTCGTGAAAAAGTCCGTCGGCTATTCATCCAACCCTGCGCCCGGCAGGCGAACCCGGCAGAAAACCCTTTCTGTATTCCGGGTATCGGCTATTTTATTTTGGGCGTTGGTACTTTACCCGGTCGTCCTCAATTCCCAGTCATTCAGAGAACTCATTGAACGAATCAGATCACTCCCTGAATCCCGGCGGCAGGCAGTAGCCGACAGCTTTGTCAACTCCCAGCCTGTACTTCCTTACCTTGAGAATGATACGACGGTTCACTTCATCTATAACAATGCAGCTCAAACCGTGGTCCTGGCAGGCGATGTGACAGAATGGAAACCCGGTCTGAGCCTGACCTGTATCACGGGCACCCATTTCTGGTACCATTCGGCCTGTTACCCTTCCGATGCACGCCTCGATTACAAATTTGTCGTCAATGATTCATCCTGGATACTAGATCCCAAAAATCCATTAACTTGTATGAGCGGTTTTGGTCCCAACTCCGAACTCAGAATGCCCGGATACATGGTTTCTCCCGAAATCGCCTATTACTCTGCTATTCCCCACGGAGTTCTGATCGACACAACCTGTTACAGCTCCAACCTTGGGAACAGCAGAATAGTCAGTATTTATCTGCCCGACGGATATCCTGCCTCATTGAGCGAATACCCCGTTGTGTTGTTTCACGACGGCCCCGATTATATCAACCTTTGTAAAGCCCGTAACATTCTTGATTATCTGATCGCCAACCGGCTTATGATACCGGTCGTTGCCGTTTTTGTACCGCCGGTTGACCGGACTGAAGAGTATGCCGGCAGTAAAATTGATAAGTTCACGGCTTTTATTACCGACGAATTAATGCCGGCGGTTGACGCCCGTTATCACACCAGCCGGAATCCCGCCAAAAGGGCCACCATCGGCGCTTCAAATGGCGGAAATATTGCGCTTTTCATCAGCATCAAACACCCGGAAATCTTTGGAATGGCAGGCGCCCAATCAAGTAATGTCATCCCCTTTATCAGCAGTACCTTGCAAAATGGGCCCAAATTGCCCCTTCAGTTTTATTTTGATATCGGCTCCTACGACATTCCAGAACTGATCCCGATGGCCGCGAACCTTAAAAATATTCTCGAATCAAAAGGGTACCCGTTTCAGTTTCAAGAATGGCACGAGGGACATAGCTGGGGAAATTGGATGGGGCACCTCCGGCTTTCGCTGATCCGTTTTTTCCCTTACCTGAGCGGTTCTGCCACTCCCCCATCCGGAGATAACGACAGTGTTTATCCGGATCTGGGATCGCATCATTGCAATAAGAAACTTATGAATTGATTTTTTGAAATAAAATTAACTATCAACCCATGAATAATACCTGCCGCCAAGCTGAACAACGGCTGAAAGCAGGAGCAAACATTCCGGGAAAGAACTAACATCTAAACCAAGATCAAATGAAAAACATTTACCTCTTTTTTGCAGCAGTTCTGATCACTGCAATGATGACCGGTTGTAAATCAAACGACGATATACCGGTAGCGAAAGAACCCCTGATGCTGAAGCTGGCTTCGCCCATATTGGTCAACTATGATTCGACTGTGATTCAGTTGGCCGATTACCTGCAGCGACACGGAACGATCGACTCGATCACGGTTGATCCCACCCTCACCGCAAACCTTTCGGCCGACTCGGCACTGTTGACCCTGAAGCCTCTGACAAGGGATTTCCCACGCTTATCGACGCTTACCATCTGGTCAGGAGGATTTCCTTACTCCCTGCTGTTAGAAAAAACGACCAAGACCAAGTTCTGGTTCACCTTCGATCCGAAAAACAAAAAATACCGTAGGGTGCAGATCGCCGGGCAGATGAATGACTGGAATCCTGCCCAGGGTTATATGTTCCAAAAAGACAACAAATGGGTCATCGACCTGGAACTTTTTCCGGGAAAATACCAGTATAAACTGATCCTTGACGGTAAATGGCATACCGATCCTGCTAATCCCGATTCGGTGTCGGGCGGGAGCGGCGGGTACAATTCGCTACTTACCGTCGGAAATCTGAACACCGCCAATCTTCCGGTATTATTCACTGCTAAAGCCGACCGCTACTCTTTTGTGATTGGCGTAAGGAATAAGATCGACTCCGTGTTTGTTTACTGGGAAAACCATCTGTTAGGAAAGGATTTCTGGAGCATCGACAGTGCGGGTATCACCGTCACAGTTCCCCGAAAAGCCCGTGAATTCGACCGGAGCTTTATCAGGGCATGGGCATATAATAAAACAGGGATCTCAAACGAAATTCTCGTCCCAATACAAAAAGGCAAGATACTTACCGATCCGGTAAAACTTTCGAGAACCGACCGCGAATCGATGATCATCTATTTCCTCATGGTTGACCGGTTCAGAAACGGCGATCCCGAAATTGACCAGCCGGTCAACGACCCGGAAATCGACCCGAAAGTCAACTACATGGGAGGCGATATTGCCGGGATCACCCGGTCCATCGAAGACGGGTATTTTTCAAATCTGGGCGTAAATACCTTATGGATTTCACCGATCACACAGAATCCGCTCACGGGTTTCGTCGAATATCCGGCGCCACACCGCAAGTTTTCGGGGTATCATGGATATTGGCCGATAACCCTCACCACCATCGACAATCGGTTCGGCGACTCCAAAGCGCTGAATAAAATGGTCATGGAGGCGCATGGAAAAGGGATGAATGTAATCCTCGACTTCGTATCCCACCATGTCCACCAGGATTATCCCGTACTCAAAACGCATCCCGACTGGATTACCCCGGTAGATCTCCCGGGAAAACGTAAAAATATCAGGCTTTTCGACGAACAACGGCTTACTACCTGGTTCGATATCTTCCTCCCCACCTTCGATCTGACCAAACCCGAGGTAGCCGAGATGGTTTCCGATTCAGCCACCTTCTGGATCAGGGAATATAAGATCGACGGTTTCAGGCATGATGCCGCCAAGCATGTACCCGATACTTACTGGCGGCTGCTGACTCAGAAACTGAACCAGCAGGTGGCGCTGCCCGAAGGAAGAGGCGTGTATCAGATCGGCGAAACCTTCGGGAGCCGCGAACTGATTGCCAGTTATATCAATCCGGGTATGCTCGATGCGCAATTTGAGTTCAACCTTTACTGGGACGCGAAGAATACTTTTGCCGTCGATAATACCTCTTTCCGCGAGCTAAACTATTCCCTGCAACAAAGTTTCAACTATTTCGGTGAACATAACCTGATGGGGAATATTACCGGAAACCAGGATATGTCGCGGTTTATATCCTTCGCCAGTGGCGCCCTGGCCTTCGGTGAAAATGAATCCGACGCTGGTTGGAAACGCGATATCAAGGTCAAAGATACGGTCGGATACCGGAAACTGGCTTCACTTATTGCTTTCAATATGACCATTCCGGGAATCCCGGTCATCTATTATGGAGATGAGATCGGCATGCCGGGCGCCGGGGATCCCGACAACCGCCGGATGATGAAATTCGACAGCCTGAATCCTCACGAACAGCATCTGAAGGAACTTTCTTCAAAACTGGCACACCTCCGTACCGGAAATATGGCGCTGGTCTACGGCGATTTCCAAACCCTGAAAGTTAGCGACCGTATGTTCATTTATCTCCGCTCCTATTTCGATAAAGCCGTCGTGGTGATCTTCAATAAAGAAAGAATGGAAAAGAAAATCGAATTTGAAGTACCTGCCCGGTATCAGGAGCTTACGTTCAAGGCATTACAGGGAACCGCCTTTACACTCGAAAATGGAAAAGTAAAGATGACGCTACCCGGTAATTCATTTGAAATTCTTTCAAACTGATCGGAACTATTGCCATAACCCTGGATATTCCCGGAATTTTCAAAGGAAGCCGTTTCGGAATCTCCGCCAATAAAGAGGACTATGAAAATACAAATCAGCTTTGTTTTACCCGCGATACTGCTGGTGGGGTTAATCGGATGCAATGCACCCGAAAAGCCCGTTGTTAAGGATACTTCAGCACACGTTGAATGGGCTGAAAATGCAGTAATCTATGAAGTCAACATAAGGCAGTACACGCATGAAGGAACCCTCAAAGCCTTTACGGCGGAACTTCCGCGTCTGAAGCGGCTCGGTGTTGATATCCTCTGGCTTATGCCGCTCCATCCCATTGGTGTGTCGCACCGGAAAGGAACCCTGGGAAGCTATTATTCTGTAAGGGACTACCTGGCCGTGAATCCGGAATTCGGCACCGGCCGCGATATGACTGAACTCGTAAAGAGAGCTCATGAGCTAGATCTGAAGGTGATCGTCGATTGGGTCGCTAACCATACCTCCTGGGATAACAGCCTGATCACCCGCCATCCCGAATGGTACAAGAAAGATTCGACCGGTAAGATCATACCCCCGGTTGCCGATTGGACCGACGTTGCCGCCCTTGACTATTCACAACCCGGCCTGCGGAAATTCATGACCGACGCCATGATCTATTGGATACGAAAATATGATATCGATGGCTTCCGGTGCGATGTGGCAGGGATGTTGCCGGTATCTTTCTGGCGCGAAGCAATCCCCAGGATCAAAAAAGTTAAACCTGTGTTCATGTTAGCCGAGGAAGAAACTCCTAAAATTCACGACTCCGGCGGTTTTGATGCAAGCTATTCCTGGGATTTCCACCATCTGATGAATAATATTGCGCAAGGGAAGAAGAGCGCCGATGAAATTGACACCCTGCTGGCGAAAGAAATCAAATCCTATCCGCCCGATGCCATCCGGATGCGCTTTACCAGCAATCATGATGAGAACACCTGGAACGGGACCGAATTCGAGCGGATGGGCGCCGGAGCCAAAACCTTTACCGTGCTCACCTTCACCTTCCCGGGAATGCCGCTTATCTATACCGGACAGGAATCGGGGATGAATAAAAGATTAAAATTCTTTGACAAGGACAGTGTGCCCTGGGGAGGATTTCCACTTGCTTCATTATATGCCAATCTGACGAAACTCAAAAAGAACGGTCAGGTTCTGGCAGCCGGCAACGCGGGTGGAACCCTGGTCAAAATGAATACCTCCAACGACAAGGCAGTTTATGCCTTTAAACGACAATTAGCAGATCAGGAGATCCTGGTCATTCTGAACCTGACTGGGACAGAACAGACTGTCAATTTTACTTCAGATCCAGGTCCGAACAATTATCTCGAATGGTTTTCAAAGGAGAACAGGAAATTTTCAGCGGGAGAAAAGCTTGCCCTGAAACCCTGGGAATATCTGGTTTACGTGAAGCAGTGAGTTCCTGACCGATAATGTTTCACTGTTGATCCTGCCGTTTTTTCATTCTCTCCCATTCCCCAAGATAAGCGCCCCTGAAAGCGGTGTACCATCTATCCTGAGAAGTATATTCGGTCAGAATAACCTCTGGAGATGACTGAGAATTCCGGTAAAAATCATTTCGCGCAACCGCTTTAGCACACGCTTCCTGTGCATCGGCACAATCGGCTGCTACAAAATTCTGAATTTTCAACAAATGCAAAAACCCCAGGGACTCCCTCCCCGCTCCCCGGCCGGCATAAAACCGGGTAGCCTCAAGGGTCAGGTAAGGGTTTGACCGTTTACCGATATATTCATATACACCCTCCTGGCTGAGTCCAACCCGGTCGATCCGGTAGATGCTGTACAACTGGTCAACCTCCTCAAGCTTTCTTACTGCCTCGGAATAGAGTCCAGCGGCAACATACGAATCGGTCTCTTCCAATCCCTGCTGGTACAGTCCCGCCCACCGGTATTTTTCCAGGGTATCCCTCACCGCTCTGACATCAATTCCACAATCGGGCAGTTGCCCGGCTAATATCAACGCCTCTTCCAGATAACCCACAGCTCGTCTGAAGTTTTTCAGTACAATACACCGGTCGGCCCGCATCACGCACAGGTCTAAGGTGTCGCGGTGATTGCGGCATTTCTGATCCACCATCTTCTGCCCGAACCGCTTAAACGCCCTGACCAGTCCGTCATCATCCGCTAACTGATTTTGGGCTGCCTCCTCCCTGATCACCCGCATCATAATGGTGGCGGAATCAAACTGATCGGACCAGATATGACGTTGCGCTCCCGATAACCGCACCAACAGATAATTCCGCATAGCTATCCGGTAAACTGAATCAAAATCAGGATCAGCGCCGGGAACATAGCGGTCGGCCAACGATTTTGCCTTCTGAAGATGGGATATGCTCAGCGTAAACCGGCCGTTTTCCAGGGCTTTCGATCCCGCGTGGAACAACTGTTCATAACGCATCCGGCCGATAACTGAAGCATACCGCCCGGAAACAGCCTGCAACATCGAATCATCCGGCAGTTCACCGATTAGCGCGATAATACTGTCGTAAATCATCAGTGAACGTTCATTCTCTTTGTCCTTCAGGCTTAATTCCAGATCATTTACCTGTAGGGTCACGATGCCGCGAACAGCCTCACGTTTTTTCTCATGCAGGTGCTCCTGAATAATGGCAACTTCACGATCCTCATAAATGGATTCAAATTCCCGGTAACACTCCAGCGCCGGCCGGTATTGACCTGACGAAAGCAGCCGGTCGCAATGTGAATTTCTTTTGAAAAATAAGGATGCAAATACCGATCGGTACGTCGAATCGGAACGGATAAACCTTCTGTTTTGTAATAAATAGGCGCCTGCCTTCTCTAAATATATGCCGGCCATCTGGAATTTCCCCGATTGGATACAGGTACTGGCAATCCCGGCATAGGAATCAAGGATGCCTTCGGCCGCCGTTACCTGAAGCCGTTCATACAACTGATCGATGTATTCCGGTTCCAGAACGGCTGCAACCCTTTGCCCGTGTGCGAGAAGCGTAAAGGCTTCCGCGAACCTTTTCTCATCGATCAGTTTCCCGGCCACCATGATGTATGCATGATTTAAATGGCTCAGGAAAAAACCGGGAAGGGTATCCAAGCGTGCTTCCGGGTACATACGGGCCAGGAGCGATCTCAGATTATATCTCTGACCAGTTCTTCCAACATCAACCTCGTACAATTCAAGAAAATCCTGATAGATCTTACCGAACAGATGATCCATTTGCTGTGAACGGCGAACATAGGTAAGTATCCGGTCAACGAAAAATGACGACAACGAATCAATATCTCCTCTCCAGCTCTGTTGTGATGATAAGTTCAGATGATCGCATAAGGTATAAGTCAAACTCAGGGAACGCTTTTTCTCAGTTCCGATTTTTTTCTCCAATCCCGACGGATCGTATCCCCCTTTCAACAGCCGTCTGCCGAAATTCCTGTTCTCAATCTGATGCACGACTTCGTTGACCTCGGTGATCCTGAAATAATTAAACGGCAACTGCAAAGGATCGGTATAATCGAGAACCTCCGGAAACCAGGCGATCGAATCCAGCATGGCAACCGAGGCATAATAGTCGTTGATCAGGTTCAGCCGGTTCATGAAGAGTTGCACCGCCATGCTGTCGAAAAAAAATTCAGGCTGAATCACCAGCAGGGTGTCAATTTCGGGGTTGTAGGCAGGTAGCCGGCATACTGTAAGGATGGTATCCTTTGGAAAGACAGGCAATCGTCGCAGGATCATCTCCGAGTAACCGGAAGTATCTTCCCGGCTGGCAATTCTGATGCGCAGAGAGGCCAGTGAAGGTTGCATAACATAGTTAAGCGGAAAAGCTCTGTAACTGCAGTCGCCTGAAATATCTTTATGGTTTAAACCAATCGTGAGTCTGTTTTCTTCCTTAAATTGCGTCAGCGTCACCGTTAACCGATACCTGAAATTGATACCGACTCTCGCGGGCTCCTTGAGCACAATCCTTGCGATTTCTTTAATAATCTCATTTCCATAGATATTCCATCCTGTTTCACGGGGATTCCAGGGAATGCGAAATACCTGATCCTGCTCTGCTCTCAGCAGGATGGTCTGGCTCATCAGGGTGATTGGAAAGGTAAATAGCAGTAGTAAAATCCAAGATTTTCGCATCAAACGATATTCCATTCATACGGAACCGCAAAATTAAGGATTTTCACCCCATCTGAAAAAAGAAGGATAAAGATCGTCCCGGTCCCCATATTTTATTAATTTTGAATTTACCTTTCCCTAAAGCTTAACTTGTTTTTTTGAGTTTTTAACCGATCAACGTCAGCCCTATGCGAAAATTCTATTCCCTGACACTCTGGCTTTTCAGTATTCTTTTGATCTGCTTCATCCCGGTTTCGACAGTGGCGCAAACAAGTACCGACAGCCTTGCCGATGCCCTGAAAAGTAAAATCTTAGGTAAGTTGAACAACTTCACCTTCGGACTCTATATCGATGCATACTACAACTGGACCATCCAGTCGCAAAAAGACACTTCAAACCTGGTACCCTTTTCGGCCAACTGTCCGATCCAGGACCAGATACGAATGAATGTCGCAGCCCTGGAATTTTATTACAACGCCGAAAAGGTACGCGGAAAACTTGCCATCCAGTACGGTGACGCCCCCAACCTGCTCGCTGCCCCCGAAATGCAATTCATCAAGACCTTACGCCAGGCCAACTTCGGATTCAGGATTATCAAGGACCTCTGGATCGATTTCGGATATCTGCTCAATCCGATCGGAATTGAATCCTCCTGGCCTGTTTTGAATCAGATCAGTGTGGTCACTGTGGGCGGTTACTATGAACCCGGAAGTGTTCTCGGAGCCAGACTCTCCTATCGCTTCTCTCCGAAATTCACCGGCGGAATCATGATCGGTAACCCTTTTTCACTGGCCTACGCACAGAATACCCATATGGCAGGAATCACGTTTTTCACCTATCAACCCTGGTCAACACTTTCGTTTACCTACAATAATTTTTTCGGTAATCAGGCCCTGATCGATGCCGAGGTAAAAAACAATATTGTCTATAACAACATCATCATCCGGTATGATCCGGTCAAATCGTTAGAACTGACCGGTCAGTTCGACTTTGCCCTCCAGACCAACTCCCAGCTGCCACCCGACACCAACAAGACCGCATTGATGTGTTCCGGATTCGTACAGGCTAATTTTCAGATAAATAAAGTATTCGCACTGGCAGCAAGATTCGAGTACCTGGATGATCCGCACGGATTCCTGACCGGAACCTATTCATATAAAAATAAACTTACAGGCTTATCAACCCGGGGATTTACGGTAAGCTTTGAGTATAAACCTGTTTCGTTCGGCTATATCAGGGCTGCTTACCGGTACTTACATGCGAACAACGGCAACAAGGTCTTCTATTCCAATTCAACCGATTATATGCAATCCATAATTTTTACCACCGGGGTTCGTTTTTAATCAGACGACCAACAACCAAATCAAACCGCGATGGATCGAACCGAGGCAAATGAAAAATACCGGCAATTGGCCAAAATGGTTAAGAACCGGGAGATCAGGGATGCCCTTGATCTGCTGAACCGTTTCCAGCGAATGAGCGATCATTATGAATTTGATGATCAGATTGCAAATCTTTCCGAAACATACCGGAATTTGCTTCATTATGCCATTGGCGGTTTCGATGATCCGCAGCGCCAAACCATTCTGAACAACCTGTACCATTCCATTCTGTCACTTGGCGACGAGCTCCGCGAAGTATTCCTCGATCCGATCAGCCGTCTGAAAAACAATTACCGTCGTGAAATCAGACATTTTTTTTCGGATGATCCGGAAACGGCGGTAACCCGGATCGAAGAGTTTTTCTTTCATGGAGAACTTAACAAACTTTTCGAAGAGACCGACATCAGTGCACCGTCAGAGATGACCGGTTATACGCGTCACTCCGTTCAGGCCGACCACATCTTCCGGATTCTATGGCTGACCCGGAAATATAACGAAGAATATGTAGCCCTGATCCAACGGATCAACCGTTCATCCCAGATTCAATGGTATGACAAGTGCATGATCGTCAGCGCGATCACACTGGGTCTCCTGGATTATTTTGACCCCCGAAAAATCCTCCTGTTGATTGAAGTAGTCGAAGCCCGGGAAAATCAGGTCTTTCAGCGGGCCCTGGTCGGACTCATTCTGGCCATGATACGTTATGATGACCGGCTCAATTACCTTCCTGAGATTTATTCCCGGTTACGGGCAATGGCTTCCGATGAGAACCTTTTGCCGGAGGTGGAGCTGATTCTCCTTCAGCTCCTGAAGGCCAGGGAAACGGAAAAGATCACCCGTGAATTTGAAACCGAGGTGTTGCCGGAGATGCAAAAGATGATGCCCAGGATTGAAGATAAGCTCCAGTTGAACGATCTTGCAGACGATGAAACCCTCGAAGGTAAAAATCCCGGTTGGAAAGATATGATCGAGGAGGTTCCCGGACTTTTTGAAAAAATTGAGAAATTCTCCCGGCTTCAGATGGAAGGCGGCGACGTCTTTATGAGCACCTTCGCGCAACTGAAGCGATTTGATTTCTTTACCCGGATCAGCAACTGGTTCGCACCATTTTATATTGGAAATCCGGAATTACAGGAGATGAACACTTCTCAGGAAGATATCCGGTACCGGCTTCTCGACAGTCTCGACAAAGCTTTCTATATCTGTAATTCCGACAAATATTCCTTCGCGATCAACTTCAGGGCCATCCCCGACCAGCAACGCACCATGATCCTGACAAACTTCGAAGCCGAATTCGCACAAATGAAAGAGATGGCATCAGAGGAACAGATGCTGGATCAATCGATCACCTCCAATGCCGTTCTCATACAATATATTCAGGATCTTTACAGGTTTTTTAAACTTTACCCTCATCGGGGCGAATTCGACGATGTGTTCCAGCACGAGATGATGTTTGGAAAATTCGATTTCTACAATAATCTGTTTTACCGGCAGACCCTGATGGACTGCATCGCCGTCTTTCACTTTGAAAAAAACAACTACCTGCAGGCCATCGAAGCTTACTTGTTGTTGATGGAAAAGACCGGTCCCCAGCATGAATATTTCGAGAAGATCGGTTACTGCTATCAAAAAACCGAGAACTACGCCAAGGCCGTCGAATACTACAAAAAAGCGGAGCTTTTCGATGCCGACCGCCAGTGGATCCTGAAAAAATTGGGCTGGTGCAGCATCAAGATGATGAACTATTCCGAAGCGCTCCGTTACTTCAATGATGCGGCCGCCATCCAGCCCGACGACCTCACCATACAACTGCAAATCGGTCAGTGCCTCCTCCATCTCAATGACTATGAACAGGCTTTACATCACTATCTTAAACTCCGTTTCTTTGCCCCCGATAATCTGAAAGTGCTCAGACCTGCCGCCTGGTGCCATTTTCTTTTAGGACAAACCCGGCAGGCGCTGGAACTCTACGCTGAAATCCTTGGCCAGACCAGCAATCCATCGGTCTATGACCTCATGAATGCTGGCCATGTGAACCTCTGTTTAGGAAACCGGAAAGAAGCGCTCTCACTTTACCGGCAAAGCCTCTCCCTGCCCTCCGCTAATAAAGTAGAACTGATCGCAGCATTCACCGATGACGCACCCGCTCTGATAAAAAATGGAATCTCGCCCTTCGAAATTCCGCTGATCAGAGATTACCTCAGATTCCAGACCGACATCTAAAATCACTACTATGGACCACTCCAGAATATGGAAGCGCACCGAACTGCTGATATTTACTATCATCACCATCGTCAGCCTTCTCCCGTTTATCTCAACAAGATTTTTCCCAAGTTTGGACGGCGCTTCACACCTCTGCAATGCCAACATCATCAATCAATTGGTCATTCATCACAATCCCCTGTTTGAATCGTTCTTCACCCTGAATCCCGAACCCGTACCCAACTGGACCGGGCACCTTCTCCTGGCGCTGATGATGACCATCATGCCCGCCTTCCTGGCCGAAAAAGTTCTTATCATTCTCATACTGGCCGGAATTCCGTTTGCGTTCCGACAACTGATGATGACGCTCTCTCCGAAGAACTACCTGCTCAGCTACCTGGTGTTTCCCTTCACCCACTCGATGTTCTTCTTTTTCGGGTTCTTTAACTTTTGTATCGCCATCCTGTTTTGCCTGCTCACCCTCACTTTCTGGCTCCGTTCCGAAACCCGTCGCTGGAGCGTGAAACGCATCCTTCTACTGACCCTGATGGTTTGCATCACCTATTTCTCGCATATGGTAATATTCGGAGTGCTCCTGATCCTGATAACCCTGCATATGTTGACCCATTCAGCAGGAAATTTCATCTGCCGGAAGAACTCCCCCGCCATCACGTTGAGGATTCTTGCTGCCAAAGCCGGGATCCTTACCCTATCTGCGCTGGTCCCCCTGTCGCTGTTCGTATATTTCTTCTATACCCGCCCCGGGACCCGGGAATTGAATTTTATAGCCCAACAGGATCTCCTGGAATATCTCAAAACTGTAAGGCCACTGATCTCCTTCAACCCGATCCTGGAAGCGAAAATCACCTCCTGGATATACTATCTTATCCTTTCACTCTTGGGTGCCGGACTCCTGTTCTACCTTGTAAACCTGGCCAAACGCTTTTTATCGCGCACCAAACCTGATCAGGAACATACCTTCAAAGTATTACCGGAATTGAATTTTTGGTGGCTCCTGCTTTCACTGGGAGTCCTGCTGATCATGTACTTTAAACTTCCCGATGCATACGGAACCGCAAGCTATACCAACCTGAGGATCGGTCTGATGTTGTTTCTCACAGCCATCCTCCTTATCTCCGTATTTCGGATGCCGCACTGGATCAGCATACTGGCTGCCTGTGCCGCGCTTTTCATCAACTACAAACTATTGGTCTATTATTCGCCGGTTTTAAACGACCTGAGCAAGCTGGCCCTTTCCTGTAACAAGGCTTCAGATAAAGTACTCCCAAACAGCATCGTTTTGCCGATTTATCTAATGGATAACTGGTTCACCGGCCATTTTGTTGATTATCTTGCCGTCGATAAACCCGTTGTGATGGTCTATAATTATGAATGTGAATCGGGCTATTTCCCGGTAAGCTGGAATCGCCCGTCCCGGCCCGACTTTTACTTGGGGAATCCTCAGGATACCGCACGGTATGTGAACTTTGCAATAAATGGCAACCGGAAATCGTTACCTCTCGACTATGTTTTTACCGTCGGTTACATTGATACGACACAGGGCATTTTTTTCCGGCGGCTTTACCGTATCGTCAGTACCGACTTTATTAAGGTTTATGAATCCGAACATTGTACCTTGTACCAGAATAAATTGAAAACTCCCTTTTCCGGCACAACCGGCCAACGCCAGACTTCCCATGCCAGGATCATGACCGCCCGGACGGGAATCGACTTTAATCCTTAAAACCTTTATTAAATTATTCCACCATGTTAAAATTCACTGCAGCACAGATCGCCGGACTTGTTTCCGGCACCATCGAAGGAAATCCGGATGCAGAAGTGACCAAACTATCCAAAATTGAAGAAGGTGAACCCGGTTCTCTGTCATTTCTGTCAAATCCACTTTATACACCTTACATCTATCAAACCCAGGCTTCGGTCGTAATAGTCAACAACGAATTTGTCCCCGAACGAAGTATTGTACCCACCCTGATCAGGGTCAGAAGCGCCGATATTGCTTTTGCCCGGCTCCTCGAAATCTACAACCAGATCAAATTCAACAAAAAAGGGATATCACCGTTATGTTCGATCGACCCTTCAGCCCGACTGGGTGAAAACTGTTATGTGGGTCACTATGCCGTGATCGGTGAGAATGTGGTTATCGGAAATAATGTCAGGATCTATCCGCAGGTGTTTATCGACGACAACACCGTAATCGGTGATAATACAACCCTCTTTTCAGGGGTGAAAATATATTCAGATAACCAGATCGGAAGCGATTGCATTTTTCATTCCGGGGTCGTGATCGGAAGCGACGGGTTCCGGTTCAATCAACAGGATGGCGCCAATATCAAAGTACCACAAATCGGCAATGTCATCATTGAGGACAATGTTGAGATTGGTTCTAACAGCGCGGTTGACCGGGCAACCTTTGGATCGACCATCATCCATAAAGGTACTAAACTCGACAACCTTGTTCACATTGCCCATAATGTCGAAGTCGGTGAAAATACCTGTATGGCAGCAGGAACCGGAGTTGCCGGATCGACCCGGATCGGGAAGAATTGCCTGTTCAGCGGACACGTTGGGGTAAACGGCCACATCACCATTGCCGACGGGACCATTCTGGGGGCAACCTGCGCGGTTTCAAAAAGTTTGACCAAACCGGGTCAGGCATACCTGGGAGCCCCGGCCATGGAGGTCTCCAAGTTCAGAAGATCCATTGCACTGTTCCGCAACCTGCCTGACCTTGACCAGCGGATTACAAAGCTTGAAAAATCACAAAAGCCAGCTACTTGACCTTTAAAGCAGTAAAACTGCCTGTGACGCTGTCGGTCGACGATCCGGAAAGTGTGGGGAAAGAGGTGTTAAACCGGCCTTTCAGCTTTAGCGAATCAGCGTCAAACGTCCCTTTCAGATAATCATAATACGAATATCCCCCGTAAGGCCTGAATTTGAAGTATTTATCTACGATCGAAGTCACAATGGTCGAGGTGGGATAATTGTACTCCATTACCCGGTATGTGGAGCCGGTATCATATTTGATCACATTGTATTTGTAGGTGGAGATAACCAGAAGGTCAGTGACGGCGGTCACCGTCAGCCGGATGGGTTGGTTTTGGGAGGTAAGGCCTTCCCAGGTTCCTATCAACTGCGGATAATCGGGCTGCACCGGAGTCGGATCACTTTTTTTGCAGGAAAGGAACATGATTCCCGGCAGAACCATGAAAAGCAGGAGTGCAATAAGTTTGTATCTGTTCATAGGTAAGAGGTATTAGGATACAAAGTTAATCGTTTTGAAGGCACGCAGTCATTTATTCTCCAATATATTCACAAGGTATCTGTTGGTTTAAAGATGAGCGTAATCCACGAAATAAATTGATCCATTGTTTTTTATTCAATATTTTTATAATGCACATCGATTCATTTCAATCATTTCGGTATGACCGTATCAACAGTTATAGATTGTATTCCTCTTTCTTTACGGATTTCAGGTAAAAACATTCGCATTTTCTGATTTTCAGATTGCATATCAGAATGGGAGAGCGTTAAAGGCTTATTCATCCCGGGAATAATCCTATGACATTGTTCATTCAGGAATTGGCCAGAAGTTTCGGATTACCGAACAGAAGGTTGCCTACTTTTCGAAGAATGGAAAGGTTTGAAATATCCCCATCCAGAAGCGGTAAACGGGTTTTAATTGTGTCGAGAAACCGAACACTTATTTGATTCAGATAAGCCACCTGTAAATCTGACCGGGATTGCAGAAACCGATTGCCGTCAATTATTTCCGGAGAAATGCATTGGTTTATAACGAGAGATTGGACTTGTATTCCAAGCTTATTTAAACCGGTGATGGCACTTTGTGTTTCTTCGATTGGAAGACGTTCGGGCAACAGAACAAGATTAAATATTGATTTGTTTTTGTCACATAAAACAGACATTGCCAAATCGTATCGTTGTTTGTCCCGTTCTATTTCCTCAAAAGAATCCATACTATCGGGCAAGAGTTCAGCTAATTTTTTACCATCCCGGATCTGTTTTTGAAGAAAGCCTGCCCAGTCGAAAGGCATAGCCAATTCTCTTAAGGTTCTTCCGGTGGGTGCAGTGTCGAATACTATTACATCGCTGTCAGGATTTTCAAGAAAAGAGACAAACTGATCAAAGGTTGCCATTTCCTCCATGCAGGGAGTACTTGTCATGTCATTTCCTATTGTATTACCTATATGCGACATCATGCCATCAAGACGTTTCTGAAAAACACCCACCGCATCAGAAGGATTTATATTCAGACCATATAGATTTTGAACGTTCCTGACGGGAACTTTTTTAGTACCGCCGATTTCCTGATCAAATACCGCAGAAAGACTCACAGTCGGATCCGTAGATACAATTGTTGTTTTGTATTTCCGGTCAGCAAACCATATGGCTGTTGCTGAAGCCATGGTGGTTTTTCCCACGCCGCCTTTCCCTCCGAAAAACAAATATTTTGTCGAGCCATTGACTGGTCGGATAATACTCAGTAATTCATTATTCATTGCGATTTCCTCCATATTGATGATTAATAATTGACAAGTTCTTTTTTGAACAAATTTGAAACATCAGGATTCTTTACGTTTAAAGTCAAGAGAATCTTGCGGACATTCAGCAACACAATTAAGACAATTAATACACTCAGAATTTTTAACTTCACCGTACTGAAGTATTTCTTCCATCGGTTTTACGTTCATAGGACAATTCCGATTGCATTTTGAACATTGGTTACATTGGTTCTCAGTGGCTCTTACTTTATACCGGTTTGGCCCGGGAATCAAGCTTAAAAAGCGGAGTAGAAGTCCGTAGGGACAGATATATTTGCAAAAGAACCGTTTTTCGACAGCGACAGCTAATGCCGCAAGTCCGAAACCGACTAATGCAAAAATTACCCCGGCGAGTGATTTATATTCATCGAGAACGCCATATTTATCAAGGGCCAATGAAAATCCTTTCCTAAAAACATTGAAGATTATCCAGGCTGAGACAATAGACCCGAGGAAATGAGTGAGTAAAATATACCTTGGGACTACACTGAAATTCTTATTAAGCGCTTTTCTTTCAACGATCAGCCATAATAAAAAGCCCGAAACAATTACCAGGACATAGAACCAGAACAATGTAGGCCAGGCTGGCGTTTTCTCCAAAAGGAATGGCAATCCGGAGATGATGACAAGAAAAATAAAAATCCATACCCTGGGTTTCCCTTTAATGCCTCTTACCTTTAGTTTTTTAAACAGTCTGTAAACAAAATCCTGATAGGCTCCCCACATGCATCCCCAACTGCAAAATGCCCGACCGACAAAGAAAGTCGAGAGGAATATCAGTCCCCAGAATACCACATTAAAATTTAGTTCGAAACTTCCAATGTGTGCTGCAAACTTGCCCGGACAAAGCTTCGGAATAATGTGTATTCCGAAAACATGCCAGGCTATTGAATGAAGGATAATGAAAGCGTAAATTGAAAGCTGGGTAATCAAAAGACGCCTGGGAAGTTTACGTTTGTTTTTCAATTTCATGATTGATATTTTTTAATGTTCGATGTCAGAATTTCTCAACAGCGCCTTTTTCAGTACTTCCATATCCGGAATGCCGCACGCGATCAGCTCGCCATTAATAATTATCACCGGAGTATCGGACATGCTGATACCTTTATTAACGATGTCACGGAATATTCTATTCCCGTATGCCGCGGTTGCGGTGATGGTTGTGACCTTAGCTTCTAAACCGGTTGCAACAATTGCATCTTCAATCAACTTGCGTACTATGTTATCCACGTTCGCCATTGAAGGGATGCAACATGCACCACTGATCATAATAATTTCCATTATGTTCCTCCTTTCGTTTAATGTGTTTACATGTGTATACGTTTATACATTTCGACATAATTTTATAAAAAAAATCAACAACACTTATCTATGCTCTCCAGCAAAGATGTTAGAATTTTCTTCACGTATTCTTTGTTTATTGAAAAGTAAATTTCCTTTCCTTCCTTATGAGTATTCAGAATTTTAGCCCTTTTCATTAAATTCAGGTGGTGTGAAATAGTAGGACGTGATAATGTAAACCTATTTGCAATATCATTGGCACAGAGTTCTTTTTCACAAGTAAAAACCATGATGATCTCCTGCCTTGTTTTATCGCCCAGTGCCCGCATCAAATCCAGGCATTCATCACAGACAGGGATCATGCTTGTTTTTGATTTCGTATTTTTAACATGTTTAATCATATCTACATGTTCAATGTTGCAAAATTACATTGTTTTCGAAAAAAACAAACATTTTATGCATTTTTTTTAATCTTAATGCAATACTGAACCGGAAGATCAGAAGCACATGTCGTAGTTCACACCAAACATTTGGAGATTTTGATGATTTTCAATCAGCAACACCCTCCCGCTTCACCGCCGCAGTCGCAGGTGGGTTCGGTCCCCCGGATCAGTCCGTTCAGGATACCTGCGGCACAGCCCACGCCCGATTTGACTTTAACAGCCCCCTGCGGACAGTTCATTTCGCAGGCGCCACATTCCATGCACAGATCCCTGTTCATGATATAGGCCCGTTTGTCTCTGAAGCCGAAAACACTATGCGGACAAACATTGAGACACATTTTACATCCGTTGCACAACCGGTCATCGAGTTCCAATGTAACGACATCCGGTAAATATACAAAACCGTTCATGTTATTATAAGGTTAAAAATCTTGAAATAAGCCAGGTGATTACGCCAAGTCCGGCCAGAACAATCTGAACCGGCAACATGACTTTCATTTCTTTCTGAACACCCGAAAGCGATGTAAACGTTGAGGATCCTGTAAAATTCATCGCCATGAACGAAGACACCCCCGGGATCAACAGGAACCAAGAGGCGTTTTCGATCAGGTTGGTCCCCGTTATTCCTGTGGAGAAGAGGATCAGCGCAATGATGATTCCCAGAGACAGCCCTTTCAGGGAGAATCTCCGGAAGGGGACCCAGGGTAATAGGGCGGGAGTCAGTGCACAGCCGGTCAGGTAGGCGGCAAAGAGATTCACGACAGCCCTCCACCCCTGTTCCACAGCCAGACCGGCGGAAAATCCTTCGCGGGAGAGGCCCGAAAGGATAAAGAACAGCGCCGGGATCATAATCATGTAATATTTTCCGTAGAAGACATCCACCGGGATCAGCTTCAGCCTTTCCTTTAGTGGAAATGTCACGGTCCGCATTGCGTCGGTCGCCTTCATTTCAGCCTCAAGAAAGGCTTTGATATCCGATGCCCTGACCGGCCCATAGGTCACCGAAAACCCGGTCATCTTTTTAACCTCGTGGGCCGAAACACCAGTTGCACTAAGTTGCGGCAATATGATCCGGTGATGGTCAACCACTTGCTCAAGTTGATGAATCCTGATCCGGCGAACCACTTCTTTTGTGCCGAAAGTTTTCTTTCCGGCTGCACACCAAACATTGATACCTTTGGTGTCGATCACCAATATCCAGGCATTCAGTCCGCCCAACGCCCTGCGCAAGTGGTCGAAGCTCAGCTTGTAGTTGGCCGAGACAAATACATCCGAATGCCTGCCGGGCGATCCCACCGCGTAAATGCCCGGGTTCACCTTGTAATTCATCCGGCCAACAGACCATCTTACCCTGAGGGTTTCGAGCCGGTCGCGGGTGCTCCATTCGGTCGCCACCAGCGGGACCGTCATGACGCCGGCATCCAGGTTACCTTTTATAAAATCAGATTTCATAGCATTACTTAGTTACAAGAATAAGGAGATCACAGCTGTTTTTGGGGAGATGCCATGATTCCCGGTATCTATTTTGTATAGTATTTCGTTTTGAATCTCAGGGCGACATTTACCAGGGAAATCAGTACGGGAACCTCAACCAGCGGGCCGATCACTGCCGCGAATGCTTCCCCCGAATTGATCCCGAATACGGCAATGGCAACGGCAATGGCCAGCTCAAAGTTATTACTAGCAGCGGTAAACGACAGGGTCGCCGACTGTTCGTATGTGGCCCCGACTTTTTTACTCAGGAAGAACGAGACCAGGAACATGATGATGAAATAAATGGCCAGCGGGATGGCGATGCGAACCACATCCAGCGGGATTCTGACAATGTATTCGCCCTTCAGGGAGAACATCACGAGAATGGTGAAGAGCAGGGCGATCAGCGTCAGCGGGCTGATCCTGGGAACGAATTTCGTATGATACCACTCTTTGCTCTTTACCCTTATCAGGATGAAACGGGTCAGGAATCCGGCAATAAACGGGATCCCCAGGTAGATGAAGACGCTCTTTGCGATCTGTCCGATGGTGATCGCTTCCACCGCGCTGTTTGTGGGAAGGCCGAACCAGGCCGGGAAGACGGCAATGAAAAGCCAGGCATATACCGAGAACAGCAGCACCTGGAATATGGAGTTAAAAGCGACCAGTCCGGCACAGTATTCCGTATCACCTTTGGCTAATTCATTCCACACGATCACCATGGCGATGCAACGGGCAAGACCGATGAGGATCAGTCCATACATGTAATCAATGTTGAACTGAAGAAAAATGATGGCCAGGAGGAACATTAAAACCGGGCCGATCAGCCAGTTCTGGACCAGTGATAAACCCAGCACCCTTGTGTTTTTGAATACATCGCCAAGTTCTTCGTACTTGACTTTTGCCAATGGGGGGTACATCATCACGATCAGTCCGATAGCAATGGGGATGTTGGTCGTGCCCGATGACATTGAATTCCAGAAGTTGGCAATGCCAGGGAACAACCAGCCCCAAAAAACACCCACAGCCATTGCAAGGAATATCCAGAGGGTGAGGTAACGGTCAAGAAATTTTAATCTTGTTTTCATATTTTGCAGTAAATGATAATTCTTGATTGATTTTCAGAGAGTGAATAAAAGGTAAAATCCGAGGATTACCAGTGCAATTCCTCCGATGTACTTAATGACCTTAACTGTGGATGTCAGAACCCCGGAGATTTTTCCAAGGCCAAGGCCAATGCCGAGAACCATTGCGGTCAGCGGAATCCCGAAGCCAAGGGCAAAAAATAACAGCATCATGAAGCCCCAGAGAACTGAACCTTTGACAAATGAAGCTGCAAGTATGACCGGAAAAAAGGGATTGCAACAAGTATTGCATGCCGCAGAAAGGCCTCCAACCGCAAAACCTATCAGAATGGCTGATCCTATTTTCAAGTCGGTATCGTTTTTTTTGATATTTATACCTGGTAGCTTGAAAGGCACCAGATCCATTGAATACAACCCAAACAGGATAGCGATCAGTCCGGCAGCTATTTTCCAATAATTGCCTAGCGAAGCAGATATCCACTTTCCTGCAAATCCGAACAATGCACCAATAACCGACATTGAAACGACCGTTCCGATCAGAAAGGCAATCCCTTTCCAGATCACAATCCTTGCCTTAGAGCTTTCCTGGCTTGCCCCTGAATACCCGGCGACCACTCCGATGATCGCAAAGTTACAGGCACAGGTGAATACACTGAGTGTGCCCAGGATCAATACTGCAATCAAAGCGAATACTGAAGCATGTTCATTGCTCAGTACTTGTTGGATCCATGTGCTCATAACCTTCTATTTACCGGAGCATGATGATCCCTTGGTCGTGTCGCAGATGGCTCCGGTTTTACAGCTGTCAGCCCACTTCGGCGAATTCGGATCGTTGACCACCTGGTTGTTCATTACAGGCGAAGCCAGCGCCTGCGGAGCGGAGAAAAACAGCTTTGCCACAATGATCGCGGCGGCGGCTAAAAGAACCACCACAAATATTACCTTCGGCCACCAGCTCTTTTTTTTGGGCTGGCAGCAATTGCCATCACAGCCACAGTCTGTATCCTTTTCACCAGGATTCCCGGAGATGGCTTCCTGCAAACATGCCGATTCTCTGTCGGCTTCCGGCTTTATCGTCTCCCGGTAGAATTTCAGGAACCCTTCCCTGATCTCGTCACGTACACGACGGTAAACCGACATGACTTCTTCTTTAGTCCCGTTGGCTTCAAATGGATCTTCAAACCCCATGTGCAGCCGGTACCTGACATGACCGCTGAAATTCGGGCAGGTTTCCTTTGCATGATCGCACAAGGTAATCACGTAATCAAAAGAATCTGAGAGGAAGATCTCTACATTCTTGGGCTTGTTGCCCGATATATCGATGCCTGACTCTTTCATGGCTGCAACTGCATTGGGATTTGCTTTGGCGGAAGGATTGGTGCCTGCAGAATATACTTCGAGCCGCGAATCAAAGGATTTCAGGAAACCTTCTGCCATCTGACTGCGGCAGGAGTTACCGGTGCATAAAATCAGAATTTTCATAGCTATTTACAGTTAAAATCGCCTGGTTGATTGATGGTGGTAAAGAGATCATTGAAGATCTTGCCAAGTTCACAGATACTTTTCGGGTCAAGGCAGTAGTTCACTTTAACTCCATCAACTTTGCCCCGGATCAGTCCGGCGTTCTTCAATTCAGTCAGGTGCTGCTTCACCGTCGTACGGCTCAGGGGCAGTTCATCCGAAATGTCACCTGTCATGCACACTCGGGTCTCGGCGAGGTATTGCAGGATTGCCAGCCTTGCCGGATGTGCAAGCGCCTTGAAAAGAGCGGCGCTTGAGTTAAGCTTTTGATCGAACAGATCAGTCTTTGAGGTTGCCATATGTTGAATGGTTAATTCAATGGTTAGTAATCTTTCCTTCGCTCAAATGCAGCCTCTGGGTGCCGAACTCGGCAGCCATCGGGCTGTGCGTCACCATCATGATGGTGATCTTATGTTCCCTATTGATTTTTCTGAGAAACTCAAGAATTTCACCCGAAAGCGCAGGGTCAAGGTTCCCTGTCGGTTCATCGGCCATAATGATCTGCGGACGATGTACGATCGACCGGGCAATGGCTACCCTCTGCTGCTGTCCTGCTGAAAGTTCCCTGGGCAAGTGGTCTTTCCGGTCTGATAACCCGACATATTCCAGGATTTCTTTAGCTCTTGTCTGCTGCTCCTTTTTTGGAACCTTTTCCAAAGCCAGCGGAATCATTACATTCTGAATCGTTGTCAGATAAGGCACCAGTGCAAAGCTTTGAAGAATGTAGCCGACCGACTTCTTACGGATCTCTGTCAAATGCCGATCGCTCATATTGTCTATCCTGCTTCCATTGAAAAAGATGGTACCGGATGTTAATCGAATCAGTCCGAAAATGGAAAGCAGCAGGGTGCTTTTACCTGAACCGGAGGGTCCGGTGACAGTAACAAAATCTCCATTTTCCACGCCAAAGGAAACATGATCCAAAGCGCTGATCGTGCCGCTTGTGTGCTGGTATTGTTTTAATACGTTTTCTCCTTTGAGTATCATGTCTAATCCTCCTGAAGGTTGGAATGTGGATCGAATCTGGCTGCCAGGTATGTCGGGATCACTGATCCTGCCAGTGATATTGTGATCGACAAAAGAATTGACCACAGAAGGTAGATGTAAACTGGCTTTACAACAATTCCGGCAAGATATGGTCCCAGGATTACTCCGGCAAGGGTTCCCAGCAGGAAACCAAGAATGCCGCCTGCAATTCCGAGAAGCAATGCTTTCAGCAGGAACATTTCATAGATTGTCATCCGCTCTGCGCCCATCATCCTGAGGATTCCGATCTCACGCTTTCTTTCGTTGACATTTGCCCAAATATAGTTCCCGATCGATATCCCGCCGACGAAAAAAATGATGATCAGCATGACCAGCGTGACTTTTCTCATCAACTGGTTCGTTTCGATCTGGGTCGATACGATCTGGTTTATGGATGTTACCCTTGTATCCGGAAGGATATTCCGAAGCTGGCCAAGAAGCCCCTCAGAAATGGCATTGCAACAGCCCATGATCTCAATGGCAGAAACCTGATTTTCGATCTTTAAAAGGGACTGTACGTCTTTAAGGTTTGCAAAAATCCGGTCATCATCCACCGTCCCCGTCTCCGGAAGTACTTTGACCACCTTAAATTCTTTGCCGAGAATGTTGATTTTCTTGTTGGCCGTAAGGCTGAGTTTTTTAGCAACCTGTGATCCTGCCATGCAATCATCGCTGTACAGGGTATCGATTGCCTTCCGTTTCAGTTTCTCATCTTCCATCCCGTGTGATTGGTTGGCAGACTGGTTCGGAGCACATGCTGTAGTGATCTGTTTTCCCAACAATCCGGAAGACTGCCAGAGAGGCTTTGAGGCAATCTCACTCTTTGGCAAGATCCCTGTCAATACAACGGATTTCCCTTCAACGCTTACTCTTCGGGTAAGCTTGGGGGACATGTTATCAACTCCGGCGATCGTGGATTCCAGGATACGTTCAACATAGTCCATGGGAAGGGTGGGAGCGTCGATATCCGAGGTATAGTAATCATCGATGCTGGCCGCCTGAGGCAGAACCAGGATGTTTGCTCCTAAGTTATCGAGGTTCTTTGCAACGTTCTGTTCGGAAACAACCGCCACGCTTTGTATGGCAACGATGACGGCAATTCCCAGCGTAATGGCAAGCAAACCGGTAATAAGCTGGGATTTCCGTTTCCATAGCTCTATCAGTACGAGTTTCGTAATAGTCATGGAGGAAGAAATTATTTAGTACCGCATCCGGTTTTTGACCCTCCCGGACAACATCCGCCGGCAGGTGCCTTCTTTGCGGAACTGACCAGTGTATTTACATCCGTTATTCCGTTATGAGTGCTGACTACCTGGCCGGACTTATTGATCACGTATGTGACCGGCTCCTTGGCATTTATATCGCATTTCAGATTTTGCAGAAGCTTGGTCTCATTCTTATCCGTCAGATCCACCTTTACAGTAACGGACTTGTTGTCCATTTTCCCGCAGGCAATGGCACAATTGTCCATGATGCTTTTTTGGTTGGGCATATTTGCTTTATAGGCCACCACATATACTGATTTTCCTTCAGCAATGGCTTTGAGGATCTCAGATGTCTTCGATGACGGAACCATGTCGGCCAGCTTTGCCGGGGTGGCATCCTTCAAAGGCAGTCCGCCGGCAATTGTGCCATTTTTATCCAGGACAATGATCAGGGGAAGCGGAGCGCCGGCCAGTCTGTATTTTGTAACAAGGTCCTTATTAGCTGCATCCGTTGTGTTCATTTTCACGACAACAGATGACCCTTTAAAGCTCTTTTTGGTTTCTTCGGCAACTGCAAATGACTTATTAGCATCCGCACTGCCACCGGCGTATGCGACAAGGAAGACCGTTTTGCCTGCTTTAGTGGCTTTGTCAATCTCGGTTGAGGCCTGGGCGCTGCCCCTGGTCACTCCTGCCAGGAATAGGAGCAGGATCAGAATTGTTTGGATTTTTTTCATGGCTTCTGGATTTATTTATGACGCAATATTACGACATATTTTTATTATGACGCATAATTGCGTCATATTTTTGCAAAAAAAATCAAACTTTCAGGTTCAGTATTAATCCCCGCAGCCGCAACCCCTGAAAGTTTTTCCTGCGTATGAGTTCGGATCAAGTTTACTGATTGCTTTTACAATCTCCCCTGCAACTTCATCAACCATCTGATAATGCTCTTCTTTCAGATCTTTATTTCGGATGATCTTAGTGTTGCGCGCATTTTTATTCCCGATGATCTTTGAAACATCGATGGATCCGTTGATTCTGCCGCTGTATTTTTCCGTGCTTCGTTTGGCGCAAAGCTTATCGCAGCCATCAACGGATATGGTCGGAAAAATACTGGCAAAGTTTCTTTCTTCTGTACCTCCTGCATTATAGAGTGGAAGACAGAGCGTCACAGTATCGACCATCTTCATTTCCTCAAGAACCTTCCGGGTGGCAAGCCTTGAGATGGTTCCTCCAAGACATTCTTCTCCGCTGCAGGATAATATGCCGACTTTCAGTACTGCCATAACTAAACCTCCTTAACAATTTCATTGATACGTTGTTCAATCTTTACCGCGATCTCATCTGCGACCACATACCCGTCGTCACTGAGTTCCGTGGCCGATCCGAATTTTTTCCCCTTATGGTCCTTGACCGTATCCAGGACTTTCACTTCCTCGATGACGACTCCTCCTGCGAGAGTTACATTCTTTGCCGCGCACATCTTTGGACAGCCGTCAACGGTAATGCAGACGGAATCCCGCATCTTCTCTTTTACTTCATCATCGCCGGTCACTATGTATGCCAGGCATACCGTTTCCGCTTTCTCCGGGCACAGCTCAAGGACAGTTTTCAGGGCTGCCTCCCGGGCCACCAATCCGAAAACCTTGCCAATGCCGCTGCATGGGATCACTTTCACTTTATTTGACATCTGCTTCCTCCACCTTATTCTTTGTTAATTCAAAATACCTTTCAAAGCCGATCAACAGTTCTCTGTCACCTTCCGGATCTGTCAGTTCAAGTTCGGCGACCCATCCAGACTCATATGGGTTCTCGTTGATAAGCTCCGGATTCTTTTCGAGCTTGTCATTGACGGAGATGACCTTTCCGCTGAAAGGGGAGACCAGTTCAAAAACCGCCTTTGAAGATTCGATGGATCCCAACTCCCCGAACTGATCAATCTCGTCACCAACCTCGGGAGGGTAGAAATAGAGAATGTCCGACAAATTCTGTTGGACATAATCCGTCACCCCGATCCTTGCGCGGTTTCCACTGACCCAGGCCCAGCAATCATTTTCATTGAAGAAAATCTCGCTGTTCTTCGGAATTCTGAAAATGAATTTGCCGCTTTGAAAGGTTTCGTAATCGAAATCATAAGTTGTACCTGTCTCACGGGATGGCCCACTCTGCACTTCGTCGGCTTTGTTCATTGCATCGAACAACGACTCTATGAAAGCCATTTCCCGGTCGGTGATCCTGATGGTGTCGGTCAAATCTATTTGTTGATTTTTGGCCTCATCCGCAACAATGATCCTTCGGGCAACCTTCAGGTTCTTCTCAGCTGCAAGCTTGCTGGCGCAACGTGTCTGGCATCCGTCAATGACAAGGAGCGGCCTATCTGCTGCAAGTTTGTTGTACTTTGTTTCGGATACCCGGTAGAAAACAGGGCATATGATCCTATTATCAGCCTGCTCGCTCAGTTTGATGGCGAGTTCATGGGATATCACGCCGGCACATTTATCCAGTCCGTTGCAAGGCAGGATGGCAAAATTTTCAACCATGGCCTTCCATCTCCTTTCTTATTTCCTTTATTCGTTGTGTTGTCATGTTCTTATCCGGGAAAGACAAAGCATCCGGTCCGCAGGTCTTTGAACAGGCCCTACAGAATACGACGCAGTTATGCGGATTCTTGATGATCAGCTTGATCTCTTCATCTTCCCTGACCTCAAATACCTTGTGCGGGCAAAATCTTACACATTCCATGCAGTAATCGCATTTCGAATAATCTATGGTCGGCTTCCAGTCGATCAGGCTTCGTTCGACGCCCATGAAAGTGGTCTCGCTCATTGTGCTTCCTCCAATTTTTTCAAGGCATTACTTACTTTTTCAACAGCCTGATCGGTTGTCATATCACGAACATCAATTGCAGTCAGGTCCTTGGTGACATCAAGACCGGATGCTGTGAAGGCATCCCTGAAAAGCTTGTTTTGCATATTGGGCGCACAGCCTCCGATCACTACTTTGCGATGTGATTTTAAAAAGTCCATTAAAAACCGGTCCCCGTCTTCCTCGCAAAGCTGCGGGTGAATGAATCCATATTCCACCGGCAATTCGATCCTTACCCGGTTAATGAAATCCCAGATATCCATCTTTGAGAAGCCGGGGCATTTACCCGTGCAAACACACATGATAAAGCCTGGTTTATTTTGTTCTGACATGATTATTATTGTTTTAGGTCATTTGACAATTCTATATTGACCCCCTATTCGGATTTATTTGACTGGTTCGCGCTATGCCTTGCCTTCAAAGCAATGAAATCAATTTTCTTGGTGACCCGGAACGACAGCGCGTATCCGAACGACATCTGGATCCCGTTGTAATATTTGTATATGGGTATGTCGGCGTAGGCTGAGACATACCAGTCGTGTTTGAAGGCATAGGATAGCTGCGGAGTGAAGAAAACAACGTCGTAGCCGGATGATTCAACTATCTCATCGTGCTCCCGTTTTGATTTGCCCCGGTACTCATTGCGGAATTGCAGGTTCAGGTTTAGTTTTTTCAATACCTGGTAGTTGCAATAAACTGCCCCGATCCAAAGATCACCGTATTTATAATAAAAATTATCGGAATTAATCAGTTGGGAATATTCGTAAGAAAAGAACAATGCAATGTTAAATTTTTTAGCGATCCCTTTCGATGCAAAAACATTTCCTGCATATTTGAAACTTCCTGAGGAAGGTTGGACTGAAATGGGCAGTTTGACGTGGTCAATTTCCTGATCAAAAACTCCGACTGGGAATTTGACTCCGACAGTTGGGGAGATGAAAATTTTTCTCCTGGCATTATGGTATGCATTGAACTTAAACTGGAGAACCGCGTCACCAACCCCACCGCCACGATATGTCTGTTGTCCTGGTGTCTCCAGCGTCTTGTTGAAAAAGTAGCCCAGCTCCGTCAACACCGTAAGCCACTTTGTGATCCCATAGCCTATTTGTAATTCGGTGTAATTACTGAAGGAAGTTTGTGAGAATGGAAGGTCATTGTATTTGGTATCGTTCAGGTAATACTGGGTCGATCTGTTGTATCGGTAAACCAGCGAGGCCGTTAATACCTCCGATTGTAATGCTGGTTGTTCTGCATCGCTGATGAAGGGATTACCGGAGGCACAGCACTGGGCATTAACCGTTTCCGGCAACGAATGCAACAAAAGCGTTATGAGTCCGATGATAAAGATATGACAGACAGCCCCTGAGAGAATCCTGAAACGGATTGCACATGAAATGGCGGAGGGCTTTCCCCTTGAATTGAATTTTTTACTGTTCATTTAGGACCAAAATAGGATGTTACTCGAATCATTATTGTATCGGATGCCTCTCCTGTTTCATTGAAGACACGGCAGGTAATAGTATTTAGACCCACACAACACTGTCCTGCCGCATATTTGACCTGTTGCCCGCTGCCCACAATACTGCCATGATTTGCATCCCAACCGAATTGCAGGTTTTTGCCGGTTGCATCTATCGTGATCAGGGTAGTGTCCCAGGCTTTTACCGGATTGACCGAAGCGTTCAGACTATAAATCTTTATATCTCCCGAAGTTGGATCCTCTTTGCTCTTTTTACAACTAAAAGCAAGCATTATTAGGATCAATAAAATTAAAATACTTCTAATCATACGATTAAAATTTAAATTTTCATTATTTCAATTGTTTACCTATGTCATCAAATGATAAATATCCATTATGTCTGAAATATTCTTTCCCGGACTTGCCCAGTAAAACCTGAGTTGGGATGGCGGCTATACCAAAGAATTTCATGAATTCCTGGTTCTCCGGAAGCAATACATTGTAAAACCTCACATTGACGGTTTCTGGGTATTTTTCTTTGACCTCCTTCATAACCAGTTCCATTTTCCGGCACGAAATGCATCCTGTTGCCCCGAACTCAAGAAACGTGATCCTGAATGCCTTTCCATTCTTCTGATAGTTGTATGCAGAATCCAATACCTGGGTAACCGTTTTTTTTGTTTCTGCTCCAGACTGTTCCGCCATTTTCTTTGAGACAAGGTTATTCATGCTCCCCCTGAACAGAAAAAGGACAACCAGGAACCCGATGCCAAGGATAACCAGGGATAGGTTCAGCACTTTCTTTAACATGGATCTACTTTCGCTTGATAAGCTCATTGATCCTTGCCGTTAATTCAATTTCAAATTTCTGTGTATCGTTGGTCTTGGCATAATCCTGTAAAATCCCTGATACATCCACGGATGTTGACTTTTTCTTGCTGGATTTTACCAGGATTAAAGTTTGTGACTGAGCATTGTATTTTTTAATCAGATCAGTGTTCGTAGTATTGCTCAGTCTGACCTGCCTGAAGGTTACGCTGCCATCAGTCCAGGTTTTCTCTACGATCTCCTTTACTTTGGCTTCAAGCGTATTGCACGCCTTTGCCTTACAGCAAGCCAGGTTGGCTTTGAAATACAATACCTCGATCCTGTTTTTATTATCCTTTGCCGAGGCTGATGCTGCCATTATTATAAATGACAACAGGAGTAAAAATAAAATCCTTTTCATATCACATTTATTTATAATGTTGAATAAAAGTCATGTGGCATTCATAGAATTACTCCTTAAGCAAATCATCGATCTACAACTCGATTTCTTTCCTGCCAGGAACCCTGGCCGACGAGTAAACCTTTTCATTGATCAGAAGGACCGGGACCGTCAACGATTTATTGTCGTGTTCGAAATGATCCTGGTCCACTTTCTAGATATTGGCCTGGTATTGCCTTTCCTTAACGATCCGGTGACAGATTGTTTCCAGTTTCAGACAATCCGTGCATTCACGGCAAATAATGCGGATTGAGACCATAGGTTCAGGGTTTAATTTTTTCAAATAAAGTGCTCAGGGTATTTGAAAGGAACTCCTTGATCTGGGGTTCGTGGGCTGCAATCGGCTTTACCGGGATTAAATCGATCACTTCCTCATAGCTCAAACCGGAATGATAAAGAGTGTCGATGGCGGCGATCAGGGTTTTCTCAATCGTCTCTCGCGATTCGTTTTCGTCCAGGCCCATCTTACTGCCTATCTTGTGCAACTCTTGCCATTGAAACCAGAAATAGGTTGGCAGCATGGCTGAAGTAATGGCATAAGCCTCCATCTTTGGCTCATCAACAATAAACGTTTCACCCAATATATTCAGCAAACCCAGGATGTCTTCCTTTTTATTGAAATCTTTAGAGAAGCAGACAGGGTTGTATCCCTTATTGATATAAGAAGTCGCATTCGGGATCAACCTTCCAACATTACTAAACCCGTTCAGCTTTGCAACGATCTTCTCTATTGTGATTTTGGGGGCCAGCGAAATCACACAGGCGTCAGGCTTAATCTGACTTTTAACCTGCCCGAGAGTATCCAGTATTACCGGAGGATGAAGCGCAAGAAAAACAATATCCTGGCAAGCAACCGTCTCAAGCGAAGAAATTTCCACCTTCGGGTACTTTTGATGCAGGGCTATTAATACTTCATTGCTGATATCGAAAACAGAAACTTTTTCGGGCTGAAATCCTTTGTTTTGGAAGGCCTGGAGAAATATCCTGGTTATCCTTCCACCGCCGATGAATCCGATTGTCTTTTTCATTTTATTACCACTTAGTAATTCGTAGAAAGACGAAATAAATACTCAAAAAAACTATTTCTTTTCCCTGGGCCTGAGCTGGCACATGCACGAACCCGAAAGCTTTTCGTTTTTATCGATGATTAGAGGCAATTCATCACGTTCCCATTCAACGAGGCCTCCTGCCAGGTTCGCTACCCTACCGGCAAATCCATGCTCCGTTGCAAATATTACGGCCTCCCTGCTATGAAGTCCGGCAGCATCGGCAAAAATGATTGGCTTGTCGGCAGGCAGGTTCTGAAACATTTCATTAAGAATGCTATACGGGCAATAAATGATCTCCGGAACATCAAACATTTTGAACCGGTTCATGAATTCCTCTCTTACATCGACAAGTAAGGCTCCGTTCCGGCATTGCTCAAAGGCTTGTCTTGGGGTGAGATTTATTATACCTCCGCTTAAGAAACCGATCCCTGAAAAGATCCCTTCCATACTAAAAGTAAAAGATAATGATGTAGTATACACCTACGGCAATAAACAGAACAGCGACCACCCTCCGAAACCAAAGCTCAAAAACCTTAATCCGGTTATATAATTTGCCGACATTGCCGACGGCATATGCGAGCAGCCAGGCAAAGATGATTACAGGCAGTCCTGTTGCAACAGCGAATATAATTGGCAGGTACAGTCCGCTTGCACTTACTATCGTGATGGGTATGAGCATGGCAAAATAGAGAACAGCGCTGTACGGACAGAATGCCATTGCGAAAATCATTCCCAGAAGGAGCGTTCCCCAGTAGCTTCTTTTGCTGTGTTCGCCCATTTTTTCCGTTAGGTTTGAAAAACCTGGAAATTTGATCTTGATGAAATCCAGCATGAAGATCCCGATCAGGATCAGCAAAGGTCCCAGAAGCTTCTCACCCCATCCCTGGAATAACAGGGATACTTTCATCTTGCTGGCTCCAAGGAACAGTATCACCCCAAGGCCGGTATACGAAATAGCCCTTCCCAGCGTATAAACAAGTCCCTTCAGAAAGACCCTTCTCCTGTTCCCCAGATCCCTGCTGATAAATCCGATAGCCGAAATGTTCGTCGCCAACGGACAAGGGCTGATCGCTGTCATAAGTCCGAGAATGAAAGCAGTCAGAAAAGCATACTGCGAATTCTCAAGGAGGGTTTGTAGGTACTGCATGGCTATTTCAACATTTCGTCAATCGCTTTCTTGATCTCAGCTTTCAGCTTCTCAGGGCTGTTGTTGGCATAAAGGAACCCTTTGTCGGTAAGATCAACCCTTTTATCACCAGAAATAATTAACAAAGTCTGTCCTTCGACTTTATATTTAACGCCAAGAATCTCACCCGATTTTTCATCAAGGTTTACGCTCTTAAACAGGATCTCTCCGGCTTTGACCTTATCGGCATATTGCTGCTCCACAGCTTCTTTCGAGACCTTCTCTACATTGGTACAGGTCGTGCACCTGCGCGTGAAATGAAAGTAATAGACTTCTATTTTCTTTGCTCCCGGATCTTTAGCGAAGATTCCCGCTGCCATGAACATGGCAACGAGGAATAACATTGTCCTTTTCATAGGTGTGTTTATTTGGTAAGTAATTTTTCGATTTCATCGGCAGAAGGCACCCGTCCCTTCACCAAAACATTACCGTCAACGACCATAGCGGGTGTTGACATCACGCCATATTTCAGAATCTCCATGATATCTTCCACTTTGGTGACAGTTGCACTGAGTCCGTTTTTTTCGACTACCTCCAGGGTGGTCCGGTACAGCGTTTTACAATTCGGGCACCCAGGTCCTAAAATTTTGATCTCCATTGTATTCTCATTTTATTAGGTTCATTGTTCATGTTGCTTTTTGACTTTACTTTTTCCTTTTGATTGTTGATTCGAATTTTGACTTTAACATTTGAATCTTAAGTCTTCAAACCATCAAATCTTTCCTGTCCTGAAAAAAGTCAATGAACAGGCGCTTTGCTTCTTCCCAATGTTCCTTGTTTATACAATATTTGATATAGGGTGGATTGATCTCACCCTGGATCAATCCTGATGTTTTCAACTCTTTCAGATGCTCGGAAAGTGTTGAGCGGGCAATAGGAAGTTCTTCCGCCATGTCACCACTAAAGCAGCATTTCTTTTCAGCTAAAAAATCAAGAATAAACACCCTCACAGGGTGTGACAATGCCTTGGCATACCGGGCCATTTTCTTCTGTGAGACGGTGAAAGTATCAGTTTCCGTGACCATGATAATTAGTATTTCGTAGAAAGACGAAACAAAATTATTAAAACTAATGATAAAAATACTTGAGGAATATAATTTATAAGGAATCCAAAGAAGAGCATAATACGGATACCCAATCGGATATCCTAACATAACAAAACCCGCCAATGAGGCGGGTTTTGTTGCGTTTTGGTGCCCGGAACAGGACTCGAACCTGCACATCCGTATGGACACTAGTCCCTGAAACTAGCGCGTCTACCAATTCCGCCATCCGGGCGAGGTGAGTGTGAGATTAGGTGTGGGTGTGAAATAATACTCGGTTAACAATCAGGGCTGCAAAAGTAAAAATTATTTTGAGATATCCGATTATCCTGATAAAAAATGATCAGAAAGGGCTGCATTCAAGATAGGCGGGATTGCGATCCGGACCAGTCTCGCTCCGGCAGGTGCTGAACCGGTTCCTTCCAGCAATCCTCAAACCCTTGAATTCAATGATCAGGCTTACCTCATGGGCTCCCCCGGTACCCTGCAGGTTTTTTGAAACCTGAATATCATAACTATACATGAATTTAAAATTTAAGGCCGGTGAAAAAATATACCGATAACCAGCCAGCGCCATCAACGACGTGGTGGGTCCGTATACTCCTGATGCCTTAAAATATGCGCCAAGATAAATATTGTATTTCAACACATTAACACCAGCTTGAAAGGATCCAGCACCATTCTGGTTTTGGTACATAATTCCCGGATTGATCCGCCATGGATCGTTAAACCCCCTGACTGGATTTTGTGATGAATTAGGACCGGAACCAAGTGTAATCACCATATCGGCATGACCTACATATTTTCGGGGCAAAGGTGCTTTGAGTACCGAGATAAATGACTCGTCCGGCTCAAAAAGGTGATCAACGGCTACCCCTGCAGTCACAGTTACGTCGCCATCATCATTAAGGTACTGAATGAGCCCCCCTACCCCAAAATCCGGGAACATCCTGATCTGATTGTCCGGTCCGGCAAGGTGAGTAGGAGAGATATTACCGTACCTTCCGCTCAATTGGTCACTGAATACAAAATCAGACCATTCTATCCATTTTTGGGCAATCGCAGCCTTCACGCCAACCTGGCAAATAAGCTTGTAATATACAGGAATCCGCACCGATAAAGCAAGACCGACCGATAAATTCTTGATAAAACCAAGTCCCTCGTTATCACGGTTCACCAACAACCCGATTCCTCCTGATCCCGGCAAATTCCTGTCACCGTAATCGCCCGAAAAATAAAGTGTTTTAAAATCAACCGGAAGGCTTGGCCATTGCTCCCTGCAGGATAACCGAGTCCGGATTCCAGAAGTTAATCCTGTGAAGGCAGGATTGTAATAAAGCGGTGCGTTCAGCCACTGAGAATAATTCGGATCCTGGCCCTTAATGGATAAAACCTGACAGGTCAGCACAACCGTAAACAACAACATAAAACCAATAGCTCCCCTTTTTCTGGAAAATCCGAAGGCAAAGTTTTGTCTGTCTCCGTTCTTCGAAGGAATAGCGCCATTCGCGTTTATTGATACAGCAGGAGGCTCTATACAACCATCTTTCCCGGTCCAAAATAAACTCCTCTTCAAGAAATGGCGCCTTGCAGCTTCAAAGACCGGAGGTTTTTTTACTTTCTTGCTCATAACGGTTGTTGTTGTCATTAATCATGAAGGAGGGGTTTTCATCTTAGCAGTGTAACAGTCCCGATGGTCCTTCCGGTCCCCTTACCGATATCAGAACCTGTCCATATAGTGCCATCAAGAAATTCTGCTCTGATCTTCCAAATGTAAGTATCCTGTGGCATCAGCGCTCCGTCAACCTTTCCATCCCAAGATTCAGCCGGTGAACCATTTTCGTCAAGAGCATCTGATCTCCATAAAAGATGCCCCCAGTTGTCATAGATCTCAACCAGATAATTCTTGAGGTTGGTGCCGGCCGGCTTGAATACTCCGGGAAGTTCGGTGGATGCTGTAGGGGCAAATGCGTTGGGAACATAAAGCCCTTTGAACATCATCCGGTACCTTACCGCCATAGTGTCGGTACATTCATGAAAATTCCTTGCGGTTAGACTGATTAAGTAAACTCCGTCGTCCAAAATAGTTACCAATGGATTCTCTTCGTTCGACGTCTGGCCATTCCCGAAATCCCATATGTATTCATCAGCCCCTGTCGATTTATTGATCATCCTCACTTCTCCTGGTACCTTCGAGGAAGCCTCGGTGAATGTAAAATTCGCCACGGTGGTAATTACCGAAACCCTGATCTCGTTTGATTCAACATATTCTGGTTCGCCGGATTTGAGCACCAGTGATGGTCTAAGAATACATTTGATCAGGTCGCCATCTACCAATGTGCTATCCAGGTAGAAAGGCTTGTTCAGCCCCACCTGGACGCCATTCTTCATCCATCTGAAAACAGGAATGCTCCCCTGGTTTAAAGTTTTGGCGGTGAACAAATCGGGCATCCCGGCACAAACCGGGTTCTGATCGACAGAGATGCTGATGGTGGCTGTTTGTTTGAGAATCCCTTTGACCAGGATCAAACCAACTTTCAGGTTTGAACATCCCTCATCATTGATCACCACGACGGTAAAGTACCATAACCCCTCCTTCATCCAAATGACAGGAACATTGGCCCCCGTATTGGTCGATGGGAAGACGACCTCCGTTGAGTCGGCTTCAGTGGTCAGCGTGTAATCTTTGTAAACATGCCAGGTATAGACATCCCCCGGATTCGCAATCACTCCAAGGCCATAGAGCTGACCGACCAGTACAACACCCTGGACCTGGGCATACCCGGTAATGGTGCCCAACAATCCCATGATGAGTACAAGCCAGTACCCGCAATATCTACCTGAATCGACCATCTGGCATCTTTTCATGATTACCTGATCCCTGAACACAAATGCAATCTGAAACTGGAATCCTGTGTCAACTGAGGTGTCATCAGAAAACATCCTCCCGGCCTTGATATTCATCAGGCCGGGAGAGACTGGCAACGCCGGTAAAGACGATCTCCAGCACGTTCAACCAAAAATGATTTATGGATTCTTAACAATGAACGGACCAGTGGCTGGGTCGGGTGTGATAGTCGGCCGGGCTTTGATGGTCTGATTCACGCTTTTTCCAAAAGGAACTTCAGGATTACAATCTGTTTCCGAAATTACGTCAGGAAGCGAGGAGGCTCCAACCTGGATCACCCCGTCGACCGCAAGCGTGATCGGCAGATCGGCAAGAGTCTCAAACGAGTTGTTCTGAATCTCAAATCGGACGTATATCTTGCTGCTCCCGTCGAATGCAGCGGTCGCATTGTCGGATGAAGTGGCCACATTGCCAGCAAGGGTTGTCGCATGGGTCGTAGTAAAGAGTGAGTCAGTGCTCCAAACGACACTCGCTAAGGTTTGTACCGCATCAAGACCATCGATTCTGAACGAAGGGGTCCATTCGCCGGTGTAGTTCTTGGCGGTAATCCTCGAATAGACCATGTTGGTTCCGTATTGGTAGTTGACCGTCGGACTCGCTCCCGGAGTCACGATCGCCGAAGTGACATCAGCAGCACAATAGGTTCCGTCACTACCGGCTCCTCCCATCGTATTGATCGCAAGCAGGAATTTATTCATTGGCTTGATCTCCCACACTTTCATGTTCATGGCATCACAGATTCCGTTGTTACCGGCGAACTTGACCACAAGGTAGTACGGATTTGTAGCACCGTTTATGACGGCCTGGGCAGTCCAGGTGATCTCGATCTGGTCCTGGCCTACCGCTGGGGCATTGTAGGTTCCGGTGGCAATTATCTCGCCCGGACTTGGTACAATCCCGCCAGCATTGAGAAGATCAACATTGGTTGTAACATACCAGGTGAAACTGCCCGTAGCTCCGTTGAATGGCGGATTCCCAATCGTCACCTTATACGTGTAAGGAGTTCCTGCAGCAGGCGAAAGCGGACCCGGTGTACAGGTTTGTCCATAAGCAAATGTCATGCTTATCATGACGATTGCAGCTGAAAGTAACATTCTTGTTCTCATAATGATCTGTTTTAGGGTTTTGTTCTTTCTTGTGAGTTTTTACTGATCTGTCTCGTATTTATGTTATTTTAAGGATTTCTGTTTGTTAGTACCTGCCTAAAAGTTATTTGTGATCGAAGGGCGCGGATGCACCGTGACCAATACCGTCGGCCGGTTTCCGGCAGGGGTCAGGTTCCCCGATTGGTCTTCAAGCCAGTAGGTGATGGTACTGGTCCCGACCGGGAACACGATGTTGGATGGATACTGTGATATCTGACCTGTTCCGCTGATCGATGCGCCTCCCTGCATACTTATCTGCCAGTGAAATATCATTGCTGCCGGAACTGTGCAGTTATCGCTGAATGTCGAGAGATCCAGGTCGAAGGTCGTACCGCCGGCCATAAAAGTGAACCAGTCAGGCCGTATCGGGGTTATATCACCCTGCCACCAGAAAGCGGTCACAATATCCTGGACACACCATTGTACCGGGCTGGTAGATCCTGTGAAAACCGGGGGAATATTATCCTGTACGGAAACGACGGCTGTTGTCGTTGAACTGCATAATCCGGCTGTGGCTTGCACGATGAAACTTGTGGTCTGCAGGGTTTGTGGCAGGGAACTGACCAAGGTCCCGGTAATGGGATTACTGCTCCCCGAAGCCGGGATACCGGTCAGTATCGATGTATTGTTCCTTGTCCATGAATAGACGGTTCCCGCGACCCCGTTGGAATTGCTCAGCACCATAGGCGTGATGGAACTTCCAGGGCAGATGACTTGGCTGGCCGGTGTTACGGTTGCTACCGGAACCTGGCCGACCGTGATCGTAAATACAGGCGATGGGACACCGTTCCCGCACCAGTTTACGCCATACATGGTAAGATTGCCCGTAGTTGCACCGGCAGAAAAGCTGAGCGACACGGTATTGGTGTTTCCCGTGATCGTCACTCCTGTGCCCGAATAACTCCAGGAATAGGTACTTGCCAGCCCGATCGGCGGCACACTGTATATAACACCCGTTTGACCGGCGCAAACGGCTGCCGGGCCAACGATCGTACCGGCAGGCGAGGGCAGGGCGCATGAACTTTTTACAACCACGTTGTCGATGCGGTTGAATGCAGGATCTTCGACCAGTCCGCTTCCCTGCGTGGGTATATTCGAAGTCATCAGCCACCTGATAGAGACAGAGGGCTTGTTGTCGCATACAGAGGGCAGCGCGGTGGGTGGCAAGAGAAACCACTGGTTGCCGGGATCTATCTGGTACATGGTTACCGTGGTCCAGACTCCGGACAGGCCAATCTTGTATTGTACGCTGAAATCCCGTGGGCCAAAATCGCCGGCCGTGAAAGAATTCATCTGAGATTCGATCGTCAGGTTTGAGAATCCAGTAGTGGTGAATTCAATGAGCCAGTATTTCTGATTGGCTCCGTTTTCCCAGTGATCGGCAGCCGCGCAACTGGTTGTGCCCCCCGGATGATTGAACACAACAGGTCCGGCTCCTCCCTGAATGGATATGGTCTTGGCAAGATTGGCAGGAATTCCGCCATCGGCAATGGCGTCATCCGGATTGTTCGGGAAATTCCATTCAACAAGAACAATCTGACCCGATAAATCTATCGGGAGGCCGGATATAAGAAAACTGAAAGCAATAATAATGACCTGGTGACGCCAACCAGTTAACCGGTATTTATAAGCTCCTGCACAATCAGCCTTGATACCACCCTGGCTTACCGTATGGAGATAATTTCTCCTCGTGTGAAATACTGTCCGGTTCAACCAAGAAAAAATACAGAGATATGAATGGCAAAGCCTCGTCACAACCAAAATGAATTAACAGGTAGAATGATTTTGCTTCGTGCAAGGCAAACGTTATGCCATTTGGAGAACTAACGACAGCCGTTCGACACAATACCCTTAATAACAATACATTATTGTTAATAAAGAAAACAGAACACAAAAGGAAGAGAAAGTCCGGATGGCTTTTCTTTTGATGTTTTCCGCACAGTTGTGCGGTTTTGAGCTAAAAAGTGTGCCTGGTCACCACGATGCCAAATTTTGACATTTTCCGAATCAGGGTATCACGCGAAATTCCCAGCTCCTGTGCGGCAGCCCGCTGATTGAAATTGTTATCAGAAAGAGCTTTCCTGATCCGGCGGATCTCAGTCTCCTGAAGAGAACCGGTAACCATTACGATATCGTCATCAACCACCGGCTGCCGGTTTAGCTTCACGGGAAAGTCGGCGACATCAAGATGCCTGGTGCCCGAGAGAATAACGGCACGCTCTGCCAGGTTCTTTAATTCCCTGACATTGCCTGGAAAATCATAGCCAACCAGATATTTGAACACATCGGGTGCTATCGCAGGCGAAGGCTTATTGACCTTTCTTGAAAAATCTGTAATAAAATGGATAAGCAGGGGTTCAATATCCTCCGGTCGTTCGCGCAGGGGGGGAATATGAATATGCAGTGTGTTGAGCCGGTGAAACAGATCAAGCCGAAATTTATTATTTCTGACCTGTTCTTCAAGATCATGATTTGTGGCTGAGATCAGGCGAAAATCAGTATTGACCGGATTCGGATCACCAACCCTGGTAATTCGTTTCTCTTCGATGGCCCTCAAAACCTTTGACTGCAATACCATAGGCATATCGGCAATCTCATCAAGGAAAAGAGTGCCCTGATGACATATCTCAAAAAAACCTTTTTTGTCGGTCATTGCACCCGTGAACGAACCTTTCTTGTGGCCGAAAAATTCACTTTCCATCAGTGATTCGGAGACAGAACTGCTGTTGACGGTGTAAAGAAGGTGATCCTTTCTGGAACTGGAATAATGAATTATTCTGGCAATGTTCTCTTTCCCAGTCCCGCTCTCGCCGGTTATTAGTACAGGAGTGTCGGGGAAGGAGGCAGCAGTCATAGCCAGTTCTATTGTTTTTTGAATCCCCGGGCTCGATCCGATCATCTGACGTTCAATTTTTTCCTCCAACGTTTTTGAGATAAGCGAATTCCTTTCTTCTGCAATCCTAAGCTGCTGCTGAAGTAACAGGAACCTGTGTGTGCGCTCAATGGCGATCTGTATGTCAAGTTGTCTGAACGGTTTTCTGAGGTAATCGATTGCACCCAGCCTCATTGCGCTGATTACCGTATCCATATCTCCATGTGCTGAAACAACGATAACTTCGGTCGAAGAGTAAAGTTGTTTCATAGACTTCAGGACCGCGAGTCCATTCATTCCTGGTAATCTGACATCAAGGATCATCAGGTCGAAGTGACGTTCATGAAGAATCCTGAGACCCTCCTCCCCTGTTCCAGCGCTTAGGACATCAAATCCCCGGTGGTGGAAAAACTCCTCCAACTCTTCTGTAAACTGACGCTCATCATCAATGATAAGCACACTAAGTCTGACTCCCATTATTTCAATTTATCTGTTTCATGACATGGAAATTCAATACGTATCGTGGTCCCGTTGCCATAAATACTTGAGATATGTAACGTCCCGTTCATCTCCCGGATGATGCTGTCGGCTATCGTAAGGCCAAGTCCGGTGCCTCTGCCTGCCTCTTTAGTTGTGTAAAACGGGAATACCATCTTTTCAATGTCCTTAGCTGCAATCCCAATACCATCATCAGTAACAGTGACAATACCTAACGATTTATCAATGAAGTTACTGACAACAATAGTTCCTGCATGATCAGGACATAAGCGGCGTCGGTCCTCAATAGCATCTTTGGCATTGACCAGCAGGTTCACGATCACCTGTTCAAACTTCCAAGGATTGCCTTTAACGGAAGGATAATTTTTATCAAGTCTGGAAACTACATTCAACCCGCACTTGCTCATTTGGCCCGAAACCAGATCTATTGCATTGATGATACTCTCGTTGATGCTGAAATCGGTCTTGATATCTTTGTGGTCAATGCGCGAGAAGGTGCGAACATTGTCGATAATTTTGTCGATCCGTGAAATATTCTCAAAGATTTTGGACGCTTTCTTATTGATATAATCAGGTACCACCGGTTTACCGGAGCTCAATTCATTAAGAAGGTTTTCAAGTCCGATAGATATTGTGTTGAGCGGTTGGTTGATCTCATGCGCAATGCCAGCTGCCATTTCGCCCAGTCCTGCAAGTCGCTCGGTTCTGATTATAAACGACTCCATTTCCTTTCTGCTGGTAATATCATGGATAACGGTCATTAACGTAGCCCCGGCACCGGTCTCATTTGTGATAATGGTCGCGCTTAATTCGCCATAAAACTGGCTCCCATCGCTCCGTGTAAGTTTGAACTCTATGTTTTGAGCAAGCCCTCCCTCCAGAGTCTTTGCAATCAGGTCATAGACATGCGTGTGTTCATCCTCCGGGAAAAGAACGGTAAAATGTCTCCCAATGAATGTCTGCTGGTCCACAACATTAAAGACTTTCATTGCCATTGAAGAAATCTCATTGATGTTGCCTTCGACATCCAGCAGGATTACGCCTGCCGGAGATGAATTCAACAGGATGCGGTACTTTTTCTCTGACTCTCTTATTTTTTGTTTCTGAAGATAGAGATCAAGCAGTATTTTGATCTTATTCACCAATATTGATTTGTGAAAAGGCTTGATAATAAAATCGATGATCCCGTGCTGATAAAGCTTTTCCTGAAATGAATATGGAATTTCATAGGCTGTGATGAAAATCACTGGAATTACTTCGCCTGGTCTTTCGGCGTGAATTCGCGCAGCCAGTGTCCGTCCATCCATTTCAGGCATTTCGATGTCTAACAACGCAACGACAAGGTCCCGGCCGCGGATTTTATCAAGCGCTTCAAAACCGGTATATGCCCTGATTATTTCTACATCAAGTGAGGCAATATAATATTCAATAAGTTGAATATTATCCTCGATGTCATCGACGATCAGAACCGAAGGTTTGTGGTTCAACTCCATTTCGTTAGTTGATTAATAACTAAAAAAACTGATCCATTGTATTCAAACTTTTTCCAGAATCGCCAGAGGAAAAAAAATACCGGTGAATTACCGGTATTTTTTCTGTGCCCAGGACAAGACTCGAACTTGCACAGCCTGAGGCCACTACCCCCTCAAAGTAGCGTGTCTACCAATTTCACCACCTGGGCGAGGTGGGTGTGAGTTTGTGTGTGGGTATGGGTGTGTTTTTATGTTTTTTGCAAGGAACTGCAAAAGTAAACATTTTTTTAATTCCGCCAAAGGTTTATCCTTCAAAAAATGAGATCGTAAATGCGATTGCCAATCCCGATAAAATCGTTAAAAACTTTTGCAGGTTGTACCGGTGATTTTCCTCCGTTTCAAATAAAATGGTTGTTGAAACATGTAAAAAGATTCCGATCACCACGGCCAGGATATAGTTGAAATAAGTCGAAATCGAGACAGTGAACGATGAGTCCAGAATCCTTGTGAAGAGGGAGCCCAAGGGCGTCATTAGCGCAAATATGAACAAATAAAGGAAGGCCTTTCTCATCGACAATCCATAATGCAGAAACAAACCCATCAAGGTCAGCGATATCGGGATGTTATGTACCACGATTCCCGTCACCAGCGACCGGGTGAGTCCACTGCTAAAATTATCGACCAGGGGCATCCCTTCAAGGAAGGCATGGATGCATAACCCGGTAAGCAGGAGGAATGGAGATACACGCTCACCATCTTTATGGGCATGCCGGTGACCGTGTTCGGCTCCTTCGGTGATCAGCTCCAGAAAGAGTTGTAAAACAAAACCTATCAAAACAAATAGCCCGGTGAAGAGGGTTGCCTCGTGATAAACCTCGGGTACCAGTACCATAAAAGTGATTCCGATCAGAAAAGCCCCGCTAAAGGCCAGCAGAAACTTCATCAGCTTTTGATCGTCCGACCTGAAAAGAACGATAAGCGATCCGCTGGCAAGCACCGTCAAAATCAGAATCAAATAAGCAATCATCGTAATCCTTTCTCCGAAAACAGGTCATCAGGGAGGATTCCTCCTTCCCGGTTCCACGAAATTATCCTATATCAATAAAGCGGTAACTGATGGGTACAGGCACTCCCTTGAACATCTCCCGTTTGGGTTCCGAAACCGCCGACAGACACCCCGAATCTTCAGGCATCTTCATTACCCGGAGATCCTTCAGCGCCAACTGATAGAAGACCTCGCTCATCACAATCCGATTCTCGCAACTTTTGGTCATTAACCGCGCCGTCAGATCGATATCGCTCCCGTAATAATCGTCGGCTCCTTCAAAAAAGGTAATGTTGTAAACCTCGGTACAATGATGAATTGCCACCTTGCAGTTAAGAAACAAATCCGGATCCGGATGGTTCTTGATCAGGAACAATCCCGCGTTGATATCCTCTAACAAGGCATAATAGGAATTGTTGGTGCTTTTGGCCATCAGTACCTCGTCGGGAATGAACAACATCATCTCATCCCCGATCCCTTTCACGACATGATGCTGAAAGTGATTGGCGTATAAAAGATTGTTAAACGTGTTGTTCAACTTGCGACCCCAGTCTTTTAAACCGCCCAAATATTTCATATCGGTCGATTTATTAATATCCATGAAGAAACAGGTTCCCGGACATCTGGGAATCCGGTCAAGTTCCCTCACCATCTCCTCCGAGTAGGGGTCGTTATAGTGAATATACTGCACCATTAAAACACCTTCAGCGCTTCTTCCTGGGTGCTGTAAATTTCAAAGATATTGGTGAATCCCGAAATTTCGAAGATTTCGCGGATGTTCTCCTGTAATCCGCATAACACGAATTTCCCCTTAACCATGGTAATCTTCTTCAACGCCATGAGCAAAATCCTTAACCCGCTGCTGCTCACATAGTCCATCTTGGAACATTCAACGAGAATTTTGTCATGATGATCATCGATCAGTTCCAATAACTTTTTTTCCAACACATTATAATTTGTTGTGTCAAGCCTGCCTGTAATTCCAAGGATTACACATTGGCTGGTTTTCTGTTCATTCATTTCCATAAAGGTTCTTTCGTTTTGGTTAAAATTTCCTGGTTAAAATTACGATATTTTTATTATCGACACGCTGATATAAAACTTCACTCATCATCTCCCGGACAAAATGAATCCCCAATCCGCCTATTTTCCGCTCTTCCAGCGATTTTCCCGAAACATCATCCATCTCCTTTTCCAGCAGATTGAAAGGCTTTCCGTCGTCGGTAAGCCTTACCTGCACCGTAGCCGGATCGGTCAACATCAGCTCAAGAGTAATCTGATGTTCCGACTGATCATCCCAGGCATAGAAAACCACATTGGTAAATAACTCTTCGATAACCAGATTGAGTTCCATCGTAACTTTCGGAGGAATGTTCCAACGCTCCGATATTTCTTCTATCTTTAGGGCAATCTGGTCGAGTTCGGTCAGTTGGTTTTTCAAACTCAATATTTCGTAATTCATGGCATCACGATTTTTATCGGTAGTCACTTGGTACTGCAGAGCTAAAATTGTTATATCATCGGCCTGTTCCGCACCTTCCGAGAATTTTGATATTTCGTCAGAGAGTCCGGTCGTAAGCTCCCGGGCGCATTTACCCGCCAGACGTATCAAGGTTTCCTGAAATCTCTTTTCGTTGAAAAACTCCTCCTGTGTGTTCAGGGCATCAGTAACGCCATCGGTGGTCAGCACCATGACCTCCCCATCACCAAAGGTATAAAAACCTGCTTTATATCTACCGTTTTCACTCACACCGAGCGGAAAACCATGACGTTCCTTAAGTTTCTTCACGGTTGTACTTGCCTCCATTACCATCGGGAAATTATGTCCGGCATTGCAATACTCCATGGTACCGTTCTTCAGGTCAACGATTGCTGCAAAAAAGGTCACGAACATCTGGTTCGGATTATCCTGACACAGCTCCCGGTTAATGCTTTCCATCACCAGGTTAATTGGGATTCCCGCGAGCGCCTTGGCCCTTAGCAGTGTCCGGGTCACCATCATAAAAAGGGCAGCGGGGACCCCTTTCCCGGCCACATCTCCAACGGCAAGACACAGATGATCGGGGTCAAGATAAAAGAAATCGTACAGATCCCCTCCTACTGCTTTTGCAGGATTCAGGATCGCGTAAAGATCCCAGTTGTCGGGCGTTAAAAAACCGCGCGGTAACATATCCATCTGGATCGTGTGGGCAACATTCAGCTCACTCTCAATCTTTTCCTTGGCAGTGGTAGTCTCCTCCAGATTAATAATGTAAGTCCTTAGTTCATCCCGCATCTCAGCAAACGCACGGGTCAACTGTGCCACTTCATCCTTCGATTTCCGCATGGGTAACTTGGTGTCGAACTCTCCATGACCGATCTTGCGGGTTGCCTCCACCAGACGTACAATCGGACGGGTCATCCGGCGTGTAATCAGCACCGTCGTTAGTAATAAAATCGCGATACTGATACCGAATATCCACGACATGACCTTGATAAAACTGTACATATCGTCATAAAGTTCATCCTCCGGAAAAATTATCCCGAACGACCATCCCGTGGAGGCCACCGGCGCATAACTCAGGTAACTCGGCCGCCGCTTTTTTACTTCCAATCCGTCCATATTGCTGAACCCCGAATTGCCCTTGAGCATGTCGCGAATGGCCCACATCGTTTCCGATCCCTTTCCTTGACGGGCAATATCCAGAATGTTTTTATCCATAAGCTGGGGGATCGGACTCACGATGATCTTGCCCTGTTTCGACAGAAGGATACCATAACCAGTGTCGGAGACCTTTACCTCTTTGATAATCTTGGCAAACCCGGCTAACGAAACATCCATGGTCATTACACCAATAAATTTCCGGATCCCGTTCAGATTTCTGAAAATCGGGGTGGAATAGGTACACATCAGGGTATCGCCGCCCCCTTGGTCATAGTATGGCTCAGTCCAGACAGGTCGCCCGGTGATCTTGGGCAATCGGTACCAATCCATTTTGAAATAATCATAGCTTTTGCTTCCCAAAATCCTGGTCTGAAGTTTTCCGTTCTTTTCAAAGGCATAGGGCGCATACCAATATGACACCGATTCGCCCTGGTAAGGCTCAAAGGCAAGACAGGTCCCGAAAACGTAACTATCCTGAAGGATAAACTCGCGGGCAATGCGCATAACATCGGTGTTGCTGATGTTCGGATTTTCCATGGCCCGTACCAGGGTCTGCGGGACCAGTTCGGTTGGCTGCAATACATTCTCAATCCTGGTTACCGTTTGATTTGTCTTGGTTGTGGCATCGTTCTTTGCCTGCAGCATGATAAGCACACTGGCCGTCCCATAACCCAGTACCAACGGAATAAACAGAATGATCGTGATAGCAACCAGGAAGAAGAGGCTGTACCGGAATGCGATTCCACGGTAAAATGTGATTTTTGGAAATTTTATCCGCAATGTTTTAAAGATTTTTTCGTGGTAAAAGTAGAAAAATATCGTCATTATATAGCGAAAAGTAATATTTTTGAGCCTCATTATCCACTCTAAAATCATTCTTCATGGAATCTGAAATCCTCCAGCTCGAACCGACCCGACTGTGGCACTATTTCGCCGAAATCTGTAAAATCCCTCGTCCTTCCAAAAAGGAGGGCCGAATTGCAGTCTACCTTCAGGACTTTGCTGCCCAATTTCAACTGCCTTGTATTACCGATGAAACAGGCAATGTGCTGATCCGGAAAGAGGCTTCAGCCGGTTTTGAAAACAGGAAAACAGTCATCCTGCAAAGCCACATGGACATGGTATGTGAGAAAAATTCAGATACCGTCCACGATTTTGACAACGATCCGATCCGGACAAAAATTGACAACAACTGGGTAAAAGCCTGTGGGACCACACTGGGCGCCGATGACGGAATCGGGATTGCAGCGACTTTGGCTATTCTCGAATCGAAAAATATAGCCCACGGGCCGATTGAAGCGCTTTTCACAATGGACGAAGAGACCGGTCTTACCGGAGCTTTCGGGCTGAAACCCGATCTTCTGAAAGGACAAATCCTGATCAACCTCGATTCGGAAGACGAGGGACAATTATTTATCGGATGTGCCGGCGGAAAAGATACTGTGGCGACCCTGCCTTTAGAAACTGAGGAGGTTCCGTCAAATCACAAAGCTTATAGAATTAGTCTTACCGGGCTGAAGGGAGGACATTCGGGCGACGACATCAACAAAGGCCTTGGCAATGCCGTCAAGCTCATGAACCGGTTCCTTTGGAACGCCAAAGAACTGTTTGAGATTGCCATTGCCGATATCAACGCGGGCAACCTACGCAATGCCATAGCCCGTGAAGCCTTTGCCATTATCACAGTACACGCCGAACAGGAAAAGGATTTTCTTGATTACACCACGCGATACGAAACCGAAATCAAAGCTGAGTACCGGATAACCGAACCTGCATTATCCTTTAAAACCGAACCATGCGAAATGCCCGGCGCTGTTTTGGTTGACTCCCTGCAAACCGACCTTCTCGACGCACTCTATGCATGCCCCCACGGCGTAATTGCCATGTCGCGCGAAATACCCGATTTCGTTGAGACCTCCACCAATCTGGCCTCTGTGAAATTCACCGATAAAAAAATTGTGATCACTACCAGCCAGCGCAGCTCGGTCGAGTCAGCCAAAAAAGATGTGGGCGACATGGTGGCCAGTACTTTTTATATGATCAGCGCAGATGTGGAACAAACGCAGGGGTATCCCGGATGGAAACCCAATCCCGGTTCTGAAATTCTAAGCATAACAGCCGACGCATACTGGCGTCTCTTCCGTCAGGAACCCCTCATCCTTGCGATTCATGCGGGATTGGAATGCGGACTGATCGGCGCAATATACCCAGGTATGGACATGGTATCATTCGGCCCTACGATAAAAGGAGCGCATTCACCCGATGAACGTCTCGAAATTGAATCGACAGTCAAATTCTGGGACCTCACCCTCGAAGTCCTGAAAAATATACCCATCGTTTAGCCGATCCATGACCCCAAGGTTGATCCTCCTTTTGGTATTTCCGCTCGTGGTGCAGGGAAACCATCAGAATCCGGATGGGATCGACTCTTTAGCAAGGGCGAGAATCGTTCAACATGTTTACCTGCTCGCCTCGGATTCATTGAAAGGAAGGCTGGCCGGAACGGAATCTGAAGTCAGGGCAGCGACATGCATTGCTGAATATTTCAGGGAAACAGGAATTAAACCTGCCGGTTCCGGCGACACATCGTACTTTCAGAAATTCAGGATTCCTGAGACGTTCTGGAATTGGGAAAATAAACTCATCGCCTGTGGCCACCCGCTGACCTACCGGGATGAATTCGGTATGACTGCCTATTCCAAAAACGGAAACGGCACATCGGTATTGGTCAACGGCAGGCAGGGACTGGTTCTTCCGGAAAGCAATCTGGATCAATTGTCACCCTTGGGTGACCTGAATGGAAAGATGGTTTTGGTCGAATTGCAACCCCCCCCCGGAGTCCGAGTTCCCGATGCTGACCGCTTCCGTTTGGACCCACGTATCAGATTGCAGGAAGCGTTGGACCGGGGAGCCCTCGGCGTGATATTCTGGAATGCCGGTTCCGAACTTTTAGATTCGCTGTTTGACTTTAACACTGTTGATCCGGCTAACGGTTTTGCACTCTATGTAAACCATCAGACAGGCAAATGGCTTTCGAAACACAACGAAAGCCCGGTTGAATTTAAGGTCTCGGTTGACCATTGGTCGACTGAATATATTAATGTAATCGGGTTTAAGGACAATCATGCATCCCGGACGATCCTTATTGGCGCCCATTACGACCATATCGGTATGGATCAAAGGGGACACATTTATTATGGCGCCGATGACAATGCCAGCGGGACTGCCGGCATGATGGAACTTGCAAGGTACTTTGCCACACACCCCGATACCTGTAACAACTACCTTTTTATTGCCTTTGGCGCAGAGGAGACAGGACTGCTCGGTTCTTCCTGGTTTGTTAAACATCCGACATTACTCTTAAAGAATGTCAGGTTTATGCTGAACCTCGACATGGTTGGCCGGTTGGGATGGGAATCGAACCTTCTGGAGATTGAGGCAACAGGTTCCACTCCTCAATGGAAAGAAATCATCAAAGTAACGCCTCATCCCGATTTCAAAGTCAAGACAATGAAGGCATCCCTGCCCATGTCGGATCACGGCCCATTTTACCATGCAAAAATACCTGTTCTCTTTCTCAATACCGGATTACACGACGATTATCATACACTGACCGATACGCCTTCATCGCTCAACTATGACGGGATTGTACAGATCGTCAGATATTCCGAAAACCTTATTGCCGTGGCTGGTCAGACAAACAACCTCACCTTTCAGGAGGTTCCACCCATCCCTCAGGTTACGGCCTGGGCTGGTTACCTGTTTCAATCTCTGGGATGGATCTTTTCCTTCCATTAACTGTCAACATAAAGGGAACATCCTCCGGTGTCATTCCTGAGGCATATAAAAACAGCGATTGGCCGGAAGAGATGCCAGATTCGCCATTCGATATGGTTGCGGGCTAAAGACCTACTCCGACCCCAATCCGGAATACCGGGTTGGAATAAGGGGAGTTATACGAGTCGTTCAGGTTAAAGAGCAGCATCAGGTCTAAAAACACACGGCTGCCGATAGGTTGGTGGTATCCTCCTCCTACGAAGAGGCTGTTTATCTCCACCCGTTGTTTCCCGGGTTCATATGGATTTCCGTAAGGATCGATGATACGTCCGCCGTAGGTCAGGGTGTAGGGACGGGTATAGGTAAGGTATTCATATTCGATATGGGCGAAGAAGTTTCCGAGAAAATTATGAGGAAACAAGCTGTACAGATAATAGCGTAGATACACTCCTCCGCCATAGACGCTAGATTCATAACTGAGCAATTCACCGTTATCGAGGTTAAGGAAATAGTTCTTGAAGTTATAATATTGGTATTGGAGTCGGATACCCACATGCAGTTGGTCGATGGTGCGGATGGCTAATTCGGGTGAAACAGTAATCCCGGTAACGCTGCCGAATTGAAAGCCCAGATTGCCGCCGACGGAGAGGCGTCGCCAGAAGGAGTCAGTTTTTTTTGGCCGGGAAGAGAGGGAAGGGATAGAATCTTGGGCGCCGGCTGTAAATAATAAGGAGAAAAGGATCAATGAAAACAGGAATCGTTTCACGGGAAGGTGGTTCTTTAAGTGGTTATACGATCAATAAAAAGCTCGGATACAAAGATAGCGAAAAAATTGAAGTCGTAACATGTTATTATCTAATTTATTACATTTTTTTATGAAAAAAATCTTTAAAACTTGTGTTTTGTAAAGAAAACTTTTCTAATTTTGCGCTCCCGTTTCGATGTTCTTTGATTCAGATTGCAAATGACCAAGGTTGATATAGCCTGCAATTGGCAGGCTTAGAAGGTGTAAGGGTAAGTGGGTAAAACTATTTTACAAATTCTTAAAAAAAAGTTTGGCAGAAAGAAAAAAGGTTGTAATTTTGCAGTCCGATTTTAATACAAAGTACCTGAAAGGGGAAATGAATAATGTTCTTTGAAAGACTGAAGTAAATGTAGTAGCAAATATCCCAGAATAATTAACTCAGTTAATTTCTTTTGGTAATAGTTAAACCTGAAAAGATTAAATTTTCCTTTTACTATGGAGAGTTTGATCCTGGCTCAGGATTAACGCTAGCGGCAGGCCTAATACATGCAAGTCGAACGGCAGCGGGTCCAGCAATGGATGCCGGCGAGTGGCGCACGGGTGCGTAACACGTATGCAATCTACCCTTAACTGGGGGATAGCCCCGAGAAATCGGGATTAATACCCCATAATATTATGAAGTGGCATCATTTTATAATTAAAGTTCCGACGGTTTTGGATGAGCATGCGCGACATTAGCTAGTTGGCGAGGTAACGGCTCACCAAGGCTGCGATGTCTAGGGGTTCTGAGAGGATTCACCCCCACACTGGTACTGAGACACGGACCAGACTCCTACGGGAGGCAGCAGTAAGGAATATTGGTCAATGGACGCAAGTCTGAACCAGCCATGCCGCGTGAAGGAAGACGGCCCTACGGGTTGTAAACTTCTTTTGTACGGGAAAAAACCACCGGTCGTGAACCGGTGCTGATGGTACCGTAAGAATAAGCATCGGCTAACTCCGTGCCAGCAGCCGCGGTAATACGGAGGATGCAAGCGTTATCCGGATTTATTGGGTTTAAAGGGTGCGTAGGCGGGGCAGCAAGTCAGTGGTGAAATCTTTCGGCTTAACCGAAAAATTACCGTTGAAACTGTTGTCCTTGAGTATATTTGGAGTGGGCGGAATGTGTCATGTAGCGGTGAAATGCTTAGATATGACACAGAACACCGATCGCGAAGGCAGCTCACTAAGTTGTAACTGACGCTCAGGCACGAAAGCGTGGGGATCAAACAGGATTAGATACCCTGGTAGTCCACGCTGTAAACGATGATCACTCGATGTTGGCGATATACTGTCAGCGTCTAAGCGAAAGCATTAAGTGATCCACCTGGGGAGTACGATCGCAAGGTTGAAACTCAAAGGAATTGACGGGGGCCCGCACAAGCGGAGGAGCATGTGGTTTAATTCGATGATACGCGAGGAACCTTACCTGGGCTTAAATGTAGATTGCATGAGGTGGAAACACCCTTCCCTTCGGGGCCATCTACAAGGTGCTGCATGGTTGTCGTCAGCTCGTGCCGTGAGGTGTCGGGTTAAGTC
>CAZGIM010000005.1:0-229127 GCA_964525995.1 uncultured Prolixibacteraceae bacterium | reverse complement strand
TGAGCAGTGCTTGAATATCGGGAGGTTAGCTGCATGAGTTTTTAACGGAGTATTGTTAATAAATCATTACATGTAGATATACGGTTCCAAGTTCTGGAAAATCCAAATTTGAAAGATAAGACTATCAAAATAATGATTACGGCAGGGAAAATGGCCAAACGTGGATTTTTCAATAGGATTTTGAGATTAATATTCATTCACTTTAATTTTATGATAAGTTTTACTACGGAGGTGTTGTCCTCGAGTTGCCTGTAATTCATGAATTCTGCCGAACCAATATGTGGAATGCACTCGATGCGCTTTATCCAATCACTGAGTTGAATGTTATGTGGCAATATAGCCTGGGCTTCTATTGTACAGGGTTTAAATTCCGGTTTTGTCGAAGCGTCTTGTTTGAATATCAGAGGCGAAAAAGTAAGCTCGTTAAGTTTAATACCATCTTTGCATGATTCAAATATGCGGTCAATGAAGAAGGAGCTTTTCAAACCACTCTTTTCGAGGGATGCATTCAAAAGATCCTCCCTTTGATTTAAAAGCTTTACAAGACTATCATGTATTACTGATTCTTCTGATTTTATAGAAAATGCATTTGTTATCAATATATGTTTTTCATTATAAGCTGTATAAACAAAAAAATTGATGAGGAGCATCATCAATAGAGAAAACAACAAAAAGAATGAGCCTTTGAAAATGCCCTTCTTAATTCTTAGCAGGTCCGCATTCTCTTGTACAACCGGTATTTTGGAACACGATTTTTTACGGTTTACGAAAAGGTAAATGAAGCCAGCTGCAAAAGCTAGAATGCAGGATGAGTTAACTTTTATCCCTCCTAAACTGTATTCCTCCACTCGGGGACTATTAATTACTTCAATTTCCCTGATCGTCGTATGATCTAAAGAAATCTTGCAACTACTTGTATGGATCTGATCAATCTTATTATCGAATAACGGAAGTATGCTTGATAGGACCAGAGGACCAACAAAGCAATCTACGACTTGTATCCCATTTTCTTTAAAGAGAGAAATGAGTTTATCCGCAAGGCTCTTGCGACAGATCGAAACAAGAATCCTATGGTCTGAGGCCTCAATGCGTTCAAACAGTACTTCCTCCTTTCGCAGGTCAGGAAAAATTCTCTCTAACAATTCTTCATTATCCATGTCACCAACTGTTTCAACATGTCTGATGAGTACTCCTTTCCCGGATATCAAAATAATCGACGGGTGTCCTTGTTCCAGATTTTGGACTAATTCATCAAGTGAAACGGGTTGATTAGTGTATCGAAGTAGTGCTATTTTCCTTTTACGCAGAGAGACAACTGCTACATTAAATAACAAGGAACCATCTGTATTTATATAAGCTTCCAGACAATTTATCTTTGTTTCAAACAAATCATTCATCATAATTTAATAGATAATGGTAGGTTTTATAAAGATATTAAGCCTGCTGTCGCTTTTTGTTCGATCGCGTGAAGAGAAAATCCATTTAAGAATAGGAATACGGCTAAGAACCGGAAATCCACTTCCCGATTCCTTCACCCTTCCTTCATCCAATCCACCGAGAAGAATCATCTCTTCATTCTTAACACGGATAAGGGAGGTAAAGCTTCTTGTGACCTGGTCGGGTGGAGCATTAGCGTCAAGTTTAGTTCCGGTGAAATCTGATTGATCAACCTTTATTTGTAATGTTATTTGATTATCAGACGATACATTCGGTGTCAGCGTGACTGCAAAATCCGCATTCACCTGTTTGTATTGCTTTACCTTGGTTTGGGTAGTCGAAGCATTGGCAAATATTTGCGAAGTTTCTTCCAGATAATACTGTGTCTTTGTGATTTTCATTTCTGCCTCATGACCATTGAGCGTTGCAAGTTTGGGAGTTGAACGCACCTTAACCATTCCTTGGTCTTCAAGGAACTTCAACGAAAGGTAAAAATTGGAGGAGACTTTGCCAAGGTTAAGTAAGCCTGTTCCATTCAGGCTATTTATAATACTATTCACCGATGATGCTCCGAGCGTGATATCAACACCAGGGCCAACAGTACCTTTTGTGGTTACAGGTTTGTCGCCGACACCAGCAGAAATACCGGTGGACAATGTATACCCATTCTGAAAGTCGACAATTATTACTTCAATCATTACAAGGGGCACCACCTCATCAATCTGCTGCAGGAAATAATCTATTTCATTGATAATTGACGGCGAGCCACTGACAATAATGCTATTCAGATCTGGAAATTCCTGCAATGTTATATCTTTTTTCATCTTGTCGGGAATTACCTTGCTGATATCATTTATAGCCCGGTATTTCATTTTTATTACATTAGTTGTACGAAGGCCCTGTTGGTCTCTTTCGCCAATGAGGTAAATATCGTTTTCACTTCGGTACGCGCATTTCGTTCCATTGAGTGCATGGTCCAAAAATTCTTCATATGAAACATGATTAAGATTCAATGTTACCAAATCTTTCAGCTCTGAATAAACGAAATAATTTACTCTGGCAGCTTGTGAGACTGCGTTTATAATTTCGATAACCTGGATATTTTGTGCATTAAGGCTGATGTCGTTCAGAGATTTGACTTGATATTGAAAGGGTACTGGCGCAGGACCGAATACGGAGGCCGGTTTAGTTGTCGAGTTTATACCTGACTGACTTTGTTTTGAGGATGGATTGTTTCTCTCATCATAGATGATGTAATAATCGTCTTTTGCAGTAAATGCCAGGTTGTTGGAAATTGCTAATTTTTCCAGTGCATCATTAACAGAGTCATCTTTCACAAAAACTGATACCAACCTGTTCTGAAGTTCGGGTGTGAAAATAATATTTCTGTCAGTAAGGCTGGTAATCGCATGTATCACATTGCAAAGACTGTCATTTTTTAATTCCATTGTTATACGACCAGTTGTTGAATCTACCAATATTTTCATGGATTTTGGACCAACATCAACAACTGGGGCATTGTATTTTGAAACAGTCAGGATTTTTCCCGATACTGCAATCTCCAACTCGTATGACTTTGCCAAGAATATAAGAATATCCTTTACTGTGACATCCGTGAAGTTATTTGTAATTGTCAGATTTAACGAAGGGTCAACGATGATATTCAGTTTGTTTGCAATAGCTATTGACCGTAGAAATTCCTGGATAGGCATCTTGGATGCTGAGAGTTCCACTGCACGGTCCAGTCCGGGAACGTCAACAGAAAGAACATTTAGTTGGTTGGAAATACTTTCAATTCTGTCCTGACATTTTAAAGTCAAAGGCATTAGCATCAATAATAAACCTGTAAACCATAGAAAGAATGATAAAAAGCTGGTAAATTGTTTTGATTTCATTTTAAAATTCATCATTCAGAAGTATGGGGTATATCTCATCCATTGTAGTCAATCCCTGTTTAAACAAATCAAAAGCTGTATCAGCCATCTTTTGTATACCACTTTCGGCCAGCAAAGGCTGTACATTCAGGTCGCCTTCCTTAATCTTGATTGCTACCTCCCTTTCTATAGGAATGACTTCGAAAACTGCTCTTCTTCCTTTATATCCAGTATAAAAACAGTAGGAACATCCAACCGGTACTGACATTAATTCAGGAACCGATTCATTATTAAATGCGGTAGGCAATAAAGAAGGATTAAACGGGATTGCTTTCTTGCAGTATGGACACAAAACCCTAACGAGTCGCTGAGATACGCTGAGATTAAGTGTTCCTGCAACAAGAAAAGGAGGGATACCCATATCGAGTAGTCGTGATATTGTGCCCCACGCAGAATTAGTGTGAATAGTCGAAAGTACAAGATGGCCGGTAAGGGCAGCACGGATGGCCATCTGTGCTGTTTCCCCGTCCCTGATTTCACCTAACATGATTATGTCAGGGTCTTGCCTAAGGAATGTGCGTAATGCTGTAGCAAACGTTAGCCCAATCGCTTCTTTTAGTTGAACCTGGTTGATACCGGTAAGAGTATATTCTATTGGATCTTCAATGGTAATGATATTTGATTCTTCTTTATTAAGTATTCTCAGGGTTGCGTAAAGCGTGGTGGTTTTCCCTGACCCTGTGGGTCCACTGATGAGAATGATCCCACTAGTTTTGCGAACAGCTTCCAGGTAATCTTGTTTTTGTCTATCTGAAAATCCAAGTTCTTCTATTTCGATCGAGGAAGAATCCTTGTTTAGGATACGAAGAACAATCTTTTCTCCGTATAAAGTAGGAATTACTGAAACACGGATATCGAATTTCATTTCATCTTCATTAAACAGAATCCGACCGTCCTGGGGAAGTCTCTTCTCCGCAATATCCAGATTTGCCCTGATCTTGATCTTGTTAATTAGGGCCGGGTACTCGGTTTTTTCAATTTCATAACGTTCAATCATTTTCCCGTCAATTCTCATCCTGATCCTGGACCGGTTTTCATAGGACTCAATATGTATATCACTGGAGCCAATTAGTTTTGCTTCACTGATCAATTTTGATAAAAAGTCATCGTTATTTTCTTCATTTTTGACTGTTCTTGGGAGTCTGTGTTCTGAATTTGTTCGACGGTAGTACTTTCCCAGCGTAGTATTGATTAGAAGTGAAGAAAATGGGATCAGGACAATGCACTTCCCAAAAAGCAATTCCAGTTCCTCCCTGGTGCTTTCAACTGACTGCTTTTCATCAATGAAAAATTCAAGATGGTCATTCGTTGATGCTTTCGGAATAATCCCATAATGCCAGGCTTGTTCGGCCGATAGTAATTGTTGGTGTTTTGCTTCAAGAGGGATGAAATCCATAAATTTTGGCTCAGCTAAATATTACAAGGATGCAATCATCGATATAAAAATCAAAGTCAGGGGAAAAGATATCTAATGCTATCATTAATGAATAAGTAGCTGTCAGGTATCCTGCCAGAGGTATCGTAAAATGCTTTTTTTTAATCAAAAATAAGAGTATTAATCCGTGGATGAGGGAAAGTAAAAATGACAACAGCAGAAATAAAATAAAATTATTGCAGGAAGAAGAAAATGATAGAATCATTAAAGTAATCAGATCACCCTTGCCTATATATTTGTCAATCATTCGATTATTTCTTTTATCATGAAACAGAAAATAGATTTTTGTACAACAAAGCATGACTCCACAAAGAAGCAGATTAATAGCTGCATTTTCAATGAGAGGTATGAAATCAATATAAAAATAGGATCGTAAAATGATGATAAAAAACATCAGTCCGAGAAGTAAAATTGATACTTCTCTATCCTTGAAATCCTGGAACACAATACACCCCAAGATAACAAGTAAGACCAAGGCAACAACCAGATTAATCAATCCTTTGTAACTTCTTTAAGATTCTTCTCCTGGTCAATTTCCCAGATATTAAATGTACCGTCACCATCGAAATCAACAACCGAAGTTGCCCGTGCTTTGAACCCGGTCGAAGATGATTCGACAATGTCTATCCTGTAATTAGCTTTTCCACCAGCAGTTGTGAGTTTTTCTTGCTCGAATCCCACTTCATCAGAGCTCTGTGAATACTTCGAATACTGATAGAAATAATTTTTCTCGAGTGTAAAAAGGTGTTCGAGTTGAAGTTGCGCTTCAGTACTTTTGGCTTTTGAGATAAGAGGCATTAGATTAGGCAAGGCAAGCAGGATGAGAATACCCACAATCACAAGTACCACAAGCAATTCCATTAACGTAAAGGCAGGAAGCCTTTTTAACTGTACTTTTCCCATAATGATAACATTTCATTTCACAAAATAAAACAAGAATCTTAAAGGGTTTTTAAAACTGCTGCAGCAGTTAGTTTACGTATGCTCCTATAGAGTAAATGGTAGTTATCAGGCGAGGAATGGAATTTAAAGTGTTTGAAAATGATTACAATTACAGCACATATCACGAGATACGCGAAGTATAATATACCCCAAAATTAGGACAGGGAGTTAAGGTGTAAAAACAAACCCTTAATTTTACTGAACTAACCCCGAAAAGAGATTAGAAGGGTTACTGCCTGGTTGTGTCAGCTGGGCCATACGGTCAATCGTAAGCGTGTTAAGCGGCTGATCAAGGTGGTGGCAAACGATTTACCGCAAGCGAAACACCAGCAAAAAGAACAAAGAGAATCCTGTTTATCCGTATTTGCTGAAAGTTCTGGTCATCGACCATGCCAATCAAGTGTGGGCCATAGACATAACGAATGTGCCAATGCGTAAAGGTTTTATGTATCTGGGCGCGGTCATTTGACATGCATACGCGTTTCGTGCTCAACTGGGGAATAAGTAACTTGATGACTTCGCTATGGGTTCGTCAGATTGTTGAGGAAGCAATCGAGATGTTTGGCCAGCCTGAAATCATCAACTCGGATCAGGGCAGTCAGTTCTCCGGGTTCGAATATTCCTCGCTACTGGAAAACAGGGATAAGCCCATCGCTATCAGCATGGACAGCAAAGGCCGGGCTATTGATAATATCTTCATCGAACGGCTATGGAAAAAGTGTCAAGTATGAATGTGTGTATATCTTTGTATTTGAGGACGGTGTGCAGCTTTATAACGGTCTGAAGGATTACTGCCAGTTTTACAACACTGAACGGCCGCACCAATCGATAGCCTATCAAACGCCTAAGAGCGAGTACCAGAGAGCTGCCTGAGTTATGAACATACATTGGGATAAGCTTAATGGTTTATGGTTTCCCTAGTCTATTGTAATTGGGACAAAGTTAGACATTACTATACCCTTAAACATCGAACTACCATTTAAGTTTGGATCTGTTTTTTTCGCCTGAATGAAGCTACTATAATAATAATTGTTTGAATAATATTTTAATTGTAATTTATAGCACCCTTTTTTCAAATTTATTGGCCATAAATCTAAAGCAATCTGGTACTCTTTACACTCATTTGGTTTAAGAATGTGGTACTCATTTATTGCATATTGCGAGTGATCTTTTCGCCCTGACCTGGCCTTTATAATACATGGCAATTCATTGTTCTCATTCAATATATCAACCAAAAGACTTGGTTGTCTTTTTTGTAAAAGGGAATCAGTTAAATGTGTACAACCATTTTCAGGCACATTCAAATTATAAAAGACCAATGTCTCCGTTTCAGTATTTTGTATTTTAAAAGATAAATAAATGGTATCCTTTTTTATGTGGATACTATTTTGTATTACGTATAAATTGACATTTTGAGCGCATGTTTGAATAAGAACCATATTAATATTTAAGGTCAATATTATCCATTTCATAATCTCTTTTCTATCTATTGTTTGTTTTCAAAATCATCTTTATTTTTGCCTTACAAGGCAGGATCAGGACAGAACCCGGATTAATGTTTTTTTACCGGGATGACATCAGTAGTGTTATTGAACCAAATATGATAATAAATCAACTCTACATTAATTCTGTGTGTTAATCCAATCATCCCGATTGGAGCCTTTAAATACTAAGGAATCATCGTGAAACTTAAGTAAAAAATTGGGTAGGTACCCATCTAAAACTTCAGGTGGGGGGCCAGCCTCCCAACCTGGGATATACTGACCTGGGAAACATTGTTTAAGAGTCATTTCAAAATCATGACTATTTGCAGTCTTTATGAATTTGAAATCAGAAAAAACCGGCATCCTGTAATCCAGGAATAGAAAACTTAAGCTATCGTATTTTATTGCTGTGATTACGTCAATTTCTTTAATCCAGTAGGTGGTAGTATCATGGAAATTCCAATGTGTAATAGCAAAACAAAAAGGAGTCGATTTAAAACCCTGTATTGAATCCAACTCTTTTATCGTCGATAGCAGTATTCTTTCTTTATTAGACATTCGTGGATTATTACATGCGAGGAATGTGATGGCAATAATTGTCAAACTGAAAAGCATGATACGTTTTTGTTTCATAGCTTAAATTATATTTAAGGTTCTCCATGCCAGTAAGGAGAATAAACTACTATGCCTTTGGATTGGCAGTTTGTGCAACCGGATCCACCACGCGGACATTCACCAGGTAATCCTTCAGTAAGTATTGCGGATCGTAGGTCGTTACATGTTTGACAATCCTTCTTTCGGGAGTCAGGATCAAGGTAAGTATCCCGTCCTCATACTGAAAACTCCCTGAGTAATCGCTCTGGTGCGATTGCGCGTTATGGATCACCTGTTTTTTCAGTTTGCGGCCGTTGGCATCGTAAAGGTACAGAATTTTGTGATTGGAACCAAAGTTTATCTCCGTGGGCAGATTCATGTGGTTGTTTCCATCCGTATCCGGCGTACCTTTGTAAAAATGATGATCCCATGACCAGATTTTGGCAGCCGTTGTTATTCCTGCTCGCATGCGCCATTCCGGCTATTGCCCAGAATACCCTGTACGATGAAACCAGGGTGCCTTCCATCTATATTTCCATCGACGAAGACTCGCTGGCCTATATCTATGCCAACGTCCTTTCCGATCATTATTTCAGTGCCCGCTTTATCTTCGATGATACGGAACACCGGGATACGCTCGAATCGGCAGGCTTCAGACTGAGAGGCAACACATCGCGTTACGCGAAAAAGAAATCGTTCAAGATCAGCTTCAATGAGTATGTCTCCGGCCGCAAATACCAGGGGGTTAAAAAGCTGAACCTGCTGGGTGAACACAACGACCCGACCATGGTCCGCGAAAAACTCTATTACCATTTGTGGAAAAAGTCGGGAATGCCCGAACGGCGCGCCAATTTCGTGAAGGTGTTTATCAACGATGTCTATTACGGATTGTACACCAACGCCGAAGAGATGGATAAAGAGTGGCTGGGCCGCGTTTACCCCGACAAAACAGGGAATCTCTACAAATGCACCTACCCCGCCGATCTCGTTTACCTGGGACTGAACCAGCAGGTTTATAAAGATCTGCAAAACAGCACCGCGACAGGAGGCAGGGTTTATGAACTGGAAACCAACAAGGAGGAGGATGATTATGCCCGGTTGGTCGATCTCATCGCGACCCTCAATCATGAACCCGACTCGGTTTTCGCGGCACAAATTGACGCTATTCTTGATGTGAACAGCTTCCTGAAATCCCTGGCGCTGGATGTGGCAACCGGCAATTGGGATGACTATGGTTACAACCGCAACAACTTCTATCTTTACGACCGCCCCGATAATTCTCTTTTTGAATTCATCACCTATGATCCCGACAACACCTTCGGAGTCGACTGGTCGGGAATTGACTGGACCACCCGGAACTGCCTTCAATGGCTTAACCCCGAACTCAACCTGCCGCTGGCTGAAAAAATCCTCGCGGTTCCGCAGTTTTTCGAAAAGTATAAAGAATATCTCGATACCGTGGCCCGACATATCATTGAGCCCGATTCCGTTTTCCCGTATATCGATTCCCTGAAAACCCTGATAACCCCCGCTGCCATTGCCGATACCTTCAGGAGCCTCGATTACGGCTATACGGTGGCCTCTTTCGAAAATGGGTTCGTTCAAAAGGTCGACGCACATACGCCCTATGGCATCAAGCCTTTTCTGTCCAAACGAAAAGAATACATCATAAAACAACTCCATCCTTCAGGAACTGCCGAACCGGTTCAGGCTTCAGCGATCTCTGTGTCACCCAATCCGGTGAATGATTTGTTCGTCCTCACAACCGGCATCAATCCGGCCAAACCTTTTCAGGTCGAAATCTATGACCTGACAGGCCGGCTGAACAAGACAGTCCGGGTTGAGCCTTCCGGCAGTAGCGCCATTCAGATCGACGCGTCAGGTTTGTCATCGGGCCTTCATCTGATACGGATATCCCATGAATCGGGAACCATAACCGGAAGATTTATCAAAAACTAAGAGTCTGTTTAAATTTAGTTGGTCAGGTGAAAACCTATCTATTTACGATTGACATGATTTACGATTTACGAATAAAAAAATGACGTATGGATACCAGATCGACGAATGTCACTTTCAAATTTTGGTATTACAGGTTAATTTCAATACGAAAAGATATAAGATCTTATCATAAGATGATACCTGTTTATCCGAAATCGAATGACAATCGTAAATCGTAAATCATGTCAATCGTAAATTTTAACAGTCTCTAATACAGGGTCAAAAAAGGAAAACCACCGCAAATTCAGGCGCCTTTGAAAGACCAGGCTTGTCGGCGATCGCTTCGCCTCCGATAGCGTTTTCACTGCTTCAGTACACGGTCAGATCCTTCGTAATTCATATGGTTTTAATAATGAATTTTGGGATAAAAAACCTATCTTAGCTGACTGGCTTTTATTACATGAACAGACCATGAATAACGAATTAAGCCCACAGTACATCGATTTTTTCAGGGATGTGAAGGATAAAATCCGTTCTTCACAATACGAGGCGGCAAAGGCAGTAAATACACCAAAACCGGAGTTTGAGACAAGATAGAAAACATATGCGCGATACCATCCGATTCATTCTTGATGGCCGGGTAATGGAAGTAAACTTCGCCAAAGCCCCGGGCGTTGGTCCTGCCACCACCCTGCTCGATTTCATCCGCTCCATACCCGGTCATACCGGAACCAAGGAGGGATGCGGGATGGGTGATTGCGGCGCCTGCACGGTAGTGTTGGCTGATGCTACCGATGAGGGCACATTGAATTACCGGACTGTCAACGCCTGTCTGATCCTGTTACCCATGGTCCATGGCAAACAGGTCATCACCATTGAGAATCTTGCACGGAGAATTTCAGGGGAGTTACGGCTTCATCCCGTTCAGGAACTACTGGTCGGTCACCATGCCATCCAATGCGGGTACTGCACGCCAGGCGTCACTATGTCGATGTTCGGAATCTTTAAAAACAGGGCAACCGCGAACCCGGAGGAGATCGGCCTTGCCCTGTCGGGAAACCTATGCCGGTGCACCGGATATAAGGAAATCAAAGAGGCAGCCCTGAAGATTAGCGAGTTGGAAACCAATGATCACTTTACCGAATCTCAACCTGAAATCGTATCCCGTCTCACCGCGATCAATGATGACCTTAGCCCGCTCAGGATAAGGAACGGGAAGGGATTTTACCTCAAGCCATTCACCCTTGCCGACACCCTTGATCTGAAGAACAAGTATCCTGAAGCGCTCCTTGTAAGCGGATCCACCGATTTGTCGCTGAAACACCCGGGGCGTGAAAAAAGGGATCTTACCTTTCTTGACCTGGGATCCATAAAGGAATTGCACAGCATTTCGGACGGCGACGATTATTTCCGGATCGGAGCCGCGGTGACTATCGAACAGCTCAGGCTCTTTTCAAAAGTCCACCTGCCACCGTTGTTCCGGATTCTGAACCGCTTCGGATCACAACAGATCAGAAATGTGGCCACACTGGCAGGAAATATTGGCTCAGCCTCACCGATCGGCGATACCCTTCCGCTGCTCATCGCTTACGGAGCATCCGTCACGGTCGCCTCTTCCGTTGCGGTACGGAGCGTAAGTCTGAAAGATTTCATCACCGGGTATCGTCAGACTCAAATCGGTCAGGATGAAATCATCACCGGTATTCTTATTCCGAAACCGGAACCCGGGCATGTGTTTCAATCCTATAAGATTTCGAGGCGAAATCAAGTGGATATTTCGACGGTCAGCGCCGGATTCAGGCTTCTGCTTGCCGGTGGGAAGGTTGCTTCGGTCATCCTGGCCTACGGTGGCATGGACAAAATCCCACGGCGCGCCCGTCATGCCGAAACCGCACTGGTTGGGAAGAACTGGACGCGGGAAACCGTGGAGCTTGCCATGAAAGACCTTTCGAACGACTTTTCTCCCTATTCCGATGTCAGGGCAGGCGCAGCATACCGGTTGTCCATAGCCCGAAACCTTCTTTTAAAGTTTTTTCTTGAATATTCCCTTGATAAAACAGATCATTTAATTTCAGATCAGGATCATGGCTGAAGATTCGACCTATACTGACCTGCTGTTGCACGTAACCGGGGAGGCAGTGTTTACCGGCGACCGGCATGCCGGTTCAAAGATGCTTTATGGAAAGGTGGTGAGCAGCACAGAGGCTAACGCCCGGATCAAATCGATGAATATAACGCGGGCTTTAAACCTGCCCGGAGTATGTTGTATTTTGTCGGCCGGCGATATTCCCGGTGAAAACCAGCTGGGCACCGTGATCGCGGATGAATATTGCCTGGCGCCTGCAGCGGTGACTTTCCGGGGACAGGCAATAGCACTGATTGCAGCCGAAAGCCGGGAAACCGCAGAGGAGGCCGCCGAATTGATCAGGATCAGTTATGAACCGCTCGAATCGGTGACGGATCTGGAAACGGCGATGATGAAAAATATGCTGATCGCCCCGCAGCGAAGGATCGTACGCGGTGACCCGCAAACGGCGTTGGGAAAGGCTCCACACGTTTTAAACGGACGCCTCGTGACGGGATCGCAGGAACACTGGTATCTTGAAACCCAATCGGCGCTTGCGGTTCCGGGTGAAGGATCGGATATAAAGGTCTATTCCTCCAGTCAATCCCCGTCGGATACACAAACCATTGTCGCAAGGGTGTTGGGATTAAATAAAAACCAGGTGGAGGTGGAGGTCAACCGGATTGGCGGCGGGTTTGGCGGAAAAGAGACTCAGGCAAATCACATTGCGGCCTGGGCAGCGCTCCTGGCCCATGCCACGCGGCTTCCCGTACGGCTCCAACTCCGCAGAACCGACGACCAACGCATTACCGGTAAGCGTCACCGCTTCATTTCAGATTATACCATCGGATTCGATGATTCCGGTAAAATCCTGGCGTATCGCGTAGTCTTGAATGCCGATGCGGGAGCCGCCACCGATTTGTCGATGGCCATCCTCGAACGCGCCATGCTACATGCCGACAATGCCTATTTTCTTCCGGCCGTTGAAATCGTTGGCAAGGCTTATCGAACAAACCTCCCATCCAATACAGCCTTCAGGGGGTTCGGGGGGCCTCAGGGTATGGCCGTGATCGAACAGGCCATCGACCGGGTAGCCCGGTTTTTAGGGAAAGATGCCGCTTCGGTCCGCCAAATTAACTTTTATGACCCATGCCGGTCGGTAACCCCTTATGGACAGATGGTTCCAGACTTTCTGCTTCAAGGTATGTTTGACAAACTGATCCGATCTGCTAACTACCTGGAACGGAGGACCCTGATCCACGATTTCAACGATTGTAACCGCTACGTTAAAAAGGGAATGGCCCTTACGCCGGTCAAATTCGGGATCTCTTTTACCACATCCCACCTCAACCAGGCCGGGGCGCTGGTCTCCGTTTATACCGACGGAAGCGTGGTGGTCAACCATGGCGGAACCGAGATGGGGCAAGGTCTGCATGAAAAAATCCGTTGCGTTGCGGCAAATGGGTTTGGCATCCATCCATCCCTGGTAAAAATCACACCGACCAACACCACAAAAGTTCCCAACACCCCGCCAACAGCCGCATCCAGCGGCAGCGACCTGAACGGAATGGCGGTAAAAATTGCTATCGATACTATTAAAACAAGGATGATCCCACTGGCTATTGAGGAGCTGGCCAATCGTAACGGCAGGATCATTCATGCTCCCGAATCGGTTACTTTTAGCGAGAATTCGGTATTTTCTGCCGCTGATCCTGCAGTTCGTATCCCCTTCCCGACCCTATGTCAAAAGGCCTTCCTGAGGCAAATCAGCCTGAGCAGTACCGGCTATTATTCCACCCCGGGACTGTTCTTTGACCGGGAGAAAGGCGAAGGGGTGCCATTCCACTATTTTGCATATGGGATGGCCGTTTCAGAGGTCATTGTCGATTTGGTGACTGGCGAACACAGGTTATTGCGTTGCGATATTCTGCATGATGTCGGACGGTCGCTCCGTGAAGAGATCGACCGGGGACAGATAACCGGCGCCTTCATGCAGGGTGTGGGATGGTGCACCTTCGAAGAGATCAAACATGGCGCTGATGGTTCCTTGCTTACAGATGGGCCGGATACCTATAAAATACCCACTATCGATGATATCCCTGACCTGTTCAGGATCGATCTCGTTGAAAAAAGTTACGATCCGGGTACAATCTATTCCAGCAAAGCCGTGGGTGAACCGCCATTTATGCTTGGTTTGTCGGTGTGGCTTGCCATCAAGGATGCCATCTCGGCGGCAGGAAATCATGAAACAGAACCTGAATACACGCTTCCGGCTACCGGGGAAGTCATCCTGAAATCAATTGAAGACATAATTAAAAAGCGTAATCCGATAACGTTCAATCGTAAATCGTAAATCATGTCAATCGTAAATTTTAATAGTCTCTTTATCCATTACACTGATATCAAATTACTTACCGATGACCCCTATGTTGGATAAAATCAAAAATCTGGCGGAACACTATACTTCCTTCACGGCCGAAAACCTGTCGAAACTGGTGCGGATCAAATCGCTGAGCGCTAAAGAAAAGGAGGTAGCTGCAGAACTGATGAACCAGATGAAGGAGGCAGGTTTTGATGAGGTAAGAACCGATGGGCTCGGCAACGTGATGGGGCGGATCGGATCCGGAAAAAAAATCCTGGTTTTTGACGGGCACATCGACACCGTTGACCAGGGCAACAGGGCCAACTGGAGTTCAGATCCCTTCTCCGGAGAAATCCGCAACGGTTTTGTTCATGGCCGGGGAACGGTGGATCAGAAGGGAGGCGTTGCATCGTTCATAACCGCCGGCCGCATCCTGAAGGATCTGGCATTCGACGGTGATCTTACGGTATGGTTCACAGGAAGTGTGATGGAAGAGGACTGTGACGGACTGTGCTGGAAATATCTCATCGAGGAGGAAAAAATCAATCCCGACTGGGTGGTGATCACCGAACCGACCGACCTCAGGATCTACCGGGGGCACCGGGGAAGAATGGAGATGGAGGTGGTGTTTCGCGGGATATCATCTCATGGTTCCGCTCCCGAAAGAGGGAAAAATGCAATCTACATGGCTTCCCGGGTTTGTCTGGAAATCGAAAAACTGAATGCATCATTATCATCCGATGATTTCCTTGGAAAAGGAAGTATCACGGTCACTGAATTCGTTTCGGGAAGTCCCTCCCTGTGCGCTGTTGCCGATTTTGCCCGGATTCATCTCGACCGGAGGCTTACCTGGGGCGAAACAAAGGAATCGGCGCTCGCGGAGATTAAAAATATCATCCGGGATATGGATGCCGAAGTCAGGGTTCTGAATTATGAAGAGACTTCCTACACAGGTCGCAGCTATGGTATGGAAAAATATTATCCCACTTGGAAACTCGATGCCTCGCATCCATTGATTGATGTTGCACGACAGACTTATCTAAAGCTTTTCGATGAAAATCCGGTCATCGACAAGTGGACCTTTTCAACCAACGGCGTCACCATCAATGGTTATTATCAGGTACCCTGCATCGGGTTTGGTCCCGGCAATGAAATACTGGCCCACACCCCGGATGAAAAAGTCAGTATCAGTGATCTTACTGCGGCCTCGGCTTTTTATGCAGCTCTTTGTTACCTCTTGTCCGAACCGAACGGAAAGGGTTGATTTTTTGTCATTGAAGAAAACACAGGGTGAATGTGGATTTTCAATTAAGGAACAAAGAGAATTCACAAATTCAAAATCACTTCAGGTATGGATGGAAAATTTCAGAATCTTATTGATGATATAGCACAGATCCCGTGCAATCTGTATCACCAGGATTTTTTGCTGACCTGGGAAAAAAGCCTGGCAGATATTCGCTCGCTGCTTCTGACTGCCGAAGCGCTCATGGAACTCTACCATCAAAATGTTTCGGCGCGGGTTTTTCAATCGGGACTGGCCATATCTCAATTCAGGGATCAGTCGACCCGTACCCGTTTTTCCTTTTCTTCTGCAGCCAACCTGTTGGGATTGACGGTTCAGGACCTTGATGAGGGCAAATCTCAGATCGCCCATGGTGAAACAGTCAGGGAGACGTCGGTTATGATCTCATTTCTGAGTGATATTATCGGGATCCGCGACGATATTTACCTGGGCGCCGGGAACAGCTATATGCGGGAGGTAGGATCGGCGCTCGATGAGGCTTACCGGGAGGGTGTGCTAGCGCAACGACCGGGAATTATAAATCTTCAGTGCGATATTGATCATCCCACACAGACACTGGCCGACCTGTTATTCCTGAAGACCCGGTTCGGATCGCTCGAAAATCTCAGGGGAAAGAAAATCGCGATGAGCTGGGCCTATTCGCCCAGTTACGGGAAACCGCTTTCGGTGCCGCAGGGCATCATCGGACTGATGACCCGGCTGGGGATGCAGGTCGATCTTGCTACTCCCCCGGGTTACGATCTGCTCCCTGAAATCACAGGGCTTGCGCATCAGCAGGCTCAACAGTCGGGAGGAGGTTTCCGTCAGGTCGACTCTATGGCGGAAGCATTCGAGAGCGCCGACATCGTTTATCCGAAAAGCTGGGCGCCCATGCGGGTCATGCAACAGAGAACCGCACTTCTGAAAGCAGGAAATGCAACCGGACTGAAGAAACTGGAAGCGGAATGTCTGGCCGACAATGCCCGCTTTAAAACATGGGAATGTACCGAACAAATGATGGGGCTGACGCGCGATCGAAAGGCCGTTTACATGCACTGCCTGCCGGCCGACATTTCGGGTGTGTCGTGTCGCCAGGGTGAAGTTTCGGCGACTGTTTTTGAAAGCAACCGGACCTCGTTGTACAAGCAGGCCGGATTTAAACCGTTTATCATTGCCGCCATGATGCTGACGAACCGCTTTGAAAATCCGGCGCTCATTCTGCAGAAACTGACGGAAAACCGCACCGGGCTTAAATCCATGAATTATCTACGTTAAATCAATCATAATGAAACCTGCATTTTGCGATATGGATTTCATCGTCTTTGATTTGATAAATAAGCCGATGTTCACTATCTATTCGTCTGGACCAAAAACCTTGGTATTTGTTTTTCAGGGGTTCAGGTTTGCCAATGCCAGAAAAAGGGTTCCGTGAAATATCCTTTAGCAGAGAATTTATTCTGGATGCGATTTTTTTATCGGTCTGTTGCCAGTATAAATAGTCTTCCCAGGATTCCTCGACAAAAATATATTTCATTCCCCGATTAATTCTTTTTGAAATGACTTTCCTTCCTTAAGTTTCTCAATTGCGGAATCAAGTCTTTTTTCATTATTTTTTGATGATAATTCAAGCTCGGTAGCCCGCAATGAGTTATACTCTTTTAAGGACATTATTACAACTCCATTGTCCTTGCCACGATTAATTATCATCGTATCAAAATTGTCGATGATGTTATCAATATACTTTCTGATATCTTTTCTGAAATCTGAGATGGATGTTGTTAACATATTTTACTTATTTTGTACTAAATAATGTACAAATATACGTACAAAAAACCAATATTACCTCATTGGGGAAAAATAAAACACCGGTCTACCTGGCCCCGGATTCGGAACCCCTCGTAAATTTCTGAATCACAATTCGACTGGTGATTTTCAACTGAAATGACTTTTTGTATATCGGGATCCCAGATAACGATGTCTGCATCGTAGCCCGGTTGAAGCTTTCCCTTTCGGTCTCCCAATCCGAAAATATCTGCCGGATTTGCAGAGATCAGATCTGACAACCGTTTCAACGATATCCGGTGTTGAAGAACACCATAGGTATATAAAAGCGGTAACCGGTGCTCTATTCCCCCCGCTCCATTAGGTATCTTCGTGAAGTTATGCAACCCCACATCTTTCTGTCCGTAAAGATTAAAAGGACAATGGTCGGTAGCCACGACATCCAGACTGCCGTCGGCCAGCGCCTCCCAGAGCCCTTCCTGATCCTCCCGGGTACGTAAAGGCGGGGAAATTATGAAAGGTAAAATCCGGTACGAATTCTGATCTTTTTCAGGGTCATCCCTCCTATTCTTTCTACCCTGATTTACTTCCGGAATGGTTCCGTCAGCATAAACCAACTGGTCGAGTAACAGGTATTGGGGGCAGGTTTCACCAAAGACCCTGATTCCCGACTTTTTGGCGGCGCCAACGATTGCGGCGCCCTTTCGCGTTGAAATGTGGACAATGTACACCGTGCAACCGGTTACCAGTACAAGTTCCATGACCTGTTCAATGGCCCGGATCTCGGCTTCCGGGGGTCTCGATCTGAAATGCCAAACCGGCGCCAGTTTTCCTTCACTCCGGTACTTCTGCTGCAGGTTGTGAATCATATCGCCATCCTCACAATGAACCATGACCGGGGTTCCCGTGCGGGAGGCCAGCTCCATGACCTCTTTCAGTTCATGGAGCCGAATGCCAATGGTATCCCGATAGGCCAGGTAAGCCTTGACCGATCGGATCTCGCCCGAACTGAGGAGTGACGACAATTCTGAGGCTACCGTGGCATTCCATTCGCTGATGCCCATGTGAAGAAAACAGTTAACCTTACTGTGGGCCAATTCACTGCGTCGCAGGGCCAGCGCATCGTACAACGACTGCCCCCTGACCGGCGTCACGAAATCAAAAATCGTCGTGGTCCCTCCGGCAAGGGCCGCCCTGCTTCCCGAAACGAAATCATCGCATGAATTTCCGGCAGGAGTGGGCAACGCCAGGTGTACATGCGGGTCGATGCCCCCCGGAAAGAGGAGTTTTCTGCCAACATCAACAATCGAAAATCCGGGAAAATCAGCAGGCTCCAGTTGCCCCCGTGCCAGGATCTTTCCGGATCCGACAGCAAGATCTTCCCGCTTCTGCCCGTCGAGGTCAGCAGGTCTGCCATTTTTAAGCAGATACTTTCCAATCATAACCGGTTCAGTAATTTATCCATCACATCGGCTTCATCCGTGTCCAGAGCCTTGATGCCTCCTTCATCGATTCGCGCAGAATGAGTGGTTCATCCACGGTCATCACTTTATGATCCTGCACGATCATGCTTCCATTTGAAATAACATGCGAAATGTTCTGCGGCAGGGTCCCGTAAAGGAGATGATCGGCAACATTGGCGGAAGTTACGGGTGTGGGCGCTTTGTTATCAAACAGGATCAGATTATTTTCACCATCTCCCGCGAAACCTGCCGAATGAAGGTAATGATGAACATTTCTGAGCCGGTGATAAATAGTTCGGGTACTGGTGAAACCGGGCAACTGGGAATGCCGGTCCGGGGATTTCGTTTCATTTATCGGCCGCATCGGGAGCTTACTCCCCAGGAAAGCAGCCCGGGCGCTGCGAAGCATATCACTGTGCATACCGTCGGTTCCCAGCATGATCTGGTCGCCCAGGCCGGTAGGATCAAACACTCCGACCGAATTATTCAGATTGCTCTCCATGTTTTCAACAATCCATGCCGGTGACCGGCAGACGATCTCCCGTTCGTGAGGGTTCAGATGAAGGCAGTGTGCCAGGATGGTCTTGGGCATTGCAAGGACACCTTCGTTATTCAACCTTTCAACAACCCTGATCCCGTACGTATTCAAACAATGTTCCTGATCTGAAAGATCTTCGGCTGCATGAATATGAATACCGGTATGGTGATCCAAAGCCAGCCGGACCGCTTTGTTCAGGGTGGCAGGCCCGACTGTGAACGAGGCATGCAACCCGACCAGTCCCTGATGATGCCTAAGATACGATTCCGTTTCTTCGAGTCCCTTTTCAGCAAGGGTCAGCCCGTCGCGATCGGAGATCTCGTAGCAAAGCAGGTGGCCGATCCCGACTTTTCCGAAGGCTTCAGCAATGATTTCAAGACTGCCATCGATGCTGTGCGGGGAGGCATGATGGTCGATCACAAAAGTGACGCCGTTCCGGACGCAGGCAATGGCAGTTACCAAAGCGCTGAGCCGGATGGTATCCGGATCAAGAGCCTTGTCGAGCGTCCACCAGATGTTTTGAAGGATTTCGCTGAAATTGCCGGTGGGTTTCGTCGTAGGTGGCATACCCGCGGCCAAAGCAGAATACACATGGTGGTGGCCATTTGCGAAAGCCCTGGTTATAAATTTTCCGGTACAATCGATCTTCTGAACCACAGGTGTATCTGTACCCGGGAATAATTCAGGATCCCTTTCCTGAGGATATCCATCGGGAGTTGAGTGCGGGAAAAACTCAAGCTTACCCGTAACGCCAGGTGTGACCAGAATATCCGTTTCCGTGATTTCAAGGGACTTCCAGTCGATGTATGTTCCGTTTTTCAGGAGTAAATGGATCACTGTTTTTTCTTTTTCTCCAGATCGGGAATCACTTTAACGTACTCCTCCTCCGTGATGAAACCATCTTTATCGGTATCCCACGCCAGATATTTCTTTTCAGCGATTTTTTGATCTTTCCACAGGGTATAAAGTTAATCAGAATGCCGCATCATGGGAAGTTTTTTTCTCCTCATGCCATCGTAAGTAAACAGGGCATTCGCAACGGCCGCAGCAGTAGGAACCAATCCTATCTCTCCCACCCCTTTGGCCCCGTAAGGACCTACCGGGTCTGTCACTTCAATTCCGGTCACAATGATTTCGGGCGTCCGTGTGGACCGAAGCACCCCGCAATCGTTCAGACGGGTACTTTCCAGCCTGCCCTCCTTCATCGGCAGATCCTCGGTGAGGGCATAACCCAGTCCCATATGCACTGCTCCTTCGATCTGGCCCTCAAACAACGACGGATTGATGATTTTTCCGGCGTCATGTGCCGCATATACTTTATCGATATTTCCCGAATCATCCAGAACAACCAACTGAGCCGCATACCCGTATGAAAAATGCGTTATTACATCCGAATCACCGCTACCCGGTTTTGTAGTCCAGTCACAATAATATTTACCGTGATACCGGTTGCCGGTGAGGTTGGTCAATGCCATGCGTATGGTATCACCTTTTGCATCCTGACAGGCTGTGGTATATTGCTGTAAATCTTCCCGAAGTGACTGTGCAGCATCGATGATGGCATTTCCCAAAAGAACTGTGGCACGTGAAGAGGTTGTCATTCCCGTGAGAAGTTCAGCGACCGTATCAACTCCCACATCGATGAGACCGGGATCGATCCCCGTCTCCTGGTTGAGGATTTGTATGGCCATATTGTGAATGCCCTGACCCATCTCTGTCCAACCGTGTTCAATTAAAACCCTTCCCGACTCCTTAATGGTGATCCTTACCTCGCTGAAATCAACCATTCCGTTACCGATTCCCGAGTTTTTGATTCCACAGGCCAATCCGGCAAACCGGGCTTGATAAAAATGCTTCTTTAACGCCCGGAGCGCTGGTTTTATGCCAATTCCTCCGGTAAGTACCTGTCCGGTCGCAGTCATCTTTCCAACATCCAGGGCATTTTGGTACCGGAATTTCCATCGGTCGAAACCTCCCCTGAAACATAATTCATCGATACAGCTTTCAAGTGCAAAGGTGATCTGGTTCACTCCGAATCCGCGCATGGCTCCTGAAGGGATATTGTTGGTATAAACTGTGAGCGACTCAATATCGACGGCAGGGATATGGTAGGCTCCCGAAGCATGGCCTGCCAGGCGTTCCATTACTTTGGTACCAACCGACGCATAGGCTCCCGTGTCGCCGGCAGCCCATAACTTCAAACCCGTAAGCATCCCTTGTTCATTGCACGACAACGAGATATCCATAATCACCGGATGCCGCTTGGGATGCATGATGATCGATTCGTCGCGCGTCAACCGAACCTTCACCGGACTTCCGGTAAGCCGGGAAAAGAGGGCGGCGTGCCCCTGAACCGTAATATCTTCCCTTCCACCAAATCCCCCGCCGCAGGCGACTGATGTCACCCGGACCTGATCCTCATCCAAACCTAAAAGAGTGGCCACCTGCTTTTGATCGACATAGATCCCCTGACCCTGGCTGAAGAGATGAATCCCGTCGCCCTCGGGCAAGGCAATGGCTGCCTCCGTTTCGAGGAATGCATGTTCGACACGCTGGGTTTCATACCGGTCGGAGACAACAAATCCTGATTCGGAAAATACTCTTTGAAGCGGTTTCCCGCGCCTGATCACGCATTTTTCAAGCAGGTTGGAGACTCCGGTATGCACCCGGGCCGGCTGATCATTCATTGCGCTGAGTACCTCCGTAACGGGCGGTAACACCTCATAGTCGATTTTGATGAGTCTTGCGGCTTCGCGGGCGGTGGCTTCATCACGGGCTACCACGCCAGCCAGCACATCTCCCAAATAACAGGTTGTTTCGCCAACCGCCCGCATGAGCGGCCAGTCGCTAAACACCAGCCCGGTAAACCGATTCCCCGGGATGTCGTCAGAGATCACAATTCTGACAACCCCCGAAATTTTAGAAGCCTCTGTAACATCAATTTTGAGAATTTTCGCGCGTGGATGGTCGCTGAATCTGAGTGCGCCGTAAAGCATTCCCGGAAACCTCATATCATCGACAAACTCCCTGGACCCGATGGCTGTTTCAAAAGCCCCAAATTTGGGATAAGGTATTCCAATACCTGAATTAACCCCCTGTTTTATCTTCTCCTTCTTTTTATCATGTCCTTGCCCCAGTAATTTCAATGACTCCATTATTGCCTCAACAATTTTTTGATAGCCGGTACAACGGCACAGGTGGGGATGAATGGCTTTCCGGATCTCTGCGCTTGTTGGGATGATACCCTTGCTGAAAAGAATTTTCGTGCGCATGATCAGGCCGGGCGTGCAAAATCCGCACTGAATTGCCCCCTTCCGGATGAAGGCACGGGCGATGATATCCCGTACCGGTTCCGGAATGCCTTCGGGAGTGACTACCTCGGCTCCCTCCAGCGCTTTCATCTTCAGCGTACAGGATAGTCGCGCTGTTCCGTTGACCTCTACCAGACAGGCCCCGCAGGCAGCCTGGCCCGAACAACCGTCTTTTACAGCGGTCAGCCCCTCCTCCTCTCTCAGGTAGCGGATCAGCGTCATTTCGACATTTCCCGCATAGGCTGTTGTTTTGCCGTTAAGTGTGAAATTCACCATGGAATCGGAGATTTCTCATAAAGCCATTCTGTTAACATATCTTTCGATTATTGCGGATTCGGGTGGTAGCGGTGTCGGAATCGGGAACCCGGATTTTATCGACCGAATATCCTTTAAGCCGCTTCCGGTGAGCAATACCACATTATTTGACTGTTCAGGAAGTAATCCCTTCAGCCTGTACTTCAACAATCCTGCGAAGGAGGCGGCAGCAGCCGGTTCGGTGAAAATCCCAGTTTTCCGGGAAAGAACAGCCGACGCCTTTTTAATCTCTTCGTCCGCGACCAAAATGCATTCACCCTGGTATTGCTGAATGAACTTCCGCGCCATATAAAAATTACGCGGGATATCTACCCGGATGGAATCGGCAAAGGTTCGTGATGGTTCGGTAATGAACCGGTCATTTTCGAGATTCCGTATAAGGCCGGCCCCCTCCTCCGACTGAACCGCCACAAGTATCGGCATCCTGTTGGTAATACCCAGCTGCATTAAATCTTCAAAGCCTTTGGCGACCCCCGATAAGATCACCCCGTCGCCAACCGGAACAAAGACCCGGTCGGGAATCCTCTTGCCCAACTGTTCATAAAGTTCCCATGCAACGGTCTTTTTCCCTTCAAGAGTCAAGGGATTGAACGCAGTATTCCGGTTGTACCATCCAAATTTACGGGACAGCTCCAGGCTGAGATCAAACGCCTCGTCATAGGTTCCCTCCACCGGTATAAGAGCGGCACCGTAACAAAGGATCTGGATCATTTTTGCTTCAGGTGCATCGGCCGGAACAATGATCACCGCCTTCTGACCCTGTGCAGCGCATATCCCGGCCAGAGAAGAACCGGCATTACCGGTCGATGCCGTAACGATTAACCCGATCCTGTGTTCTTTCGCCCATGCCGAGACCAGCGCCGAAGCACGGTCTTTGAATGAAAAGGTCGGATTCTGGGAGTCATCCTTTAAAAACAGGTTAAACCGGCAACCTCCTTCCCCGAAAATATCCGGATCCACGTGGTAGAGCGGGGTATTACCTATCTTCAGCCAGGGGAGGCTCTCAGGTTGATTGATGGGGAGGATGGGTAGAAATGATTCCTCCGACAGCTTTTCAAAAAGATCGCCCGTTCCGTATCTTCTTCGGATCGATACGAAATCGTAAACCGTTTTCAGAATCCCTTTCAGCGGCTGATCTATGACATTCACCCGCTCACAAACCGGGCACAGGTAAAGAATATCGCCAGTGTCGTAAGTGGCTCCGCAATCGGTGCACTCAAAATGAAATTTCCCCTTCATGATGTTTATTATGATTTCAGCAAGCCGGTCCGTTCATTAAATTCGTTGATCAGATCATCCCACCGCGCCGGTTGTTGGAAGATTTTATTCCAGATCTCCCGGTCATTCCAGAGCCTCCTTAAATCATCCGGATCCTTCCCCTGCTGTTCAACCCATGTAAAATATTTCAGATTGTGGATAGCCTTCCGGTCGGCATAGGTCAACTCTTTCATATAGGCAGGAAGCGATCCGAGAACACATTTTTCATGATCGCGGGCGGCCTGCAGCACGGAATACGGTCCGCGCGCAAGGGCCAGCTCCCTGATTCGCGACTGATACATCGAAGCCGAATCGGTCGCGATGGTCACTAAAATATCCTGACTGTTAAATTCAAAATACTTTGCCGTCCTGATCGCCGAAAGAATATTGGCAATCCCAGAAATACCGATCATTTCCAGTCGACCGGCCAGTTCCGGGCTCACTCCGGCCGAAATCAGGTAATCCCTTCCGGCTTGCTCATTAAACAACCTCAAAACCCGCATGCAGTCTTCATCATCGATGGCGGTTACCACGTCGGTATTCCTCACATTATGAATCCATGGTACGTGTTTATCGCCGATCCCTTCAATCCGGTGCCCCCCGAAACCATTGCTCAGTAAGGTGGGACATTGCAACGCCTCCGAAGCGACAACCTTGATAAAAGGGAAACGGGTACGCAGGTAATCGCCGGCTGCAATCGTACCGGCCGATCCGGTTGATGACACAAATGCCGATAAACGGTCGCGATCGCCTGCGATCATTCCAAATACCTCCTCCACGACTCCGCCGGTAACTATATAATGCCAGCAGGCATTTCCGAACTCATCAAACTGGTTGAAGATCACGCAGTCGCGACGGGTTCTGCTGATTTCATGGCACTTGTCATAGATCTCCTTTACATTCGATTCGCAACCCGGGGTCGCGATCGTCTCAGCCCCGATCTCCCTGAGCCATTCAAACCGTTCCTGGCTCATCTCTTCGGGAAGTATAGCAATAGCGGTAACATCCATCAGGTAAGAATCGAATGCGCCTCCCCTGCAATAATTCCCTGTCGAAGGCCATACTGCTTTGTGAAAAGTCGGATCAAATGCGCCGGTAATGATCCGCGGTACCAGACAACCATAAGCAGCGCCTACCTTATGGGCGCCCGTCGGAAACCATTTCCCCAACAGCACCACGATACGGGCATCCGTGCCGGTTAGCGATCCGGGCAATTCCAGAAAATTCGGCTTACCGAAAAGGCCTCCCCTTTCACATGGCTCATTGCTCCAGTTTATCCTGAAAAGATTCAGGGGATGAAGATCCCAAAGACCCGTATCCGTAAGTTTCGTTGTAATCTGACCGGGGATCAGCCGGGGATCACGCATTTGGGCAAAAGTGGGCAGGATAATCCCTTTGTCCCGGTAACGGTCAACAGCTTTTTGCAGTACTGCAGGGTTGGTAATTTGATCGATAATGTGAATCATATGGATGTTTTGATGGATTAATGATTATATGGTAGATAATCCCGAAATCAGGAAGGGGGATCGATAAGGCGAAAGAACTGCCGGGCGCCCTGCATGATGATGCTCATTTGGGCAGCAAAATCGAAGTGTGCCTCTTTAATGCAAGGCGTCAGAAACTGGACATCAACCAGGTCAAAAGTATCGGTATTGAACCTGGCGCGAACCTGGTCCGTTTCGTACTCATAAAACCGGCCGGTACAGATCAGGGTTTTTATATGTTCCCGGTCCCGGTAAATCAACACCTCTTTACCGGGTAACCGGCTCAGGAAAAATCCTGACCCTTCAAGGTTCAGTGTGGCAGGCGACAGGCACAGACCCGGCTTTTCAATAAAAGGAGTGCCTGCCGACGGACAGAAGGTGTGACAGTTCCCGCATTCGTTGCACCAATCCCTGATATTCAGGATCTGAAATGATTGTTCAATCCTGAATTCATGGTCGGTTATGATGCTGATGGCTCCATCTATATCACACACTGCCTTTTTCAGTTGAAAAACAACAGGATCTGTCTGATAACTGAAGTTTGCCAGATTGGGACAAACGGTCACACAGAGGTTGCATAATTCCTGACATTGTAAACATCGTGACGCCTCTTCCCGGGCATCTTCATCCGTAGTGATCGAAAAACCTCCTTCGGTGACACCAGATTTCCTGTTATTTAACCTGTCGCCGGCCGGCCCGAACACACGTAGCGCTCTGTTCCGCATGAGATTCCTGTAATGTTCAGGACCAATACCAGGTCTTAACACCTTTTTCCTTTCAACTCCTACGGTTGTATGTTCCGGGTTATCATTTATAATCCTTAAAATGATCTCCTCTGCAGCCTTTCTTCCGTCGGCAATCGCATTTACAGCGGTCGAAGCTCCCCGCAAAGCATCACCGCCCAGGTACAGCTTTCCGATCCGGGTGGCATAACTTCCTGGTGAGGTTTTAAGGAGTTCCGGATCAAGGAAATCCAGTTCAGGCTTCTGGCCCAATGCCGGTATGATGATATCGCAGGGCAGCTCAAAATCAGAACCGGGTATTTTCACCGGAACGGGCCGGTGATCCTTAACCGGATCAGCACCCAAACCAGCGAAATTTGATTTCTGATCACCAGTCTTAACCAGTATGTTCCTGGAACAAACCAGCGCAATCACCCGCCCATTCTCCGTTATAATCCGCTCCGGAGTGATCAGCTCTACGATTTTTATTCCTTCGGATATTAAGGTCGCAATCTCCTCCCGGTCAGCAGGCATCTCCTGCAGGGTCCTCCGGTAAACGAGCGTCACATCACCCCGGCCGGTAACCAGTCTGTTAGCAGTCCGCGCCACATCCACGGCGGTATTTCCGCCCCCTATCACCACGAACCGGCTGCCCGATAAATCTGGCCGGCCTTGCCTTACCCGGGATAAAAAATCAAGGGGATCCAACACCCCGTCAGCGGTAATTCCTTCTATCTGAAGCGGCACCGTAACCTGAGCGCCCGCAGCAAGAAAAACCGCATCATATTCATTCAGTAACCGCTCCAGCCGCCCTTTATCGATGCGTTCACCACCATGAAAACGGATCCCTGAACCCAGGATGGTATCCACATCGTGCCCAACTGACCGCGATTCAAGCCGGAATAAGGGAATCACAGCAGCAATCATCCCCCCGGGAAACCGGTTCTGGTCATAAATATCCACGTCAAACCCGGCCTGTCTCAAATACCACCCGCACGTAAGCCCCGCCGGCCCCGCCCCGATTATCGCAGCATGATGAATAACTCCCTGTTGTAGTTGTACCTCTGAATCAACCTGCGGTGGTGTTTCACCAATTGTTGATCCGACTTGTCCTGCAACCCGGCTTACGCTCGAAGTGTGATCAGATGACATCAGCTTATACTGTTTTTCGGCAATGAACTTTTTAATTCCCTTTATTTGTAAAGGCTCATCGTAGTTGACTCTGACACATTTGTACTCACACAAATGGTCGCATATGGCCCCCATCACCGAAGGGAAAGGATTGGTTTTCAATATGGTGTCAAATGCTTCTCCGAATGCTCCTTTTGCAGTGTGTGCCAGGTATTGCGGAATTGGCTGTTCCGCGCAGCAGGTTTCTGCGCATGGTGCATGGATACAATCGAAAAAATCAAGAAACCGGGTCGTTTTGACGGAGGGCCGGGGCAGAATCTCTTTCTGATATCGCGGATCAGCTAAAACTTTTTCAGCATAACGCTTCAGATTGAACAATGCCGGATCCGCCCCTGAATATCCTACCGATTTGGCTGTTGTTGAAATATATTCAGGAATGTTCCCGGCATGGAGAACCTCGAAGGCTGCCCGCAGATTTCCGATATATTGGTGTAAGCGCCCGTATCCGCCCGGTTTCAGCAGATCGCTGCATGCCGTTGCCGGAACCAGTCCGCAGGATATCACCTCGGGCAGGTTGAAACAATCGACGCCACCTGAGAATGAAATCTCCAGATCAGGCCGATCTTGTTTCAACTTCCGGGCGAGATTCACTGTTACCGGATGGAGTGCACGACCGCTCAGATAGGCCATCTTTTCCGAAGAAGCAAGCTGTGTTTGACGGTTGATGCACTCCAGGGTATTGCTAAGCTTGACCCCAAAAGAAACCTGATGGCGATTTGCCTCTTGTGACAAGGAATCGATGATCTCCTGCGCTTCCGGGTACTTCAAATCATGATCGAAGGCCTGATCCGGAACTTCCGTACGAAAATGCAAACAGTCGTTCAGGATAGACCGCAATTCTACAGGCCCTAAAAGAGTGGGATTCAGCTTGATGGTCGTATGCAAACCCCGTTCGCAGACAAGATAGCGGGCAATTTTGCCGATTTCACGGGGTGGACATCCATGCATGGTACTCAGGGTCATCGAATCGGAGATCCGGGATGGAATTTCGAGCGCTCCGATCTCAGGCCACACAGGATACAAAATATCCCTTGCTTCGTGAAGCTCGGCGCTGCAGTCGCTCATTTTTCCAAGGAACCACTGAACTTTATCGTGCATGATCCCCTGAAAATCATATCCGACACTCATGTTGAAAATCATTCCCGGTGATCCTTCGAAACCCAATTCGTGTTGCAAGATGTGTATGATAATCCAGGCATTGAAATATTCCCTGAATGATTCTGTTATCTTCAGCTCCTGCGACCACTCACAGTTGTACCCCTCATCCGACATATCAATACAGGGCTTGGCAACGTGCAGTTCATCCAATACCTGTACGGTCTTTAATTCGAGGTACCGGGCACCGTACAACCAGGCAGTGATGATATTCAGCACCAATTGTGTATGGGGGCCCGCAGCCACACCGATGGGATTGTCGAGTACAGTTTTATAGCGCTCCAGATGAAACGGATCCATTGGAGATGGTGTGAAAAAAAGGTCATCGGGATTTCCATTCCAGCAACGAACACGAACCTGCCTGAGCACAAATCGCAGGAGGTCGGGTAATGGCAAGGGGCTGATTGAATCTGACATGAAGATCAGAATTATCAAGGTTCACCTCAAAATTAGCGATAAAGCAACAAACTTCATCGCCGGCAAAAAAAAAAGGTTTAGTGCGGGATTGCATTCGATGGGCGGATAATACTTCTGAATCAGTTTTTTTTGATTCAATTTTTTACCTTTGCAAATGGTCGCCGCAACTATTTTACAGGCGATATCCTGTTTACACCCATCTCCATGCAAGGAATAACTTACAACCACACGTTTCTCACTGAAGCTTTCCGGCTGGCGACACAGTCGATGCGCGCAAATGCCGGCGGGCCGTTCGGGGCTGTTGTGGTAATCGGGAATGAGATCATTGGAAAAGGGGTCAATCAGGTCACTTCAAAGAATGATCCTACGGCACACGCAGAGATCATGGCCATCCGGGATGCCTGTGAAAAACTGAACACCCATAGTTTAAAGGATGCGGTTATCTACGCTACCTGTGAACCCTGTCCCATGTGTTTTTCGGCGATTTACTGGGCAGACATCCGTGCGGTATTCTATGCCTCCACCCGCGAAGATGCCGCTGCCATTGGCTTTAAGGATGACCAGATTTATGAAGAGATTGGTAAGGAACCTTCACTGCGGTCTGTTCATTTTGAAAGAGTAAACCATCCGGCTGCAACGGAACTGTTCGGTGAGTGGGATGCCAAGCAGGATAAAATTCTTTATTAACTATAGATTCCCGTCACTTTTCTTGACACATGCAATTCTTTTTTATATCTTTGATAATCAATTAAAATTATCATGATGAAAAAAACCATTGCAGGGATTATTGCGCTGTTAATCCCGGTATTTCTTTTTGCTCAAACGGCAAAAGAGGCGCAGGACCTGACCCAGGTCATGAACAAAATTAAAAAGGTTGAAAAGGAAAACCTGTACCTGAAAAAACAAACAGGATCCCTTCAGGCAACGACAGTATCGCTGACGGAGCAGCTTACCGCACTCAATAAAAAGATTGCTGCCAACGATTCGATGGTTAAATCGGGACAGGATACGGTCTCATCTTATTCGGCAAGGATTTCGGCGACAGAAAATAAAGTCGCACAAATATCTGACGCCCTTTTGACCCGTACCTGGATTTTTGTGATAATCCTCGTGCTGATCATCGGTTTTATCATCTTTTTCTGGGTGGCTGTCCGCAACAGGCAATCGCTTGATAAAGCCGAACTCATGGAGAAACTCAAAGCACAACGGGATGAACGCGAACGGAGAATCGGTGAGGTAATTGTTTTAATCGAATCGACCAGAGTGGAACAAACTGAATTTCATAACACAACCCGCGACCGATTGACAACTATTTCAGGGCAACTGGTGACCATCGAGGAGCAAATACGGAATGAATTGAAAGATCAGGGAGTGAAGAGTGATAAGCAACATAAGGAAACCTTCGACCGATTAAAAGAATCGCAAAATATGATGAAGGATGAATGGGTGATGAAGCTATCGTCGCTTCAGAAACAAATAAATGATGCGGTTTCCGGTCTTAAACAGGAATTGCAAAATATTACCCGGGCAAAGAGCTGATTTTTCATAATTTTGCATCTACGGCCATTTCAATTGCTTTTATGCCCTGACATTACTGATGCGGAGTTTCAGGGTACAGAGGCAGAAAACCGTCGATGATATGAGATCAAAAAAGAAAAAAGCCATCGCCGGCCCTGAACCTTCAGCTCAGGAAAGTTCTCACTCATACCTTGGGAATTCGGAGTATGATTCCACCCTTCTGAATCATCTCATGGAGAATATTCCCGATGCCATCTATTTCAAAGACCTCGAAAGCAGATTCATTGCCGTAAGTAAGGCTTTAGTTCAGAAACATGGACTGCAGAGCGCCGACGAAATTCTGGGGAAGACCGATTTTGACTTTTTTTCGCCTGAAAGCGCAAAATTGTTTTATGAATCCGAACAGGAGCTGATCCGTACCGGAATCCCTGTGATCAACGAGGAAGAGCACGAGGTATGGCACGACGGATCAAAAACGTATGCCTTGGGAACTAAAATGCCGCTTAAAGACGGTAGCGGCAAGATCATCGGAACCTTCGGCATATCGCGCGATATCACCGAACGAAAACGTGCCGAAGAGGAGGTTACCCGTATCAATCATGAACTTCGTGAAGCCAATCTCATGAAAGATAAAATGCTTTCGGTGATAGCCCACGATCTGAAAAATCCTTTTGCAGCAATTCTGGGTCTTTCAAATATTTTAGTTGATGACTTTGATCAGCTTGAACCGGCCGAGATGCGTAATTTTATCAGTACCATCAACGATTCAACGACACACCTTTACCGGCTCCTGGAGCAGTTGCTCACCTGGTTATCGGCCCGTGCCGGACGTATCCAGGTGCAACTGCAGCCTGTGAAGATGTACCTTGTGATCGAGCGCGTCATCAAAATTCTGAAACCTCAGGCCGATGCAAAGGAAATCAGTTTACAACAAACCATTCTTGCCGACCAGATGGTGACTGGCGATGAAAGCATGATCGAGACCATTCTCAGAAATCTTGTCGGAAACGCGATCAAATTTACTCCAAACAGAGGAACAATTCTGATTGAGTTGACCGACGGTCCTGAATATAATGTGTTGGCTGTAACCGATTCCGGGGTCGGAATAAACCCATCCAGGATCGTAAGTCTGTTTCAGGAAGATAAAATTAGAAGTTCACCCGGTACGATGGAAGAAAGAGGTACCGGTTTTGGTTTGCTGATCTGTAAAGAATTTATCGAAAAAATGGGTGGCTGGATCGAAGTGGAAAGTGAAATTGGAAAAGGAAGTACCTTTAAAATTTTCCTGAAGCGTGCCGGAATCAGGACGGGTTGACTCGAATGTAGGTTGTAATGAGTTCCCGCAGTTCCTCTCTTTTCACCGGTTTTGAAATGTAATCATCACATCCCGCCTCCAGGGCCTTCGTTCGATCCTCCGATAATGCATAGGCCGTTTGAGCAATGACGGGCATCCTGGCGTTTATGGCTTTGATCTGCTTAACAAGTTCATAGCCGGTTATATCGGGTAATTTAATATCCAGTAATATCATATCCAGATCGGGATAAAGCCGAATCAGTTCCAATGTCTCTTTCCCATCCCGGGCATGAAACACCGTACATAACATACGGGTCAGGATGACATTCAGGTATTCGAAATTATCATTTTCATCCTCTACCACCAGGATCTTCAGATTCCTTGGCGGGGCAACCGGGATGGTCTTTGAAGAACCATTAGGCCCTTTTGTCTTTTTCACAGGTGACTTCCACGGCAACGAAATAAAAAAGGTGCTTCCTTTTCCCGGTTCCGACTCCAGCCTGAGCGTACCTCCAATCTTTTCCGTGTAAGCCCGGGTTATGGCAAGTCCGAGCCCGTTACCACCTGGCAGGTTGGCGGTCTCACCTTCAACCTGCCTGAACCGGTCGAAAATCAATTCCTGATTCTGCGGATCGATGCCGATTCCGGTATCTTTCACGTAAAAAACTATAAATTCACCACTTCTATAATACCCGAACTGAACATACCCAGTATGGGTGAATTTAATTGCATTACTGATCAGGTTATCAAGTATTTGCCGCAATTTTGTCTGGTCTGAAAGAAGAATCCGGTCAGAAGCTTCCTTCTCAACTTTCAATTCCAGATTTTTCTTCACGGCTTTTTGGAGATGTGATTGAAAAACCGAGTCCACGAGCTGATTTACCGGGAAGGGCGCTTCATTGAATTCAATCAGCCCTGCCTCGATCTTTGAGATATCCAGTACATCGTTGATAATATGCAGCAGTTGATCGCAGTTATCGTTGATGATCCTGGTAAACTTTCTCCGGTCTTCCTCGCTGGTCTCGGGATCATCAAGTAATCCGGCAAATCCGATGATTCCGTTCATGGGAGTCCTGATTTCATGCGACATATTTGCAAGGAACGCCGATTTTAACCGGTCGCTCTCTTCAGCCTGTTCCTTTGCGGCCAGCAGCTCCCGCTCGGCTATTTTATAATCGGTTCTGTTTGCAATATATCCGAAGATCCGCATGACATCCTCTATACGGTACGCCCGGCCCGTTGTGACAAACCAGGCCCGCTCGCCGGTAGCCTTGACCACCTCATATTCATAAGAGAAGGTCTTGCCGGGATGTTCCTTCATATTGCGGATCACCAGGTGCATCCCTTCCAAGTATTCGGGAAGAATGTAAGAATAGAATCTTTCAGTACTGTTCTGAATACTGTTGGGAGGCAGCGCAAGAAACTCATCGATAACCGGCGAATAGTAAGAATTAACCAGTGATCCGCTTTCATCCACATCCGCCTTCCAGATAATATTCGGAATATTTGAGGTGATGATCTCCTTTTCCTGTAAACTCTCTTTCAGGGCAGTCCTGTCGTGAGCGGCATCGGTGATATCGTGGATGATGGAAACATCAGTCCCTTTTCCTTCAATTTGAATGTGCGAGGTATGAACCTGAACCCTGCGGATCTCACCGTATGCATTGTAATGGAACGATTCGAGTACCGCCTGATTTCCATAATCCCCCAATTCGGCGGTCTTCCGTTGCGGATTTTTCAGGGTCGAAGCATCAATTTCATGGTATGACTTACCTCTTAAACTTTCGATGGCATACCCATAAAAACTTACGGCAGCCTCATTGGCATCCAGGATCGTTCGGGTCTCCGGATCAACGATGAGCATGATGGCATCACTCTTGGCAAATAATTGACGGAATTTCTCCTCACTTTTACGTAGTTCACGCTTGGTTTTCCAATGAATCGACCTGTTTAAAAACAATAATCCTAAAAGAAGTGTTCCTATCGGATAGATAATCAATACCGGAAGCGCAATGGTTAATAATGTTGACATCCTGACGGCATCCGGCAAAAAAACAGTACATCCGAGCATGGCCAGGTGAACTAGAAAGCCCATCAGATAGATTTCATACCAGCCGCCTGGCCTTTTCCAGTTCGGTCTGAATCTTCGCCAGAGAATCCCGATCAAACCTGAGGTAATGATGACAGCTACCCCCATCCAAATGCCGTCCCCACCCATCAGGATCCGGTAGACCGAGGTGATAGCCATGGCAATGACCGCTGGAATCCATCCGAACACCAAACCGGATACAGAAAGAAGTACCGAGCGGGTATCAAAAACCAAGCCGGGAACCAAGACCCAGGGAGTTAACATCAGTACGATTCCGATGCAGCCCAGCAATAAACCGGCAATAAGTTTATTGGTAAGCTTCTTACCAGCATTCTCATACTTCCAGGAAAAATCAATGATCAGGCTGGTAGCCAACAGGATCGAAATGTTGTGGATAAGTCCTAAAATGATCGATGATTCCATAAAATGGTACGCTATTTTTTTATCTTCTCACGACTATCAAAAAAGATCAACGGATACCGACATTTCCCGGAGTAAATATAATTAATTTAGAATTACTACTTTTGTCTTTTTTCAGTTTGATCAGAAATCTGATGACCTGACATTCTCCTTAAATCCTAATTTATTTAAAATGACCGGCCCTCCAAAAAAAAAGCATTTCCTGAAATTACCCCGTTATGGAGGGGGGCGTGACCAATTCAAAAAGTTCATTTCGGAGAACCTTCGCTATCCTGCACCTGCACGGGAAGCAGGTATCGAAGGTTTTGTCATGGTTGCATATGATATCCTTGACAACGGATCGGTCGAAAATCAGCATGTGGTTAAAAGTCTGGGCTATGGCTGTGATGAAGAAGCGCTCCGGCTGATCGGGATGTTGCAGTTTGAAAAGGTCAAAAACAGAGGCGTCAGAGTCCGTGTAACAACCCGGACCCGCATCAACTTTGTGCTCCCCAGGGTTACCTTTTCCTATTCTCAGAAAAAGAGTGACACCTCCGTAAACCTAGAAGTCAGCCATCCGGAAAAGTCTGATCAGACTACGTACCAATACACGATAACTGCCAAATAACCACAATAAAACACTTATAAATGAAAGATATCAACGGATTACCGCTCATTGCAACCGGCGCCAGGCAGATCTCTTTTGTACCCCGGATGATGAATCGGCATGGACTCATAGCCGGCGCTACAGGAACAGGGAAAACTATTTCGTTGCAGGTCATGGCCGAAGCTTTCAGTACCATGGGCGTTCCGGTTTTTTTAGCCGATGTAAAAGGCGATTTAGGCGGAATAGGGCAACCCGGAGGAACCGCCTCTAAAGTGGTCGAAAATGTAAAAAAATTCAAACTGCACGATTTTTCAGCCCAGGGATTCCCTGTTTGCTTCTGGGATATCTTCGGGGAACAGGGACATCCGCTACGGACAACCATCAGCGAAATGGGCCCGTTACTCCTGAGCCGGCTGCTCAATCTCAACGATACCCAGTATGGTGTTCTCAATCTAGCGTTTAAAATCGCCGACGACAATGGTCTTTTGCTGCTCGACCTGAAGGATCTTAGGGCCATGCTTGAATTCACCGGCAAGAACCGGGAGCATTTTACCACGCAATACGGCAATATCTCTACTGCCAGTATCGGGGCCATCCAGCGCGCCCTGCTCATCCTGGAAGAACAGGGCGCCGACCATTTTTTTGGGGAACCCGCTCTTGACATCATGGATCTGATCCAGACCAACCATGAAGGTAAAGGCATTATCAACATTTTGTCGGCCGGCAGGCTGATGCAATCTCCGGTTATCTATTCTACTTTTCTCCTATGGCTTCTTTCAGAGCTGTTTGAGCAACTTCCCGAAACAGGTGATCCGGAAAAACCACGACTGGTCTTCTTCTTCGACGAAGCACATCTGCTATTTAAAGAAGCCACCCCCACGCTTTTAGACAAGATCGAACAAGTAGTCCGGCTGATCCGGTCAAAGGGCATTGGTATCTATTTTATTACCCAGAACCCAATTGATATTCCCGACACCATTCTCGGACAACTTGGTAACCGCATTCAGCATGCACTGCGGGCTTTCACCCCCCGCGACCAGAAAGCCGTCACCTCGGCTGCCACAACCTTTCGCCCCAATCCGAAACTGAAAGTTGAACAGGTCATTTCTGAGTTGGGAGTCGGAGAAGCGCTTGTTTCGTTTCTCGATGAAAAAGGTATTCCTTCCATGGTTGAACGGGCTTTCATCGTTCCGCCGCAAAGTCGCATTGGTCCAGCCACACCCGACGAAATCAGCAGGATGCTCAAAAACGATATGGTTTTTGGCGCCTATGAAAAGGTCATTGACCGGGATTCGGCATTTGAGATGCTGCAACGCAAAATGAGTGAACAGGAATCATCACGTCAGGTAGCACCTCCTGTCGAAAAGAAACCTGAACCAGCCAATCCGATGACCGGGATCCTGGCTGACTTTGCACAAACTGCCGGCCGTACTATAACACGTACCCTTTCGGCAGAGATCGGCCGACAACTCGTCAGGGGTATCCTGGGAGGTATCTTCGGAAGCCCGCGGTCCAGACGAAGATAATTTACCTGACAATATTGTAAACTTTTTAATCAAATACCTTTCCCCATACTTTTACGCAATGGATGCCGAAATTCCTACCTCTTACCAACTCAGGTCCGCTTTGACCGGATCAATATTCACCGACACAGGATGGATGCTTGATGCACTGGGAGAACCTGCAGGTCTGCTGCGAACCGTTTACCAGACAAGTCATCTGAATCCCGGACCGGATGAACTGGGCCTTTATCGCTATGCTGCCTGGTTGCCTGTGAAAAGAATTCTCCAAGGTTCCGCAGCTCCAGTGACCTTTCAAAGCTCGGGTCTTGCCTCTACTTTAGGATTGACCCAACTATACATCACCTTTAGCGGTTACTGGCCCGAAAAAGGGGCTGCCATGCGCACCTGTTCATTTAAAGAAACAGAAGCCTATTCCGTATGTGCACGTCTTGAACCGGGAACTGAACAGACCCTTGTTGTCGCTTCGGCAGGAAATACGGCACGCGCTTTTGCAAAGGTCTGCTCCGATAACAAAATTCCTTTACTGCTCTGCGTCCCCGCCGGCGCCATCGACGCCCTCTGGTTCGACCAGCAGCCTGATCCTTGTGTCAGACTCATCTGTACCCCTGAAGAGAGCGACTATTTCGATGCCATCCAACTTTCAAACAAGGTTTGTAGTTTGCCCGGTTTTATTCCAGAAGGAGGTGCAAAAAATGTTGCCCGCCGGGATGGCATGGCAACCACAGTTCTATCGGCCGCTACTTTTATAGGACGAATCCCCGATTTTTACTTTCAGGCTGTTGGCAGTGGTACCGGCGCCATCGCTGCCTTTGAGGCAAACCTCCGCCTGATCGGTGACGGCCGTTTCGGATCACATAAAATGAAAATGATCCTCTCCCAAAACGCACCGTTCCTGCCCATGTATGAGGCCTGGGCAAAATCCTCGCGTGAATTACTACCCATTCATGAGCCCACTGCAAAACTCCAGGTAAAAGAGATTCTGGCCAAAGTGCTATCTAACCGTAAACCTCCATATTCCATTCCGGGCGGCGTATTCGATACCCTCACCGATTGCAGTGGAACCCTTTGCAAGGTCACCAATGAGGAGGCTCTTTTTGCTTCCTCCCTGTTCCAGGAAACCGAAGGTATTGACATTCACCCTGCAGCCGCAGTTGCGACGGCATCGCTGATCAGGTTTGTGAAAGAGAAACTAATCCCCTCCGATGCCATTATCATGTTGAACGTCACAGGAGGCGGAGAGTTGTTATTCAAACATGGGAGGAACTTATTCTACCTTCAGCCTGAACAGATCATTCCTGCCGAAATTGGTTTGCAGGAGCTTAAAGATTTATTGAAGTAACACCTGAATCATCTCCCCGGATCAAAAATCAACAGGCATATTGGTTTTCACCCTTATGCCTGTTGATTAACCAAATTTAACCAATTGTCTGATTGCAGGGCGGTGGTTGAAATCGCCGGCCCTGTAATCAGAAATTATCGGCTTCGTGTTGCCAGAGGGGATGATGGGGTGCTTCTGACCTCTTTCGCTCCGCTTCTGTTTCCCGGTCCTGTGTTGGACTGTCCTGCAGATTGCCTTGCCGGAGTGTCCTGAGTCTTTTTCATGGAACCTGACTGGGATCCACCTGAATTACGGATTGTCGTACCGGCAGAATTCACGGTTCTCCCCGATTGCATGACTGAACTTGTGTTTCCGTGTCGTTCAACCTGTCCCTGTGACTTGACACCAACATTTGCGGGATCGGTTCTGGTGGTATTTACCACATTAGATTTCCGGGTATCATTCTGGTATACTGACTCTGATCTTTGGTTCCCGGTGTTACGGGTACGGATTTCAGAAGTAACAGGCTCAGTACGAATAGCACGGGTACTGCGGTCGACACTCGAATTTCCCGTATTCCGTGTATTTTCATTTGTTCTAACCGATTCTGTGTTCCTGGACCGGACATCTGACCTGAGATTCTCTGCAACCTGAAATTTTTCGGGACGCTGATCGGGGCGTGTATTACGGACTTCGGGGCGATAAACAGCGATGCGGTTTTTACTGGCCCTGGTGTTGCGAGGATTATCAGTATCGACGATCTGCCTTCGTTCCACTCTTCTATTCAGATGCTTCTCCACTTCATTCACCCTGGGGCCATAAAACCAGTTGTGGTTATGGCCGGTAGTGTTATTATAGTTGTAAATGTTGGTGATATAAGTAATATTGTTGATCTGGATCGGTTGGTTATAGGCATAAGAACGCCAGTAGTTAGAACAAAAGTGGCGGTAGGGTACGAAGGTCCACCAGAATGCAGGCGCATGCCAGGCAAATTGATAGCCTACCTGAATAAAGGGACCCATTGGTGCCCAGCCCCAGTAGTTGTTATACGAACCCCAGGTAACCCATGCCGGAGCCCATTCATAACCAGGAATCCACATCCATCCTAAAAAATCATCATAATACCATCTTCCGTAATGAAAAGTTGCCCAGCCCCAGTCATAATCTGAAACCCAGGTCCAGCCCAGGTTGGTGAAAGCCCAGTTGCCGCGCGAAGAATAGGGCATAAACCCTTCGGAGGGATCAATATATGGACGCCAGACATACCCGTAATCAGAAGTGCTGATCCATTCACCATAAGGCGATAACTGATCGTAAAAGGTCTGGAATGAGATGGTCACATGTCTGTTATAAATACTGCGACCTTCGGTATATGTTGTTGCGACCATCATAATAGCCAAAACAAAAATTATCTTTTTCATGGCAGGTCAAATTAAATGGTTAATATTCTTGTGAACTGAATTGTTTTTTGGCGCCGGGAGGAAAAAATAACAATCATTGTGCCAGGATCATATAATTGCGAATAAATAATTATATTATATTGTTTATCAATACAATAAAAATTATATTTTTAACCTTTTTGATGAAAAATATTCCGGGTGATTGAAATAAGACTGCAAAAGATTAATCCCCGGATCGGAAAAAATCGTTACTACATCAGCAGGAACAAACAAGAATTTCAGGGTAGTTACAGGGAATTTTCTTTAAAAGGATCAGTGGCCGATGGCTTTCCTGACTGGTATCCCATTATAAACCAGCGCATCCTCTCCATTGCATAAAACCTCGTTATGTAAGAATCTTTAAATATTCATCAACTTTAACAGGATCACCCGTTATTTTTTCCGGACTGTCAGTAAGCTTAACACAGGAAACCCAGGGACTGGAAGGATCGGGTTTTGCGTGGGTCATCTTGATCACCATATTCAGGGGCGTCACCCGTCTGCCATCTGCTAAATGGATATCGTTGGTAAGCCAGGTTCCGATACCATAGACCGAGAAGATTTTATCCCTGACGGCATTTTCAATGGCTTTGATTTTACCCGGATGGTCAATCCCGTCGGAAAAGACCAGAGTCTTGGGAATAATGCCGTTGGGAAGAACGATCCTTTTATTGTGATAATGTTCTATTGCTTTTTGAGAAAAGACAACAGGATCGCCGGAGTCGTGCCGGATCCCGTCGAAAATCTTAGATAACAAGAGATCAAATTCTCTGAAAAAAACATCGGTAGTGTAAGTATCCGTAAGCGCGATACCCAATCCACCGTGGTAAGTATCGACCCATTTTTCGAGCGCTCTTTTATTCGCCAGCAAAGGACTTGACTGTGCTGCATGGAACATAAACCATTCATGGGCCTGCGTTCCACTTGCAGGGATGTTGAAACGCCTTGCAAACATTACGTTACTGGTTCCTCTGACAGTCGCTGGCGCCGATTGAAGAAAGTTTCGTATCACTGCTTCCTGTACCTCTTTTGACTTCCTGCGCCGGGTACCGAATTCAATTACGGCGATCCCCAATGAAACCAAACTTCTGAATTTTTCTTCCCACCGGGGGATGTTCTGCTCAATATCATCCGGAACCCGGTTCATATGGTAGTATAACTCCGAAATACAGGCTAAAAGCGGAACCTCCCAGAGGATCGCGCTGTGCCAAAAGCCCTCGATGACCACTGCGAGCGTACCTCCGTTTTGACGTATCGTTACCTCGCCGGGATTAAAAGTATATTTCCTTAGATAATCGATATAATCATCGTCAAACCAAGGGATCTTGCCGGTCAGCGACTGCTCTATCTCCGGAGAGAATCTAAGATTGCTGAACTGATCAACCTGATTCTGCAGTTCCTTGTCAAAGTTCGCCGGAAAAACAATCGCGGGATCTCTTAAAATCAAGGCATATCTGACTTTCGCCTCCGGATAGTGTTTCAGAATGGCATATTGCATAAAAAATTTATAGGCATCCTGATCGTCAAAATCAGTTATAACAGATCTTGTCATCATCATGTTGAGATTGTATTTTAGTATTTTTGGGTACCGGTAACATCTCGTTTCTCCGGATAAAGAATACCTAACAAAGATACAATTTAGAATTAATGACTACAGATTCTCCTCATATTGAAAAAGTCGCGGTCAGGTTTCATGAAACGGCTTCACATTGCGTCGAGCCTCAAAAGGGATTTACCCCGCTTTGTCCCGACGAATTGCCTGTACCCGGAGGTAATGAAATTGTTGACGAGCTGGTCGGGCAGAATGAAATAGTTGCTTTCCGAACCCTGTCGAAAGAGATTCATCCCCCCAATGCCATATGGATTGCCACTGATGATCAACCTCAACTCAGCGCCATCCGGGGTGAAAATGTCGATCTGCGTTGGAATCCACATTGTATCTCCGGGACTACGGGTGTGGAACTCATTGAAGGGATGGGTCCGATAACCGGTTTTGATTTCATTGTTGCCAAGGGATTTGAACCTGATATGCATCCCTATTCCGGATGCTATCACGACCATCGGAAGACCATTTCGACCGGTCTGATTGAATGGTACCGTTCAAAAGGGATCACAACGGTGATTGTGGGCGGGCTTGCCACCAATTACTGCGTGGCAGAGACCTGTAAAGACTTATCCCTGGCTGGTTTCCGGGTCATTCTGAATCTGGGTGGATGCCGGGGAATCGGGACATGGGAAACGGTACTCCAAAGCGTGAACGAGTTGATTAATGGTTTTCAGGTTAAAGTGGTAAACACATACCGGGAAATCACGGTCATCAGGTAAGGAGGAAGTAATCAAACTATCCTGGGAATTGATTCTTTATTTCCGCTAAAGTGATCAGGAAGATTTATGGTTTAATAATACGCTCGTCACCAGGCCGTATCCGGTGTTGGATTCGGAGGACAATCCCAATTTTCATTCCTTTGTATAGCATTACCATCCTGGCAAAAAATACCTGTCTCAGTAATCCGGGCATGAAGCGTCGCGCCGGAGAAAACATGAGTAACCGGTTGAAGGATGATTCGCTGACCTGCTATCAGATCGGCCGTAGCGCCTTCCTCGACCCTGAATCCTGTATCAATCCCTGAAGTCGTAATGACCTGAACTGCGTCGAAGCACCGGTGATCGCCTTCCGGGATCACGATGTTATTCAGATTGTATTGCATGGGGATCAGACTGTCGTGGCGCACCAGGCGAATAAAAATTGGCCGTTCCGTAACCCTGATGGTGACAGAATCATTGTGGATGGCAAGCGGAATTTTAACGCCCTTTAGGTATCCTGACTGAGGCCGGATTTGCCAGGCCAGGCAGTGTGGCGGAACTGGAACCGAAAAGTGTTCGATGATGCGGTTTGTAGAACTGGTACACCAGACAACCTGGACGGTTGTATCTCCACCGGGCGACTTATAACGGTATCTGTTTACGGAGTCAACCCCTGAACCTAATTCATCCTGGAATTCAAGTCCGGTCAACTGATCCTTCATGGTGGAAACGTAATACCAGGATTTTTTAGGCTGGTGGCCGTACCATATTTCTCCGGTCAGTCCGGAGCTGTTGTACTTATTTGGATTGGGGGCGTTGGCATCGCGCAGCATGAAGACAAACGCCTTATCGAGGCCTGCGGCTGAGGCTTCGAGGTACGACCGCAGTATCCATTCACCCTGGACTTCAAAGATGTCGTTGGTATCGATTGTTACGGCGGCTTGTTCGCTTTCGGGATTGGTGTCGTACCCGAATTCGGAGAGCCACAGTTCTTTTCCCGGCAGGCATGAATCGCGCCAGGCGACGACTTCCTTTAGTTTAAGTTTCAGACTGTCGGCTTCAGGGCTTATTCCGTGGATCCCGTTGGCGCAATAGTGGTGAAAATTCAGTACATCGGCCGGGAATCCCGATGTTCGGTTAAAATCGCTCCAAAGCTTCATGCATCTGACATATTCGAGGTTGAGACTGGTCAGCCCTGCCATCACCATTTTAATCACTGGATCGGCATTTTTCATTCCTTTTCCGGAGCCAAGTGTCAGCTCATGTCCATCGTAATCGACACTGCAGAAGGTAGCAAATTCGTCGGGGGTAAAATATCCCGGCCGGCCAAACCATGATTTATCGGGTTCATTCCAGTTTTCAAGATACCTGATCCGGCTGCTTCCGCTGATGCGTGGTTGGTCGGTCCTCAGCTTCAGCAGAGTATCGTTCACCGGATGAGATGCGTATCTTGCCGCAAACTGAAACATATAATCCGAATGTTCGATATAGGACTCCGGATTCAGCGGATCTCCGTTGTTGCGGATGGGTTTGTTTTGTGTCAGTGAATCGACAAAATGGGTCATATAACCCGCTGAACCCTGCAGGTCGGAACTGGTAACGAGACTATTGTTTTTCAGTTGCAGGTAGAATTCGTCGAAGTTGAAGGCCCACCCCGGACCGCTTACCCAGCTTGGATTCCAGGCATACTGGTTATAGGGATACCCCTGATAGGTAGTGTCGAGATTACCTTCATCCCATCCCCAGTTGTGATATTCACGCAGGGAGCCGGCACAGGCTACTTTGTCGAGGGGATCATCAACAAATCCGTTGACTCCCATAAATTGATCCATGCGTGGACGGAGATGTGCAACGGGGACCGGCGGAGGCGGGTAGCTGCCTAAAGGCAATCCATACAGCACAATTTCTGCAATCCGGACGGCAGGACTGCGGTATTTCAGCATGATAAACCGGCTTGTATCCTGAAGGGCAATGTTTCGCCATTCATTGTACCGATCGAGAACCACACGGGCTTTAAGGGTCCAGGAAGAGGGATCGCCGGTATAGATGTTGAGGGTGTCGCAATCATTCACGTCGTAAAACCACAAGGCATGGAGGATATGACTTCTTCCCAAATCGAGAACCACCATGGTAGGATAATAGATTTCGGCATAGACCCATCCGGGAGAAAAAACTGTCAGGCAATTTCCACCCTGGCCGGTCGCAGGATCACCGGCCAGTACCTGCTCATCAACGAGAAAGCCCGCAGCGCCCTGTGTTGAGAAGTTATACAGCATTCTTTTATCCAGATTCAGTTTCGACTGGGCACAGAACCAACCGGGGACCAGCAGAAACACGATCAAAATGGATAATTTCACGATTCCTCGTGTTGTCATGGCAAGTCCTTTCCGCGTGAGGCAACAAAGATCCGGTACCATTGTTCGAGGCTCATGTCGAGATTCAGGGCTTCGCAGGCCGTTCTGATGCGGGTGATATTTCCGGAGCCGGCCACCGGTATGATTTGGGCCGGATGTTTCAGCAGCCAGGCATATATAACCTGATCGACCGATTTTGCTTGCAATTCGTCTGTTATCTCGTTGAGGACTTTCAATACCCTTACACTACGTTCATCATTGGAGTCAAAGATCCGGCCGCCCCCTAACGGCGACCAGGCCATGGGTTTAATCCTTGACCTGATAAAGAAATCCATATTCCCGTTGTCGAAATTTTCGAGGGTACAGGGAGATATTTCGACCTGATTGGTGACCAGTTTTTCATCGGTAAATGCATTCAGCATTTCAAACTGAACAGGGTTGAAATTGGAAACCCCGAAATGCATGACTTTTCCATCTTTTTTCAGAATCCGGAAGGCGTTGGCAACCGACCCGGGATCAAAGAACGGGGCGGGCCGGTGCAGCAAGAGTAAATCGATATGGTCGGTTCTGAAATTTCTCAGTGAGGTTTCCACCGACGAGATGATATGCTCAAAACTATAATCGTAATACTTGATCTTCCGTTGGGGATATTTATCCGACCTGAGCTTGATCCCGCATTTGGTGATGATTTCGATCCGTCGGCGCAGGCCGGGATTGGCCCCTATGACACCACCCAATATCTCTTCGCAATGGTAATTTCCGTAAATGTCGGCATGATCGAAAGAGGTCAATCCCAGATCGACCAGCTCTTCAAGGAAGGAGTTCAATCCGGAGTTTGAAAGGTTCCATGTTGCCATACGCATCTGACCGTGCACGATGCGCGACAATCTGAAACCGGGGGCAAGCATCACTTTTTCCATAATCCCTAAATCGGATAACAGGACAAAAATAACAAAATGAATGGAGGTGCGATGGCGATAAAATGGCCGCGGTTATTCCGATTAGGCTCGCAGAAGTAAGTTTTTTGTATTTTTGAATCCGCACAACACTACTTTTAAATGGAGCTTATCGCAGATGAAAAACACCGGTGTCTGAAACTCATCGGAAGGCTCGACGGAAACAGCAGTGGGAATCTGGAACAGGTCTTGATGGCCCTGCCGGAGGGGGCAGGTGATATCATCCTGGATTTTTCGGAATGCCTCTATCTGTCGAGCGCCGGCATCAGGGTCTTATTGGCGGCCCAGAAACGATTGTCACCTTTTCATTTTCAATTATTTCTCACCGGAGTCAAACCCGAAGTCAATCACATTTTCGAGATGGCCGGGCTTCAACGCGTACTGCGGATCGAAGCGGATGTTGAAAGCGCCCTTGCGGTCATCCGTGCAGAAACTAAAGAAGTGGCAGCGGAGACGGTGATCCAGGTTAAAGATAAGGCCCTTGTCTATCGGCCATTGGGGCATGGCCCTATAAAGGTAATAGTAAACCGCGAGGAGGAGATCCTGAGTTATCGTGAAATGGATGGCGGGATCGGTTTCGGGGCAGTAACAGGCGAATCCGGATCTCCGTGCAGGGACTTCTTTGTAACGCTGGGTCATTGTATCGGATTTGTACCTGCTGATCAATCAGCGGATCCCGATTTCAGAATTACGACAGAGCCTGCAAAGACAGGTTTCCCGGTCGGGAAAGCCCTGTCATTCGGCAATCAGCCAACCGGTTATCTGAAGCCGGCCGACGGAGGGATTTTGAGTCTGCCGATGCTTTACGATGCCGTTCGAATTCTTCAGGAAAAAACCGGGGCATCCTACATTGCAAGGTATTTCATTGCAGTAAACCGTGGGTCCGGACATCCTTCGCTTACGGTTGCCTTTATCTCTGACGCTTCGTGGGAGCAGTACCATGAGGAGACCGGATTCGATCAATTAGCATCTTTATTGATCAGGCAAGAAAAACAGGCGTCTGACAGCGATGGATTGGGGAGCAATACTCCGGAAACAGGAATGGATGCCGGTTACAGCTTCGCGGGTTTCACTTTTTACCTGGTTCAAGCCGAGGAAATAACCGAGGAAACGACTCTCAGTGAATTCCTCAGGCGTTGCCTGACTTTTGAAAATATCACGGGTGTTGTTTTACTTCAGCCTGAATTTTTGCTTGAAAATCCCTTCATCTGGCTTTTTGCGCCGGAGGAGAATGCAGATGGGAAGTCCGGCAGGTTGATCATCGAGACAGCGCCGGGAGCGGTGTTTGAGCAACACAAGCGATTCCTTGCGAGGCTTTTGTACGATGATTCGGCCCGGTTGGTCATAAACCCGCTTCACGGAGGGTATTCGGCACAGACTTATCAGGTAAACTCTTATGACCGCGAGGGTAGAAAGATGCGGCCGACGGTACTCAAGATCGCCGGCCGATCGCTGATCACCCGGGAATCGGAACGGTGTCAGAAATTTGCCCTGCCCTATATTTTTAACAACTGTGCCATGGTTTTGGGTACGGCGCAATACGGTGAAACCATGGCGCTCCGCTATAATTTCGTCGGGATCGGCGGGGAGTCGAGTCAGTTGAAATGGCTGACCCATTATTACCTCGAGTCGGACATTGGTTTTCTTGAACCCTTGTTCGACAGGATATTCCTGCAAATCCTGAAACCCTGGTACGGGCAGCCCGTGCGAAAGACCATCTTTCCGTTTCAGGATCATGATCCTACGCGGACCTTTTTCCCTCACATTTATCAGACAGCCCGCGAAGTACTTGGTATATCGGACGAAGAGCCTTACCTTCAGATTCCCGAATCGGGACGGCCTGTTCTGAATCCATACCGGTTTTTGAAACAGGAATATTCCCGCCGCCAGGAATGGCATACAACATACAACACCGGGATTTGTCATGGCGATCTGAACATGCAGAACATCCTACTGGACGAGAAGATGAACATATATCTGATCGATTTTTCGGAAACCCGCCCCCGGCCGGTAATCTCTGACTTTGCACGACTCGAGGCCATTTTTTTAGTCGATAATGCTCCGGTTGAAAGCGAAGAGGATATGGCTGCCTATCTGGAATTTATCAAGCGGTTTTATGATTGCGACAATCTGGGCGACCGTCCCGTGGTTGACTATGCAGGGAAACACATGCAGAAAGTGGCAAAGAATGCAGCCCTTACGATCAAAATGAGGCAATATGCCTTTGTGAGCGCCGGAGGCGATCGGGATATGGTTCCCTATTATCTTGCCTTGCTTGAGTGGGTGTTGCCGATTGTTTGTTATACCTCAATGCCATATGCACTGAAGCGGCTGTCGATGATCGTTTCATCGCTTCTGTGTGAAAAAGTGAACGATCATTCATTTGCACAATTGTGAGATGGCGGCATTTGCCGGGGCGAAGTTCAACGTTGCGGCCTTGTTGAAATCGGCGCAGGCTGATTCTTGATTACCAAGATAGTAGGTGGCAAGTCCCCGGTTGTAATAGGCTGCCGAATAATCCTCTTTCAATCCGATGGCCCGGGAGTAATCATCAATGGCTTCGCGGTATTTCTTTTTCGACAGGAAGTAATTTCCCCGGTTATAGTAAGCGTTGATAAATCCGGGTTTCAGTGCAATTGCCTTGTTGAAGTCGTCAAGAGCCTCCCGGTCTCTTTTCATGATCATCAAGGCAACGCCCCGGTTGAGGTAAGAATCAGCAAACCCGGGATCCAACCGAATCGCCCGGGTGAAATCACCGATAGCTTCGGTATAGCGTTTCTGGTTCATGCAGATGGTCCCCCGGTTATAGTAAGCGCCGGGGAATTCCGGTCTCAAGGTAATGGCCCGTTGAAAATCGCGGAGCGCCTGATCATCCTTCCCCACTTTTCGCAGCGAGACTCCCCGGTTAAACCATGCTTCGGCATTGGCCGGTTTCAGTTCGATGGCTTTATCAAAATCGGCGATAGCTTCAGCATCCTTATTCTGGTTGCTCAGCGAGATACCCCTGTTAATAAAAACGATCGGATAGACCGGATTCAGGCCGATGGCCGTGGTAAAGTCGCCGGTTGATTCTTCATAGCGGCCCTGGTTCATTAGTACAACACCCCGGTTGTTGTAAGCATATTCTACTTCCGGATATTTCCGGATCACATCATTCCACAGCGTAAGGTCGTCTTTCCATACGGAACATCGTACGAAGGTTTGAATTGCAAAAACCAGCGTCAAAACGATCAGCAGCATACCGGTAACTGCCCGGTATCCTTTATCCCAGATCTTTTTAGCTCCGATCGCGGCCAACAGAACGATACCGACGGAGGGAATATAGCTATAGCGGTCGGCCATCATGGCATTCCCGACCGGCAAGAGTTGAAGTACCAGGAAGATGGTGACGGTATAAAAACCTAAGCCGAAGAATAGTGACCTTGACCGGCGAAAACTAAAGATCATGAGCGCCAAAAGCGCGGGAATGGCAACAAGGCAAAGGTACAGGGCGGCGGGGATCGAATCGCCGCTTCGCACCGGGTAGGGATAGAATGCGCTCAGGTTGACCGGAGCTACGAGTTTGACGAGGTAGGAAAGCCAGGCATAAGAGGCGAAGATGATTCTTTGAAAAAATGAAAACGGTGTGAAATCTGTGATTGCTTCAGAAGTTCTCTGGGCCAGGATGGCAATAATTCCGAAGATGACCGACAACAGGAAAAAAGGGATCTTTTCAATAATGACCATTTTGTTGAAGGTCCGGCCTTTGAAATAGTCGATTAACAACAGGACTACTGGCAATGAGGCTGCCATGGCTTTAGAGAGCAGCGAAAGAGCAAAGAAAAGAAGGGTTATGAAAAGGTATTTTCGGGCATTGGATTCGAGATATTTCAGATAGAATACACAAGCCGCTAAAAAAAAGCAAGCATACAGCAAGTCTTTCAGTTCGGATATCCATGCCACCGATTCGACGTGTAAGGGATGGATCGCAAAGATAAGCGCTATTAGCAAGGCTACTCCGGAACCGGGATTCAGCCTTCGGATCACAAGGAAAACCAGGATGGTATTGATCAGGTGCAACATCAGGTTCACCCAATGATATCCGGCAGGGTCGGATCCGAACCAACGGAACTCGATCGACAGGATGAGCATGGTGAGCGGATGGTAGTTCCCCATCACTTGTTGCGTGAACAGCTCCCAAAAGTTGCCTGACTGCACCAATTGGTTCTTTATGATGTAGGGTTCATCATCCCAAGCCAGGAGTCCATTGCGAAGGGAGGGCAGATAAACAATAAAGGTAATGGCAACAATCCCGGCTAAAAGGGTCAATGGCATCCGTTCCCAAAACGGTGAAACCTTCCGGTTTGTTTTAGTTTCAGGACGAATCTTGTGGACAGCTTTATCAGGTTTTTGTTTTGACATCAGGTATCAGCTTTAAGACAAGAATTTTAGATCAGGCCGTCGGGTAAAAGACTTCTTGAAATTTACGATTTACGAATACATTTCAGATCGAGGAATGTTACATTCAAATTTTGGTGTAATCGCTTATGACCAAAACACATGAAATTCAGATCATTCCAGGTACAGGATTGCGGCTGAAACCGCTTGAATTGCAAGAGAACCTGACACTGTTTGAGTATTACCGGGAAATTGATGGTTCATCAGGGCAACGTTCCAATTCCCGTCGGGAATATCGATTTGTTTAAGGTCTTCTGAACCGTTGAAAACCACGAGGATTTGTGACCATGGATCGTGGTTCGCATGATTTTTCAGCTGATACGCGACAATCTGTGGATCGTTGACGGGCAGAAAGAGCAGGTTTTCGTTGATCATCTCCTGGGTTGTCATACGAAAGGCGGGATGGGATTTGCGCAGGTTAATTAATTCTTTGTAAAAATCAACCAGGTCGCGGTTCTCAAATTTCCAATCCCAGTCGATCCGGTTGACCGAGTCGGGCTTATTGAATGAATTGTGTTCGCCGTTTTTGGTTCTTTTCATTTCCACGCCGGCATGCAAAAACGGGATCCCCTGGGAAGTCAGTACAATGGTATTGGCCAGTTTATGCATTTTCAGAAGGGTCGCTTCGTCGGCATCGGGACGGGATGCTTTCAATTTATCATACAGTGTCTGGTTGTCATGACAGGAGACATAGTTGATCACCGAGCCGGGATTGGTGGTATAAGGTTCTTTGGAGTAATTCACCTTTGTAAAATCAATCTGCGGGTGGTCGCCGGCTGCGACAATCCCGAATTTGACCGATTCGGCCATTCCCGGGTTCCCGCTTGCAAAGCCGGTACTCTTTTCGTCAAACACGCTTCCTTTGATGCCATCGCGGATGTCATCGCTGAAAACAGCAATCCGATCCATTTTATAGGCATACTTTTTCAGGGCCCGGAAGTTTTCAGGTAACGGTGAATCGCCGGCGGTCCATCCCTCTCCATAAAGGAGGATGGAAGGATTTATAGCATGGAGTGTCGCCGAAATAAGGTTCATCGTTTCGAGGTCGTGGATGGCCATCAGATCGAAACGGAAACCATCAATATGATATTCCCTGACCCAGTACTGCACCGATTCGAGGATAAATTTGCGAACCATTGTCCGGTCGCTTGCGGTTTCGTTTCCGCAGGCCGAGGCATTACCGAACGTTCTATCCTTTTGCCATTGGCGGTAATAATATCCCGGGACCAACTGATTGAAATTGGAATTGCCGGTCCATCCGGTATGATTGTAAACCACATCCATCACGACCCGCAGTCCCTTCTTGTGCATTGACTGAACCAGTTCCTTGAATTCTCTGATACGAACCTTACCATCTTCAGGGTTTGAAGCATAGGATCCTTCGGGCACGTTGTAATTCTGAGGGTCATACCCCCAGTTAAATTGCGGAACTTCCGGCTTTGATTCATCGATGCTGCAAAAATCGAAAGAGGGAAGCAGATGGACATGGGTCACTCCCATTTCGGCGATGTGGTCAACTCCCGTTGTTTGTCCGTGGCTGTTCCGGGTTCCGGATTCGGTGAAGGCAAGGAATTTCCCTTTGTTCTTCATCCCCGAATTGGGAGCCACCGAAAAATCGCGTACATGCAATTCATAAAGCACGGCATCGGTCGGATTGCGGAACTCAGGCGACCGGTCCTGATCCCAACCGGGCGGATCGGTTTCGTTCAGGTCAATGATTTGTCCGCGCTTACCGTTCACTCCGACTGCTTTAGCATAGGGGTCGGGCACTTCGCTACTCCATTTCCCTTTTATCTTTGCCTGAAAGGTGTAATAGCGTCCTTTGTAGTCGCCCTCCAGTATGACCGACCAAACTCCCATGGCATTTTTCCGGCATTTAAATTCGCCGATCAGGTCATTCCCGGTTGAGGTCTTGTACAATTTTAATTTCATTTCCTGTGCCGCAGGTGACCATACCTTACAGGTTGTAAAGGTTTCCGACCAGACTACTCCCAGATCTTCCTCCGGAGCGACGGGATAGGTTTTATAGGGATTATATGCCAGGGATGTATCACCGGACCGGCCGACAGCTTTTTTACCCTGGGCCAGAAGGCGCGGCATCAGGGCCAGCGCCAGGATTACCGTAAAAACCAAAAAAAGGATGGAGCATCGCATGGGACAAATTTTTGAACTGTCACAAAAATAGGAATAAAGATCAAGTTTATGGATTGGGTACAGAATGGGATTCATCCCGGCTTTGAATACCGGTAATATTTTTGTATATTTGTCAGGATCATAGGATTAAAACAAAAAATGGGAATATTATGAAACCGGTTACCCTCATTGGTCTGGCAGTTCTCATGCTAGGGGCCTGCACCACTGCGAAACATACCTCAAAAACTTCGGCCACCCTGATTCAAAGCACCAAGGACAGCACCGAGTACGAAGTTGTGATCCTGGATCAGGAGTTCGATCACTGGTATCTTACGCAGTATACCCCAGCCAAAGATCATCAGAACGATTATTACCGGACAAAAAATCTCCTTGCCATTGCTAACTGGAATGATTTTTATCTGACCGGGAAGTACCCCCGGCTGATTGAGTCATACATCAATTACCATCCTGATACCAATTATGGCATTGAGGTAAACCGTAAGCTTTATTGGTACTTCACCTGGTTTTCGGAGAAGTACCGGATCAGGCTGTTCGGGGTTCCCTCCTCAGCGACTTCAGGAACGCTTTGATTTTTAATCTTTTCTATTTTCAGGATTATAAACGCCTGGCAACAATTTTATAAAGGTCGGCCGCAAGAAAATTCTTTTTCGATTCACGCTGCACCAGAAAAAATGCTGTTCCAACCAGGATCATCAGGATCACTAACAGGAAGATCAATGCCCTTAAAACATGGATGATGACCGGTGTTTTGCCCATCTTTAAATGAATTTCCTGACTTAAATACAAAACTTATAATAACAAAATGACATATCAGGATTTCATAGTGATCTTTGTAAGTTCCCGGGTTCCTAAAAGTTGTACCTTTGCGCATATGAAGAAGTTGTCGCTTTGGGGATTCATCCTGTTATTTTCAACGACGGGATTCACCCAACCGGTAATCCGAAAAGCGCTTTTTTTGGGTAACAGCTATACTTATGTAAACGATCTTCCGGGGTTGATTGCTTCACTTGCTCACGCGGCAGGTGATTCGCTGGTTCACGATGACAATTGTCCGGGTGGCTACACGCTGGGCTGGAATCCTATCGCCCATGCGACAGATCCCGTCAGCTTGTCCAAGATCGCCTCCGACGACTGGGACTTCGTGGTACTTCAGGAGCAGAGTCAGATCCCCTCAATACCTGTACTACGCGACAGTTGCATGATACCTTCTTGTTTAGTATTACGCGATAGCGTTATTTCCGGCGACAAATGTGGCCGTTTGCTCTTCTTTCTCACCTGGGGCAGGCGTTTCGGGGGTATCCAGTGTTTTACTCCCGCTTATTGCAGTGTACCATTCGAAAATTATTTCGAGATGCAGGATTCGCTGACCCGCGCTTATAAATTAACTGCCGATACTACCGACAGCGGGATTGCACCGGTGGGAGAAGCATGGCGTAAAGTCATTCAGAATTCCGGAATCGTTTTACATGCCGGGGATGATTCGCATCCGAACCTGAATGGCAGCTATCTTGCTGCCTGCGTATTTTATGCCGTTTTGTTTCACAAATCACCGGTGGGCTTATCGTTCACGGCAGGACTTCAGCCCGACACAGCCCTGTATCTTCAACAGTCAGCCGACAGCGTGGTTTTCGGTTATCCGGGCGTATGGAACTTATGGAGCAATGAGCCACAGGCCTCCTTTAACTACTTTGTCGCTGAGGATTCACTTTTTACTGAAAATCTGAGCCTGAATGCCAATACCTGGCATTGGGATTTTGGCGATGGCTTCACCGCTGAAGAATATGAACCGATTCATTGTTATGCGGATGCAGGGGTTTATTCCGTCACCCTGCGAGCAGGCGATAGTTGCTTTTATGATTCCATAACACATGAGGTGACCGTAGTTGTTACGGGAGGTGGGAACCATCACACGGAGAAGAGCAGTTTAACGTTTCTCCGGGTTGATCAGGGAATTATGAATGTTGTGAATCGTGCCGGTGACGGGGTATTGACGCTGTTTGATCAGGCGGGAAGAATAGTGAAACAGGTGAGGATCCAATTCGGTATGAAAGTGATTGTTGCGCTCGCCCCCGGTTTCTATTGCTGGACTTTTGAACGGTTTGATCAAAAATCTGAAAAAGGAAAAACTTTTTTTTGGTAGAGAATCCTGTGACTGTAATATGATATGACATTTAACTTGTAAACTATTTAAAAACGCTACTATGCTGCGAAATGTACTTATCGGATTGGCTTTTTACCTGATGAGCGCCGGAATGATTGTCGGACAGGGATTGACTGTACCCGGTGCCGCGATGATCTGCTCGGAAAAGAAATCGAACGGAACAAACGGAATCTTTCGTCAGATTAATATCGACCAGGCGCCTTCAAGGACGTTTGATGTACTGAAATACACCCTTGACTTCCATCTTTATTCTTGCTATTCGTCGCCTTACCCAAGAAATTACAAAGGGATCTGCAGCATCCATTTTAAAGTTGATTCTACTTTAAACCAGATCGCCCTCAATGCAAACAACTATTCCATTATCATCGATTCCGTAAAAATGGCCGGGGTTTCGTTCAGTCATAATTCCGATCTGCTGACTATTCAGCTCGACCAGACCTATTCTCCGGGCGACACCGTAGCGGTGAAGGTTTACTTTCGTCACAAGAACGTAGTGGACCAGGGGTTTTACTGCAACAACGGGATGGTTTTTACCGACAGTGAACCCGAGGGAGCGCGGAAGTGGATGCCCTGCAAAGACCATCCGTCGGACAAAGCGCAGTGCGATATTACCGCCAGGGTAAAATCAAACGCGCGTCTGGGGTCAAACGGCCGGTTGGCCGATTCGACGCTAACCGGCGATACGCTGGTCTATCATTGGATCTCCGATAACCCGGCGGCCACTTACCTCATGGCATTCGCCTCTAAAGTGAATTACCAGATGCATACCCGTTACTGGCATAAGTTGTCGAATCCAAATGACAGTATTCCATGCCTTTACTATTTCAACTTAGGTGAAAATCCGTCGCTGGTGGAGGGATTGATTCCTGAGATGGCCGATTGGTATTCGCAACATTATGTTGAATATCCGTTTGAGAAGATCGGATTTGCCGCACTCGATAACCAGTTCTCGTGGGGAGGGATGGAAAACCAGACCCTGATCACAATTTGTCCGGATTGCTGGGGAGAAGGACTTGCGGCGCATGAGTTCTCCCATCACTGGTTCGGCGATCTGGTAACCTGTAAAACCTGGGCTGATATCTGGGTCAACGAGGGTTTAGGTACCTGGTCGGAAGCCTTCTGGGCGGAGAAAAACGGGGGATTTCCGATGTACAAGGCACAGATCGATCAGAATGCGCTCTATTATCTTCAGTACAATCCCGGCTGGGCCATATCGCTGCCTTCATGGGCTGTTAACACCCCATCGGAAGATACCATGTTCAATTACGCGATCACATACATGAAAGGCGCCTGTGTAACCCATATGTTGCGTTATGTTTTGGGGGATTCCTTGTTTTTCCTGACCCTGCAATCCTATCTTTCCGATCCCGCGTTAAAGTTTCACTCCGCCACGATCACCGACTTCAGGGATCATGTGAACAGTGTGGCCGGAACGGATTACAGCTGGTTTTTCGACCAGTGGATCTATCAGCCAAACCATCCGGTGTATGAGAATACTTATAATTTTGAAGACCTGGGATCGGGCCAGTGGAAGGTTAATTTTTTCTTGAAGCAGGTCCAGTCAGGGGCATCTTTCTTCAAGATGCCTGTTGAGCTGAAGATCAGATTTGCCGATAACAGCGATACCCTTTTCCGCGTGATGAATGAGGCGAATAATCAGCAATTCGGATGGAATTTCGACAAACAGCCTGTTTATTTTATGTTCGATCCTTTGAACCAGATTGTCTTAAAAGGAGGAAGCACAATGGTTTCGGCTTCCGGAGACCGGGCGAATAATGGTTTGTCGGCCATCCGGTGCACACCCAATCCCGCAACCGGGTCATCCTTGTTGCAGTTCGTGCTTGAAGAGTCCTCTATGGTTACTGTAGATATTTCGGATGTTTATGGCCGGGTACTATGGAGTTCACAGCCTGAATTCCGGTCGCGCGGGAGCCAAAATATGACCTTGGATCTTTCTTCCTTCAGTTCCGGTCTCTACCTGTGTAAAATTACTGCCGGAAAATACGCCGCACAACTGAAACTGGTTATCCGTCATTAATCAACTATCCGGTAACGCCCTTTTTACGCCCACTTCATTACTGGATGGTGATATTCTTCACCCGGTCGGGTGTAATGGTATCGTTTTGATAAATCTCGATGGTTGCGCTTGCCGGTGGCCAGGAACGAAATCCAAGCGGCAGGGTAATGATGGTATTCTGCAACGTGGAACGGAGGGTCATTCCCGAAGAATTTTTCTGAATCACCTGCCATCCGTGACCCGGTGGCGTAACTGCATAACTTCCCGAGAGGATTTTGAATTTTACGGTGAGAACCGAATCAAAAGGAACGATGGCGGCCACACAATAGTCGCGGTTCGATCCGTAAACAAAGGTGTTCAGGTTCAAGAAATTCATTGTCCATGCCGTGGTATCGCCCTGAAACTGAATGTAAGGTGAAGCTTGTTCGGGATAGATGAAATCCGTGTATATGATTTCCGAAAGGTGTTTCTGGATGATGTCGACATATTTTTCAAAATCAGGGATCGAAACTGTCAGACCGAGATCTGCATAACGTTTCTCCAGGTTTTGCCTGATCTTTGTGAGGTTTGCCCGGGAGATGTTATGCAGCAGGGTATCCTTGACTTTTTGACTGCCAATGACGCCATCCTCCTTAAAATCAAAACTCATGGCCGATAAAAGCTGGGTTAATTCTGCTGTGAGTGAGAGTATCTCCATCAAAAAGGTGTGATACCGGTGATGAAGGGACCCTTCTGTACGTTCCCGTTCAGGGTAAGGGGCGTCGGATCGTTCCCGTTGTTGTTTTCCGGATCATCCTTTTTGCAGGAAATCACTGCCAGTAAAAGGACCAGGATTAATATCCGAAGAAAATATGTTTTCATGATTTATATATTTGAAGATCTCATAAAATTAATATATTTTTACACATTCGGGGATTCATAATTCATCATTATTTCTTGAAGTTCTTTGTTATCCAAATTTCGCTTTATATTTTTTGATATCAAGATGTTAAGATTTTTAGATATTCTGCGAATTGTAATCGTTTGCCTTGCTTTTTTTATCGGGTACAGCATTGGATTTGCAAAAGCGTATGATCCCATCGTGCAGTTGCATTTCATGATACCGGTAATCATTACCGCCATAGCCGGGTTATCGGGACTCGAAGGATTGTTCTTTGGTGAGGAGGCCGCGGCGCTAAAAGGGTATGAAACCGGCAGCAATTACCAGCTCCAATCTGCAATAGCCATGTTGTCCTATGCGGTCATATCGCTGGTGGTCTGGTTTTGTGACTGGGGGATCAGGGCAGAACATCAACCGCCCGTTCATTGTTGTACTTTTGATTCTGGGATTGATTTACCCGGTTGTGATGACATTGAAAAATATGGAATTTTAACGGAATCGGTTTCCTGCAATATAAAATCTTATCCATAAACATTTAAAACCTAATAAAACAACAAACCCACAATCAAAAAAAGTCATGAAAAAAAAGATTATTTGCATCATCCTGATTTCGCTCGTGGGATGGAACATGACCCACGCGCAGAAATTTTACGCCCGTGTAGGTGTCGGCGGAGGCATCAGCACCTCTGCAAGTCTCGATCTGATTTATAAGTATGAAACCGACGGAACCTCCTCGTACTTGTCGGTTGTCCCGGTCGGGATTGGCAACGGGGTCAACGGCAACCTCTCATTCGGATACCTGTTCAACAAATATGTGGGCGTGGATCTGACTGTTAACGGATTTATGGGTTTCCCGACCGGAAGTGATTCGGTATCGAGCCTGCTCGGATCATCCAGATCGGAGGTAAAGATTGCCGGCGATCTAATCAGTTTTATCCCGGGAATCGTCATCACGGCGGGGTTGGAAAAGGTTAATCCTTATGCCTGCTTCGGACTGCTTATCGGAGCCTTCCCGATGCTGTTCGAACGTTATAAAACGGAAAATCCGACCGTGAATCCTCCGCAGAGCGCCGAGTTAACCAACAGTTTTTACGGCGGGGTGGCGCTTGGGTATTCTGCCACCGGTGGGTGCGATTTCAACCTCAACAAGCTCATCAACCTCTTTGTCGAACTCTCCTTCTCGCATGCAACCTGGTCGCCCAACTACAGTGAAGTCATCGAATACACTGTTAACGGTGAAGACCGGCTTTCGACACTGACGACCTATCAAAAGAAGACGGAATACGTGGATAAAATCGAGTTTGATGTAAATCCTTCACACGATAATCCCCGGAAAGCGCTGCGCGAGACTTTTCCCTTCAGCACTTTTGCGGTGAATTTCGGCGTAAAGTTCAAATTCTGAACTTCCTGACAGGGACAGGATACTGACCGCTGTTCGCTGACTTAACGTAGCACACCGCCGGGAATCGGAAGATGGGTAGGTATTGAAGCATGTACTTCGAAGTCATGTGATTGACTTCATGCGTTTTTGTATTGTATATTTGATTTTCAAAACCTGACCTATGAATAATCTCCTACATAATGAGGGGCCCCGGTTCAGGAAATCAAACCGGTTTGCAGTTGCGGTAGCCTGGCTGGTTATTCTTATCGGACTTATATCGTTGACCGGATGGATAAGCGGGACGATGTGGTTGACCCGGTTTGCTGATACCCAGGTTCCGATTGCCCCTATAACGATCTTCTTGTTTGTCATATGCAGTTTGGCGCTTCTTGCACTGATCCGTTTTCAAAAAACCAATAAAAATCGACTCCTGTTCCTGCTGCCTGCCTCCCTGGTTGTTCTCCTTTCAGGGTTTCTGGCTATTTCGCGAATGATGAATATCCCGACAGGATTGGAACATTTCTTTAACTTTCCGCAACATGACCTTCCGTTCATGATAGAGCATATTTCGCTGGTCACGGCATTGATATTTGTAACTTCAGGCTGTATATTTCTCCTCTCCGCGTCAAAAAGCAAGACCTGGCAAACCGTACGTGTTATACTTATCCTGGTGATGCTGATCGCAAGCGCCATTTTGTTTATGGGATACATGTATGGCGCACCGTTTTATTACCAGGGCGACTTCATACCGCCATCGGCACTCGCTACAGGGATGTTCCTGATGATATTCCTCGGACTGATTACCACAGCAGATAAAGAGACCTATATTGTGAGGCGAATTCAAAGCGGTTCGATCAGGGCACGGTTGTTTAAATTATTTCTTCCTGTGACCCTGGCGCTGATATTTTTAGAGGATTTTATCACCATCAGAATATTGCCAATCCTGGGCACCCACCCGGTTTATACCGTGCTTGTCCTGGAGCTGATCTTTATCACTGTTGCCGGTTATCTTTTTTATTGGATCGCCCGGAATTTTGGTAACTCCCTCGACCTTGCCAACCGGGAATTGCAGAAAACCAATGAGTTGCTTCATGCCATTCTGGATTCAATACCGGTTCGCATATTCTGGAAAAATTCCGATTCAGTTTATGTCGGTTGCAATAAGTCGTTTGCAGAGGATGCCGGGTTTTCCAGCCCCGATGATATTATCGGAAAGGACGACCTGTCGCTTCCCTGGAGTGCGGTAGCCGGGAACTACCGGAATGATGACTGTTCGGTACTTGAATCGGGTGAATCAAAGATCCTGTATGAAGAACAAAAAACCGGGCCCGGCGGGATCGTCAATTATCTTTTAACCAGCAAGGTACCGTTAAAGGACGATGCAGGTAAGGTAGTCGGGGTTTTAGGCAGTTATCTTGATATTTCTGAACGCAAGCGTGTTGAAAATGCGTTAAAAGAGAATGATATCACACTTGGAAAATTGTCGAAGCATGTTCCCGGGATGATTTATCAATTCATGAAGCGGCCCGACGGATCTTACTGTGTCCCCTTCACCACCGATGCCATTCGGGAAATATTTGGTTGTTCACCCCAGGATGTCAAAGATGATTTTTCTCCCATCATCGCGGTTTTCCATCCCGACGACCGGCCTGAAGTCCTTCGGTCGATTGCAGAATCGGCTGAATTGCTGACACCCTGGCAGTGTGAATACCGGGTGAATGTTCCGGGGAAGGAGACCCGGTGGATGTACGGGCAATCCACGCCGGAGAAGCTGGCTGATGGTACAATCCTGTGGCATGGATTCAATACCGACATCACCGAAAGAAAAAGGATTGAATCGGAGATCATCCGGGCAAAGGAGGCCGCCGAGGAAAGCAACAGGCTCAAATCGGCTTTTCTTGCGAACATGAGCCATGAAATCCGGACTCCCATGAACGGGATTCTCGGCTTTACCAACCTGCTTTCTGAGCCGGATCTGACCGGGGAAGAGAAGGACCGGTATATCGATATTATTCACAAAAGCGGACAAAGGATGTTGAGTACCCTCAACGATATTATTGAAGTGTCGATGATTGAGACGGGACAATTGAGTCTGCTGATATCAGAAATGAATACGTACGAAACGATGGTTGAGCTGTGCAACTTCCTGCGGCCCGAAGCCGAGAAAAAGGGGCTCCTGTTCCATGTTGAGGCTGAACCGTCCGGTTCGGTGGTTCATACCGACAAGGGAAAATTCACCTCCATCGTGACCAATCTGATCAAGAATGCCATAAAATACACCGACAGTGGCTTCATTCATGTGAAATTGATCGTGACAGCGGAACAATTGAAATTCAGCGTCAAAGATTCAGGTATCGGGATTCCGGAGAATAAGCTTGAAGCTATTTTTAACCGTTTTGAGCAGGTAGATCCTGATCCTTCGAGGATTTATGAAGGTTCCGGGCTTGGGTTGTCGATCAGCAAATCCTATGCAGAGTTCCTGGGCGGGACAATCCACGTAAGATCAACTCCCGGGAAAGGATCTGTTTTCACCTTAACGCTGCCACTGCATGGTTCCGCCCCTTCAACTCCGGTTCCGGCCGTCCAGCCCTCGCTGCAGGCGTCAGACCAGACCGATAATCAAAAGATCAACATTCTGGTGGTTGAAGACGACCAGGCATCCATTGAGTATTTGCGTATCATCCTACAGGAGTTGGCACGGGACCTCCATTTTGCCGTAACCGGAGAGGAGGCTGTCCGTGTTGCATCGGACCATCCCGATTTGGATGTGATCCTGATGGATATCAGGATTCCCGGGGGCGACGGGTATGAGACTACCCGTGCGATCCGGGCCTTCAACCCGGGTGTTACCATCATCGCCCAAACCGCTCATGCGGCGATGGCCGACAGGCAAAAGGCGCTGGAGGCAGGCTGCGATGATCACATCGCTAAACCGGTAAAGAAGGAAGATTTGCTTGCGTTAATCAGGAAACATATCAAAAACTGAATAACGCGACCGGGCAGGCAGACGCCTTATGCACTTTCAGGCTTTTGAATGGCAAGGCAAATAAAATAATTTATAATATTAGAAAGAAAAACATATTTTTGATAAATTTGGATGTCAGGAATATGTTCGCATGTTTACAACAGTCAATTTATCCATTCAGATATGAAACATCTTCGGCTTTTTATTATTATGGTTGGGCTGTTTGCTGCCTTTATATATGGCTGCAAAAAGGAAGAGGAAACGGTTTCGGTCAATCCCTATAACGGAAGAACTTTTGCGATTTTTAATCCCGATAAATCGTATGAAACAATGACGGATATAGATGGCAATATTTACAAAACAATCACAATCGGGACTCAAACCTGGATGGCTGAAAACCTTAGGACAACAAGGTATCGAAATGGCGATCCGATTCCGCAAATTAAACCGGATGAAGAGTGGACGGGGTGGACGGGATTGACCGCAGGGGGTTATTGCAATTTTAACAACACGGAGAATGTTGATACGATTGCCACCTTTGGCAGGTTGTATAATTGGTTAGCGGTCAACGACAGCCGCAACCTGGCTCCATTGGGTTGGCATGTACCGACAGATGAAGAGTGGACTACGTTGACCAACTTCCTGGGAGGTGATTCGGTGGCCGGAGGAAAAATGAAAGAGAAAGAACGGCCACACTGGGCTATTCTCGATCCGAATGCAACAAACGAAAGCGGGTTTACTGCTGTACCGGCAGGCCAGCGCGATAATTCTTCGGGTGCATTTTATGTTAATTGTACTTTTTGGAGCAGTACCAAGGCTGATAATTGTTCGGCATGGTGTCGTTTCCTTTATGTGGGTCAGGATGGATGCATTCGTTATTTCCCAGCCAGGAATTACGGATTCTCCGTTCGTTGTATTAAGGATTGAATCCTGAACATAAAAAACCAGAAACAGGGCACTGTGGGTCTGATAAAATAAACGAATGAAGGATGACCATGAAATCATATGCAATCTGTTTTGTGCTCCTGTTCCTCTCCTCCTCAGGTGCATTTTCCCAGAAGTTCCGTATTGAGAAAGAAGCGGATTGGGTTAAACCGGTCGATATCCCCACGAAAAGCCTGGTCAAAAAGTACGATGTTTCAGCAGGATATTATCTGACATTGGCCGAACGTCAGACCAATTTAGATCAAAATGCTTCTTACATCCGCGATGTATTAAATGTGGTCTCCTATAGCGGAATTACGCAAGCATCGCAGCTTTCGGTCATCTATGACACCTCGTATCAGCGCCTGAACATCCATCATCTGTATATATGGCGCAATGGTGAGAAAATCGACCGGACAAGCGACTTAAGCTTTAAAATTCTCAATAATGAGTATAACCTTCATATTGGGATTTATATGGGTTTAATCACGGCATACTGCAACCTTAACGATATCAGAAAAGACGATTTTATCGATTTTTCGTACACCCTGGTTGGGAAAAATCCGATTTTTAATGATGGGAAATACTTGTTCATTCCGCTTGAAAGCAACAATCCCATCGACCTGTACAACATCAGAGTATTGTATTCAAAGGAAAAAGAGTATCAATATAAATGCACGGGATTCGACAGCGATTCAATTATTACCAGCAGTGTGGTGGATAATTACCGTCAATTGGAAATCAGATTATCCAATGTTAAACCTGTTAAGCTTGAAGATAATATTCCCGGGTGGGTTATTCCCTTTAAGTATTTCTCATTGAGTAGTTTTAAAACCTGGAAAGAGGTAAATAACTGGGCACAGCAGGTTTTTGCATTAAACAATGAGCCTGATCTGAATGTCGTTTTCAACGAAATTTTTTCGGAGAAAGAGACCATGGATGAAAAAATCAACAAGGTGATCAATTATGTACAGGACGATATCAGGTACATGGGCATTGAATCGGGGATCGGAAGCATTAAACCTTTTCCTCCCGACCAGGTAGTAAAACAACGTTTTGGCGATTGTAAAGACAAATCACTATTACTGGTTTCGTTGCTGAAAAAAATCGGTATCGATAAGGCCTATCCTGTTTTGGTGAATACCAATATGAAACAGAACCTCGATGAATTTTTTCCCAGCAATGAAGTTTTTAATCACTGCATTGTAACATTTGAATTCAATGATTCCACCTATTGGGTTGATCCCACGCTTACGCAACAAGGGGGTGACTGGAAAGATTTATCGATAATCGATCATGGAAAAGTTCTTGTCATAGGGATCCCTTCCGATACCTTGTCGAAAATGCCCGTCGGGAAGGGCATCTATAATATCAAAATAACCGACGAGTATTCTATGAATTCGTTTACCGATCCGGCATCACTTGTGATCAAGTCGGTACGCCATGGTCTTGAAGCCGATATCCGACGGATCCTGTTTGAACAGAATCCGGCCGATGAGTTTTCAAAGCGTGTTACTGAAGATTTAAAACGATATTACCCTACCGTAAATACAACTAAAGATTTGAAAATTGAAGATGACATTGATAAAAATGTTTTTTCAATGACCTATCAATATGAAATTGACGGATTCTGGCAGGATGGGGACAAGATGCCGGATAAAGAATCAGCCGGTTACTGGTTCTTTAAATTTGAGCCCTATACTTTATACACGGATTTTAATCTCAAAGGGTGTATGAAAAGAACATTCGATTATGCGTTGAATTATCCCTTAAACATGACCTATACGGTAATCTTTCATTGTCCCAAAGATCTTTTGGTTTATGATAAATACACAAAATATGAAAATGAATCAATTTACTTTGATGAAAAAATAGAACAATTGAGCAGCAACACCTTCCAGGTAATCTATGGTTACAAAACAAAATCTCAATTTATCAAAGCTGGTGATTACGAGAAAATTTGCGAAGAAAAAAGTAAGATTGCCAGGACTCTACCCATCATTATTTATTTTAATAAATAGACCGATATGCGTTCACTAATATTTATTTCCCTGTTCATTTTATGGTTGCCCTTCGGCGTTTCGGCTCAAGATACCATTACCGTATATTACAATAACGATTGGGTTGAGATTCCCTATAAAAATCAGGCTACCTATTACAGGAAGGCCTTCCCCGACAGCAACAATCAGAACTGGTTGGTTCATGATTATTATATCAGTGATAAAATTCAGATGACGGGCGCCTTTAAGTCTAAAAAATTCACTACCAGGCAGGGGCATTTTATCTATTTTTATGAAAACGGGAGAAAAGAGATGGAAGGTGAATTTGTAAAAAATAAAAATGAGGGTAAATGGGTCTTTTGGTATGAAAACGGGCAGAAAAAATCGGAAGGAATGTTCAGGAATAACTTGCGACAGGATCAATGGACCTATTGGCATGAAAACGGGAGCATAAAATCAAAAGGAGCATTTGTTGATGATCGTACTGAGGGCAAATGGGAATATTGGTTTGACACGGGGGAAAAGCAATCGGAAGGCAAATTTCATCACGGGAGAAAGGATAGTACCTGGAATTATTTTTATAAAACCGGACAGATAAAAACGGCTGAAATATATAAAGATGGTCAACTGGATCATATGACGGGGTATTTCGAGAACGGGAATATGATGTTTAAAGGTAACTGCGTTTACGGACTGAGTGAAGGAACGTGGACTTACTGGAATGTGGATGGCAGATTAGTGTTGACGGGAAATTTTTCAAATAACCGGAAAACCGGAGAATGGAAGCGTTCATTTCCTGATGGGGAGACTATGAAAATATATTATGAGCATGGCGTTCTGACAAGTAAACCTTTGGGAGGGATTGTGAAAAATGAATAACATGATCCGAACCTGAATCATGGAGCTTGACCACTTGTCATTCTATAATATTCAAAGATTCAGGACAATAATGATTTCAGATTTGGAGATACATTCCCTATTCTGGTAAAAAATCAAAAAATATCGGCTTCAATTGTATATAACAGGCAAATGGAATATCTTTGGCGCCTAACCTTCACGCAACATGAAAACAAGCTCCCTCCTTTTCTTGTTTACCTCCCTTTTTCTGACGGTTCAGTCGCAGGATTACTTCATCACCTTTGCCGCGACAGGCGATACGAATAAGGTTTCGTCGGTCTATGTGCATAACCTCAACAGCGGCGCTCAGATCGCTGTGCCCGGCGACGACACGTTGCACCTGGTGGAGGCAGTCGGGATCCCATCCGCAGAAATAAACAATGATCCCATTGTGATTTATCCGAATCCGATGATCAATACGTCACAACTCACCTGCAGGGTGCCTGAACCCGGCCTCACCACCATCCGGGTGCTCGATATGACCGGTAAAACCATCGTGCAGTATCGGGAACAGTTGCAGGCCGGAACCTGCCATTTCAAAATCGGGGGAATCAGGCAAGGCCTGTTCGTGGTGCTTGTTTCGGGCAACGGTTACGCGTATCATACGAAGCTGATCGGAACGGGCGACGGTAATCAGGTACCGGAAATTACCTTGCTTGCTGATGAATATAGTATCACTTCCGACCATCCTAAGCGCGCTTCTACCCTGTATACCATGCCGTATCACACGGGCGACCGGTTATTTTTCTGGGGAATATCGGGTAATTACAGCACCTACATTTCTGACGTTCCTGTCGCGAGTAAGACGATCCTGTTCACCTTTACAGCCTGTACCGATGCCGATAACAACCACTACCCCACCGTGGTGATTGGCAGTCAGACCTGGATGGCGGCAAACCTGAATGTAGGTACCCGGATTGACGGAGCGCAAAATCAGACCGACAACGGAATCATCGAAAAGTACTGTTACCTTGATGATGATGATGCCTGCGATCCCCACGGCGGGTTGTACCAGTGGAACGAGCTGATGCAGTACAACACAACCCCCGGGGCGCAGGGCCTTTGCCCCACAGGTTGGCACCTTCCGACTGATGCCGAATGGTGCACCCTGACACAGTACCTTGACCCGACAGTAAATTGCAATGCGATCGGCTGGAGTGGTCAGAATGCAGGCGGCAAGATGAAGTCGACCGGCACGCTTGAAGCCGGGACGGGATTGTGGCACCAACCGAACACAGGTGCAACCAATGAAAGCGCGTTTACCGGATTTCCGTCGGGCGACCGGGATGAATCCGGATTATTTGCCTACCAGGGCACCTACGGGTTCTGGTGGAGTTCAACGCAGCTCAACACCGGCAGCGCGTGGAGCCGGAGCCCCGATTACAGCGTCGCCAGTATCGTGCGCGGCGGGAACCAGAAGATCTGTGGATTCTCGGTGCGGTGCGTTCACGACTGACAAGTCCGGATTGCCGGCAATGTACCATTTTTGAAAGACCCGAAGCGAACATGAAATTCGGGGAAGCCCTTGACATTATTGATAAATTTTATGCCGACGGAGGACGGTGTCTTTACCTGGAAGGCGGGGAGCCGCTTCTTTGGAACGATCACGCACATACCTTAAACGATGTGATTGATTATATCAACAAACTATGGGGAACTTCAAAAACAAACCCCTGGCCTGAACAGATCATCTTGTAGTCTGAAATGGCAGCGTCATCCTACGACCATCCTGCGATCATTCTGCGTCCATCCTGCAATGGTTTGCCGGTTGAACTACGATACAAAATTGAGCAAAAACCGGAAAAAGAAGGTTGATTCCGGAAAAAAGAAAGAGGGAGGGTTGACTTTTGTTTAAAAGGCGGATTAAGCTATAAATCCGGAAAATTTCGATAACAAAAATAATCAATCCGATGGCAAAAAGCAAGGACAATGTGTTGGTCAAATGTTTCAGCGGAACGATTGGCAAACAGGTGATCCTGAAAAATTATGGCAAATATGTAATCCTTTCGGCAAAGCCAGTTTTTACAGGTGAATGGACCGAAAAGCAGAAGGAGAACCGTCGTCGTTTCGCGATTGCAGCAAAGTCCGCGGCAGTTCAGTACCGGCAGAACAAGGCAGCCGGTATCTCCAATGAGGTGAACCCGGTTGATTTGCAAAATGAATATAACCTGGTTGTTAGCAGGAAGCTGAAAGAGATGAAAAGAATCGGGCAAGGCGGGGATACTGCAATCCGATCAGTCATTGATTGATGGTAGTGTATGATAACAACTTCCCGTCGGTAATGAAACACTGACGAATACTGAACTATTGAAAATTATTAACTTTTAAGTTAATTAATTTGGAAATTAACCTATAAGTGAATGATTTTGCCATAATTGAAAAACTGGAATATTTTTCGTTTGAAAAAGTTCATTATTATTCCATTCGTTTTGAAGAGGAGGAAGTCAATTAATTTCTTGATTTCTTGAACAGGATGGAGGATATCACTGAAATAGAACCAGATCTGAACAATTTGTTGGTATGGATAGAAATAATTGGTGAAAATTACGGGGCAATCAGGGATAGGTTTTTCAGGCATGAGTCTAAAAATGGTGAAGCATCTGCGTTGGCTCCTCCTGCCCGGCAAATGGAAACGATAGCTATTGTGATTGAGAAGAACCTTCGGTTGTATTGTATGGTCGTCAATGAACATGTGGAATTTTTATTCAATGGTGGGATCAAAACAGTGAAATACGCCGATGATTGTCCCAATATAAAGCAATATTTTAATCAGGCGAACACGCTGGAAAACAGGATAGATCGCTTATTTCATGACGAATTCATCCAATGGAACAAGGATTATTCAGAAATTCAGTTCGAACCAGGTGTACAAATTGAATTATGAAAAAAGATCCTAAAGGCGTTGTTAATCGGTTAAGAGCGAGAATTTTACCGGAGAACAGACTCTTCGTGAAAAAGAATCTCGCTGTTTCTGAACAGGTAAACTATATTCTCGAGCAAAGAGGGTGGAGTCAAAAAATCCTTGCCGGGAAAATGGGCAAAGAAACCAGTGAGGTCAGTAAATGGCTCTCGGGATTGCATAATCTTACGCTTCAGAGTATTTCGAAAATGGAATCGGTATTCAATGAAGAGATCCTGATTACCCCGTTGGAGGCGTGTAAGAAATTCAATAAAACCGAATATTTCGTGTTGAAAGTATTTGCACAATCCAATAATCTCGAAAAGCCGCAAAAAAATGCTTATGATGAAAATGTATTCATCGAAAAAAAAACCTGTAATAATAAAGTCGCATGAGAAAGATTAACCCGGAATCGATCAGCATAATCCATATTAACGTCTATAAATCTATAGTCAGTCCGTCGGATATTTACGTCGACAATCCACAAAAACCATCAAATTTCAGGGTCAGTTATTCACATAATTTTGCTATCAATGTAAAGTTCGTTTGCGTTTGGAAGCGCTGCTGGATGGAATTAATAAGAAAGAAGAACCGATAGGAATTCAGGGTAATTTTGGGATAGAATTTCATTTTCGCGTGGACAATCTGGAAGCATTCCTTGAAAACAAAGAGGGGGAAAATAAAATTCAGGGATTACTTGGAACAACGCTAATAAGTATTGCATTTTCAACAGCACGTGGAATTATTTTTGAAAAGACTTTGAATACTCCTTTGAATGGTATTATTCTTCCTGTAATTGATCCCGCCGCAATGATTAAGATGTTGCCTGTTTAAAATGAAATTCAATAGAAAGGGTGTTTTTTTTTAAAACAAGAAAGTTTCAATTCTCTTGAGCAGAATAATAAATTTTATTACCCGATACAGCAGGAGGATATTTCCGGGAAACTGGATATCTCGACCATCGATGTTTATAAGTACTCGAGTATGCCATGGCTGTATTGTACCTGAATCTGATAAACTGGGAAATTGCCGAGGTGAAATCGGCCATGGAGTTTAACGGCGGATTTTCACTCCTGTACACACCGGTAAAGGATTCGGTTTCCAACAAGAACTCGGTAAATCAGTGGGGAGCGGTTTCAGGTATGCCTTTCATGGAAATAAAATTCCTGATCAAACCCGATACCCGGTATGGATTTTCTCTTTTCGCTGATCTTGGCTGGCTCTTCCTGTGGGATACCAGGCTAAAAATGATCAACGATCCGATGAATCCGACCGACAGTAAATCTTACAACAGGGAACTCTATCATTCCGGTTCGATGCGCTTTACAAGCCTTTCAGGCACTCTGAGAATGCCACATTTTTCAGAGTCACGAATGTACATGCATTCCCTATGTCGCTTACCTACTTACAGGTCCAGCTTGGTTTTGCCTTTAATATTTTCGGGAAATCGAGTGGGCAGAAGTAATTGCGCCAAACCGGAATCTGACATGCTCCGATGATTAAATTATCCCTACCTTCTTTGCATACAAGAATGCTTGTGTGGTATTTTCAGTTTTAGTTTTACGGAGTATGGTTTGTCGGTGGTTATTAACAGTATTTACACTAATAAATAGCCTGTTTGCGATATTCTGACTACCAAGTCCTTGTGAGATTAATTTCAAAACTTCTATTTCCCTGTCGGTAAGTAGCTTATCTGATTTACAGTCATCATCGTCATTGAACAAGTACAATTTACCTGTTTGCATATTTATCATTCTTCTTTGTAACGGAGTCTTTTGAGCCCTTTCCGATATTAAGTCAGTAATTACAAGTACTAACCAGGTTTTGCCATACCTGTCTTGTTCAAGAACGGCAAATTGATGAATAAACCGCATATAAATTCCTTCCCTATTCTGTACCCTGAAATCATATACCATTTTATAGTCTTTCTTTTCGGATGCCGGCAAATCATTAAAAAATGTGTGAGCCACATTTTCTGTTTCTAAAACAAAGGGTAAATCATCCGGGTGTATTAGCTTGTGAAAAAGCTCCATATCATCAATATCTTCATCTTCCGGATTTATGTAGCCTAACATCTCTTTAAACCTAGTACTTTTTAAAAGGTAATGTTTCCGGTGCATATCAAAAACCGTCATAACACTCTTTTCTATCTCAGAAACCCTTTCCAATAATCGGATATAAGGATCAATTTTAGCATAGTCGTCCTCAGTAACTGCACAAATATGAGATTCGGCATTCTGCCTGTGTTTTGCTTTCAGGTGGGTTAAATTCTTTATCATAAAATGATGAATATTCACTATTTTAATCCAAATGTCACTAAAATAAATTTGTACACCAAAAAAAAGAAACAACTGAAAAAGAATGAGACAAAACGCAGTAGCGCGAACAATTTGTCAATTGGTTTTATACCTGACTTATTAAGATTCAGTATTGACAGATAAAATTTAAAACATGAACCGTAAAGAAGAAGGGATAAAGTGTCATTTTGATATTGAAAAAGAAAAAAATTATGAAGGCAGGAAAGAACTTGTTAAAGTATCGATAAATTAATATAAACCTGATCAATTCAATAAAAGTAAACAATTTATTCCAAATGCCTGATTTCACTAACTTCACCGTTCATTTCAGTTAACACCCAATGGATGCAGAATTTGACATCAGGTACACAGATCGTCCGATCACGCCATTTGGAGGTCTTACAACCGTAAAGAACTTCTATCAAAACAGCGGCCTTCAAGAGGTGATCTCATCTTTGCCATTGCCTCAGCCAGGTTCCAACAGGGGATATGATCCTGTGGATATCATCGAAGGATTTCTGGTCAGCGTTATCCTTGGAGCACGACGGTTGGCCCATGCCGGATTGTTGAGACACGATAAGGTAGTCAGCGAGATGTTTGGCTGGACAAAAGGTATGGCAAGTGAAAGCACGTTCAGTCGGTTCTTTAAGAAGTTTGACGTTGAGTTAAATGATGAAGTTTTTATTGAACTTAACCGATGGTGGTTTACAAAACTCAAGGTAAAGCACCATACAGTGGATATCGATTCTACCGTCATCAGCCGTTATGGCAGTCAGGATGGAGTGGAAGTGGGCTACAATCCAAGGAAGCCGGGTCGTGGTTCTCATCATCCTTTGATTGCTTTTGCAGCCGAAGCCAAAATGGTTATACAGTCCTGGATGCGCACTGGCGACAGTGTCAGTAGTACAGACATCGAGGATTTTATTGCGGTGTTACTCAAAACGCTTGATAAATCAAACATCGGATTGGTAAGAGCAGACAGTGGTTTCTTTAGTGAAACAACCCTTGGCATCCTTGAAAAGAATAAACTGAAGTACATCGTTGCGGCAAAAATGTATGCCGGGCTGGTCCAAGAGATCTTTGAGGCTGACAACTGGGTTCGGTATTCCGATGGTATCGACATATGCTCCATTGAGTGCAGGTTAACAGGTTGGAATCATGCCCGCAGAGTGGTGGTTGTCAGAAAGAATAAGAGCAATCACCCCCAAAGCGGGGGTAAGTCTTTGTTTGAGGAATACGATGAGTTTGCCAGCTACCTCTATTCGGCCTTTGTAACGGATCTGGAACTTTCTGATCGCCTGATATGGGAGCTTTACCGTCACAGGGCTGAAGCTGAAACGCAAATTCGGGAACTGAAAGAGAGCTATGGTCTTGACGGCTTCTGTTGTGAGGATTTCGGCGCCACTGAAGCTGCTTTTCGCTGGGTTTGCGTTGCATATAACCTGATGAGCCTGTATAAGATAGCGCTGATCAACTCCAAGCATGACCCGACTTTGGCAACTTTGAAGTTCCAATGCATTGCAATAGCGAGTTACCTTGTCAGACATAGCAGAAAAACGACGTTGGTGATGTCTGTGAATGATCGACGAAGGGCGTTTTTTGACGGATTGTTCAAAAAAATTGATCAGATCAACCTTAAGTCGAAATTTTTATTGACGAAAAAGTTTCTAATGAATTAATCAGGATAAACCATTTAAAATGTATTTTATGAAAAATTTAGCTTTAATTACAGTCATCTTTTCATTTCTGTTTCAATACAATACGCTTGGACAACGGCAAGAAATTTCGCTTGCTTTTACAGGAATTACGAATGGAGAATATGCACAGCTTAGCAGGATCGACATACGAAATTTGAAAGAGAACTGTGATACAACCCTCTATTGGCCTGATACTGTTCTGTCATTAATTCAAGTTGGAATTGGTAAATTACATTCATTTTCCAAGGAATTTCAAGTATTTCAGAATACGCCAAACCCCGTTACAGAACACACGAAAATCCTACTATATTTACCAGAAGACGGGGAAATCACGGTTGATGTTTCTCTTTTAAATGGTAAGCGGGTTGCCTTTTTCATTAAGAAACTCGATTGCGGTTATCATTCATTTATATTCACACCTGGAGGTAAAGAGATCTATGTCTTTACAACATATTTCAAAACAATGAAAAAAAGTATTAAAATTTTGTCATCCACAATGCAATCCTCTGTAAAATCAATTCTTACATACAATGGAGAAGAACCTAAATCTTTTATATTAAAATCTTCACAAATGTCAAATCAGTTTGTTTTTTCAGCTGGCGATACACTACGATTTATCGGGTACTACAATACCTTTACAAAAGCTTTTCAAGATGCACCAACAATAAACAAATCATACATCCTCAATTTTCCTGCTACTGGTTCATCCTGCCCGGAAACGCCTGCCATTACCTATATGAACTATACCTATAATACTATTCAAATAGGATCACAATGCTGGTTTAGAGAGAATCTGAATATTGGGACAAAAATTAATGGTACCCAAGGGCAATCCAATCATGGAGCTATTGAGAAATACTGTTATAACGATGATGAAGTGAATTGTATTGAATACGGTGGATTATATCAGTGGAATAATGCGATGCAATGGTCTACTAACGAAGGTGCACAAGGGATATGCCCCCCGGGATGGCATATCCCGACTGACAATGAATGGACCGAATTAATTACTTTTTTAGGGGGTGTAAGTGTAGCAGGTGGCAAGATGAAAGAAGCGGGAACTGCTCATTGGGCTTCTCCTAATGCCGGGGCGACCAACAGCAGTGGTTTTACTGGTTTCCCGAGTGGCAACCGGAGTGGCATTGGTTTTTTCTACAATCTCACGAACTACGCCGACATCTGGTCGTCGTCACAGAACCAGAACGATTCTAATGCCGCATGGACCTGTGGTCTCAACTACAATACTGAAGAGGCATATCGTTCCGACTATGCCAAGATAGCCGGGTTCTCTGTCAGGTGTCTTCAGGATTAAGTGCCTTAGTCGTACACGAAACGAAAAGATTAAATATTTCAGGTCAGTAAATGTATACATGACTGAAACGAGAGGATTGGACAGTAAACAACCAATTTAATGAAGCAAGTTGATGCATGCATCCACAGACTGTAAAGAATAATATCAAGAAGCTGTGATTGTTGATAAGATCTATGGACCAAGTGAAGACAGAGCATATATGAAATAATGTGGCATTCGTTTTTCCGTTCCCTCTGGACCATCCGACAAAAGAAACTTTAACGCCATATCAGAAAATGAAATAATAAAATGAACGGGAAATCAGGAATCAGATCGAAGCGAATTTTGATCAAGGCAAAAATGCATATGAATTGAGTAAAGTCTGCAACGGATCCGGTAAGACTTCAAATAGATATTTAATTAGTCAGAATTTGGTTCTTTGACATCTTGGAATCTCTGTTTGCAAGAGGCTCATTTACAGAAGTTGTACCAATTAAAAATTCTGTGTCATAAAATGATGAACGTTCACTATTTCAAGCCAAATGTCACAAAAATAAATTTGGACACCAAAAAAATGAAACAAAAAAAAAAAGCAAAACGAGCCGCCGTAATACTAACAATTTGTCAATGAGTTCTATATCTGACTTATTAAGATGCTGTATCGACGTATAAAAGTAAAACATGAATTGTACAGATAATTATATATCACTTGCTGAAAAATATCCCCCATCAGACCCATGTAAATGCGCAATATGTACAAATTATTGTCGGCGACCGGGCTGGTGGACAGTAAAAGAAGCTGAAACCGTCATATATAGCAGAATAGGGAACAGGATGATGCTTGAACTTTCTCCCGACTTTACTTTTGGGGTTTTGTCTCCTGCTTTTAAGGGTAATGAAGGTAAAGTTGCGCTACAAATTTTTTCACACAATAGCTGTACTTTTTTAAAAAACAGCTTATGCGAACTGTATAATACCGGATTTCAACCTATGGAATGCAGGTTCTGCCACCACAACCGTAAAGGCGAAGGGATAAAGTGTCATCTTGATATTGAAAAAGAATGGAATTCCGTAGCCGGGAAAGAACTTGTTGCATTATGGATTCATCATTTCTATATTAAATTTCACTGGTAAAACCTCTCAAAATGACTGACTATAAAACTGATATGCAATTGGGTGACATTCAGCAAACATTGTTTATGCCATTATGGGCACGGGCAACGGAAACTGCTAAAAAGAAACCGCTATTACAGGACCCTGTGGCCGTAAAAATTTTTCGTTCCATTGATTATGATTTTCAGCATTTGGATAAAAATGTGGCAGAAATAAGTCAGATATCGTGGATTGCACGTTGTATGAGATTTGACGGAGTAATAAAAACCTTCATTGAGCGACATCCTGATGCAACCATTGTAAATATTGGCTGTGGATTAGACACCACGTACGACCGGATAAACAATAGTCAGATACAATGGTACGATTTGGATTTACCTGACGTCATTGCTTTACGCAAACAATTTCTGGAAGAAACAGCTCATCGGAAATTTATTGCTTCATCCTTCCTCGAGCCAGCCTGGATGGATGGCATTAAAGGAAACCATATAATGTTAATATCAACAGGTGTATTCGTTTATTTTGAAGAACTGGAAATTAGAAAGTTCTTATTGGAAGTCGTATCTAAATTTCCCGGTGCCGAGTTGTTTTTCGATGTTACTTCGCCCAAGGGTGTTCAAATAGCTAACGATGTAATTCAAAAATCAGGGATACAATTCAATTCTTGTTTCAAGTGGGGGCTCAAAGATAAATCCGTTATCTGTAGCTGGCATCAGAATATACAATTGGTAAACACTTATCATACTTTCAAAGTCGAAGGACTTTCTCTTAGCCTACCCAATAAAATCAAAGCCTATTTCTCCGATAAATTAGATATTCAGTATATGTTACATTTAAAAATAGCGATGTGAAAACCCAATATGGACGATCTCAATAGAGCCAATAACTGAGTATCAATATTTTCTCATAAAATGTAAATGAACTATGATCCGATTAATACAACCATTGGATAATAAGACAGATTTCAGCGCCTTAACCGAGTTCTTGTTTCGAAACCTTAATAATGACCGAATACTGAAATACGTAAGCTATTCATTCAAAAAGTTTACCAAAGAAGAAATTGCTTGCCAGACCGAAAAGCATCGTGAAAATGGTATGGATTACCTTGCATACGAACAGGACAATGAGTTTTTAGGAGTATTGGCATACAAAAAGAAACAATCGCTGGGATTTGAACTTTTTCTTCTTATCGTCGAAAATACATGTTGGCGAAAAGGCATTGGACAGTTACTGATAAATGAATGTATTGCAATAGCTACAAAGGAAAACTACCCAAGTATTGATTCCATGGTATTTGAAGACAATCAAACCACGCTAAACCTTTTGCAAAAAAATGGCTTTCGGCAGGTTGGGGTTCAAGCAGGTGCTCGAACCGACGGAATGAGTATAGTTTGGATGATTAAGGTTCTTGAATAAAGTGTCTTCAAAAAAAGAGACTAAGCATTTAAATAAAACATACCGAGTTTTCATGAATTTTACATACTTTTATCGCTGAGCTCAATAAAAGGGCTTATTGTTAAAAAATAAACTAGGGGTGCCTTAATTTAAAGGCTGAGATCATACCCTCTAACCTGATCTGGGTAATGCCAGCGTAGGGAAGTTAAGTATGCATTCATCCCCCTGTTTATTTGTAGTTGAATATTAACTAAAATAAACAGTTGTATGGAACAAATTGTATCTTCAGGAATTATTGATTCCTATTTTAAAAAAATCAAAGAGAGTTTATCGGTTGATGTAGCTATTGTCGGCGGAGGCCCGTCAGGATTAGTTGCTGCTTACTATCTAGCTAAAAAGGGCCTACAAGTTGTCATGTTCGAAAGAAAATTAGCCCCTGGCGGAGGAATGTGGGGCGGTGCCATGATGTTTAATGAGATTGTGGTACAAAAAGAAGCATTACAAATACTTGATGAGTTCCAAATTGATTATACCCATTACGAGGGAGATTACTATACGCTGGATTCTGTACAGGCAACATCTTCGCTTATTTATCATGCAGGTAAAGCGGGAGCAAGAATTTTTAACTGTACTTCGGTCGAAGATGTAGTTTTTCTAAACAATAAAGTATCGGGCATTGTATTAAACTGGACTCCCGTACACCGCGAAAGACTTCATGTCGATCCGTTGGTTATAATGGCCAAAGCGGTTATTGACGGAACCGGTCACGATTGCGATATTGCCTGCATACTTGAAAGGAAAAACAATATACAATTAAATACGGTTTCTGGCAAAGTCCAGGGAGAACGGTCATTGTCAGTAAATGAAGCCGAACGCACAACCATTGAAAATACAAAAGAAATCTTCCCTGGATTATATGTCTCTGGCATGGCTGCTAATGGTGTTAGTGGAGGCTTCAGAATGGGCCCTATTTTTGGAGGAATGCTCTTGTCGGGTAAAAAAGTTGCAGCACTAATAGCGAGTCAAATAAACAAATAATTATGAACCAGATTGGTGTTTATGCAATTATTACCAACCCTCTATTATCACATCGTGCTTTTGCCGAAAAATGTGTTTCTTATGGTATAAAAATGCTGCAACTCCGTGAGAAACATCTGTCCGATAAAGAATCGATAAGGATTGGAAAAGAAATCCGTTCAATAACCAGAGGTACCCAAACTAAATTTGTAATTAACGACCGTCCTGACATTGCCTTTATTTGTGAAGCTGATTATCTTCATCTGGGGCAGGATGATATTCCAATTGAAGAAGCTCGCAAAATAGTTGGTGATATGAAAATTGGCCTTTCTACTCACTCCCTTGAACAGGCCAGAGAAGCACTTTTAAAAAAACCTGATTACATTGGCTTTGGACCTATTTATCCTACCCATGCCAAGTCTAAACCCGACCTCCCCGTTGGCACAGATTTATTAAAAAAGGTAATTGGGTTTTCCGATGTCCCGGTAGTGGCAATTGGTGGGATTTTCCCAGAGAATATCCGGCCGGTAATCGACGCCGGAGCTGTCAATATTGCAGTAGTTCGGTTCTTAATGCAAACGACCGAACCAGACGAAAGGATTCTTTATTTACAAAAACTTCTAAAGAGGAAAATATGAGTACACAACTTATACAAGCAAAAAATGGAATAATAACGTCTGAAATGCACCAGATTGCGCAAAAAGAGAAGATTGACATTGAATGGTTACGGGAAAATATTGCAGAAGGGGAAATTGTCATCCCTAAAAATATAAACCGCAATTTTCCGGTTAACGGCATTGGAAATGGCCTTTCAATAAAGATTAACGCTAATATCGGTACTTCAGAAAAGCATTGCGACCTTAACGAAGAACTTGAAAAAATGGAGATCGCCGTTAAATATGGGGCGCATGCAATAATGGATTTATCAACAGGAGGTAATTTACATAGTATTTTACAAAAAATCCTTGAAAAATCTCCTGTAATGGTAGGTACCGTACCTGTTTATGGAGTGGTAACCGAACTTTTAAAGCATGATAAAAGAATAGCGGACCTTGATCCCGAAATGTTATTCCGTGAAATAGAACTACAGGCTCAAATGGGAGTTGATTTTATGACTTTGCACTGTGGGGTTACAAAAAGCTCCTTATCCTTTTTGCAAAATGACGAACGAGTTTGTGGCATCGTGAGCCGGGGCGGGGCCATTCTCAAGCGCTGGATGATAGATAACAATGAGGAAAATCCATTATACGTACAGTATGATAGGTTGCTTGATATATGTTTTAAATACGATGTAACAATCAGCTTAGGGGATGGATTGCGCCCGGGCGCAGGAAACGACGCCACCGACAGAGGACAAATAGCTGAATTACTTATTCTTGGTGAATTGGTGGATCGAGCGAGAGAAAAAGGAGTACAGGTAATGGTTGAAGGTCCCGGGCACATGCCTTTAGATCAGATTGAAATGAATATGAAAATTATGAAACGTTTGTGCCACAATGCTCCTTTTTATGTTTTAGGCCCTTTAGTGACCGATATTGCGCCAGGTTATGACCATATCGTGGGTGCTATTGGCGGTACCGTAGCTGCAATTCATGGTGCTGACTTCTTATGTTATGTCACTCCTGCTGAACATCTGTGTCTTCCTGATTGCAAAGATGTAAAAGAAGGTATCATAGCAAGCCGCATTGCAGCTCATGCTGCCGATATTGTTAAAAAGAATAAAAGAGCCCAATGGCTTGATTATTCTATTTCAAAAGCCCGGCGCGATCTGGATTGGGAAACAATTTACAACTATGCTCTTGTTCCGGAATTAGCCCGCAAAAGAAAAGCTGAGTCGGAAAGTAGCGATGATGACCATTGCTCTATGTGTGGTAACTTATGTGCTGTTAAAAACGACAAAAATTTGTAATGAACTATTTTTTAACTATCGCAGCTTCTGATAATAGCGGTGGAGCAGGAGTCCAACAAGATATAAAAGTGGCCAATAGTTTAGGCTTTTGGGCGCTTTCCTCTCTTACAGGTATTACCGTGCAGAATTTTTCAAAGGTTTATCATGTTGAACCAGTAAATCCTATATTATTAGAGCAACAACTTGTTACTTGTTTAGAATCTCATCATATTAAGGTCATAAAAATCGGTGCCATCTGTAGTTTCCAAAATATATTTATGATAGCCAAGTGTCTAAAAAATATTTCTAACCGGATTATTGTTCTTGACCCTGTGTTGTTTTCTTCTGACCAAACGCCTCTTTTGAATGGAGGACAAAGAGAGTTAATTGAGACACTTTTTCCGCTAACAACATTGATTACTCCCAACAAACCCGAGTTTGAGCTCCTGACAAATCAAAAATTCAACTTTTTAGACGAAGCGATAGAGATTGCCAAAATAAAATCGAAAGAATGGAACACCTCTATTTTGTTAAAGGGAGGACACTATGAGAGTATAATGATTAATGAGGCCTTAATAACAAAAGAAAAGGTCTATAGATTTGAAAGAGTACGAAAGAAATTCACCTATACTCATGGAACAGGTTGCACTATTTCAACAGCAATGGCTTGCTTTTTAGCTAAAAATAAATCCTTCCGGGAAGCATATTTATTGTCATCGCGTTACTTAGCAAGAACTTATGAAAAACTAAACAAATCTATGGAAATTAACACTTGAATTATACACCAGCTTATAATCTGAATTTAAACGTAGAAAGATTATGTATGAACCACTATAAGCAAGTAAAATATCTAGATATAATGAATCAAAAAGCAGTAATATTTGATATGGATGGAGTAATTATCAATTCTGAGGCTCTTTGGAAACAAGCAGAGAAAGAAATTTTTACATCACTTGGAGTGGAAGTAATAGACGAGTGTTCCAAGCTGACAAAATCAATGACAACAACGGAGGTAACAAAATTCTGGTATAATAAGTTCCCCTGGCAAAACAAAGATTTAGAATTAGTAGAGCAATTGGTCATCTCCAGGGTAATCGAATTGATAGAATGTGAAAACTGCCTTATCAATGGAGTGAAGGAGTTCATCGAGAAACTAAAAAGGGAAAATTATAAAATCGGGTTGGCCACAAATTCACCACATAGAATTGTATCTACAGTTCTTCAAAAACATGGCATTTCAGAATTGTTTGATGCAATTTCTTCAGCAGAATTTGAAAGCAAAGGCAAACCTGACCCTGCAATTTATTTAACTACGGCTAAAAAACTAAATATAGAAACAAATCATTGTATTGTAATCGAAGATTCGTATTCTGGGATGTTTGCAGCTAAAAGTGCCGGCATGAAAGTGATTGCATTTACAAATGGAGATACTAATATTGAATTTGAAATTGCTGATTATAAGATTGTCGACTTCAATGCGATCGAAGACTTGATCTTCATGAAAATGATGAATATTCACTATTTGGCGCCACATTTAGAGTGAATAAATTTGCACTTGCAAGATCAAGCTGTATCCCCCCAATTAATACAAAAGTCCGAAGTTCAGCGGGAAGAAGCGGAGAACGTTACCAAAAAAAACTAACAATTTGAGATTGCACGTTAATGTAAGACTATGGCCACAAAACTTATTGTTATTTGTTATGAAACATAAAACGGTACTTTCGTTAGCTGCGCTGATTGTTGCAGTGAGTGCATTTAGCCAAAAATCAGCCATTGATCTCACCTTTACCGCCGTAAATAATGGCGTGTACATGCAGCTTGACAGTATTAAGGTAATGAACCGAACCAGTGGAGATGTAACCGTTATCCATTGGCCAGACACCACTTTAACACTTGACCTCACACCAGGTGATCTTCTTCTTTATATTGGTTATTCAACAGGCTATCCAGTCGGGGTCCGGGAGATGAATCAGATTAACCAGCAGTTTCATTTGTTTCAAAATTACCCGAATCCAGTAAAAGACCGGGCAGAAATCTCCATGTTCCTTCCCGAAAAAGGGACAGTTAATTTAATCATATCAGATACACAAGGCAGAATGCTTATTAACGATGAAAAAGATCTCGATGCAGGATTTCATTCGATTATGTTCCACTCCGGCAGTGAAACTTTATACATTCTAAGTGTTCGCTGGAATGGGATAAGTAAGAGTATAAAAATTCTTGCAACTGAGTCAAATCCGGTTCAACGTTGCATGCTCGATTATATAGGAAGTAGGAACAACGATCACACCTTAAAGGCATCGTTGCCTAAAACCGATCTGATTATGCAGGAATCAGGAATCCTTGACACTCCTGCTGCCAATAAAAATTACACATTTCAATTCGTCAATAATATCCCTTGCCCGGGAACACCGACAGTGTATTATGAGGGACAAACCTATAATACCATTCAAATATACAGTCAATGCTGGCTAAAAGAGAACCTTAACGCAGGGACAATGATTTCCGGGGACCAAAACCAGACGGACAATGGGATCATAGAAAAGTATTGCTATGGCGATAATCCTGACAGTTGCACCAAATACGGCGGTCTTTATTTATGGAACGAGATGATGCAATATACTACAACCCAGGGTGTACAAGGTATATGTCCACCAGGTTGGCACATCCCCACTGATGAAGAGTGGAATGTGTTAGAAGGGGCGTCAGACAGCCAATATAGGATTGGTGATAGTACCTGGAATAGTTATGGATATCTCGGTTATGATGCCGGGAAGAACCTGAAGAACACCAACGGCTGGAATCTGGGTGGCAATGGCAACGATCTTTTCGGTTTCTCAGGTCTGCCAGGTGGCGACCGCGGCTATGATGGTACTTTCTATGTTGCTGGCTTTGCTGGCTACTGGTGGACATCGACGAAGGACGCAGGCTCTTACGCGTGGCGCCGTAGCCTCAATTCCGACTTCGCAGGAGTCAACCGGAACTCAACTTCAAAGGTTGGACTCAGCGTTCGCTGCCTCAGGGATTTTTAAGAGAAAGATTGTGTAAAAAACAAATGGCTGCCATATATTATATCTGCTCAGTGGCAACTGTACCAACAATGGTAACTCCTTCAACAATGTTGGGAACAACGGCAACTGGTGGATATCGAGGGGTTATGATTGCAATTAAAACTTTGATCTTTAGTATAATAATCCGGGGGTAAACTTCAACAACAAGGAACGCGGATTCAGCGATCGTTGTGCAGAGGTTGGAATAAAACTTTGGCCATACAGGTTTTACAGCCCGCATGACTTTGTTTTAATGCTTTAACAGCTTACCGTTCCATATTTTCAGCTGGTATGGTTTGACCAGAATCGATAAGGAGGTTTCGCCGGCAACAAACAGAATATTCACCAGGAAACAAGATTAGCCTCACCTGGATATTCTGCGATGGACCGCTATATGCGTTGCCGGTTAGATTCAATCCGGATTTCCCTTTTCTTTCCTTCCCTGCGCCAGTCGGCTGAAACATGCAGTCTTGTGATTTAAATAGTGCGATAATGAACTGAACACAGAACTTGACCCTGGCATTATTCCATTCCAAACGGGGTTGGAGGATGTCAACTAATTCTGTACTTTTGATCGGGGCCTTGTATTTCATTTTCTGGATAATTGGTGGTACAACTATCTATGATAATGAATATCAAGGCCTTAACTACTTTTATTTTGAATATTCATAAACCATGTTTTTAACATTAAATACAGCTAATCAATTAGTTAAAAAAATATCAGGTACTAAGCAAAAACTGTTAAAAGTAATTTTAACAACCATATTCTTTTCTATTTTTTGTGAAAACCTATCCCCTGCCCCTCCGGTTACAACAACAGTCGAAGAAAGAACTACATGTGGTTTGCTATTATCAGGAGACACCTCGTGTGGAAAACATATATGTAATTCCAATCATACTATTACAAAAGCAACCAACTTTTTCAATTTGTTTGCACTGGTCAATGATACATGCAGAATGGCTGCCGAATTGTACCATATTCTTGACGCATATTATAATTTAGCTGAACCTGACAGCATTCTATCCCGAGAAAAGATGATTTTGCGGTTTTCAGAAAGCCTACCTAATGATTCCATTTCCGCCAAACTACTTAATATACTGGGTAATACTCTAATGGATCGATCTGAGTATACCGAAGCGATGAATTGTTTTCTTAAAGCTCGGGCCATATGTGACAGCACGAAGAATGCACGATTATTGGCAACTGTTCTCAATAACCTCGGCATATTGTTTTTCAATATTGGTGATTATGATCAGGCAATATTCTTTTATAATAGAGCGCTGAAGCAATTTGAAAGACAGAAGGAAATCTGTAAAAGTGCTGTTGTAAAATTTAATCTTGCTAATTGCTATGAAAAAAAACAGAATTATAAGAACTCTTATTGGTATTTAAATCAGGCAATTTCATTATTCAGATCTTTAAACGACACTAATAAAATAATACCCGCACTCAATTCTCGAGGCAATATAAAAACAGGATTTGGCAATCAAAAATCAGCAATTACTGATTTTAATGAATCTATACGTTTGTCAAAACAATCGGGGAACACAACTTTTATCGGATCAGCTTATTATAATCTGAGCGGTATCTATTTTGAGCAAGGTGAAACTGCGTGGACCGAAAAGTACCTTGACAGTAGTAGGATAATATTTGAACATACCAGGAACAGCAGGGGCCTCATGTATGTTTACGAAGGGTATTACCGGGTAGAACGAAAAAAGTGCAATTGGGGAAAGGCGCTTCTTTTTTATGAAAAGTATACAGAGCTTAAAGACAGCATTTTAGGAAGTGATGTTAAGAAAGAGATTGCCAATTTAAACGCTAAGTTTGAAATTCTGAAAACCATGAAAAATGCGAGTTTGGTTCAGGAACAGCTTAAACTTAAAAAAAACGAAAACCTTCTTCTTTCCGTAGCCTTGGTCGCAACAGTTCTGATTACTTTGCTAATTGGCGGATTCATAAGATTATCATACCAGAACCTGAAGAAATCAGAGAAGATAAAAACCATAGAAAACGATCAGTTACGAGAAAAAGCTAAAACTGAAGAATACATCAACAGATTAGAAAGACAAAAATTACAGATTGAAGTTGAAGAAAAAAATAAAAGTATGGTGGCCGTTTCTCTACAACTTGTCTCTAAAAATGAAACTCTTTTGGAATTACTTGATTTTATGAAGCAAGAGGAAAAACCTGTTCAGAATGAAAATGGGTTTTATTCTGCGCTCACTTCTATTATTAAACGTAATCTTAGCCAGGAAAAAGATTGGGTGCAGTTTAAAGAAGTCTTCGAATCAGTTAATAGCTGTTTTTTCAAGTCCCTGAAGGAACGTTGTCATACCCTTACCGAAAATGAATTGCGGCATTGTGCCTATATAAAAATACACCTTGGAACCAAGGAAATAGCCCAGTTGTTCAATGTTACTCCTGATAGTGTCAAAACCTCACGATATCGTATTCGTAAAAAGTTACAACTTGATAATCAGTTAAAACTGGATGATTTCATACATGCTTTGTAGCTTTCTTCTTTTTGTAAAAAATACCCCAATCTTCTGACTGTTACCTTTTGTCTACGGTAAAAATTTGTTGTAAAACGGCAGGCAGGCTATTTTTGATTACCATTTTTCACAAATTAATAATTCTAAAAATCAATGAAATGAAAAAACTTTTGAGAACTCTTATGTTGATCTTCTCTGTGATAACGCTTTCTTCACAAGGGATGAACTCAATTCAAAACCCGATGAACCCTAATGAAACTTTTCAACAGGATACCGGTTTGCTATTCACCTATGCCAGTTGGGACAGGTCAGGAACCTATTTAATGAAAGAACAAATTTATGGCAATGCCCAAAAAATGACTAATCGATCTGCGATCAGAATTCAGTCAGAATTAAAATATCCTAAGCAAATATGTCATGTCGTGATACAATTTGATCAGCAGCCGATGTCGGGGATGGTTCAAATGTGCAGCAATCAGAATTCATATTCAAAGTTAATTTTGTTTCAACCCATGATTACTTTAGACATCGAAGCAGGTATTTATGAAATTTTGACCCATGGATCATTCCTGAATTCCGTTTTCAGATATGTATCTTTGAGTAAGGTGATAGTTACTAACGATACTACCATACAGGTAAATTTTTCGGATGCAAATCATGTTGTATCAATTGAAGCAATAGATAAAGACAATCAGGTGATGTTATTTGGGAATGAAGGCATTATCAAAGAACAACTGAGCATGGTGATTGGTTTCCCGACCGGGAACAATACCATGTTCAGTATGCTGTCATTGAATAATTTTTCGAGTGGAAATGTTTGGTTTTCTCACTTTGATACTGCTTATAAAATACAATTTTCGGTTGTAAGTGCCAAAGATGGAGAATTGTACGCGATCGATATGGGTGAATTAACTGGTGTCGATGCCGACACAACGTTAACGAGTACTCCGGCTGAATATGTAAAATTCGCCTCCTGTTTTGAACAGTCTCCCGTTTCAAAGGAAAATTATCTGGTCTTCGAGCCAGGTATAATTTATACGGCCAAAGACAACCTATCCCATTATACCTCGCTAAGCATGTCCGGCGGGACAGACTATCCAGTTGGTGATAAAAATCATCTGGATGTTTACCTTTCCAATGTTTTATACCCTTCAAGGTTGACGACCAGTACCATTGCATTGAATTATTGGGAAGAGAATCCTTTTGAGTATCCAGGTGGACGTCCTCCTTTGCTTACCCAAACACAACCGGCATATCTTACGCTCGATAAGAAAATTGCATTTTGCCCTTACAACAATCCCTTGACAGAAGATTATGTGGCTCCATCAGAAAGCATCATTTTATATGGGGGGGTATCTCCATTGATTGAAGCTGAAAACTATAACAATTCATCCGACAGTACAATTTTTTTTATCCCTAAATTCTCAGGACAGATCAATGAAACCCGCCAAGTTGATTATTATTCCACAACCTATGAAATTAAACGCGGTAATGAAGTATTGATCAGCGATTCAGTATTTAAATTTGGCGAGCCCTACCATATCTCCGAATACGGTGATTATACTATCAACCTCCATCATAATGACTATTTCTTAAATGAATTGATTGGTGACGTACAGTTGCAAATGCATTTTAATATGGGATTGGCCGATGCAAACAGTCCTGTTGTAACCTCCCTTAAAATAATGAATGAAAATGAGCGCATCGATTCAATATTTCATTCAGATGATAAAATTTATGTAGATTTCTCTGCAGGAGACTGGAATTATTACGACAGCTTATTCAGTCGTGTGGCTTATGCAAAACTATTTTACAAAATACATACATCAAATGACTGGATTGAACAACCACTTCAGGAATTTCCTTCGGTTTTTAATTCGTCAAAGTATGGCAGCTTTTTCGAAGGAGATTTATCCTCTCTTGCCACCTCTTTTACCTGCTTGACCCCCATTGATCTTAAAATTGAGATGGCTGATTCATCAGGTAATTCAACCTCACAAATCATCAGCCCCGCGTTCCTTGTTGATGGATCTGTCGGCATAAATGAGACCAGAATTTCAAATAATGATCTCTGGATCAATGTTTATCCGAATCCTATAAAAGAAAAATCAACAATATTATTCAGGATATCTAAAAATTCCCGGGTAAATATTTCGATTTGTGATATAAATGGGCAAACCATTCAAACAGTTGTTGATTGTGATCTGGTTAAAGGGGAGTATGCATATGAGTTTTACGATTCACAGAGTTTGACAAAAAACGTCGGCAAGATGTATTTATTGGTGCTCAAGTCGGATAACAAACGCATCGTGAGGAAGATATTCCTGTAAACCTATAACCCATCATGGCTTGGGAAATCAAACAATACAATAAAAACGGTATTTCATTAAATTACGATCGAAGAAATAACGTTGACGTTTAATTCATCGGAATACCCTGAGTTGTGTTTACCCTGAAAAACAAAAGTATTAATTCTTACCCGGAATTTTTTTACCTTTGCCTCATCTAAATTATTGGATGTTTAATATCACTTCGGATATTGTGATGTAAGATAATCGCAGGGGAATACTCCCGGATTATCGCCTTTTTTGGTCCGACATATTCTTGTTGGGATTATCTTAATTTATATAATTTCATTAACCATTTGAACCATTTTTATGCATTTTTATGCAAAAGGTTCTCCTAATATTGTTAGCATCATGAGTCACGAACATAATAAATCAATACACGATTTCGATTTTAATCTGATCTGCGAATTCTTCTCCGGTATGAAACGTCAGGGACCCGGTAGTCCTGAAGTAACGCTCCAGGCATTGAGCTTTATTGACAACCTTACCGACAAATCTCTTATTGCTGATATCGGTTGCGGAACAGGCGGTCAGACAATGGTATTGGCACAGCACGCACCGGGACTGATTACCGGGCTTGACTTGTTTCCCGACTTTATCAAAATCTTCAATCAAAATGTAAGAGAGTCAGGATTGCAAGACCGGGTAAAGGGTATTGTAGGTTCAATGGATCATCTTCCTTTTCAGAATGAGGAGTTAGATCTGATTTGGTCGGAAGGGGCCATTTACAATATCGGCTTTGAACGGGGATTGAACGAGTGGCGTAACTATTTGAAAACAGGAGGATACATTGCAGTTTCTGAAAGTTCGTGGTTTACAGACGAACGCCCTGCAGAAATCAACGACTTCTGGATGGATGCGTATCCTGAAATAGATACGATTCCCAATCAGGTTGCCACGATACATAAAGCGGGATATCTTCCTGTCGCTACTTTTATTCTGCCATCAACTTGTTGGACCGAGCATTACTTTGCTCCAAAGATTATAGCCCAGGAGATTTTTCTTAATAAATATGCAGGAAATAAAACCGCCGAAGAATTCATCACATCTCAGCGTTATGAAGAAGAATTATACCGCAAGTATAAAGATTTTTACGGCTATACATTTTTCATCGCAAAAAAGGTAACGCCATGACTAATTTAAATATGTATGGTTGGAATGACAAGTTAAACCAACTAAAACAAGAATCAGCGTACAAAGATTTGTTTCACGGTCGGACGGCGATCGTACATCGCACGTGTTATGAAGTTATTTCCGAAAACGGACTGTTTCAATGTGAACTGACCGGAAATATGATGTTCGGAAAACCGGATTGTGAATTGCCTTGTGTGGGCGATTGGGTTATTTTTCAACCAATCGATACCGACAGCGGTATCATTGTCGATAGGTTACCCCGGCAAAAAACGCTCTATCGTTTAAAAAGTGGCACCGTATCCGAAAAACAAGCCATTGCTTCGTATATCGATAAGGCATTTATTGTACAAAGTCTTGACGACACCTTCAACGTTCGCCGGATTGAGCGTTTTATGCTGCAGTTAGCCGCCGAAGATATCCACCCTGCTTTAGTACTGACTAAAACAGATTTGGGTTTTAACAAAGAGGAGGTCGAAAACGCACTAAAGCACATCGCGCATAAAATCCCCGTTTTTTTCACCAGTATTCATCAACCCGACAGTATCAGGGCCATACGCGAGTTTATCACCGTGGGTGAAACGGTTGTATTTACCGGCATGTCGGGTGTTGGCAAAAGCTCGTTGATCAATAATCTTTATGGAAAGGATATTTTCCAAACGGCTGCAATAAGCGCTTCTACGGGCAAAGGAAGGCATACCACAACCCGGAGGGAAATGGTACTTTTAGAACATTCGGGTGTTTTAATAGATACGCCCGGAGTTAAACTATTCGGAGTCACGAACGACGATGTTAAGTCTCTTTCGGAGGTTCTCGACATCGGCGAATTCGAGCGTCAGTGCCTTTTTGCCGATTGCCAACACATTAACGAAAAAGGTTGTGCGGTTATCAGGGCTGTTGAAAATGGCGAAATTGATCAGGGGGTTTACGAGAATTATCTTAAACTAAGAAAGGAAGCGTGGCATTATACCGCATCGGTTTTCGAAAAAAGGAAGCACGAGAAATCTTTTTCAAAGATGGTAAAAAGTGTAAAAAAAAGCCCGTTTCATTTCATCTCCGATACCTTCACCTTTTAATCCTGTTCCTATGAAAAACCTTATGAAATCAGGATATTTCATTGCATTGATGAGCCTCTTCCTCCTTCCTCCATTGCTGAATGGTCAGGTTCCTGTAGTGGTCAACGATACCATCGATATAACGCCGGATTTCCCGGTGAAACATTTTGCCCAGGCCGATTACTGGAGCAACCTGGTCTATTTCGGTGGTTGCCCCGTCAACCACATTCCCAAAGGTATCGGCATTCCCGACCGGAACCCGAAGGCCAAGGCGGTGATCAATGCCATCATTGACGGTTACACATACAGCGAACTAAAAAGTAAATTGCCCGACAGCCTCGACGAAATTCTCGGTCAGCTCAGCCGCGGGAAGGTCATCAGCCTTGAAAAGGAACGCATTGCCCTCCTGTTTCCCGTTGTGACAGGCAAAAAGCGGGAGTTGATGCATAGCCTGATCCGAAAACGCCTGCTGGAACTATCCCCGGCTATCGACTCCCTGATCCGACCGCTCCGGGAACACCTCCGGGAACATCCCCGATTGGTATTTCATTTCCTGTGGTCACGCATCATCGACAACACATTTTGGAACCAGTACAATTCAGAGTTCCATACCGAAGAAGGCCCACCCTCCATCGCGTGGATCATCTATCCGCCCCATCCCTTTCAATGCGGAACCAATTACGATCAGACTACCGACAACTCCCAGATCGCCATCTCATGGAGTTACAACATTTTTGATGAATTTTTCAGCCTCCCCTCCACGGCATCGTTTTACCGGCTCACCCAAAATGAACCGGTACCTGAAGGCGACCGGGAGTTTTTCAAAAAATACGGATTGATGGATACCGCAGGGGTTTCTCTGTTGTTCACCTACCACGATGGGGACCGGCTCGACCTGCTGTGCGATTCCCTGAAACAGATCTATACCCGAAAACTCAGGGGATTGTTCGACTACCAATCATTAAGTAAAACCTTCGATATTCCCGCCGCTGAGTTGTTCCTCATCATGGTACACGAAACCACATATACCCTGTTCCAACAGCTATCCGGTACACGGCCGGACTTCTTTCTCCCCATTCTCCGGGAATCGAATCCCGACCGGAACCTCTCCTTTCTTTGCTCGTTCCGGTTGAAATAAAACCGAACAGGATGCATGGAGCCGCCCCGTCAGGGTCCCCCCACCCCGTCGGGGTCAGGCAGACTGCGAAGGCAATAATGGGATGATCAGTCTGCCTGCTTCAGGTTTTCAATAGCATCAGGGGCAAACTGTAATACCGGTTTGATGGTTTCGCATGACAGCAGGCTGTCGCATTTGCCGCAGGTTGAAAAACCTTTTGATTCTGCGCACTTCCTGATAGCGCAATCATTCCAGTGAACGATCTTAACCCCTTCGGTCCTGCACCCTGTGCAGTTGATCATTTCGGGGGTGATCCCGGGGGAGTTATACATCACTTTCCATTTTTCGGCAGTCTGCCGTCTCAGTTCATCATTGTTGGCAAGGGTGGCTATCCTGGCATCGCAGGAAGCGCAATTCAATCCGCAACAGGAGATCAGTTTTTCCATTTTCATTGTTGTTTTGTGACTAATTCAGTACGGCTGATGATTAAAATCTCATCAAAAACCAGATTTCCAATATATGAAAAATATTCATGAATAACTCCGTTAAAGATTCTGAATTTTATTGGTAGACTTTTCGTACTCAGACTGCGCGGGCCTCGTGGCTGCCAGGAAGATGGGAGCATCGCGGCATTTGAATCGCCAACGTCTTTCTCATCTGCATGACACTTTTTTGAAAATCAGTGTAATGCATCCGACAAAACAATGTTTTTTTAATTATATTTGAGACAACTTATCATGATATACGTGTCTTACATGTAAATATATCCCTTATGTTCCCTTCACATCATATACCAAAAACATTTTTGATCGTATTTTTATCGGTCATTGCATTGGGATTGCATTCCCAGACCCTTACCCTGACCTTTTCCTTTAAAGCCGAGAATAACGGTCAACCCGTCGAACTCACCGGCGTTAAGGCGATAAACCTGACACATGGCGGTGAAACCTCCATCGTGTACCCTACCGGCGTCATGACTCTGGATTTGATGGTCCGCGATACGATCCTCTTTGTCGGTTATGCCATGGGATTCCCCGTCGGAATTCAGGTCAGCACGCAGCAGGATCCTTCCTTTGACCTGTCACAGAACTTTCCGAATCCAGCCGGCGACCAAAGCCAAGTATCGTTGGTCGTCCCGGAACCGGGACCGGTCTCCCTCACGATGACCGATTTACAGGGAAGGAAACTTCTTCACAGAGAATACCAGTTGGATAAAGGCGCCCATTCGTTCCGGCTGACTACCGGCGCCGGTTCCCTTTGTTTCCTTACCGCGCGATGGAACGGGTTGAGCCGGAGCATCAAGATCCTTCACACGGAGGGAACAGGCAGCGGGGTTGCGCGCCTCGATTACCTGGGTAAGGCACCGGGGGAAGCACCTTTGAGGGCAACCCTGAAGAACAGCGACCTGGTTGAGCAGGAATCGGGCATTCTCGACACGCCGACCGAGAACCGGTCGTACACCTTTCAGTACGCTTACAACATTCCGTGCCCCGGTACCCCATCGGTGACCTACATGGGAAAGGTGTACAACACGGTTCAGATCTTCAGCCAGTGCTGGTTAAAAGAGAACCTCAACGTGGGAACCATGCTCGAAATCTGTACCGATCAAACGGATAACGGGTACCTGGAGAAATATTGTTATTCCGACCTGGAGGATAGCTGCTCCAAATACGGAGGGCTTTACCAATGGGATGAAATGATGCAATACATCTCCCTGCAAGGCGCCCGGGGAATCTGTCCGCCGGGGTGGCATGTACCGACCAGGGATGAATGGGAAGTGTTGATGGGGATCGCCGATTCCCAGTATGGAATTGGCGACACGATTTTCAATGGTTCTACTTTCAGTGGTTTTGACGCCGGAACCAACCTGAAATCGACCTTTGGCTGGGCGCCCTTTAACTTCGGGCAGAACTTTGGAGGTGGCACCGACTTCTTAGGATTTACAGGGCTTGCGGGAGGTTTCCGCGACTTTTACGGCTGCAGCAATTACGGATATGTCACAAGACAGGCATTCTGGTGGAGTTCAACGAAGCAGGGTGAAGATCTCAAATGGCAATTCGACCTTCGTAACAATTTTACTACATTGATAAGAAGCGCTCAGCCGAAGAGATCCGGTTACAGCGTCCGTTGTATGAAAGATCCGGATTGATCTTCAGGCGCATCCGGAACTGTGAAAATGACGCATGAATTATCCCTGACTCCGGCGCCACATCTTTCAGATGATTTTTTTATGGATTTTCCGATTGAAGTATGATGAATAAATGATTTACCAATGAAGACTTCGATTATATCAGCAACCCTTTTTCTTTTTGCCCTGATGACTTACTGCCAGGATGGGGTGATAAATCTTACCTTCACCGCAAGGAACAACACGGCTTACCTTCAGCTCGACAGCATTAAAGTGATAAACCGGACCCAGGGGGGCGATACGGTACTTTTCTGGAACGATACGGTTCTGTCGCTTTATGCGGTAACGATTCCTGAGATTTCGGGCAGCCGGGATCACCTTCAGGTTTTCCAGAATTTGCCGGATCCCGCCACAGGACAGACCATTATCTCCATCCGGGTTCCCGAAAGGGATCAGGTGAAGATGACCGTCACCGACCTGTTGGGACGGCAAATCCTGCAAGGGGAGAGGATTCTCGGGGCCGGTGTCCATTCGTTCAGGCTCATAACCGGAGCGGACGGCCTTTGTATCTTTACAGCCCGCTGGAAGGGGGAGATGAACAGTGTCAGGATTCTGCCTGTCGCTTCTCCGGGAACCCGGCCGGGTGCGTTGGAGTATATTGGAACCGGAGCAGCCGTACCGCAGTTCAAATCAACGGCACCGGCCGGAAGCTTCCTCTTCAGTCCGGGCGATGAATTGCTTTATACGGGGTTTGTCAATGGTTCACAATCGGGCATACGCGATCACCCCGGCGCCAGTAAACTTTACACCTTCGAGTTTGCCACCAACATACCGTGCCCGGGCATGTCAACGGTAATGTACGGGGGAAAAGTATACAATACGTTACAGGTATTCAGCCAATGCTGGTTCAGGGAGAATCTGAACATAGGTACCCTGATCAACCCGGGTCAGGATCAGACCGATAACGGGATCCTCGAAAAGTACTGCCTGGAAGATTCGGAGGACAGTTGTTCAAAATACGGAGCCTATTACCAGTGGGACGAAGTAATGCAGTACACCCTGCAACCGGGCGTGCAGGGCATCTGTCCGGAGGGCTGGCATGTGCCCGATGATGAAGACTGGAAAATACTGGAAGGGGCTGTCGACAGTCAATTTGACATCGGCGACCCGGAATGGGACAACATCGGTTACCGGGGGTACGATGCCGGCGCCAATCTGAGGTCGACCGTTGGCTGGTATTCCAATGGTAATGGCTCCGACCCGTTTGGTTTCCGGGGTTTGCCGGCTGGTTACAGTTTCATCTATGGCTACTTCTGGAAAACATTGCGGGAAGCCTATTGGTGGACCTCCACACCAATCAACAATTACGCCTGGACCCGCCTCATCACGTACGACAGAGATGAGATTCACCGGATCAACTTCGACAAAGTGTACGGTTTCAACGTCCGCTGCCTAAAGAACTAAAATGCCCCATGAACGTGATGCAGGATTGGCTTTCGCCACGAAGGAGCGAACCTTTACTGCTGACAGAACCTTGTTGTAATACAAGTATGGTACCCGGATTATATAAACTATGTACCTTTATCCACTTGATACCAACCTTTCGGATATTGAAAAGTGTTTACGGGATCCTGGTATTCACGTTGACATTTGCACCTGCGATACTTATTGCCCAGCAGGGAGTCTCTGTAAGCCGGTTTGACGCACTGTATTCCCGGGCCATGCAGTCGCTTGCGCGTGATACCGTGGCAGCGGCGAAGATCCTGAAATGGTTATCGGCAGATACTGGTTCTTTGTCTGACCTTCAACGCGCCAGGATCAGCTACCTGCAGATGAAGATCAGGGAACATAGAACCGGGGAAGATACGCAGGAAGGAAGGCCTGTTTTCCCTTTGCCGGCAACGCTTAAAAGTCCGGATTCCATGCGGTACTATGCCGACAGGTACCTTGAGCGGTCAATGCCCGACCGGGCGATTGCCCTGCTCATGAAGGCGCTGGACCGGTTTCCGCCCAACTCCGATGCAACCGACCGCGTAAAGCTGGAGCTGTGCGAAGCCTATCGCCAGAAACAGGAGTATCTAAAGGGGATCGATCTGATATCCTGCCTGTTCGAAAGAGCAACGCCACTCAGCCTGGCGAACCGCGCCTATGCCTACAGCCGCCTGGCCGCACTTTACAACGAATGGGGTCAGCCACCGGGCACGTATACCGATTCAGTGTTCAAGTATTCCCTGCGCTGCCAGCAGGTTGCGCTACAGGCCGGCGACCTCCCGGTGCTGGCCGCCTCCCGCAATGAGCTCAGCTTTCAATACATGGAGCAGGGCGATTACGACAAAGCCCTCGAGCTTTCGCAACGCGCCGTCGCCGATTTTTTGACGGTCGGAATGCCTTTCCAGGCCATGAACGCCCTCATCAACCAAAGCTATATCTTTCAGCGCAAAGAAGATTATACCGCCGCGCTTGACGCGCTGGAGCAGGCCACCCGGCTGGCCCCGGTCTGGGAAAACCGCAACCTCTACATGCGCATCTACAAGCAGTTCGCGGCCATCCACGAACAACGGGGCGAATACCACGATGCCTGCGGGTTCCTGACCCTCTGCAACCACCTCCAGGTTGAATTCTTCAAGGACCGTATCAACAGCCAGATCACCGACCAGGCGGCACGATATGACCTCCTCATCAAGGAGCAGAAGATCAGGGAAGAGCAGAAGAAGAACCAATTCCGGCGTAATCAGATCATCTTCCTGGCTATCATTTCCATCACACTGAGCCTTGCCTTCCTCTTCAGCCTCTTCTATTTCCGCCTCCGCCGTAAAGAGGCCCTCCGGCAGAAACTTGCCGAAGCGGTGCTGGAAACCGAGACCAATGAACGCAGGCGTATCGCGCGCGACCTCCACGACGGACTCGGACCGGTACTTTCGGCCATCAACCACTATTTCCAGGCTTTCCTCGACGCGAAACCCGGGACGCAGGACGAGATCCGCGACCGCCTTCAAATAGTGATCACCGAAGCCATCGACGAAGTTTCGAAGATTTCCCACAATATCAGTCCGCACGTACTCGAAAAACACGGCCTCGATACCGCGCTGAACAGCCTCTTTGCCCCGCTCACCACCGCCGGTCGTTACGAGATCAGTTACAACTGCGACTGCCGCGAAAGATTTGACCCCAAAGTGGAACTCACCGTCTACCGGTGCATCACCGAACTGCTCAACAACACGATGAAACATGCAGGCGCTACGCGGATCTCGCTCGATGTCAGGCGGCAGGGCGACCTGATGATGATCACCTATGCCGACAACGGATCGGGCTTCGATCCTGCGCTGGCGAAGAAAACAGGGATGGGGCTTCACAACATCACCAACCGGGTAGAATCGTTTGGCGGAAGCCTCGTGCTCGACAGCGCTCCCGGTACCGGTACTTCGGTAACCATATCAATACCTCTGTGACATGCAAAAAATCAGGATAGCGGTCGTCGACGACCACGACTTGTTCCGGGAAGGCATCATGCTGGTGCTCGGACAAATTGAAGGATTCGAGGTGGTGTACAACACGGCCAACGGTCACCGCTTTCTCGAAGCGGTCGGGAACATGGAGGTTGATGTAGCCCTGATGGATGTGGAAATGCCGGCAATAGGTGGTGCGATGGTTACCCGGAAAGCGTTGGCGATCAGACCCGGCCTTAGCGTTATCGCCCTGACGATGTATTCCGACACGGGCCATTACACCCAGATGATCCAGTCGGGGGTGAAAGGGTTCATCCTCAAAAAGGCGAGTAAGGCGGAGTTGGAGCAGGCCATCCTAACGGTTCACGCCGGGGGAAACTATTTCAGCCAGGAGATCATGCAGAAACTGGCCTTCCGGTACACGGGCAAGGTAGCCGGGGCGGAAACACTCACCAACCGTGAAATGGAGATCATGGTACTGATCTGCGAAGGGCTTACCTCACAGGAAATATCCGAACGCCTGCACATCTCCGGTAAAACCGTCGAATCTCACCGTTCGACGCTCTTCCTTAAAGCAGAAGTCAGAAATGTTGCCGGGCTCATTGCCTGGGCTGTACGCAACCAGTATTACACCATCAGCTGAAGCACCCCATCCCGACACCGGGGTTTCCCCTGACCCGATTTCCGGGAATACCCTGCACTTTTTCATCGTTTTTCCTGATATATGAAGCTACTGGTGATAGTATCTTCGTATTTCCTGAAAAATGATGTGATGGTGCGTATCGCTGTGGCCGACAACAACCCGGTCTATTGCCAGGGGCTTAAAGCCATGCTGGGACAGGTTGATGACTTCAGAATCGTTGTTTTACCGCCAGATTCCTTAAACATACAGTGGGCCGACCGTTCCACGGTCGACATCCTTCTGGTGGATGCGGATCTCTACCTGGCACACCAAAGCAAGACCCGGGGAAGAGCCCTGCCGGTGCCGGAGGCGCAGACGATCCTGCTGACCATGGACCCGGACGAATTGCCCGGGCGCGCCGGCTCGGTCACTACCCTGCGGAAAGGATCCGGAAAGCGGGAGTTTGAAGAGAAGATCCGTGAACTGGCCGAAACCATTAACCCTGATCAAATATGAAATCACGAGGAAAAACAACTGTCACCATGACCGGGCCGGACCTCAGCCGCTCTTTTTCGGAAGGTAACAGTTTCTATCATTTTCACAAAGAACTAGAGCAATCCATATGAAAAGGTTATTCAACTTCGCAGGATCGATCACCCTGATATTCTGCTTCCATGCAGCATCCTGGGCACAACCGGCTCCATACCTTCAGACCCCTACACCGACGTCAATTTACATCAGCTGGCATTCGACCGACACCTCCTTTACCAAGGTCGTTTACGGACTTTCTGTCACCTCTTTGGTCCAGGCCACCAGCGGGTCATTCCAGAATATCCAGGGAAAGATCTGGCACACCGTGCAACTGACCGGACTGAGCCCCTCCACCACATACTTTTACCAATGTATCAGCGGGGCGGATTCTTCGGCAGTCTATCCTTTCAGATCACAGCCACAGTCGGGAGGACCGGATAAGCATTTCCGCTTTGTGGTCATCGGCGACAGCCGCAATTACGATACGATACCTACCTACCTGCCTACCGTGTGCATGTACCTGAAACAAACGCTGATCCGGAAATATGGGATCGACTGGTACAATTCGCTGAATCTGGTCATGCATACCGGCGACATCGTGTGGACAGGGAATCAGGTAGAAAGGTTTGAAAATGAGTATTTCGGCCCGATATCCGGTCTTTCCTGTTCAGTGCCATTCATGATCTCGATCGGGAACCATGAACATGAATCACCCTCCTATTACGATTACATGAAATACACTGATTTCACTGACCCGGCAATTCGTCCGACGCCGCTTAACCAGCGGTTTTACGCATTCGTGCTCAACAACTGCCAGTTCGTGGTATTGAACAGCAATAAGAAATTGGTTGGAGAACCGATGCAGCATTCCTGGCTCCGGAAAACGCTCAGTGAATCGGATGCTGACACTGCAATTGATTTCGTTTTCCCCGTATCGCATCACCCGTACCGTTCCTCCATCTGGTCGTCAGGAAACTGCGATTCGGTTAAGACCATGTTCTTCACAGTCTTCAACGATTTTTACAAAGTGGCACAGTATTCATATGGGCATGCCCACTGCTATGAACAGGGCGTATGGGACATGAATCAACCCCTGACAGCCATCCAGCATGATATGCGGCTAGTCCTGTCAGGCGGGGGAGGAGCTGAACTTTCAAGGTATGGAGCCAAGTCGAGAAACTATCCCGAGATCATCAAAGCCATCGATGATTACTGCTATACGATTTTCGATGTGGATGTCGCAAACAGGTCATACACGGCTGAGGCGTATTCCTTAGGGAAACCCGAGCATTTCATCAATAACCTGTTATTTGACAGCTTGCATTTCCGAATGAATCAACCCCCGCCCCGGAAACCACGGGCCTACGCGATATCAGGCGGGACTCCCGTGACACTTTTTTCATCGCCAATAGAGGGCCTTGATTCATGCATGTCGGCAGAGGTCCAGATCACCCAGATTCCCGGCAATTATACCCATCCTGTGCTCGACACGGTGCGTAATTTTGAGAACTATTATGAGAATACCGGAGCTCCGGATTTCATCCCGATCAATAAAAATGACGGAATCAACCTTTATTCTTTTACCATTCCTGAAGGACGGCTTGCCCCCGGGCTCATCCATGGCTTCAGGGTCAGGTACAGGGATATGAACGTCAAATGGAGCGCATGGTCCGATGAACAATTATTCAACCCGAACGGAATCCCTGTCTCCGGGAGCTTTTCGTCGGCCGACATCATCCTGGGGCAGAACTATCCCAATCCCTTTGTCGGGAAAACAACCATCCCGTTTGAAGTAAAGACCCGTCAGAAGGTTCGACTGGTCCTTATTGACCCGGCCGGGCGAGAGGTAATGGTTTTACTCAATGGTGATGTATCCCCCGGAACCTATAAACTGAGCCTTACTACCGGGGAAACCAATATTGCACCAGGCGTTTATTTTATCAGGCTGTCGGGTGAGAATGCTTCGGATGTAAAAATGTTGATGGCAAAGTAAACCGGCCGCCTGATCGTGGAAAGCAACTAAAATCAACCCTTGAAATGCAATCACAGCATCACCAGCGGGCAGCCATGGAACGGGAACCCGGCTTCCATCCAAATTCAAATCCGAGGAAAACTCAAGCGACAAGATTTGGGTCAAGACCGAGTACTGACTTCGCTTGACTTCCCGATAATAATCTGATATCTTATGAAACACACCATGTTGAGCCGGATTCTGATAGGAATCCTATTTCCCATCTCCATTTTGAACACCCAGGGGCAGGTACCGCAGATCTCCGGAAACCGGTACGATTCCATTATGGGAAACAGCGTAACCCTCCGGTGGGAAACCAGCTTGCAGGCTGATTCCAGAGCATTCTGGATGGTCTCCGACTCGAACGACCAGCCGGTGGCCTATACCGACTCGATCCGGATTAATTCGCAGGTCACTTCCCATTCCCTGGTCATCGGCAACCTCCAGCCGGCAGTCATGTACCGGTACCTGGTCACCTCTGCGGCGGCAGGCGGCAGCGATTCTGCGACGGGCTTTTTCATCACCCGGTCGGCGTCGACGGGCAAAGTCACTGTATGGTTCAATCATACTGTGGATACCACAGTCAGAACGGGAATTCCGGCCAACGGGCAAACCAATTTTCAGACACTGCTCAGGAATCAGATCGGGAAAGCCAACCATAGCATCGACATCACCCTGTGGGAATTCAGCCAACTCGATTCGGTGGCACAGTACCTGGTCAGAGCCAAAGAGCGAGGGGTGAAGATCCGCTTTGTTTATAACCACCTTCCCGATTCACCCCAGATTGACACCCTGAAAGCCCATGGTATACCGATCATCAAACGAAATTTTGACACCGGTTTTTCGATGCACAACAAATTCTGGGTTTTCGACCACCGGTACAATACCAATCCGGCGAACCAATACCTGTGGACCGGCTCGACCAATGTCACCCATACACAGTTTCATACCGACCGCAACAACGTGATCATCATCCAGGACCAGTCGCTGTGCGAAGTCTATACCCGTGAATTCGAAGAGATGTGGGGATCGCATACCGATGAGCCAGACACCCTCCGGGCTAAATTCGGAATTCAGAAAACCGACAATGTGGCGCATCTCCTGAACGTTGGCGGGGTGCGCATGGAGGTCTATTTCGCACCTACCGACAGCATCAGCGATACGCTGGTCAGTCTGTTCACCGCTAAATCCATTAAAAGCATTTATTTCTCGATGCTTAAATTCGTTTTTCCCTCCATTGAAGCCGCCTTACATGAAGAGTTCCAGCGCGGAGTCAGGGTAAGCGGCGTCTTCGATTCCTCCTGCTCCGTACTTCATGGTTCGGCCTTCCCGAGGATGAAGGGCGAGAATGTCGCCGGGGCATGGCAACCGCCTGCCGATGTTTTCATCGATACCCTCCCGGGACTGATCCATCACAAATACTCGGTAATCAATGCCGATACCTCAGCCGGAGAAAAGATCACCACTACAGGGTCCTTCAACTGGGAAACCCCGGCGCAGGTGAACAACGATGAGAACATGCTGGTCATTTATGATCCGGTCATCACCAACCAATATTTCCAGGAGTTCATGGCCCGGTACCACGAATCGGGCGGAAGTCAGGTGGGTGTTTCCTGGGGAATCGCGGAAGATGAACCGGGAACAGAACTGCACAAAGCTACCTGTTATCCCAATCCTTTTTCGGAGCGGACCACCGTACAATTTCTGCTGGAATGCCGCACACCGGTAAAACTCGAAATTTATGACAGCTTCGGGAACAGGATCGCCGTCCGGGATGAAGGGATGACCGATGCCGGCACGCGGAAAGTCACCATTGACGGGAATAAACTTCCGACCGGTTTGCTGCTGTGCCGGATAGTGGCAGGCAGAAGCGTACAATACCTGAAGCTGGTTCATCAGGGAGCCGCTCAATGAGGTCAAAGGGATGCCGGTTCAGCCATATCTATCGATAATCAGCATATAAAAGAAATCACAAATTCATTCAGCACAAAACAATCCATAAAAAGTCATTTATGAAAAACAGGATTTTATTTCTCTTTCTGGCATTGACCGTTGTATCAGGCCTGACCCTCAGTTCATGCAAGAAAACTTCATCGGATGATAATTCAGGAGATATAGGGGCGCACCCGAACGATGCCGACCGGGCATTGCCTTACACCCATGCCGACTGGATGGCCGGGATCGATGATTCACGATACCTTTCGGAACTCTCCATACCGGGAACCCACGATTGCGGCGCCGATCTTCACACCTCCGAGCAGGGAGCCGAATCGTACTGTACCATCGCCCAGGATTTCAGGTTGTCCAACCAGTTACTGCTCGGGGTCAGGTGGTGCGACATCCGGCTGAACGACGACGAGGGTACCATGACTGTTTTCCATGGTCCATATTACCTTCATAAAAATTTTACCGACATGATCACCCAGGCTATTGATTTCCTGAATGCCCATCCGACCGAAGTCGTGGTTTTTGTGATCAAACAGGAACACTCCAACCGGGGTGACGATGCTTTTGCCAACGGGATCTGGTGCGGGTACCTTTCCCCATACCTGAATCACTTCTGGCTTGAAAAGCATATCCCCCAATTGGGCGAGGTGAGGGGTAAGATCGTGATCATGCGGCAGTTTGAGGGGACGCACGGCTACCCCATGGGATCTCCGCTTATCTGGCAGGACAATACCACCGGTAACATCTACATGTCGGACAACAATTTTTACTATTATGTTCAGGATCATTATTCGTTGGGAACGGTTCAGACCAGTACCAAAATCGCCGAAATCGAAAGTTGCATTGAAAAAGCCCATGCAGAGCCCTATCCATACCGGTGTTTTTATATAAACTTCACCAGCGGCGAGCGACAAACATCAGAATCCCTGGTCAGTATCGCTTCGGATATCCAGCCGTCGATCGATAATTACCTGCAATCGAAACGCTATCCCGATGTCGGTGTAATCATGATGAATTTTGCCGGGGGATCCGACGATGGCAAGGTTCACACAGGATTTGTAGAGACGGTGATCAATCTGAACAACTTCAGCGATTCTCTTCGTATCGGATCTCAGACCTGGATGAACCATAACCTGCGGGTCAGTAAGTACAGTAATGGCGATGTGATTCCTCACGTGCAGGATCCGGTGGAATGGTCGAAACTGACAACAGGAGCCTGGTGCTACTATAACAACGATTCCACCCACGGGGTGTTCGACGGAAAACTCTATAACTGGTATGCCGTTCATGATCCGCGCGGACTGGCTCCGACCGGATGGCACGTTGCCAGCGACAATGACTGGAATACACTGGCAGATTTTCTCGGAGGATGGCAGGTCGCCGGTGGTAAACTCAAGGACGCAGGATATCTGCATTGGTCGCAACCCAACACCGGAGGTATGAATAACGTGTTGTTTACAGCCACACCCGCCGGGATGCGTAATGGTGACGGTTCCTTTACGGGGGTAAACGCCACGGCATACTGGTGGTCATCCACACAGGATTACCCGAAAGTCATCCAGTGCAATGATCCCGGACTCTGGAACGGCAATGGAGCCACCCCGAAACAGGCCGGCCTTCCGGTACGGTGTGTTAAGAATAACTGAGCCAAATGTGAGGATTTGAGAATGTGAGGATTTGAGAATGTGAGAATGTGCTAATGTGAAAATTTGAGAATTTGAATTTTGAGCCTAAGCTTTGAGCCTTGAGCTTTGAACTTTTTTCCCTAATGGCTAACGCCCAATGCCTGATGCCTGATTTTGATCTTTGAACTTTTCCCCCTAATGGCAAACGCCTTATGTGTACCCTTAATGAACGATACCATCTGGCTTGAATGTACCAGCCAAAGTATCCCGGCTGGCTACCTGAGCGCCTTCACCAACGACCATCAGGCGCTTCTTATCAAAGAAACCGGGGGATTTCTTTGCCGTACTCCTCTGTATGATGAGCGGGAGAACTTTCAGAATCGTTCGATTCAGGCGCAACTTCTCGAAAACGGTACTGTTGTAATGGAAGTAAAAACCAGTTACTATAATGTGTTTTATGATTTGGAACGGCAGATTTTGGAACAGGATCATACGGATAAACGGAAGAATCTGGTTGAAAACATTCCGGCGCCCGATTTTACACTGGAAAAGTTCACCCTGAAACCCGCGTATCATTAATAATCGCTTAAAAGTCATGTGATTTTTTTCGTCGTGGTCATTTAAATTTATCACCATATCTCTTGACAATGCTCCTAATAAATTATATCTTTGTGATATGATTAAAAACTAATTTTATTTTATCTCCGATACCTTCACCTTTTAATCCTTTTCCATATGAAAAACATTTTAAAATCAGGATGGTTCATTGCATTGCTGAGCCTCCTTCTCCTTCCTCCAATGCTGAATGGACAGATCCCGGTTGTGGTCAACGATACCGTCGATATAACTCCGGGATTCGAGGTAACGGTAAACCTTTTGGCCAACGATACCGTGCCGGCCGGCGATTCGGTCAGGATCATTTTAACAGGCCCTTACAACTATCCCGTTCAAACGAAGCCGAACCCCGATAATACGTGCACGTTTCTTATCGCACAATGGGGCTTCCCGGGGACCACGGTAAGGGGATATACAATTTGGGATATCACCAAGGGAACATATTCGCAACCCGGTCTGGTTGTTGTACGAAACCATGACCGCAGCGCCGATTATCTCGACATCAACAATGTAAAGGCCCTGTTCAAAGCGAGCGGGCTTCACTTTTTCAAGGAAAATGCCGAATACGAAGTACCCAAAGGAAGCGGAAAGACAACCTTGTTTGCGAACACTTCCTGGATCGGGGGGATGGATCCCGACAATACTCTCCATTTTGCGGGTGAACAATACCGGCAGGGAACAGGTTATGTAGCGGGCACAAAGAATGATTTCTGGGCCGGACCGGTCAGCAATCCGGAAGGATACACTGCTATCCAGGATACGATCTGGAACCGGGTATGGAAGATCAATAAATCGGAAATCGATTACCACCGTGCCCACTTTTGGGAACCGGGATATGTAGCCCCGGTTGATATCCTCACCTGGCCCGCCCACGGGGATGTATCGTTGGGACAAGCCGCACAACTGGCTCCCTTTTCCGATCGCAACGCAAATGGCAAATATGAGCCTTACGACGGTGATTATCCCGAAATCAGGGGCGACCAGGCACTGTTCTTCATCTACAACGACGATCATGGATACCACTACGAATCGACCGGCGAGAAGCTGAAAGTCGAGGTACACGGGATGGCCTATGCCTTCGACCTCCCTGGCGACACCGCTTTTAAAAACACCACCTTCCTCCATCTCAAATTCTATAACCGGTCGGACAACGCCTACTCCGACTCGTGGATCGGGGTGTTCACCGATATCGACCTGGGTTATGCCAACGACGACTACCTGGGATGTGATCCCGAACGGGGCATGTTTTATGGCTACAACGGGACCCCTGTCGATGGAACCGGTCAACCGTATGCCTATGGCGAAAATCCGCCGGTGCAGGCGGTGGTCATGCTGGGCGGTCCCCTCATGGACCCGGATGGCTACGACAATCCCTCCTTCCGGGGATCTTCGCTGAACGGGCCCTCCTTTAAGGGAAGTTGCGACATCGTTGCCCAGAACGGGACTTTGCAGACGATGAAATATGGTCCGGGCGAGATTAATGAAGCCTCCTTCCTGGTCCGTTCCGAAGCGATCAACGGACTTCAGTTCGGCGACGGGATCGCCGACAACGAGCGGCTGGGCATGCGGCGGTTTGTTTACTACAACAATTCAAATGCAGGGGTGCCGGTCTACATGACCAGTCCGATATATGCCCCCGAATATTACCAGATGATGAAAGGCGTGTGGAAAGATAGTACGAAAATGATTTACGGAGGAAATGGAAACTCCATTTCCGGAGGCTATGGCCCGGAATGCGATTACATGTTCCCGGGATTGACCGACACCTGTAACTGGGGAACGGCGGGCCTCCTTCCGAACGGGTTGAAGGAGTGGACCGAGAAAACGGCCAAAAACAACCCGCAGGACCGGCGCGGGATCTGTTCCACCGGACCTTTCACATTCCTGCCCGGAACAACGCAGGAGCTCGACCTTGCCTTTGCATGGGCTCGTTGCTATAACCCGTCCGACAGCAGTTGTGTGATGAAAAAGCTCAACACGGTGGTCGATACCATCAGGCATGCCTTCAGTGTGAACCGCCTGCCCGGCGGCGGGGTGATCTATGGGATGAATGAATCCCGCACGAGTGATCATGATTTCCTGGTCTATCCGAATCCTGCCGACCAGCAGGTGACCCTCCGTTCGCGGGCCACGCTCGACGGGCCATTCATTGCCGAAATACTGAACCTGCAAGGGGCGCCGGTCAGCCGCGTCACATCGACCCCGGCGGCCGGTTACCAGGAGGTCAGGATTTCAACGGCCAGCCTGCCTTCAGGACTTTATCTGTTAAAAGTTTCCAGCGGCAGCGAAATCGTGATCCAAAAACTGGTGGTCAGCCATTAAGAGACGGGATGTGATTTACGATTGAAAATTATTTACGATTGACAAGATTTACGATTGCCAAGAATTGAAAAAATTTACGATTGCCAAGAATTGAAAAAATTTACGATTGACATGATTTGGGATATAGATCATCGTGAAAGCAGACGAAAGCATGGCGACTTCGTGTTCAGTAAATGCAAGAGGCAAATATTTATTATGATTTTAATTCAATCTCATTTCATCTCCGATATCTTTACCTTTTAATCCTTTCCCTTATGAAAAACATTATAAAATCAGGATGCTTCATTGCATTGATGAGTCTCCTTCTTCCACTACTGCTGAATGGCCAGATCCCGGTAGTAGTCAACGATACGGTCGATATTACCCCGGGATTTCCGGTTACGGTGAACCTTTTAGCCAACGATACCGTACAGCCGGGCGATTCAGTCAGGATTGTATTTACAACTCCGTCCAATTTTTACGGTAAAATAACGCTGAATCCCGATAATACCTGCACATTTCTCATCGAACGATGGGGTTTCATGGGGACCCCGTTGTTCAGGAGTTATAAAATCCGGGATATCACCAATGGAACAAACTCGCAGCTTGGTCTGGTGGTTTTCCGGAACCATGACCGCAGCGCCGATTATCTCGACATAAACAATGTAAAGGCCCTGTTCAACTCGAGCGGGCTTCACTTTTTCAGGGAAAATGCCGAATACGAGGTGCCCAAAGGAAGCGGGAAGACGACCTTGTTTGCGAACACCGCCTGGATCGGGGGGATGGATCCCGGCGGTACCCTCCATTTTGCCGGGGAACAATACCGGCAGGGAACAGGTATTGTTGCCGGCACCAAGCATGATTTCTGGGCCGGACCTGTCAGCAATCCGGAAGGATACAATGCCATTCAGGATACCATCTGGAACCGCGTATGGAAGATCAACAAATCGGAAATCGATTACCATCGTGCCCACTTTTGGGAAGCGGGATATGTAGCCCCGAATGATATCCTCACCTGGCCTGCCCACGGGGATGTTTCGTTGGGACAAGCCGCACAACTGGCCCCCTTTTCCGACCGTAACGCGAATGGCAAATATGAGCCTTACGACGGTGATTATCCCGAAATCCGGGGCGACCAGGCGCTGTTCTTCATCTACAACGACGATCACGGATACCATGCCGAATCTACCGGTGAGAAGTTGAAAGTCGAGGTACACGGGATGGCTTATGCCTTCGACCGTCCCGGCGACACTGCTTTTAAAAACACCACCTTCCTTCATCTCAAATTCTATAACCGTTCGAATTACGCTTACTCCGATTCCTGGATCGGGGTGTTCACCGATATCGACCTGGGTTATGCCAACGACGACTATGTGGGATGTGATCCCGAACGGGGGATGTTTTATGGCTTCAACGGGACGCCGGTCGACGGTACCGGTCAATCGTATGCCTATGGCGAAAACCCGCCGGTGCAGGCCGTGGTCATGCTGGGCGGTCCCCTCATGGACCCGGATGGCTACGACAACCCCTCTTTCAGGGGATCTTCGCTGAACGGGCCATCCTTTAAGGGAAGTTGCGACATCGTGGCCCAGAACGGGACTTTGCAGACGATGAAATATGGTCCGGGCGAGATCAATGAAGCCTCCTTCCTGGTCCGTTCCGAAGCGATCAACGGGCTTCAGTTCGGCGACGGGATCGTCGATAATGAGCGTTTGGGCATGCGGCGGTTTGTTTACCACAATAATTCAAATGCAGGGGTTCCGTCCTACATGACTGGTCCGACCTATGCGCCCGAATATTACCAGATGATGAATGGAATCTGGAAGGATGGTTCGAAAATGATCTACGGAGGAAATGGACACTCTATGACCGGAGGCTACGGCCCGGAATGCGATTACATGTTCCCGGGATTGACCGACACCTGTAACTGGGGAACGGCGGGCCTCCTTCCGAACGGGTTGAAGGAGTGGACCGAGAAAACGGCCAAAAACAACCCGCAGGACCGGCGCGGGATCTGTTCCACCGGACCTTTCACATTCCTGCCCGGAACAACGCAGGAGCTCGACCTTGCCTTTGCATGGGCTCGTTGCTATAACCCGTCCGACAGCAGTTGTGTGATGAAAAAGCTCAACACGGTGGTCGATACCATCCGGCATGCCTTCAGTGTGAACCGCTTGCCCGGCGGCGGGGTGATCTATGGGATGAATGAATCCCGTACGAGTGACCCTGAATTCCTGGTCTATCCGAATCCTGCCAACCAACAGGTGACCCTCCGTTCGCGGGCCACGCTCAACGGTCCATTCATTGCCGAAATACTGAACCTGCAAGGGGCGCCGGTCAGCCGCGTCAAATCGACCCCGGCGGCCGGTTACCAGGAAATCAGGATTTCGACTGCCAGCCTGCCTTCAGGACTTTATCTGTTAAAAGTTTCCAGCGGCCGCGAAATCGTGATCCAAAAACTGGTGGTCAGCCATTAGTTTAACACAGCAACCTCATTTATCCGGTTGTAAAAGTCTTACAACCTGTGAATGGATGCGTCGAAAAGGTTTTTATTTTCGAAACAGGCACAGTAGATTTACTGCATGAACAAAAACGTTGAAAGACCATTTCTGTCATGAAGGATTGTGAACCTGCCCTGAGGGTGAAAGTAAAGTTAATTATCCTTTCCTTTATCGTTCCGGCTGGATTTTTCCACGGGTTACAGGCTCAGCCGCTTGCCAGGCCAGCAGACCCGCTTACACTGAAAATGCAGGTTGTTCTCGATTCGCTCACCGGGGATGGGATCATCCCCGGAGCTACGCTTTGCGTCAGGTTCAGTGATGGCAGGACCATCTCGTTTGCTTCGGGGTTTTCCGACAAGGAACAACGAATTCCAATGAAGCCGGATGACATGATGTTCTCGGGAAGTGTCGGGAAGACCTATGTGGCAGCCCTGATCCTGAAGCTCCAGGAGCAGGGATCGCTCAGGATCAGCGATAAGGCCGGAACGTACCTTCAGGGCGAAAAATGGTTCTCAGGAGTGCCCAATGCAGCGGAAATCACTGTCGAAATGCTGATGAATCATACGGCAGGAGTCCCGGAATATGTTTACGATCAAAAAATCTGGCAAATCGCCAGGGATGATCCGGATAAGAGCTGGAGCGTGGAGGAACGACTTTCATTCATATCAGGCAAACCTCCCGCTCATCCTGCAGGTAAGGGTTGGTCCTACACCGATTCACATTACATACTGCTGGGGCTGATCATCGAAAAAGTGACCGGGAAGGAGTATTACAAGGTGCTGGATGAGATGATCCTTAAGCCCTGCAACCTTAACAACACAAAACCGGCGGTCGGTCGGAAAATTCCCGGACTGGTTCCCGGATATACCTCTCTCACGGAAGAGATGCAGTTGCCCGAAAAGGTGTGCGCCAACAGTACCTATGCCTTTAACCCGCAATTGGAGTGGACCGGTGGCGGACTTGTCACGAACGTACCGGACCTTGCCCGGTGGGGACAACTGTTATATGGCGGTAAGGTACTGAATACGGAAATGCTGACACTGATGACCACCCCGGCCCCTTTTCCAGCCACCCTGCCTTTCGGTGCGAAATATGGCCTGGGGTGTTTCGTTGGCGGTTCCGGCGACACACGCTGGTACGGCCATACAGGCTTTACCCCTGGTTATTACACCATCCTGCAATTTTTCCCGGTTCCGGGCGTGGCCATCGCCATGCAGGTCAATGCTGACACGGTTCATGGCAAAGCGGCCAGGGCGTGTTTTGAGAAGATCCGGAAACTGGTTGTCGGATCGGATGATTATTTTTAAATTTACGATTGACATGAATTGAAAAAATTTACGATTGACATGATTTACGATTGCCAAGAATTAGGATATAGATCATTGTGAAAACAGAAGAAAACTTGGTGATGTTGTGTTCGGTAAATGCAAAATGCTGATAACGAGGATCTTTACAACCTATTTATGAAAAATCGTATCACCATAACGTTGGCATTGTTATGCCTTCATGCCCTGACGATCGGACAGCCCTGTCTCCCCGGGGGAATAACCTTCTCAACCCAGTCTGAAATTGACAACTTCCAGATTAATTATCCCAACTGTACCGAAATCGAAGGTAATGTCGCGATAAGCGGAAGTAACATTAAAAATCTCCTTGGGTTGAGCGCCATTACCCAAATTAACGGGGATCTGAATATTTTCACAACTGATTCACTTGCAAGCCTGACAGGGCTGAACGGCTTGACCAGCCTTGGTGGCGCGCTGACCTTTTCGACCAACCAGCTCCTGACCAATTTTACAGGATTAACCGGATTGAAATCGGTTGGCGGCTATTTTGTGGTTCTGTATCATCCTGCACTTGTTGATTTTTCGGGCCTGGACTCTTTAACAACGATCGGAAACAACCTGGAGATCGTTATAAACTGGGGCATCGAAAGCCTGAACGGACTGGAGCGCCTTACTTCCATTGGCGGCAATTTGTTTATTTACAGCAATCCTGCACTCGCGAATTTATCCGGCCTTGTTGCACTGCAATCTGTAGGCGGATCATTGTCGGTTGACGGCAACCAGGTACTTACAAGCCTTTCCGGTCTCGATAGCGTTGCCCCGGAATCGATAACGGAATTATTTATTGTAAATAACCCGGTTTTATCGGCGTGTAACGTGCGCAGTGTATGCGACTATCTTTCGATGCCCAACGCGATTATAAACATCGGCAACAATGCGGAAGGTTGTAATAGCCGGCCGCAGGTGGAAGACGCATGCGAACACATGTCGGCCAACAGTTACGATCCGGGCGAAAGTTTCATCTCTATTTTCCCGGTTCCCTGCAGGGATCAATTTGCTTTACCAGCCGGTATCCGGGGATGCCCGACCAACCTGACTATTTACAACAGTCTGGGAAAGCGCATGGATAACTGGAGCATCCGAAATAATGTGGTCGATATAACAGGCTTTCAGCCCGGAACCTATATCCTTCTTCTGAAAAGCAATAATGGGGTAAAAAGAGGGAAGATCGTCGTTATTTAGATACAGGGATACAAAAGGGAAAAGTCATCAATTTTATTGGCAATCATCAACCATCCTGTGCAGATACTGCGACCATCCTGCGACCATCCTGCGATGCTCTTCCAGTTGAAATACAATATAAAGTAAAGCTAAAAACCGACAACAGCGTTGATTCCGGAATCAAAAGCCGGGAGGCTGACTTCCCGAATATTGGAGGGATGAAGCTCGGAACCCGGGAATGTTCCTCGCTGTGCTGAAACGTAGCTGTTGATGGGTGAGAGGGCTGTTCAAGCCGCATCTGATAGAAAAATGTTTTACATTTTTAGAATATTCCGGAAAAATAGCTTTATTCTTTCTGGTATTATTGTCACATAATTAGGATATATTGAAATATTTGATTATATTTGTGACAAATTTACGTATTGTTTAAGCTTTGAAACCGACCAATTATGGATGTTAAACAAATAATTATCAGTAATTTAAAGGCATATCGCCAAAAACTGGGATATACCCAGGAGGATCTTGCCAAATTTATCGGGATTGACAGAACATTAATCAGCCACTATGAAAATGGCACCAGAGAAATCACGCTGGTTCACATGAATAAATTTGCCGATCTTTTTGGAATTGAGGCTGACGATTTCCTTGTGAATAATAGCAGTGAAATTAAAGCCAACCTTGCTTTCGCCTTCAGAAGCGATGGTATGGAAAAAGAGGATTTATCAAGCATTGCTGAATTTCAGAAAATTGTGAAGAACTATATTAAAATGACAACACTGGCAAAAGGTGAACAACAAGCTATTGATCAAAGAGGTTGATCGTCTTGCATCAAACTTCAGAACAGAAAACGGTTACGGAGTAAACGAACCGATACATTTAACCAGTTTACTTCTCAGAAAAAATATCATCACGATATTCAGGCCCCTGTCAGCAAAATTTTCAGGGATGGCGATAAAAGCGAATAATGATCTGAAATTCATGATGGTAAATCAAAACCATAGTTTGGGCAAACAGCATTTCACCATAGGGCATGAGCTCTATCATCTTTTTATACAGGAAGCATTTAGTTCGCAGCGATGCATTACAGCATTATTTGATAAGCAGACAGATGCAGCGGAGCATAAGGCAGATTTGTTCGCGGCATGTTTACTGCTTCCCGAAATCGGTATCACCGAATTAATCCCAATATCTGAGCGACAAAAAAGAAACATGATTTCTGCTGAAACCATTTTTAAGATCCAGCAATATTATAGCTTGTCCATAAACGCGCTAATTTACAGGCTTGTTGAATTGGGTTTCGTTGATAAAACTTTTTTTAATAAGTACAGTTGTGATAAAAAAAACACTGCCAGGAAACTTGGATATGACATCTCCCTCTATGAATCAGGGAATAAATTTAAAGTCATTGGAAATTATGGTTTACTGGTAAATCATCTATACAAAAACAGAAAAATATCCGAACCCTATTACCTTGAATTACTCAATGCGATTAACATTGATCCCTTTGAAGTAGCAGAAAACGAAAATGAATAACAGGGTATTAATACTTCTGGATTCGGATGTTGTAATTCATCTTTTTAAGGCGGATAAAGTTTCTTTGCTAAACGAACTTTTCCCAGGCCGGGTAAGAATACTTGACATAGTTCTTGAGGAATTATTGAAAAACAGGACGATACGCAATGTGATAGAAAATCTCTTTACTTTTAAACAGGTTGAAGAGATTAAATTTCCGACTACATCAAATCCTATGCTTCTACAGGAATTTGTTGCGCTGAGATCAACGATAAATGGAATGGGTGAACGTGCATGCCTTGTCTTTTGTAAACATTATCAAAACATTATTGCAAGCAGTAATACCATTGATATCGTTCCCTATTGTAAAGCAAATGATATTGCTTTTCTAACAACACTCGATATCTTTTCAATAGCACTTGAACGAAAGAAGATGTCGGAAAATGAAATTAACACTTCGATTAAGAGGATCACAAAAAATAATGAAAGCTACCTGTGTTGCAAAACAATCGCAGAGCATCTGAGTGTGCATTTTGACAAAAAGAAGTTGCTTTATTAATGCCATGATGATCTGTTCAGGAACCCGGGATCATCCCCTGCGATTTTCGGGATACTTTCAGAAAATCGAGTGGGCAGAAGTAATTATTACAGTTTCAAGATCTTCCCTGAATACAATCCCTTTACACCGGCAATCTGCACGAAATAGATCCCGCTTTTCCAACCACTTATATCGAGGATGGTTTTTGTCCCGGTGGTTTCGCGTTGCAGGAGGAGCTGTCCGGCGGGGTTCCGGATGGTGAGGAGTCCGGGAGAGCCGGATCCGACGACAAGGGTTGAAGCGGTGGGATTGGGGTAAATTGTCAGCGGTGGTTCAGGCGAGGGGCTCTCTGCATCCAGATGTTCGCATGCATCCCCGACCTCAAAGGGACTGTTGCATCCGCTGGCATTGTTATGGATCTGATTGAAGATCGTTCCGCTGGCAAGGAAATCACAAAGGCTCTTCACGGCACAATCGGATAAGCTGCTGTTATAGACGACGAAATATCCGGAAATCGAAGCTGTATCTATATTGTCCAGTCCTGATAAGCTGGTCAGCGCCGGATTATAATCAACATTTAAAGTCCCGTTAATCGATGTAAGGTTCGACAGTCCGGCGATGCTGCTCAGGGAGACATTGCTTTCGATCCAGAGTGCTGAGCCGATCGAAGTTAAATGATTCAACGCCGATAAACCGGTAAGTGAACTGTTCAGATGGATGTACAGAATCGACCCGATGGAGGTCAGGTTATCCAGTCCCGACAGGCTGGTCAGATTATTACAGTTCTTTATCTCAAGGATGCCCACGATGGATGTCAGTACACTCAATCCATTCAGGTTGGTGATGTCGCTTCCGCTTATGGTAACCACTCCCCCCATAATGCTTGTGCAGCCCGGGTAGTTTACCTGGAAATTATCGATTTCAGACTGGGATGAGAAGGTGATCCCATCCGAAAGGCATGTTGAGCAGGGTTTGGCAGGCTGGGCCATGATCCTGGTTATGGAAGATAAAGCGAGAAGAAAAACGAATAATTTTCTCATAAAGGATTAAAATTTACGATTGACATGATTTACGATTGACAAGAATTGAAAAAAATTTACGATTGACATGATTTACGATTGACAAGATTTATGATATACATGGCAAAAATAACAAATTAATTTTTTTATCTAAAAAATTTGCATATTTCAACCGATCTGCATAATTTTACCATTCGATACACTAATACGCTAAAAGTCAACTAATAAGAAACTATGTCGAAATTCCAGGAACTCTCCTCACTGATCTGGAGTGTAGCTGATGATGTGTTGAGGGGGCTGTTCAAACTGTATGAAGAAATCCCTCGGAAGCAAGCGCAAAGAGATCTGCCCCGGGCAGCAGCAGATCCTCCTCGATACCTGCACCCGCTTCGGCGAGAGTGAGGGGTTAATGAATAAATTGTTTGAATGATCTGGAATTGCCGAACGGCGTTGGTTTTATCGCAAGACTAAGAATGAAGAATGACAAAAGGAAATTCAGGCAGTATGGAAAAAGAAACGTCACCTTTCGGCGACGTTGGTCCGAAGATGCTATCTTCGGAGCTGTTCTTGAGATGCAAATATACAAAATCATTTATCACTTGTCCAAATAAAAAATGGAAAATCCGGGAAAAAGAGTGATAGTTTATATCGATGGGTTTAATTTGTATTTTGGAATCAAGTCAAAAGGCTGGGATGATGCGCTTTGGTTAAATATTAAAGGCTTAGCGAATTCTTTGCTCAAAGAAGATCAGTTGTTGCTTAAAACAAAATACTTTACTTCAAGAGTCAGAAACAATCCCCCCAAGGAAAAGCGACAGGGAACATATATTGAAGCGATTGAGACCTTAAAGGATGTCTCGGTTTATTATGGTCATTACCAATCAAAAATTGAACAATGTCGTAAATGTGGATATTCATATGCCTATAGCAATGAAAAAATGACAGATGTCAATATCGCAACAGAATTATTATGCGATGCATTTAAGGATAAATATGATATTGCAATTATTGTTTCGGGTGATAGCGACCTGGTTCCTCCAATAACGGCCGTAAGGAATTGTTTCCCTGATAAAAAAGTTGTGGTTGCCTTTCCTCCAGATAGATTTAACAATAACATGAAGCTCGTCGCTTCCGGTAGCCTATTCATAAACAGGGTAAAGTTAACATCTAATCAATTTCCGCACACCGTTATCAAATCGGATAGCTATAATCTGGTCAAGCCGTTTGAATGGAAATAACTAAAATTGCTTTATTAAAAACAGTCTATGAGTTTAATTCCAGAGTTTTATGAGTCGATTGATCGTAACGCGATCATTATAAGGCCTAAGAAACCGTATTTCGATTGGCTGAATCAGGTAATGCCTGAGGAAGAACCGATTACCGAAAACGATGAGAACAATATCTATCTGGTTCGGGAGATGGAAAGCAATGAGGACGTTTTAAAATGGGTTAAGAAGTATTTCGAATTGATTTTCATCAATGAACTGAACGATTTGTATACCGATAAAGAAAAATAGCCCCAGCCCAGGACCTATAAAATGTTCTCTGAATGTTTTGAGGTTGAAGTATGTTCAATGGTTCTTGACCTGGAAGACGAGCCGATAACCAAGGAATAGCTGTGATAATAAATCAGAACTGCATAATTTTACATATCCATAACAGAAAACATCTAAGAATCCGACTGACATCGAATGACCTCACCCCCCGTCCCCCTCCGCTTCAAGGGGAGGGGGTACAGGGGAAGGGGTCATAGCAAACACTACTCTATGTCTAACTTCCAATCCCTCTCCTCCCTCATCTGGAACGTAGCTGACGATGTGCTGCGGGAACTAATGAAGAAATCCCTCGGAAGCAAGCGCAAAGAGATCTGCAAAGATCAGCAGGAGACCCTTCTCGACGCCTTATTCGGCAATACCAAAGTCATTATGGTACAGCACCTGACCGAGGATAGCTAAATGAAGACTGAAAAGAACAACAATCCCAAACCCGAAGTATCCTCAGCCATTACGCGCCCCTTGGTAACGACATAGATTAAATCTATCATTGCGAAGTCAAGCCACATATGCCTAAAAGTTTTATTAGCATTGCGAATGAAGAATCAACGATAACCCTGTTTATTTAATTTGAATCTATCCAAAATTCAGAAGATCATGGGTTTTGATAGATTAAGTTTATCCTGTTAATGACTTACTATACAATTTCAAGTTAATCTGAATATGAATTGATGTAGCTTGAAATATGAAAAATATTCTTTCTACCTTTGAGATTCTTACCCAACATATTCTATAAACAATGATAAACAAGGATTTGCTAATCAATTTTAAACCTTCAACACCAATCATAAAACCGAGCATAATCTTCCCGTCAGGAATCATTGTAAAAATGGATGCAATAAATTTTTTAAAAAGTCTAGAAAATGAATGTGCAGATATAGTCTTTCTGGATCCACCATTTAATCTTGGTAAAAAATATGGAAATAGTACTTCAAAAGCCGATCTTCTAAAAATAGATGAATATAAAATATTTTTATCTACTCTAATTGATAAAAGTATTAATGTGATAAAACCAGGAGGATCACTTTATATTTATCATATGCCACGTTGGGCCTTAAAGATTGGTGAATTAATTGGTGAAAGATTGGATTTTAAGCATTGGATTGCTATAGCCATGAAAAATGGTTTCGTGAGAGGCAAAACACTTTATCCTGCACATTATGCATTGTTATTCTATACAAAAGGATCTCCAAATATTTTAAATAGACCAAAAATTCCAGCGGCACAATGTCGGCATTGCCATGGACTAATAAAGGATTATGGTGGCTATACAAAATACATTAAAAAAGGTATAAATTTAAGTGATTTTTGGGATGATTTAAGTCCTGTTAGACATAAAAAACATAAGCACAGGGCTGCAAATGAATTACCTGTTGAATTAGTTGAAAGAATTATTCATATTAGCGGAACTAAAAATGGGTTAATCGTTGATCCCTTTGCAGGAACTGGGACTACAGCAATTGCTGCCTTAAATTCAGGTATGAGATTTCTATTAAATGATAAACTTTCATCAAGCCTAAATATAACAAAACAAAGAATTGAAAAATTCTATCAAAACAAATAGTATGCAAGATAACACTGCATCCGCAAAGCCAAGAAAATGGTTTTTTGTTGAAATGTTTACTAGGGATATTTCACTGATTGATTGTATCCTTGATTTAGTAGATAATTCAGTAGATGGATTGATAAGGAAGGATAAAATTATATTTAATGATAATTTTTATTCACCGGAATTAATCCTAACATTAAGGGAAAAAGAGTCTTTACCTATAATAAATATTCAATATACTGATAAATTATTTAAAATTGAAGATAATTGTGGAGGAATTCCGCTCAAAGAAGCTCAAAATGAAGTTTTCAACTTTGGGCATGAGTTTAATGAGCTTGATAAAAATAAAAAGATTTCATTAGGTGTATATGGAATAGGATTAAAGCGTGCCTTATTTAAAATTGGGGATTCATTTGAAATTCATTCTAAATCTAAAAATGATGGTTTTGTCGTTTCAGTACAGAGTATAAAAGATTGGATGAAATCCGATAATACCATCGATGATTGGAGTTTCCCATTGCAAGTCTCAAACCCATCAGTAAACGATGCAAAGGCTGGTACTTCAATCATTATTAAAAAATTCAGTGACGAGGTAAAACATGCCCTATCTGATGGTGAATTTTCTGGCAAGTTAATTAAAAGTATAGCAAACGTCTATGGACTTTTTCTCGAACGTTATGTTAGAATTATTCTTAACAATCAGATAATAGAACCAATTAATATTCCATTTGGAAAATCACAAGAGATAGAACCGGCAAATAAAAAATTTGATTTTAACGAAGTTTCTGTTCAGTTAATTGCGAGTGTTGCTGCAAGACAAGAAAAAAACCAGTGGGCTAATGAATTGGCAGGTTGGTATGTTGCTTGTAATGGCAGATTGATAGTTGTTGCTGATAAAAGCGATTTGACAGGTTGGGGAGGAGGATCATTGCCACAATTTCATAGTAAATATAGAGGTTTTGTTGGATTAGCCTTATTTCAATCTTCTAATCCTATGAAATTGCCATGGAAAACTACTAAACAAGGTTTAAACCAAGAATCACTTGTTTATCAAAATATTAGAAATCAAATGAGATTGATTTCTCGACCAATATTAACATTTTTAGATAAAATGTATCCAAGTGATCCCATCGAATCTTTAAATGAGAGAAAAATCGTAAATAATGTTACTGCAGTTGATGTAAGAACATTGAAATCTTCTATTCAATCTGATTTTGCTGTTAATCAAACTAAACAAAAAAAAATTAAGACTACTGTTCACATTAAATATGAAGCGGAAATCGATTTAGTTGAAGCTATTAGAAAACACGAACGAAATCCCAAACTTAGTGCGAATGAAGTTGGCAAAATGACTTTTGATTATTATTTGACTAGCAATGCGATAAAATGAGAATTACAGAGAGTTATAATCGTGTTCACTACGCACTTCGTCCAGCAAAGCAAGTCGAGCGTAGGATATTGATTGATGCCTTATTATTAATTTCCGATTCTGGTTTCCCAATTAGAGACTACAGATATACTGGAATGGGTTCAATACATTTTGTTGATTTTTCACTTTTTCACAAAATTATTGGAATAAGAAATATGTTAAGTGTTGAGATATCAACAAAAATTGAGAATAGAATACACTTTAACGCTCCTTATAAGGAGATTATTAATCTTGAAGTAGGTCAACCCATTGGAAATTTTATACCTAAACTAGAGTCTGACAGACAGCACTTACTTTGGTTGGATTATGATGACATTCTCCGAGAAGAAATGTTGCGGGATATTTCAGCTGCTGCTTCAACTTTATCACCTGGATCTATTCTGCTTTTTACAATTGATTCCGAGCCCCCAATTAAAGGAAATAATCGAGAAGAAAATAATGAAGAAAACATATCAAAAAGCAAGAAATATTTTACTTCTTTTGCAGATACATATTTATTACCTTATACTAATGAAGATTTCTATTATGAGAACTTACCTCGACTAAATATTAAGGCTTGTCTAAATTCCATAAAAGCAGGGTTAGCTGGAAGACAAGATATCCAATTTCAACCACTTTTTAATTTCATTTATGCTGATGGACACAGAATGATAACTGCAGGCGGTATGATATGCGATAAAAAATCAAAGCAAAAAATTAAGGGGAGTAGATTATTAAAAGCGGATTATATCCGGGCTGATTTTCAATCAGATCCATTTTATATTAGGGTGCCAATTTTAACTAGAAAAGAGCAATTAGTTTTAGATTCACATATGCCATGCCATGATGGTTGGTTGCCAAAAGAGTTTGAGATGAGTTCGGAAGAAATTCAAAATTATAATAAGATTTATCGGTTTTTCCCTTCTTATGCTGAAATATTATTTTAATAGATATTTTGTTATAAACTCATAATATGCGAACAAATATGGGGATATTTTTCTCACACTTTTTTGGGTTGTTACATTATAGCTTTACTTGACTTTGAAATATACGCGTGGCGTTCGCCAATTATACATATTCTCTTGGGTAGTCAGGAACAACAAAAATATTTTCATTTAATTTTTTTACGGATTAAACTGCACCTTTAATTTCCATAATGTTGAATTTACAATTGTTTAATCAATTCTTTTGCTTTATCCACTGTATATGCCCCGTCAATGGCTTTTTTATCAAAGACCATGAAGTAAAGAAAATCTTTTCCGGCCAACTCAGCCCATTTATTCCCTAAACGACATTTAGCAGCACTATCAGAGTTATCCCTGTCATCTCCTTTGGTTTCGACAATGATTATTTTACCGGATTTTGAAACCACGATGAAATCGGGGTAATGATTGGATTTAAAGCCATTGATTGAAAATCCTTTGCCTCTGCCTAAGTTGCGATGCCAGAAAGCTATATTGGGCAAACTTGCAATATCAGTAATGACAGTGGTTTCAAAGTTGTTCATTGCACCCTCACGTTCATATAATGAGTGACCAATTGAAGAACCTAATGGACCCGGAACAATCATTTCGGGAAAATTCCAGATTGGTTCGGTTACAACCTTTCTGATTTTTATAAGGTCATTAAATTGACCTTCTGCGTAGGAATCCGCATGAAGCCTGATTTTTGCTTTAATCTTATCAGAATAACTCCATTTTCTTACCAAAATATCCTGAAGTTGTTCGGCATTCAACTGTTTTAATATTCTTTCAACATAAGCCCGAATTTCCTGATCGGGAATAGGGTACATGTCACCAACCAACTGAACAAGCTGATGTGCAATATCCTTTATTTGCCCTTCTTTTGGTTTGGCAAGAATATATTCAACGATAGGGTCTTTGACCTGCATATCTTCAATCTTGGTAAAGCGAGGGGCGTATTCGTCTTTCTTTATCTGTTCAATATCTACCTTGTACAAATCGGAAGTTATCTGGTCGAAGTCAATTTTTGAATCTTCATTGCTCAGTTTAAAATTTTTCAACAAAGATTCCTGGTTTAACAATATTTTATCGGTACCGAAAATATCGCTTTGTTGAACTTCTAAGAAAAATTGAGGTAGTTTAATGCCGGATGCCAAGTCTTTATTGACATCAACAATTCTGTATCGCTTTACTTTTTCTCCCATTTCCTGAAATATATTTTCGTCAACAGGTTGCTGACTTTGTTTTTCAATAACTTCTTCCATCTCCCTGTTTTGTGTTTCAGCCATGTTTTCTATTTCTTCAATAGATTCTATTTTGGTGTCGGGAGAACTAATTGTTTCTGGATTAAATGAAATTCTTTCCGGAATTATTTCATCGAATGCATCCTTGCTTTCTTCATTCTGTTCAGGAAATAGAAAGGATTCGAGAGGTTTTTCAACAACCAGTTTCTTTTCCTCTTCGGGCATATTGTCTTTTTGCCTGTAATCTTTCTCGCTGAAACCGGATGCTTGCAAACCTTTGACAATATTTTGCAACGTATCGTTGAATTTTACAGATGCTGTTAAAACATAAGAAACATTGAGCAATGCAGCAGAATGTTTCATTACATAGGGCTGACGCAATACACGTCCTAAAATCTGTTCAACATCAACTGCTGATGATTTATCGGCAAGCGATGCGAGAATGTATGCAAATGGGCAATCCCAGCCTTCTTTAAGTGCATTTATTGTAATGATGTAACGGACAGGACACTCAGGGGAGCTTAAATCAATCCCTTTTAATTCGTCTTTTTCGGCTGTTTTTATCTTAATCTGTTCTTCGGGAATGCCCACTTTAAGCAGTTGTTCTTTGAGCTTGTCAAATGTTGTATTATCTTCATCCGTACGGGGTTGTGCCTGAAATAAAATTATTGGCCTGATGTATTTGCCTCCGTTTTTTGATTGTTCGATTGCAAGTAATTCCAATTTACGCTGAAGATGTAATGCACTATTTATTACTTCTGTTTTATCGTGGTGGTTATAAACAATAACAGGAAGTTTAACCATGTGCTCCTTTTTCAATTCGATAGCCGGAACCAGACTCACAATATTACTGTTGTCTTTTGGTGTCGCCGTTAGGTCTAAAACAAATGAGGGGTTTAGGGCATTCAACATATCCACGCTTAAATCACTTTCGGCATTGTGGCTTTCGTCAACCACCAAAACCGGATTCATGCTGCGGATTACATTAATTAATGCAGTGTCGTCGGTATCTTCGAGCAGGTGAGATTTATCTTTATACTGGATGGCAAAAGTTGCCAATTGCCCGTTCTCCTGATAAACTTTTCTATCCTCTTTATTCCTTGCTCTTAAACTCGAAAAACTCATTACTACAATGGAAAGCTGTTCTTTTACTACCGTAGGATTGAAGTTAGAACCTTGCAACAAATCTTTCTTCTCGTACACTTCGACACGATGGTTGAATAAAGCATCTAATTTTTGCCTGTAAGGGTGATCGGGATTGCTGAGGTTGTTCACAGTTTGGTCGAGCAGGTTACTCCAGGGAACCAACCACACAACTATTTTAGGAAGTTCAGATGAGTAAGCTGAGAATATGGTATGCAAAGCATTACAGGCAATGAATGTTTTACCACCGGCTGTCGGGACTTTAATACAAACATGTGCAGCATTGGGAATAGTATTTTTATAGGGCTGCATCCCTTCATTATTTAAAGGATTATAAGGACCAATCCGGTCTTCCCAAAACTTATTAAAAGCAGCATCGGTTTTTTTGAACCTCTGAACATAATCCAAATAGAGTTCGAGGTCTTTTATTACTTTCTGTTGATAGCTTTTCAGTTCCATATTAAAAACGGGTTACATCACGTGGAATTTTTTTAAATATTATGTTCTTTTTCATCATAAAATCCTTTGGCAACAGGCAATTATCGGCATAAATAACGTAATGCCCTGCTTTGGTTTTTATGGTGGAAAGTTTATCGTAATCAAGCGTTGTAAGCGATTCTTTTTCGTAGATAAAATAGTAGGCAGTTCCTTCTTTTTTGCCAAGGAAATAGGATGTGTCTGATTTTAATTCCGGTTGCTCAAATGCTTTTCGTGTTTCGCTGTACCAGATGTATTCCCTTATTTTTCCGGTATCTACCTCTTCGTTCAGATATTCATTGTTTTCGCCAACAAACAAGGGCTTGCCCAATTCATAATAATCGAAACTGCCACCAGTGCCATTTATATCGCCATAACCATTTATAACACGCTTCATCCGTTCGGCAGTAATGGTATTGGCATAATCTTCCATTTCTATTACAATAAAATTGCGGTTTTCACCATCTCTTTTATTGAGGTTTAAAACAGCGTGCCCAGTTGTACCAGAACCAGCAAAACTGTCAAGGATTATATCATTTTTCTCAGTACAAGTTCTTATTACTTCAATTATCAAATCAACTGATTTAGGTTGAGGAAAGTCATTTTTGTTAAGACCAGGGAAAATTTCTCCAAATGAGGTTTGACCTTTTTCTGTAAAGAATTTTGGATCGTTCCAAATTGTAAAGAGTTTCTTTTTTACATTTTCACCTTCCTCTGAAGTCGAATATGCTTTTCTGTATATTTTCCATTTACCCCGGGTCTTTTGAGCTAATAATAAATGTTTGTCAGATTCGGCTAAATCCTTACCCCAAGTCCAACAACCTTCAAATCCATCTGGCCACAATGGATAAACTTCAATATTATTATTATCGCTTCTTAAAGTTGTAACCAAAAATGTTACAGGATCAATATATAGCGGGTAAAACAGATTTGGACGGTTTGTTTTATTAAACTCACGATGTGTATTACGAAGTTCCAGCAGTCTATATCTTCCATTCTCATCAGTTAATTTATATTCTTTTTCAATTAATTCATTGTCTTTAGTTACACTAAATGAATCTTTAATTTTTTTAGTTTTACTATAAATGATAATGTATTCATGGTTCGTCCCAAAATATTTATCTTGACTTCTACCTTTGGGATTACATAAAAGTGTGATTTGGGCTACAAAATTAGTTTCTCCAAAAATTTCGTTTAATAATAATCTTAAATTGCTGTTTTCATTTTCATCTAATGAAACAAACAGGGCACCATCTTTATGAAGTAATTTATGCAAAAGTTTTAACCGTGGGTACATCATACATAACCACTTATCGTGCCTACTAAGATCATCACCATCTTTGCCTACAATTTCACCTAACCATTTTTTTATTTTCGGGTGGTTCACATTATCATTATACACCCAATTCTCGTTACCGGTGTTATATGGAGGATCTATGTAGATACATTTAATTTTGCCTTCGTATTCTGGTAGCAGACTTTTCAGGGCTTCGAGGTTATCACCATGAATGATTTTATTACCAGAATTTGAAGGAGTATTTGTTTCCCCGTCTGTTTCGTTAAAACCATATTTGTGCTCCAAAATTCTAAATGGAACATCTCTATGATGATTAATTACTTTTTCTTTTCCTATCCAATTGAGTGTGGGCATAAATTTTCAGCTTTTCTTTTTGTTATCAATTTTCTTTACAGCCGTTTTTAGCGATTTTAAAGCTACTTCTTCATCTTTTACCAAGTCATAAACTTTTTCACTAAGCCAAAGAGAAAGCAATTCTTCTTTGTCCACTTTGAAAAGTTCAGCAAGTATAAGCACCTGTTCACGGCGTGCCTGCCGTTCGCCTTTTTCTAACTTACTTACAAAAGCAGTATCAGCTTTCAGGCAGGCGGCAAATTCACGTTGCCTGATTTTCCTTTCTTCACGCAGGTTGCGGATATGTTCACAGAACTATCTTATCGAATATTGACAAAAATATGTAATTTGGAATCAATTATGAAAATTTTTTAAAGATTGGTTTCTAAATGGTTTTCTTTAAGCCAAATTCCGAATTGAACCTTGAATACCGGGAGCTTTATTTGAAAAACTAATACTCGCTCAACCACCAGCTGAAATATTCTTAAAAAAAGAGAATTCCATCGATATAACACTGTTTTAAACGGTAAATAACACTCCCTGTTTTTTCGTAAATTTGATTCCCTGTTAATCAACCGTAACCTTAAACGCCCCAACCCCATGAAATAATTTTTAATGATCAGGGTTTTAGTGTTGACCACACTGCTTGCGTTTGGGCAAGAAAAGTCGGTTGATTTAAAGAGGGTCAGATGAAATTAATGTGCATGAAAATGCACAAAAGAATACTAAAATATAAGTCACGGATCTTAGGATTCTTGCTGTTATTTTTCAACATCACCGCGATTGCACAGGTGCCTTCACAAAAAGAATTCATCCGCGATTTTGATTCGCTGGTTGCCATTGTCAGGGAGATGGATCCGCGATTGCAGAGCTGGAAGGATCTGGCGGGTATCGACATAATGAAGGAGATTGAGAAACAGAGGAAATATGTGGATACTATTACCAATACGAATGATTTCATAGTGCTGATCAATGCAACACTGCAAAAATGTCTCGACGGTCACGCTTCGGTTGTTCCTCCTGCAGTTTTCCAATATATGCTTGAACAACTACCGGCTCCGGAGCAACAACATCTGTCGGGGATGATTGATTCGATGCAATTACAGCAGGCTGATAGAAATTTTAACAACCTCGTTGAACACCAGAATTCATTGAGCAGTGATGCGCCCGGAAGGCTATTCAGGGTCCAGCACCGGTATATCAATGGAAATTATGTGCTGACCAATACGTTCAAAACGGAACATAAGGTGTTTGCCTGCGGATGGACAGTGCAAAGCCTGAACCATATCGATTTGTATGACTCCCTTTCACGAATATTGTCCTCGGGAAGCAATATGCCAAAGTTTGATCTGAAAAACAGGAGATTCTATTCGAATAATTATATAACGAATAAGTTCTTGCTCAATGACACGGTGTATGTCGATTTTCGGGATGAGAACGAGAATATCAAACATCTGACCGTATTCCCCGGTCAAAAAAGCAGGCTGAAGGGAATAAAGCTTGTAAGCCTTTATGACAATGCCGTCATAAAATTGTTCAGGAAGTACAACATGCTATATATCAGATTAAATGAAATGGTTCTGGATGATAAATTCATGAAGAAATTATCCCATTTCTGCCAGAGCAAAAAGGTCACCTTGGTTGTTATTAATATCAGTGGTAATTATGGTGGCGATGATGCAGTATGGCAGAAGATTATGAGCATGTTCATCCGAGACACAATATCCTATGAATATGTAATAGGCTTTAAAAACGCAGCATTAACCAGGAAATACTTGGGAATCGAGGCGTATCAGAAATGCTCAAAAGTGCAATTATGGACCGGGGAAGCGTTCCTGGCAAAGAAATACCGGGAAATTATTGCCCCTTCGGAAAATCATGTGTCTGGCTCGCCCAAAATTTACCTGATTCATGATGAAAACATATTTTCATCAGCAGGTTCATTTCGCGCGTTCTCCAACTGTTCTGATCAAATCACCAGCATCGGTTTTCCAACCGGATGGATGGGAGGTTTTGGCTCAACCCCTTTTTATTTTATCCTCCCAGAAACAAAAATACTGATCAGGTTAGATTGTGGAATTGATATTACAAATGCTGATTCTTCTGCAAAACTGTTCCAGAAAGATGAAATCGAGGTCAGTCAAACGTTGGAATGGTATTACAACAGAAATGTTGCATATGATCGAAATTCGCTCAGACGTTTATTGACTTTTCCGCCTTTTAAAAAGGTTTTGCAGCTGGAAGGATTTGTAAAATAAGTCGGTTGATTAACCATGTCAACCACCGGGTCGATTTTTATCATAAGTCCGAGAATCCTCAGGTCAGGGATTTGATTGTGGAGGAGTTTTGGAGGGAAAATATCAGAGGGGTGAGGTGATCATTTGACATTGTGGATAAATCAATGCATTTTCCCCGGCATTTTCTTGACAACTTTTCCTACATTTGACTAATAACAGGAAGTTGAGGATTTGATTATTAATACTATGAATACAGGTGAAATTATTCTCTATATAAACGCTGAAGGGAATATCAAGATTGATGTTCGCCTGGAAGACGAGACGGTTTGGCTGACACAGGAACAGATGTCTGCATTGTTTGGGAAGGCCAGGAATACAGTCACTGAACATATTCAAAATATCTTTAAAGAAGGTGAATTAACTGAGGAAGTGGTATGTCGGGAATTCCGACACACCACTCAACATGGCGCCATTCCGGAGAAAACACAAGAGAAACTGGTAAAATATTATAATCTGGATGTCATCATTTCCGTCGGTTACCGGGTAAAATCGATACAGGGCACGCAATTCCGGATCTGGGCAACGCAAAGGCTCAAAGAATACATCATCAAGGGTTTTGCGCTGAACGACGAGCGGTTCAAAACCGGCACCTCCATGAACTATTTCAACGAGTTGCAGGAACGCATCCGGGAAATTCGTCTTTCGGAACGTTTTTTCTATCAGAAAATCAAAGATATCTATTCAACGAGTATTGATTACAATCCCAAAGACGAGAAGACCATTGCCTTTTTCAAAGTGGTTCAGAACAAACTGCTCTGGGCAATCAGTCGGCAAACCGCTGCGGAGCTGGTGTATCGAAGGGCCGACGCCTCACTGCCACTGATGGGAATGCGGTCATTTGACAAAAAAATCCCGGCTGCTATTAAGAAATCTGACGTTTCTGTTTCAAAGAATTACCTGAATGAAGACGAAATAAGGTTATTAGGTTTGCTGGTTGAGCAATATCTTGCCTTTGCCGAAACCATGGCCTTGCAGCGAACCCCCATGTATATGAAAGACTGGATTCATCGGCTGGATGTGATCCTGCAGTTGAACGGCCGGGAGTTGCTTACGCATGCCGGAAAAGTAAGCCACGAGATGGCATTGCAAAAATCAAGCGAAGAATTTAGTAAGTTCAGTGAGCATCAGAGGCAGCTTGAAAAAGAACAAAGCCTGAAAGAGCTGGAAGCTGATATTGAACGGTTGAAACAATGGAATGTCAACCCAATCCTATGAAACAACTCGTATTTATCCATCTTTTTGTGTTGACCACACTTCTCGCATCAGGACAAAATAAACCGGTTGATTTAAAGAAGGTCAAAAAAGTGTCGAATAGCGAAGCCTATGAAAAGCTGTTTGACCGGTTTGTGGCTAATGACACAACCTTGACGGCCGATGACTACGTTTTGATCTATTACGGACAAGCGTACCGGAAGGATTATAAACCGAATGCACGACACGATTCGGTAAGGACCCTGAATATGTGCCTGAACAAGCCCGTCGATTCCATTGATTTCCGCCGGGTACTTTGGTACACTGATATGATATTGAACGATTTTCCATTTAATATCGAACAGATCTTCATAAAAGGAATTGCCTATGATAAACTGGGCATTAAGGATTCATCCTATTCCTGGCTTTATAAATACGACAAACTGATCAGAGCCATTATCTCGTCGGGCGATGGTAAAACGCCCGGGACCGCATTTGTTGTTGTAAAGATCACCGATGAATACGCTGTTTTAAACGCACTGGAGCTGAAATTCACAGGACAGGCATTGGTCACCGAGAAAAAGAAAATGTACGATTTAATGAACGTTGCACAGAATGAATACGGCATCGATCAACTTTATTTTGACATCAACCTCTTCTTTGGGAAGTGGTGACCCATCAAAAAACCTTTTTATCAGAAAATTTCTCTGGCCATGAAAAAACGCTCCTTTATCCTCCTGCTTCTTCTTGCGGCAGTTGTTTACGGTCATCCGCAATCCGAAACCGGAAACCCTGCATCCATCGTACCGTCTGGTGCGACTGGCATTGACCTTTTAACGACGGATCGCTCCAAACCCGTGAAACCCCGTCAGGGTGTGATCGTTCCGGTAACGGAGGGCATTGCGGCCAGGTCGGATCCTTCGTTACCCGTAGCTAATCCCGATTCAACGATTTACAAATCATTTACCCAACACACGATTGATGTTCTTGCGAATGATTATTGCCCTGCCGGTTGTACCTGTGCGATAAAGGCAGTCGTCGGCGCGTCGGTAACCCCCGATCAGAAAATTGTTTACGAGGATCCCATGTACAACAGGGATCAATATGTACAATACGTCAGATACCAGATCAGGCGAACCGACGATACTACCCTTTGTTCCGACTGGGCTCTGGTTAAAATCACCTACCGGATGGACTCCACCTGTTTTCTTGCACGTCCTGATACTTTTACCATTCAGGCCGGCCAACCCGTCACGATAAACCTGCTGAAGAACGATTATAATCCCAACCCCCAGGATTCGATCTATATTTTCAGGGTAAATCAAATCCCGCACATGATGACCTTAAAATTGTCGGATAGCATTGCAATGTTTGTGGCCGATCTCTACAATGGAGGCATTGACACAGTCACTTACTTACTCAAGAAGAAGCAATATGGAATACCCATTTCGATCGTCGATTTTTGCGTCCCGGTCCTAAACCGGTCTTATGACTTTCTGGATATCAACAATGTGAAAGCCCGAATCAATGCCTTTGGAAGTCATTTTACGAAATACACAGAAGATGGGCTTGGTTTTTTTGTTCCGAAAGTAGGCCAGAAAGGAACGCTTGGTGCCGCATGTTTATGGATAGGGGGATTGGATCCCGATGATTCGTTGCATTTTGCAGGTGAACGTCAACGGACAGGACCTTCCAACGGATATGATCCGGGATATTATATGGATTTCTATGCGGGCCCTGTCAGTTTTCCTGCCGTATATTCTCCGGAATACGACCGTTACTGGCACCGGGTTTGGAAGGTAAACAAAAAGGATATCGAGTATCACAGGAACCATTTTACAGATGCGGGCTACAAACCCATCGAGCCCATTGCCTCATGGCCCGCGCATGGTACTGTAGCGCTCGGCCAGGCTGCCAATCTTGCTCCCTTTTTCGACTATGACAAAGACGGAAATTACAATCCCATAAAGGGCGATTATCCGACCATTTACGGAGATCAGTCTGTTTTCTTCATTTACAATGATCACCGCGACAAACACACCGAGTCGAGAGGCGGCAAAGTCGGTGTGGAGATACACGGTTGGGCCTATGCATTCGACTATGCATCAGACAGTGCATTCAACAACACGATATTCATGCGCTACGACATTTATAACCGGTCGGATATTGAATATCATGATGCCTGGCTGGGGTGTTTCACCGATTTCGACATTGGTTTTTTCGGTGACGATAATACTGGGTGTGATGTTGAACGGAATATGTTTTTCGGTTATAACGGATATGATGTTGATGGTAATGGAGAATCTTATGCCTATGGCGAAAATCCACCGGCACAGTCGTCGACCATTCTGGCTGGTCCATTCATGGATCCCGATGGAATTGACAATCCAAGACTTGATCAGCAGGGCCACCAATTATGCGATGCAAGCGTAAACGGCAGAAATTTTGGCGATAAAGTAGTTGATAATGAACGTTTTGGAATGACAAAGTTCGTCAACCTTGCCCATCACCTTGACATATACACCTTTATCAAGGAGCCCTCATTCGCACCGCAATATTACGGGTACATGCAGGGGATCCTGAATGATGGAACCAATATGTTTTACGGGGGGTGTGGACATTCATCATACGGCGGATACGGTCCGGCATGCAGTTTCATGTTTCCGGGAGAATCGGACACCCTGAACTGGGGAACGGGTTGTGCGCCCCCCAATGGTCAGAAAAACTGGACCGATGAACCTTCGGGAATGGCACCCAATCGCAGACTTGGAATGACTTCCATGGGACCCTTTACCTTCAAACCGGGCGACCGGCAGCAACTCGACCTGTGTTATACCTTTGCAAGGGATTATACGTCGCCATCCCGCATGGCATCGGTCGAACTGTTGAGAACGAACACCGACAGGATCATCCACTCCTTCATCACCAATACCTTACCAAACGGCGATCCTTTCTTTAGTGCAGTTGACCAGGTCAGCGATGTCAGCAAGAAGATCTCCATTTACCCAAATCCGGCAAGAAATCTGATCTATGTCGATTGCAGGAATCTGCCGCGCGAAGATGCCACGCTATCGCTGTACGACCTGAACGGCAACCTGGTGGCGGTGTATAACAAACCCATTGATACCGTCATTGCAGAATTGAATGTGTCGGGCCTGAGCCACGGGATCTACTTTCTTTCAGTGAACAGTAAATCCATGATATACAACACGAAAGTATGTATTATGAAATAATTCAGGCCTGGTGAGAAGGTTTTGCAGCCGGAAGGATCTGTTAACTAAATTAATGTCTTATCGTATGAAGTCTTTAAAGCTCTTTCTGTTCTTTCTGTCTTTTTCCTTCGCGAACGTGGTCTTGGCCTGTCAAACGGATATCACTCTTTCGACTCAGGCAGAAGTTGACCAGTTTCAGAACAATTATCCCGGATGTACCGTAATAGAAGGTTATCTGACCATCAGCGGAGCAGATATCACTAACCTTAACGGCTTAAGCGTACTGGTCGGAATCAAATATGACCTGACTATCGAAGATAACAATGTGCTAACCGATATCTCCGGCCTTTCAAACATCAGGAAGATCGGCGGCAGACTCTTCTTTGCCACGAATGGATTAATCAATAATCTGAACGGATTTGAAGGCCTGGATTCCATCATGGGCGGTTGTTATATCGGGATCAATGAAAATCTCACAAGTATTGAAGGATTATCGAATCTCACATATATCGGAGAATTTCTGACTATTCACTATAACCCGCTGCTGACGAGTGTTAACGGCTTGAACCGTTTGAAATCAATCGGCGACGGACTTACCTTTCAAACCAACACCAGGCTCAATTCCATCTCTGCCCTCGATTCATTGCAATCAGTTAATGGTCATCTGTATTTTAGTTTAAATGATTCTCTTTCCAGTCTCCAGGGCATCGAAAATATTGCATCTGCATCAATCCATTCCCTCACTCTTACCGATAATCTTACGTTGACAAATTGCGCTGTCCGCAGTATATGTGATTATCTACTCAATCCGGGAGGGAATACTGAAATCATTAATAATTGTACTGGATGCAACTCGGAGGATGAAATAATAGCAGCTTGTGATGTGAATACTGAAAACCTCCCGAAACCGACAGATTTATCGGTTTCCCCGGTACCATCGCATGACTGGATCCGTATCGAAATGAACAATGGGCAATCCGTTCATTCATTGTGGATCATGGATATAACCGGTGTGAAATTGATCGACAAATCTATGAACAATTCCGACGCGATTATTTTCATAGGTGACCTACCATGCGGCATTTATATCCTGAAAGCTACCTGCCGCAGTGGCGCTTATATTTCCAGAATCGTTAAATTTTAACAATCAGAAGAGAATTTTTATTATCGGTTGATGACCAGCCAATAACGATCTATTTGAACCGGCGCCCCATAAATGATATCACCAGGTTGTGCTGTTAGTTTCTTCAGATGTTTTTCCAATTCATTCAAAACCGTGGCAGGTATAAACCTCCTTTGTACTGACTGTGGTAAAAAATACATCCTTGAGAAAATTACCGTATGTGTAGCGATGATTATCGAAGCACTTTTGTAAATAGTTGTAGATGAGTAGAGAATACACAACAGTACCACCATCGGCCGACTTCAGATATTCAACTGCCTCCTTATCGGTTCGTATACCAAGTTTGACAGACAAGTATGCTTCAGCGGCGAGAATATAGAATTCATCATCCGATTGGTACAGTTGACCGGTTAAAATCTCCCGATTCCCGGAGAGTTCCTGAGAGCCTGATACAAGACCTTTATGCAGGTTGATAAATTCGGGAGAGTAGATGGAAAACGAATGAAGCATTTCGTGGAGATACACACGAAAAAATATTTCGGCTCCTCAATATTCCAGGTTGCCATCATATTATATGGAAGCTTGAACGCATTTGGGAAAGCATAGTAGACATATTGAAGCCTATGCTGCCGACCGAATCAATGATTGAATTAATTGAATCAATTGTGCTTGCCCCCAGACGGGCCCTCCAAAGTGAATAATCCCGTCCGTATATTTTATTGTAAAACTGGTCCTTTGAAACTGCATGGAGGAAGTATAACGCATCGAATTTCAAACAAGGACTTAAATGCCAATCGTTTGTTGATGGTGGCCGGGAAAACGTAATGATAGTACCGAAACACAGGACCAGGATCAATAATAACTTCCCGAAACTTTTTCAGATACTACCGGCGATTGTTATCATATGTTCCTTTGTGAGATTGAAAGATCCTGATAAATTGATGACGAATTCGAGGGAGAAATATTACGATGAATTCAGAAAAAAGTATAAAAAGTAGATTTGTTCATATTCCGACCTGCCATCGTGGACTCTCATCCGCCGAAAATAAAATGATTTCAGACAAACAGATAAGTAAACTTAAAGATAAACAGTGCGGTTTGAAGAGATTGTTTGAGAACAGTTGGCGTGAGTTATTCTCCGAATATTTTACTTCAAAAGTATCATGACTTTATTTTGTTCACTGCGGATGTCATTGACTGAGGTAAGTGAGAATTCGTTCAGATCGAGCTTCCCTTCGGGATCGCCGGCAAACTTACCCGGAGCCGAGTCCACTGCGAAGATTACTTGCTTTTTTTCTTCGTCGAGGATGACCGGAACGATGGTTTTAAAATCAAGCTTGCATCCTTTTTTAAAGAAAACCAGTAAGGGGACCAGGTCATAGATGGCCGATTGTTTGTTTATCTGCGTGATGCCAAACGGAGTATAACGGGCAATGATGGCGTCCCTGTTCAGGTCTTTATAGGAAATGACCACAAGGGTCTTTGTGGTATTCATGATGGACTGAACTTTCTCTTCTATCTTTTTCCTTCCTTCCTTTTCAAATTCAATTTTAGCGGTAAGGGCATCCTGATAATGATATTCTGATTTTGCCAGTGCAAGATATTTTTCAAGTTCGGTGTTGCTCATGTTCAAGGCTTTTTGAAGAAGGCCTGTGAGATATACCCCGGGTTTGAAGATCTCATTCTTCCATTCGGGATACAACTCGTCGAGAAGCAGGGCCTGGCATGCGCCGAGATCGTACAGTTTGAACCGCAGCGGGCCGGAGCCGAACTTATTGCCGAAGCGGTCGTCACACACCGAAACGATCTTTACCATATTATCGAGTTCATCGCCGAAATGTTTTGAAAGCACTCCCTTGTACCCATGAAAGCCTTGCTGGTACTGCATCCCTGTGCCAGGACGGACATCATCACCCGTTTTCATGAATTTATATTCCACATATTTGGCCAGACCTTCCTGGTATTCATTCAGGTTTTCATAAGCCACACTGTTGCTGTCGAGCCGTGACTGCCTGTATGTCCTTACAGCCACGAATTTCTTTACTGCCTCCGGATTACTATTGGCCGGGGAAGCCAGCAAGGCATCCTTCAGTATGTTTCCTTCGAGTACGTACAACGCATTGTTTTCCGGATCAAGCAAAGGGTATAAGGCCAATGCGGACTCATCGGCAAACTTGTCAGGAGCTTTTTTTTGCTGGTAAACATGAAACGACTCGTGAAGAATAATGTTCAGCTTGAAATACGGATCGGGAACGAATTCCCAGTCGTCCAGCCACTTTTCAGCAAAATCACTGGGTCTGCCGAGGATATCCCTGAACTGGTTTCTCATGGTGGAAAAGGGATCGGCTACCACCAGAACGGGAATACTGTCGATCTCTCTGGAGGTGTTCTGATCATCAAAAGCTACAGTGGTGTTTCCGTCACGCATATAAATATTTCTGTCGCCCAGTGGATTGAATCCTTGATAACGGGAAAACCCTGCAGGCTGATGAGGGTAGCTGATGAGTATTTCCTGGACACCCGGCCTGTAGAAAAGTACAGGTGTACTATTAAAATCCCATCCTGGGAACAGTCCGTTCCCGAGAACATGGGTGATATGCCGGCATTCTTCCAGGGATACCAGCAGCAAAGGATCGATCTTCAGCCTGTTAGTATCCTGGGCAAAGCCCATACTGCAGGTCAGAATTGTGCAAATGAACGCAATCAAAAAAGTTAAACAGATCTTTTTCATAAACCGGAAATATTAACATTTTGGCGAATGTAATATATAAAATGCGAGAACATGTTCCGAAACACACAGATTAACAAAACTTTAACCTTCCGGGCCTTGTCCTTAACAATTAAGCATCGCAAAACCGGGTACTGATCCGACCATCGGTAGTGAGCCGTTCAAGTAAGGGATACAAGCGTTCGGACTGAATTTATATCTCATGCTGACTTACGGTCACAGGGCCTGCTTGCATCAGGTTAGAACCCAAAGTCGAAAGCCCGGCGGAACTGCCCGGTCTTCATATTTTCGGAAAGGTAGTGCTCCAAATAATTATATTTGTGTAAGAAACCGAAAAGGAAAATGGTATGAGAATGGTTCTTTCGGCATGTGTGAACGCACCTTCTGGGTGATCATAGACCTGGTTAGTTTACATGATGATTTCAATAAGGTCTTCATTAACCTTCACAACGCCACTGTTTGAAATTAGTTTATCAAAGATTTTAGGAGCTTGGGATGGTACTGGTGGCGTTTAGCGGGACTGTTGTTCAAGGTGGACGAGATCTCACCGAAGGCCTGATGAACCGCGAGAATGGCCTGCCGCAGACGGTGTCGATTGCGAATGGGTACAAGGACCTGCATTGCCGGATTGTAATTGTGAGCAATAAGTTCCAGACGAGTTTTGAATGAATACGGCATCGATCAGCTTTATTTTGACATCAACCTCTTCTTTGGGAAGTGGCGACAACAATAATATCCCGAAATGAAAAAGAATAAAGTACCATTGACGGCTTTGATCATGATTGCTCTCGTAATCATGTCGTTCAGGCTTTTGGCTCAGCCAACTGAACCGGTTGCGGCTCAGCGCGCGATGGTTGTATGTTCCGACAGAAATGCATCGGAAGTGGGCTTGAAAATATTAAAAGAGGGAGGCAACGCGATGGATGCGGTGGTTGCAATGTCGTTTGCACTCGCAGTTACCTATCCGGGCGCCGGGAACATCGGCGGAGGAGGGTTCATTGTCTATTACCGGAACGATGGAACGATCACCAGTATTGATTTCCGTGAAAAAGCTCCGCTTCATTCAAATCCAACGATGTTTCTCGATAAGGATGGTAATATCAAGAATAATTCAAATCACACAGGAATACTGTCGGTTGGCGTTCCCGGAACCGTTGCAGGATTGGAGCTGGCACATAAAAAATACGGGAAACTGAATTGGAAGAAAGTAGTAGAGCCCGCTGTCATCCTGGCAGAGAACGGATTCCGGATCAGTGAAAATTTATCGGGAGATATTCAATACTTTAAAGATGCCCTATCAAAATATCCTTCCTCGTTCAAGGTCTTTATGAAAAAAGACGGTACCGTGTATTTACCCGGAGAAATCTGGCATCAACCCGACCTTGCCAAAACGCTTAAAAGAATACAGAAATACGGTCAGAAAGATTTTTATGAAGGTGAAACGGCAAGGTTGATTTGCGAATTCATGAAAAATAACGGGGGTATTATTAATTCAGATGACCTGAAAAAATACAAAGCGATTGAAAGAGCGCCCATTCATGGCACTTACAGAGGTTACGATGTTTATACGATGGGCCCGCCAAGTTCAGGGGGTGTGGTTCTCACGGAGATGCTGAATATTCTGGAAGGGTATGATCTGAAAACCATGGGCCATAATTCGGTTCCCTATTTACATCTGTTGACGGAAGTCATGCGCCTGGCCTATTCAGACAGGGCCAGATATTTAGGTGATGCCGATTTTAATCCCGATATTCCCTTAAAGATGATGTGCTCAAAGGAATATGCCTCAAAACTGCGGAACACGATCCCGATGGATCAATCGTCAGTCAGTAATCCTGAAGATGTGGAACAGGTTTCGGAAAGTGATCATACGACCCATCTGTCGGTTATTGATCGGGATGGGAATGCCGTGTCGTTAACCTATACCATTGAACGCTGGTTTGGTTGTAAAATCGTGGTCGAAGGGGCAGGATTTGTATTGAATAACGAGATGGGTGATTTTAACCCAATACCCGGGAGAACCGATAATTTGGGTCATATCGGGACAAAACCAAATTTGATAGCCCCTGAAAAAAGGATGTTATCGAGCATGTGCCCGACAATCCTGTTAAAAGACAAGCGGCCTTTTCTCATTATTGGTGCTCCGGGCGGACGGACCATACCCAATACGGTGTTGCAGGTCATACTGAATACCATCGATTTCAATATGAATATTGCAGAGGCTGTTTCTCAAAAACGTATTCATCACCAGTGGATGCCCGACACTACCTGTTTTGAGAAGGATGTTTTTTCGGATGTCACAAGAAATTTATTCGAAAAAATGGGCCATAAAACAAAAATGGATAAGAATTTACCGAACTGTGAAGCGATGGGGATCCTGATTGACAACAAGAAAAATATAATATATGGAGCAGCGGATCCCCGAAGTCCCGACGGATTGGCAGCCGGATACTGACCAAAAAAATTGAGAATAAAGGTAACAAGTCACTGATTTTACGCTGGGAAATGAGATAACCTTTGCTTTTTTCAAAGGAATTCGTGCCTGAACAAGCCCGTCGATTCCATTGATTTAAGTAAGTCAGGGATCAAGGATGTTCCGGAAAACTTCCGAAAATTGTTCGACCGGGGTGGCGGTGTCCATGTTTACCAGTATGATCAGGGTGATATGTTTTACTGTGTTGTAAAAGGTATGGGAATTGTATCCGGAAATTATACCCGAATGCCCGATCCAGTTCCCCGTTTTCATCAGGCCGAACCCGTAATCAAATGCCCAGCGAAGCTGCTCCGATCTCATTTTCTCCGAAAGAAGAGTCCCGTTTGCGAGATTGTTGATGAAGATCTTCATGTCGGGGATGGTCGAAATGATCTGACCGGCTGTATATCCCCAGGAAGGGTTCCAGTTCGTGGCCTCCGTAAAAGTGCCGTATCCTGCGGTATAGCCGTGCAGGTAGGGCTGGAAGAGAAAGATCGTGTTTGGCCAGTAGGTGTGCCTGAGCCCCATGGGCCGGATCACCAGCTCATTGATTGCATCGCCGGCCGGCATTCCGCTGAGCTTTTCCAGCAGCAGCCCCAGGAGGACCGTGTTGGTGTTGCAGTAATCATGCCTGGTCCCGGGGTCGAAACTCACAGGATGCCTGAATGCCCAGGCAAGGAGAGTGTCAGGAGGAAAATTCGCCAGGAAATGGCTTCTCGACAATTGTCCCGGAAGTGCGGTATCGCTGGTATAACTAAACAAACCACTGGTCATATTGGCCAGATTCCGCACAGTGATCCTGTTCCCGTTGGGAATATTCCTGCCGGGGAGGTAAAAACCGATAGTACTGTCGATGCAGACCAGCCCCTGGTCGGCCAGCCTGAGAACGGCCAGGCATGTGAACATCTTGGTGTTGCTGGCGATGCGGTAGTAATGGTTCAGGCTCATGGGCTCGCCTGTTTGCAGGTTGCTTACTCCGCGGGTGATGATATAGTCACCTTCGCTCTCCACCGAGAAGTAAGCGATCATCCCCGGCGTCCATACCTGCAGGAAAACGCTGTCGGCCGCGGCTTCCAGCTTCGCCTTCATTTCCCTGGTCAGGATTGTGGGGGACTGGTAGCTATTCTCTTTCTTTTCGCAGGAAGTAAGGAGAACTGCAAACACCATAATGGCGGTCAGGGCTGAACAAAGCGTTCTCACCTAAAAATAATTTATAGTTCAAATTTACGATATAAACTACCGGAAATCAAGTAAATAATGTTACAGGGAAAATTAGTGTCGGGAGGAGATCGACCTTAAACCCTGTTTCACCAACCTTGAAGGCAGCCATACCACCAGTCTCCCGACCCTCCGGATCAGGGATTTCCCCGGGGAGTTTTACACCAGGCCTGTGAAGCAAACCTTATTTCCCGGATCCGGAAAGAAGATCCTTTACTGCATCCTTGTGCACCAGGAATTCCATCATTTTGAGTTTGAGGTAATCCCCCCTGAAAAAATAGTATCCGAATTCGGGGGCTTTCTCATCGTTGTTCCTCGAGCCGGAACCTGAATCCTTGATGAGGAACCAGTCGGCGCCGTCCTTTTCGTACCAGCCCACAAGGTGCATCCCGTGGTCGTCGGTGGTGGTCTCATTCGAGAACCTGAACTGTCGTGCATTATCATCTATGTCGGCAACTGCAATGTCGAAGGTCGGTACCAGGGCCACTTGTGCTTCGCGGCTGAAACCGGCTTCCGATACATCACCCCCGATAACCAGGGTATAATGGTTCCGGATGGCATTTTTAAGCGCTTTCATCCAGTCGTCGAGAGGGACGTTATAATATTCCTTGCTGTGCCACCAGTTGTCGGGGACTTCGTATTCGACCTTTTGCCAGAAAGGCTGCTGCAGGTAAGAAAGCACATCCACGTAATCGTCCATCTGCAACCTGAGCACCGAGGCAAAGAATTCCTTCGGCGTGTATTTTTTCCCGTTCCATTCGAAGGATTCCGGCGGGGGACCCATATAATGGTCCATGATGCTCCTGACTGTGGCAACAACCGTTTCCTCATTCCAGGCATTGGTGTTTTTGACAACATCCAGGTAGTCTTTCAGCTCATTGTACATCTTTGCGTGGGTGTGGAACTTCCTTCCTTCCTGCAGTCCGGTGTAGGCTGCTTCAGGGACTGCCCCATATTTTGAGAATTCACGGATCACGGCGTTGGCCTCCGAACCTTCGCCAAAGGCCGAATTCCCGCGTTCGGCGATAAAGCGCCTGGTCTTTTCCACATATTCCCAGTAAACAGTGAACATTTCCGAGAGTTTGATCTCCTGTCCGCTGATCCGCTTCACTTCCGATTCGAAAAAAGAGGTCGTGGAAAAACACCAGCAGGTGTTGGTGTTCCCCTGCGACACGGGCGGCAGCCGCCATTCCTGCTGGTAAAGGCTTACTTTATTCGGGAAGCTCATTCCGCTGAGATCGGCCTGGAAACGTTTCACGGTTTTTGCCGGGGCGCTGCTTTCATCCACAGCCCGGATGTCTTTCATGATGGTGTTCTGGTAATACCCGGGTTTGCTTTCTTTCATGATGGCAGGGGTACCTGGCTGCTGGGCCTGTGCTGCAACGACAGGGATCAAAACAGCAAGCAAAAAACTGGTCTTTTTCATGGATGGGTGATTTGATGGCAATTTACTTAAAAACTCATTACAACAGATCCACACCATTTATTTCAAAGCGTTCCCTCCGGGGAAATATCGTCCCGAAGCAAACAACAGAGATACAAGAAACCAGGATGCGTGTCAGCGAATACATCTAATTCTGCAAGGTTTTCAGGAACATCATGACCCCGGCAACCCTCCCCTGACGGTCATTTAATGGATGCATAAATGAAAAAATCAGTCCACTTACCTGTAACAGGACGACCGGAATTGGTTTATTCCCTTAATTTGTACCGGATTACTTTAAAACATCAAAAACACCGTAACAGAAAAATCATGACACTGAAAACGAGTATTGTATTTGCCCTTTGTATCGCTCTGACCGGGCCCTCGCTATTTGCTCAGCAAGCTTTAAAAGTGATAAAAGCTAATTCAAAAACTGTCGATATCAAAGACGGTAACACCTTTAAAAAAGCGACATGGACCATTGTTCCTGCCGCCCGGCCTGATATTTATAAAACTTCAGCAAAGCGGGTTACTTTTTACACCGACCTGGATTCAATTTCTTTTAAAGTTAAACCAGGGCACGAATATAACTTCGTAATTCTGCTTAACGGGAAAGACTCGGCTTTTACGCAAATAAAATACGAAAAGACCGAGCAGGTGAGTTACCTTGACATCCTGAAAAAGGCATCGAAGTATGATTTCAATGACAGCCGTGAACTGGCAAAATTTACTTACAAACCGGTTAGTGACACAGGCCTGATTCACATCAGAAAGGATTTTAAACTGGACTCGGTTATAGGTGGCGGGAATGAGGTTTCCCAGATCCTGAGCCTGCTTCACTGGGTCCATAATACCTTTCCACACGACGGCACAAAGGACGCCCCGAATTGTTCTTCCATCCATAACCTCATGGATATCTGCATCAGCGGTCATCATACTGTCGATTGCGGATCGCTGGCGAATATTCTCAACAATTGCTACCTGGCCGCCGGATTCAAATCGAGGCGGGTTGTTTGTTTGCCAAAAGATTCAACTGATTTTGACTGTCATTCAATCAATACAGTCTATTCAAATAGCCTGAACAAATGGGTGTGGGTTGATCCGACCAATGACGCATACGTAATGAACGAGAAAGGTGAACTGCTGGGTATTGCAGAAGTCAGGCAGCGATTGATTGAAAACAAACCGTTGATCCTGAATCCCGAAGCAAACTGGAACCACCGGAGTTCGGTAACAAAAGAGGAATATCTTTATTATTATATGGCAAAAAACCTGTATGCGCTTATGTGTTTTGTCAGTAGTGGCGGAGAGATCAAATGCAACCTGTTGCTGCCGGTGGAATATAAAGGCGTAATCCCCAGGACAAGAGCAAACAATCCGAAATGTACCAACAACCCGGATAAATTCTGGGTGAAACCGGATTGATTATTAAAAATTCACCCTTAAGGAATCATTCATTACCAAAATGATGAACAGAATATTTTTATCGCTTATTTTTTCTTCGTTTTTTGGATTCGCCTATACCCAGATCATCGCGATTAAGGCAGGCAAAGTAGTCGATCCCTCGACCGGTAATGTTTTAATGAATCAAATTATCCTTGTTGAAAACGGTAAGATCAAAGAGCTTGGATCCACTATCGTCATTCCACCGGCTGCTGAAATTATTGATCTTTCTGCATCAACAGTGATGCCTGGCCTCATTGATGCTCATACTCATATTTGTGCAGCCATAAGCAAATTTGCAGATAAACTGGGAGTTGACTTTTTCGACCTGGTCTTACTGAACCCTGATGGTTACAGGGCTATTCAGGGATCTGTGAATGCAAAACAAATGCTGGATGCGGGTTTTACTACAATCCGGGAAGCAGGCAACTCGGGGAAATATACCGATGTTGATGTAAAACGGGCTATCAATGAGGGATTAATTCCAGGTCCGACAATTTTAGCGGCCGGAAGAATAATAACCCCATTCGGGGGGCAATTCAGAACAAAAGCAGATAAACAGTTTTTATTGAATAATGAATATCTTTTTGCCGACACCCAGGATGAAATCAAAAAAGCAATACGCGAAAATATCTTTTACGGAGTGGATGTAATCAAAATTGTGGTTGATTCAAAAAGATATAAGTATTCGGCCGAAGATATAAAGTACATCGTAAACGAGACTCAACAGGCCGGGCTGAAGGTGATGGCACATTGTCAGACCGCCGAAGGAGTCAGTAATGCCGTGACGGGAGGAGTCGCATCCATAGAACACGGCTGGACTATACCCGACAGTACAATCGTCCAGATGAAGAACAAAAACATTGTATTGGTAAGCACCGATTTCCCCGTGAGGGTTCTCCAGGAATTCGGAAGCAAAGAAGAAAAGGCAAAAGCTGCTCATACTAAATTTATCGAACGCCTGAAAAAAGTGTATGGCAGTGGCGTGACCATTGCTTTTGGCAGCGATATTATGGTTGATGTTGCTGAAGAAACAAGAGGGACACTTGCGTTAAGTTATATTGACAGCTTCGTGGAAGCAGGAATTCCGCCATCTGATATTTTGAAGATCTTTACCATCAATGCAGCACGGCTCTTAGGCATTGAAAGGTCAAGAGGTACCCTAAATATCGGAATGTACTGTGATTTAATAGCAACTCCGGACAATCCTCTTGAAAACATAGAGACACTTAAAAAGGTTTCGTTTGTTATGAAAAACGGCATTGTATATAAAAGATAATAAATTGGTATGAACCCCAGGGCAAGCCCTGGACCCTGATTCCGCCTCAAGGGGCGGAGAATTTACCCGAAGAGATTCAATAAGCCTAGATATTTTAAAAACATATGGAACCAAAAATAATATGATATGAACCTAATGAAATCAATTTTTACTGCCGCCTTATTTTATGCAGGCGCCATCTCTGAAACTTCAGCCCAGAATGTAGTGTTTTCGGCCTACCTGGCTCCCGACGGCGCCGTACATTCATCCACTCCTTCAGTCGCAGATAAACAGGGCAATGTTTTTGTTGCAGGAGGGACAAGAGGGGGGCTTAAGGTTACAAACGACGCGTTTCAGAAAAGTTATAAGGGGCATACAGACGGGGATGCCACCGGAGGCGATGCGTTTTTAATGAAACTGTCACCGGAAGGTAAGTTGATTTACTCGACCTATATTGGTGGTTCGGGTTCTGAAAACTATTGTGGGAAGATGGCCATTGATGAAGCCGGAAACGTGTATGTAGGCTTTACCACAGATTCGCATGATTTACCGGTTTCAGGTAGTGCGGTTCAAAAAACCCTGAAAGGAGAAAATGATCATTACATTATTAAATTCAGTAATGATTGCAGGTATATCGCATCAACCTACGTCGGAGGTTCAGAAAGCGATCACTGGACAAGACTTGCATTTCATAATAAAACCCTGTATCTGATAGGAAAAACCACCTCACCCGATTTTCCAGTAACGCCGCAGGCCTTTCAAAAGGCCTATGATAGTTCATCGCCGCCTGATAGCCTCCACCGCTTCGAAGTCGGGGATATAACCATTACTGCTTTGTCGCCGGATCTTAATAAAATTCTGTATTCTACTTATCTGGGCGGAAAATCCATCGAACATGTGAAAGACGTTTCTTTCGGTCTGAAGGAGAAAATCATACTTACCGGTCAAACTTATTCTGCCAATTTTCCGGTGACGAAAAATGCGTATCAAAAAAACATGGCCGGAACGCAGGATGGTTTTTTCACCATCATCAATAAAAACCTGTCCGGGATTGAATATTCAACGTTTATCGGGGGAGATTCAACCGATCAGGTCAATTCTGTCTATGTGGAGAATGCCGATCAATGTATTCTCGCCGGACAGACAAAGTCACCTGATTTCCCGGTCACGGCCGATGCATTGAATAAAAGGTACCTGGGCGGAAAGTCGGATGGTTTTATCATGAAATTCAACCTGAAAACAAACAAACCTGAATATTCTACATTTTTAGGCGGATCAAGGACCGATTGGATGAACTATGTTTCAAAAACAGAAAATCAGAAATACGTTCTTGTCGGCACATCCTCATCCCGGGATTTCCCGGTAACAAAAGACGCACTGTTTTCAGCCATTAGTGGCGGCATGGACCTGGTGATTTTAACGCTTGATAATACACTGAGGAAGCTTGAATATGCAACATACGGTGGAGGGTCAAAGCAAATCGTCGTGGATCCTGACGCCAGGTATATCAATGGCGGTGTATTGCAGATATCCTCACTATGTGTTTCCCCTGATTTCCCTGCAATATTGAGATATGCTGAACCCGACAGCACCTGGACCAATTGTATCTGGAAACTCAATCTCAAACAAAAATAAGCTTAGAAAAATCAGCGCTCATTGCGATCTCAGCGATTCCGAAAAACAGGGAGCAACCCGGAGCAACCCGGTCGATTGCTTTTATCCGGGAATTCTTCTGATATGGTTAGAAACACTCAGCCTGTTGTCGAAGAAATCGTTTGCGGGTACGTTATGAAGGGTTTTCATGAAATGTTACTTGACAGTGACGGTTTCCCACAGGAAATCCTCAGGATTTTCGGGAGTGATAATGCGAAGACCTGAATTGGGATAGGAACCGGAAAAGGTTTTCGACAACCTGGCCTTCTTTCCGGAACTCCATTTGAATTCCCAGGCATCGAAAATCCCGTCATGTTCTTCCAGGTAGTCTATCTCCTGCTGGTCCTGTGTGCGCCAAAACCAACTGTTCACCCATGCTCCCTGATATGCGATGTATTTCAGGCGCTCTGATACCATGTAATTTTCCCAGAGAGCCCCGCGGTCAGTCCGCAGTTCGATCGGCCCGAATTGAGAAATGAGTGCATTCCTTACTCCGTTGTCCCAGAAATAAATCTTTCTTCCTTTTCTCAGCTCTTTCCTGAGATTCCTGCTCAATGCCCCAAGCCTGAAGATCACATAGGACTTCTCCAGCATATCGATATATTTTTCGACAGTCTCGTTGTTCAACCCTATTGTTTTTCCAAGCTCATTGTATGATACTTCATTGCCAAGCTGAAATGCAAGAGCCTGAAGAAGGCTCACGATCTTCATAGGTTTTTTCAGTCCTTCAAGCATCAGCAGGTCACGGTATAAAAAACTGTCGGTCAGAGATCTGAGGATCTCTTTCTCTCTGCCGGGATTCATGACAACCTCAGGATAGCTGCCATAGATAAGGCGTTGCGGTAACATCCTTTTCTCTTCAAGAAGCCCGTGATGGCTGGCCAGTTCCCCGAACGAAAAGGGATATAAAAAGAATTCCCATTTCCGCCCCGTTAGCGGCTCCTGGGTCCGGTTTGCCAGTTCGAAGGCCGAAGATCCTGTAGCCACAACCCTGATTTCGTTCAGATGGTCGGTGATGAGCTTGAGGGATCTTCCGATGTCATTGATCCGCTGGGCTTCATCAATGATCACCGTTTTATGATCACCGAAAACAGCTTTCAGCCTGGATGAACTGGCATTTTCAAGAAGTTGCCTTACATCGCTTTCATCTCCGCTAAGCCATAATACCGATGGCTGGTTATCGAAAACCTGGTGAAGCAAAGTGGTCTTTCCGCTTTGCCTGGGGCCGAAAAGCAACAACGCTTTACCTGGTACTGTTTTAGATTTCAGCTTTTTTGTGATGCTCCTGGAAATCATCTTTTTTCGATTATAATCGCAAATATACCGTTATTTTTTCGATTACAACAATAAAAACACTATTTATTTCAGTCAGGAATTATCGGTTTTCATGAAATGTTACTTGACAATGACGGTTTATATTGTAAATTTGTCTTGGCGATGGAAGTCGATAACGGGGCTGGCACCCGGAGACTGAATGGTACTGCACAGGGCTATAAACACACATCTCATGAAACGCATTATCCTCTTGTTGTTCAGCATGGCGGTTGCAGCAACCGTATGCGGACAGTCACTGCCGGATTATCCCGGACGGCTTTTCTATACCTGTAAGGTGTGGGGGTTTGTCAAGTATTTTCATTCCGAAACGGCGAACTGCACGGTCAACCTCGACAACGCCCTGCTGCAGGCGCTTCCGCAGATCGAAGCCGCAACTACCACCGACGCGTTCAACCAGGCGTTGCTCACACTGATCAACAGTCCGGGATCCCCCGCGCTCCCCACCGTGCCGATGCCCGTCGTGCCCGACAGCCTGATGTACAACCTCGACCTGTCGTGGTTACAGGACCCGGTCTTCACGCAGCAGGTCAGGGGTGCGCTCGACACCATCTGCGTGCGCTTCAGGCCGCGGCCGCACTGCCTCGTGGGTGAAGCCTTCGTAAACGGGAATCCCACCTTCGACAACGACATCCTCTACAACAGCGGCTCGGGCCTGTTCCCGACGGAGCCACTGCGCATCCTTTCGCTTTTCCGCTACTGGAACATCCTGAACTACTTCTTCCCCTATAAAAACATCATGGATCAGCCGTGGGATACCACCCTCGCCGAGGTTATCCCGATCTTCCTCGGGGCACAGGACGCGGTGACTTACGACAAGGCCGTCATGTTGCTGGCCAAGCGCATCAACGATTCCCATGCCTCCCTCAGCGGCGGGGTCGTGAATTCCTCCATCCTGGGGAGCTTTTACCCACGGTTTTCAATCGCGATGGTCGAAGGGGAGACGGTGGTCACCAAAGTATCGACATCGGTGAACGTCATCGCTCCAGGCGATATCATCCGCACTATCGACGGCGTCGACATCAGCATCCTGCGCGACAGCCTCGAAGCCTTCACCCACGGGTCGAATCCGCCGGCGGTAGCCTCGTATGTGCATGACAACATCCTGCGGGGGCCGTATGGGTCGTTTCCCGTCACCGTCGAAAATCAGGCCGGAATCCACTCGGCTGTGCTTCAGCGCGACTGGTCGGTCAGCGAGTTCTCTGCCTTCGAACAGAACACCACGCCGGTGTGGTACGATACCGTGGTGGCAGGCGGCTGCACATTCGGTTATGTGGATATGGGGCGTCTCACCACGAGCCAGACCGACACGATGATGAACGATCTGTGGGAGACCGATGCCATCATCTTCGACATCCGGAATTATCCCCAGGGTACCTTGTGGTACCTGGTCAACTACCTGTTTCCCCAGCCTTTTCAGATTGCGGCGTTCACCACCCCCGACATCGATTATCCCGGCGTGCTGTTCTGGAAGAATGTAAATATAGGGAGCTATTCTCCGGAAGTTTACCAGGGGCAATTGATCATCCTGTTCGATATCCGCACCATCAGCCAGGCGGAGTACACCGTGATGGGGCTCGAGCAGCATCCCGGCACGATCAAGATCGGGAACCAGACCAAAGCCGCCGACGGCAATGTGTCGGTCATCTCCCTGCCCGGCAGCCTCTCGGCTAAATTCACGGGGCTGGGCACCTTTTACCCCGACCACACGCCAACCCAGCGGGTGGGGATCGTGCCCGACATCGAAGTATGGCCAACCATCGCGGGCATCCGGCAGGGGCGTGATGAGATCCTCGAAACCGCCATGAACTGCAACATCCTTTCCACCGGCAATGAAGCCAGGAAGCCAGAGGTCCTCAGCCTCTTTCCGAACCCTTCGGACGGACCGGTCACCGTTTCATTCAGCATACCCGGGATGCAGGCTGCAACCCTTGAAGTGCGCGACATGACGGGAAAACCGGTCTATGGGCGGGCGCTGACCGCAGCAGATCTTGCCCGCCGGTCGTGTGTGATCACCCCGTCGGGGTGGTCTGCCGGGATCTATGTCTGCCTGCTGAAAACCGGCGGGAATGTTTACTGCACGAAGCTGATCCGGCTGCCGTAAGGGGGTTGCGGATCAGGAATCATTTCCTGATCCTTTGTGTTTTTGCGAAAACTCAATTTACCGAAGGATATTGAATACCTGCATTTTTGAACAGGAACCGGCAACCCCAACGATTAATGCTTGTCGTAAATTTTTGATCTGTCGCGGTAACCCGAATGGTCCATATACCAGTCGCCATACGCAGAACCAACGCTCACTGCCCAGTCGAAGAAGTGCAGGTATGCATCGGTTATTTTTACCTTCTCAACCGGCCATTCAAACGCACTGACAATATCAATTGCCCAAGGAAGGTTGTTTTTGGTTTTGTAGTATTTTCCTGTGGAAGGTTTTGAATCATCATCCATGGTGCCCAGCAGCGCAGCATCCGCAAGATCGGTAGGCGGCCGGTCGGCCAGATGAACCTCGACGCCCCTTTGCTGATCAACCATAATGAAGGGATTCCATGTTGAAAGGGCAAAATCTGATTCCAGAAGTTTTTCCGTTCCGGTTGAGATATACACCACAATGGTGTCGTACGGGACAAACGGCGCCGTCATCTCGGTGTTCACCCCCAGCCCCGATCCCGTATAAGGCAGGGAATTAAAAACATCATCAAAAACAATAACGGTGGGTTTCGACTGACCATTCTCAAAACCGTTTGATTTCAAGGAGATGTAATGCTCCTGTATTTCTTGCCCCGTAACATTCAAAGCGTTGATCTTGGAAAGAAACAAGGCAGATGCATCGGGGAGGTTGAACCCGAAACCGTTATGATAATATGCCCCGCTTGCTTTTACCACGAACGTCAGATCAAGGTCAACAACATAATTTGACGCATCAGTCACGGTCAGAAACCGGTAGTCCACTACCAGGTCATTGAAATCGTAGTCCCCCATACCCGGCCACAAATCTTCGAATGCCAGGCTGCCATAGCCAGCGGCAGGAAACAGATTGTTGAACGCCCGTAAAGGATCCATTGGGTAATCATCCAGGTTATCCGGAATGCCATCCCCGTCAGAATCCGTTAAGTTGCAGTCGCTTGAAAAGTGTGCGGTGTTATCAATCAACGGCCAGTTGCTCGTTGACCATACAGGATCATCTACCTGAATGCAAGTGAGCGATGGATTATCAGTAGCGGAAAAATAAAATATTGCATGATTATTCCCATTCTTAAAATTCAGGCTTACGATCTGATTTTTCGCACATTCAAAGGATTGCAACGACGTATTGTGGGAGAGATCTAAGGTCGTAAGCAGATTGTTCAAACACGACAGGGTTATCAATAAACAATTTTTTGAGACATCAAGAGAGGGTATTTTGTTGTTGAGGCAATACAGATATTTCAGGACAACATTCTTTGAGAGGTCTAATGAAGTAATTTGGTTGCCGTTGCAGTCGAAGTATTCAAGTTCAGTATTGTGTGTGACGTCGATACTGGTCAACTTGTTCTGGTTGCACCATAATGAATGGAGGGCTGTATTCTTTGAGATATCAATACTGGTCAACCGGTTCACGCCTATATCTATTGATCTTAGTGCAGTGTTTTTTGAAATATCGATATCGGTAATAAGGTTGTTGAAACAGCTGAAATATTCCACCGGGTTATGGGAAATATCAATTCCGGTAAGTTTGTTGTCACTGCAATACAGATTTTTCAGGAGAATATTTTGAGACAAATTCAAAGTTGTCAGGTCATTCTTACTGCAATTTAAAGTCTGCAAAGCAACAAACGCTTCAATTCCGGTAAAGTCAGATACATGTTTGTTATTAATGGTCAGTTGTGTCACTGTATTAATATTGGCGGTAAGCACGTAATGATCCAAAACATCATCATACCCCAGATTAATCAATGCCTGTTCGAAGTTCGGATCGGGAATATATGTCGTTTGTGCTTTCAGTTCAGTCCCAAGAAAGACAGCCAACAGGAGCAGAATAATCTTTGCCTTCATTGTGCCTTAGTCTAATGTTAGTTCAAGTTAAATGTGATGGAATTACCCTTAACCTCAGCGGGTTTGTCATTGATCTTTATGCAGGTTACAACGGCAGGCAGACTCACCTTTACCTGATACGATTTGTTCTTGCCTTGGTGCATCCCCCTGTGATACCTGATCTGGTTATCGTAAGAGGTAATGTTGATGACCGTTGTCCTGTCGCAGACAATGGCAATATCAACAATTCTTGAGGTGCTCCAGGTAAAAGTCGGGTTAAAGGCACATTCCTCCAACGGTACGTTTATGATCTCAGGCCTGGTCTCAACATCTTTCTTGCAGGAATAGAATCCCAAAAGGAAAAAAATAGATAAAGCATTAACAAGGAAATATTTCATGAGTCCGAATTTTTAGAATGATTATTCCTGTTGTCTTGATACTTACGGCAGGATTCCGTGTTCGCAGAAGGTTAGTTGGTTTAGAATGGTTTTAGACATGCAATCAGCTTCATACATACAAATACGTTGGCACACATTGGCGACAAATTTATATTTTGTAAATACAAAATCAAAGAATAAACTTGTATGTGTTGCGATTTAATTAGTAACTGTAATTATAAACCTGTCATTGCCTACGGCGAAGATTTTTTAAACCGCATAGAAACATTAAAGGCTTACGACTATACTGCCGAAAAAGTGGAAATGCTCGAAGGGTGAAAAGATGTGGTGAGGGGGTGGTGATCTTGCGCCGGTTTGCTGCCGGAATTATGTTCCTTTATGTTGGAAAACGCGGATATAGCAACAGGAGATCAGAATTATTGCATCAACCGCAAACAGGATACAAAACAATGTGTTCCAACTGGCTGGTCCTAATTTAAAGATCCCGATGAGCAACCCTGCCAGCGGGAAAACCATTCCCATGATCGTTCCTGCGGCCGGTTTCAGCAAAAGCGTCAGTCCTGCGACAAAATAGGCAACGCCAAAAAGGATCATTAAAACAGTCTCTGATCGCCCGGGAGCCATGATTCCCAGAATCAAATGGATAATACCCGTGAGCAATAACAGGACAACCGCAAAATATCTGACCGGTTTCATTATTTTTTCGTGTTCTTTTCCTGCTGCTTTTCAGCTTTTTCTTTTGCCTTTTCAGCGGCCTTTGCCTGTGATTTTTCACCCGCGCCGATCGGAATGCTCAGGTAAACGTACAGGGAGTTATTTTGTCCCGGATCGGGAACGCCTTTAGCAAGAACATGCGTGAGTCCGTAATAATACCTGACTCCCAAATTCAAACCGGTCCCTTTCATAAAATGATAACCGATGCCGCCCATGACTCCCACATCAAACCAGTTGCACTTGTTATAGATGTTGTTCTTGTAGGATACATCATTTTCATCGGATATTGTGTTATAAAACACATCGGTGGCTTTGGTCAGGACCCCGAACATCGGACCGGCTTCGATAAAGAACTGGCATTTCAGCTTATACCGTATCAGGATGGGAAGATTGATATACCGGAGCTGACGCTGAACATGACCCGATAAAAACATGGTATCCAGCGCGGGATCGGCCAACGAATAAGTACTGAGTTTATCGCCTCCCATCGGAGATTTCAGCAATACACCGGTATGTATGTACCAGTTTGTATTCTGTTTGAGCAGGATGTCGAAATACAATCCAAGGTTGAAGCCGGCGGTAAAGCTCGACTTATCGATGTTGGTAAGGGTGGCCAGATTGATTCCCCCGTCGAGACCGAATTTTAGTGAAGGCGTGTTCAGCTTGTCTCCGAACAACAACGCGATAACTACCTGTGAACGGGCCGGGGCGATTGCGGTAAGGGTCAGTACAAAGGCAAACAAGGCAGGAATGAGTCTTATAAATAAACTCCTGCTTTTTACGGTTTGTCCGGTACAACAGCCTTTATTCGAGATCATCACTTGTTTCATATGTAAATATTATTATATTTTATGGATCATTGAAAATCCATTAGGATCATTCACGGTTTGTATGAACCTGGTTCCAATGGATAATTCATCTGAAAGATTACTGTCCGCTCCCTTTCCTGAATCCTGATTCTTCGATTTCGAGTTTAAGGTTTTTGGCATCGGCTGTCAGCACAGTGCCGGTTTGATATTGTGTTCCGTCGGGGAGGGAATTGTAGTTAACGTTTAAACCCACCTTATCCGAAGGTGCATCGAGCCAGGTAGTGACCGACAGGGCAAGCAGTTTCTTTGCCGCTATATCCACCGAAATCGATAACATATCGCCATTCTGCATGTAATCGGGGAATCCCAGTTTGAATTTCTTCCCGGGTTCCAGAATCTGGATCGCGACTTTGCCGCTCTCATAGATCCGCTGGATTTTGTCGCCATCGGGAGGAAGGTAATCATTGATTTTGTTCATGGCCCGGGTCACATATTCCTGCATATCCTCCTTTTTATTGGCGATGATCTTCCCTTTAATCCCGCCTGAAGGAGCAGGTTGAACGGTTCCGCCGGTGGCAACTTTAATCAGTTTCCCATCCACGCTGTAATAACATTGGTTTTGTTTTGTGGATTTCAGTTCACCCTTGATCCAGGTTTTGGTCGTTTCAATCCAGGAATACTGCCGCATGTTGACTTTACTCTGGGCGAGGCTGGATTTTATGATCGACATAGTCTCCTTCATATCGGGCTGGGCAGCGGTGTTTCCCAGAAAGGCAATGGTAGCCAGGCATAAAAGCAGATAGTTTGTTTTCATGGTTGTGAGTTTTTCGAGTTTAAAATTTTCGGGAAAATGATGGTATTAATTGACTTGAGGTCATCTGTTACGATTAATTCCCTGCTACATCGGTCCCCCCGGTGTTCCGTGAACAGCGCTAAAGATCATGGTTGATGCATACACCACAAATGTATTAAAATTAAATTCCAAAAAATATTCTTTACATGAATATTTAACAAATATTTATTTATTATATTTGTTGTTCCTGGCACAAAGATGCCAAAAAAAACACGACAATTAAACCTTCAAAAATCAGCGCATTATGAGACGAATCCCCCCTAAGGCTATGTCATTAGGCATGATTCCGTTGACCATAGCAGGACTCACGGGCTGCAAACAACACGCAACCGACACCGGAAAATTCAAAGGTGAGATGAAACTGGATATCCGTCAATCTACCGAGGACTGGATCCCGTACCTTCCCAAACAAGCTCCTGAAGGCTCACCCAACATTCTTTTTATTCTGTACGACGACACAGGACTGGCCTTCTGGTCTCCCTTTGGCGGCAGAGCCAACATGCCTACGTTGCAGATGCTTGCTGATAGCGGGCTGATCTATTCGCAGTTCCATACCTGTGCACTTTCTTCCCCTACGCGTTCCACACTGTTGACCGGCCGTAACCATAATCTGAACGGGTACGCTTCGATCGCCGAGTGTGCATCAGGATTCCCGGGTTCCAATGGGCGTATCCCGGATGAATGTGCCACAATTGCAAGTGTTTTACGCGACAACGGATATGGTACGTTCTGGATTGGCAAGAATCACAACGTCCCTTTACAGGATATTTCCATGGCAGGAGACCGGAAAACCTGGCCTCTTTCACAGGGATTCGACCGTTTTTACGGCTTCATGGGTGGAGAATCAAGCCAGTGGTATCCTGAACTGGTCTCGGATAACCATTTCATCAATCAGCCATACTATCCCGAGGAAGGATATCATCTTTCAAAGGATCTTGCCGATCAGGCTATCAACATGATACGCGAACAGAATGGAAGCAATCCCACCAAACCCTGGTATATGTGGTTCTGTCCTGGCGCCAATCACGCCCCCCATCAATGCCCTCAGGAATATATTGACAGGTATAAGGGGAAGTTCGACGACGGTTATGAAGCTTACCGCAAGTGGGTCCTTCCCAGGATGATTGCCAAAGGGATTCTGCCTGAAGGCACGGAGCTTACACCTTTAAATCCCCTACCAAAATCAATTGCCAATAAAGCTGATTTTGTGCGACCCTGGAACAGTCTGAGTCCTCAGGAGAAGAAACTGTTTTCACGACTGGCAGAAGTGTACGCCGGATTTTCGGAATATACCGATGCCCAGGTGGGAAGGTTGATCGAATATCTGAGAAAATCGGGACAGCTTAATAACACCATAATCATCTATGCAGCTGACAACGGCGCCTCAGGTGAAGGTTCCCCCAACGGTTCGGTCAATGAGAACAAGTTCTTCAACGGCTATCCCGACGTTATAGAAGAAAACATCAAATATATCAATGAGCTGGGGAATCCCGACACCTATGAACATATACCAACCGGATGGGCTGCGGCCTTTTCGACTCCATTCAAGATGTTCAAACGCTATTCGGAATATGCCGGCGGAACCTGCGACCCGCTGGTCATCTGCTGGCCGAAGGGCATCAAGGCCCGTGGTGAAGTCAGGAACCAGTATCACCATTCCGTCGATATCGTACCGACCATCCTTGAAGTGTGCAAACTTCAGATGCCGGAGGTTTATAACGGAGTAAAGCAATATCCACTTTCCGGCGTTTCGATGGCCTATACGTTTACCGCAAAGCCCGATGATCCCACCCGGAAACATATTCAATACTACGCGATGATGGGGACCCGCGGACTCTGGAAGGACGGATGGAAGGTCTCTTCCGTACATGCCCCTATGACCAGTACGGGCAATTTTGATAAAGATGAATGGGAACTCTATCACGTGGATGTGGACCGCGCAGAATCGAAAGACCTGGCGAAGGAAAATCCTGAAAAGCTCAAGGAGCTGGTCAAGGACTGGTTCGATGAAGCAGAGAAGAATTTTGTGCTTCCGCTTGACGACAGGAATGCCCTGGAGTTTGCCGGTGCCATCCGTCCCACAGGACAGCCTCCCCGCGACAAATATATTTATTTCCCCAGCGATTCGCCTGTTCCTTTGGCAATAGCAGTGGATGTGGTAGGCCGTTCGTATATGATCGTTACCGACGTTGAAATTACCGATAAGGACTGTTCCGGCGTCATCTTTGCCCATGGTTCGCGTTTCGGTGGACACTCCCTGTTCATCAAGGACAGGAAACTGCATTATGTGTATAATTTTCTTGGAATTGCTCCTGAGCAGGAATTCGTATCTCCGGAACTTAAACCCGGGAAATACACCTTTGGCATGGAGTTCAAACGCGAAAAGACAGGACCCAACCATGAATCTGTTGGATCCATGAAGTTATATGTGAATGACAAGGTCGTTGCCGAAGGTCCGATGAAGACCCAGCCCGGGAAGTTCTCCCTTGGAGGGGACGGACTTTGCGTGGGATGGGACAGTGGCGATGCCGTAAGTCGTGCGTATAAGGTTCCCGGGAAATTCAGGGGAGGCAGGATCATTTTCGTGGCAGTATCCGTCGACAAAACCCAGTATCTCGATATCGTGAAAGAGGCGCAGGCCACTTTTGAAAGAGACTGATGGCTGGTTGACCTGTTTTTTGCTGAAAAGCCAGGCCCTCGTTGGATTTATATTATGAGTCCGAAATGTGAGGTGTATTCGCTCTTTGCTTTCAAAGCAATATTTTCACCTCCGGAACACGAAGTGATCACCAGGCGAATCCCGCAATTCTGAAAAACAGTATTTCCGCGGGTATCACAGATCATTCGCCGAGGAACAGCGATTTCTTTTTCACATTTTGCGGAATGATTTTATCATTGTGGCTGATAATCATTCCACCAAATTCCCTGTCATGATAAGAATATCAACCTTTATCCTTGTAATATCGCTGCTCAGCTCTTTTACTGAGGGCCAGACCGTTTCCACATTCCTGACCGGCTCCGGACTGAACGGACCCGACGGTTTTGCCATCGACACAACCGGGAATCTCATTGTTGCCAACTGGGGAGGCGGTTCCGGAACTACCGTACTGAAGATCACTCCGGACGCTTCCGTGACGGTGATCGACTCCACTTCAGATGCCCCTGACGGACTGGCTTTCGACAGTGCAGGGTATCTTTATATATCCGACTATAATTCAGGTAAGATTACCCGCACTTCACCGGCGGGAGTGAAGACCGACTTTGCCACGGGGCTGAACCATCCCAGTGCACTTGCATTCGATAACGAATGGAACCTTTATGTGTCGAACTATGGCGGCGGCACGGTAAGTAAAATAACGCCCGGGGGATCGGTATCGGTCTTCGCATCGGGATTCAGCCGACCGATCGGCCTGGTCTTCGATCCTGACGGGAACCTTTATGTATCGAATTATAACACGGGTATCGTCAACAAGGTTACTCCCGACGGGAATGTTTCGGTATTTGCCACGGTTCCCAATCCCTCCACATCACGGATCCAATACCTTGCCCGGGGACAGTCGGGCAATCTGTACCTTCCTGCATACGGTCATCATAAGATCTATAAGATATCGCCCGCAGGTAATGTTAACGTATTAGCCGGTACGGGTGTCGCCGGGGGGAAAGACGGCCCCGCTGATTCGGCTCAGTTCAACGGTCCTAACAGCATCGCCCTTACCGCGGAGGGTAATTTATTTGTATCCGAGTACAACGCGAACCGTATCCGGCTGATCACTGGTGTTGAATTCCCGGTGGGTATCAAAGACCGGGGTCTGTCTCCATCATCCGGTTTTATCCTTGAAAAGAATTTTCCTAATCCCTTTCGCGACAGGACCTATCTTCTCGTGCACGCGTTTCGGCCGGGATCAATACTCATTCAAATCACTACTTCCCAGGGCGATGCAGCCGGCTGTATCGAACGATCGGTTGGCGAAGGCAATCATCTCATCCCGGTTGATAACTTTGGCCTCTCCGGCGGGATCTATTATGCAACCCTGTGGTCGGAAGGGCGTTGCTGGGGAACGCTCCGGCTCCTGGTCAGGCCATGAACTGAAAAGTACCTCACCCCAGAGTTTCAAACCATCTGATCATTAATTGGTCACAGCTTCAGCAAGAAAGATCCACTTTCTTCAGCTGTTCATCAGGTGTTTCACCGGGATGAAATACTGATCAGGGGCAAGGTAAGGTGGATGGTGGAGTAACTTTGCTGAAATTTGTAGTACATTTGTCATTATACCTCATATGATACTGAATCATAGCAGATCGACGAATGCAAAGCTGCAATGACTCAGTGATCCTGAGCATTTGGGTTTACTTTCTTTCACAAACTCAAAGAGTCGAAGTATAAGTAATAATCCTGTTTAATGAACTGAAATGGCAACATATGTCCTGATTCATGGTGGGAGCATGTCGTCAGAAACCTGGAACCTGCGTGCGAAAAGGAATGATTTTCCTCCCGGAGAGCACCTGACCAACCATTGTTGGGACGGGACCGTTAAATTCCTGGTCGGTCATCATCACCAGGCTTTCGCGCCGGCCTTGAAGGATGAGCACACCAGCGACCTGACCGGTCACATCCGGCAGGTTTGCGATCTCATAACAGATCTTGACCTCATGGATATCATCCTCACCGGACATAGTTATGGGGGTATGGTGATTACCGGCGTAGCAAGCGCATTACCCGGGAAGATCGGGAGGCTTATATATCTTGATGCCGCATTGCCTGAGCCCGGACAATCCTTGTTCGACATCCTCGAACTCGGGGTAGCACGCGCTCATGGAAATGTACACATACTCATGGATAAGGCGCCTCCGTATGTGGAGAAAATACATTTTGACCCGGTGAGGCTCCGGGAGATCCCGAAGACGTATATCTATTGTACACAGAGCGATTTCAGGGAGATAACTCACATGGCTGAACAAAAAATCAGGACTGAAAAGCAAAACTGGACCTATCTTGAGTTGCCCTCCTCCCATGTCCCCATGGCCGATATGCCCGATGAATTCTACCAAATCATGCTCGAACAGGCCGATCAGCATTGAGTAAAATAGTTTTCAGTTTGATATACGAACCAACAAAAAAGGAGGTAATCCATGAAATTTATCACGATCATTCACCGGAGGCTCAGGGAAGGAAAGACCTTCGATGATTACCGGAAAGCATGGTTTCATACCACCGGGTTCGGAGCTCCGACCACCATGTATACGGTTGTCAATGCCTTCGATCCCCGCGAATTGATATCCGTGGCCGTTGGCGGAAATGACACCGCCGACTTCGGGGAGATGAAGTCTAAGATGGAATCCATTTTGAATATCGACCTGAAGGAGCGAAACGACAGCCCGCTCGATGACATTGTAGAAGATAACATTGTCAGGCATTTCGGACTTGTGATTGCCGAGGATGACTTCTCTTCGGCCGGAGAGCTGCAATATGTTCCCCCGAATGTAGCCGGAGTCCCTTCCGACTACAAGGAATATGTGCAGATGTCGGAGGAATTATCCGGGATTATCGGAGCTGCCGCAAAAAAAAGAGACCAACTGACCGAGAAACGAAAGAAACGGATCGAAGGGAATAATACAGATACCTCATTATAAAAGCCACAGTCGTTTGCCGTAACCGACTCTGACCCCGGATCCCGGTAAACCAAAACATTTTTCTGTTTTTTTTGCTTGCCGGACTCTGATTCTTGTTTTTGTGGTAAATTGCAGGTTCAAACCGGCCCTCCCCGGAAGTACTGCCGACTGGATACAACGATCGATAACGTATGCTGCATTGGCTCAGATTGCTAACTTTTACGGTTTTCACCATCAACGTCATGGCCCAGGTTCCTGTACCACCCCCGGTGTCATCGGGTTTTAAGGAATTGACATCTTACGAAAGTCTGTCGGATTTCCTGATAAAGGTTGACAGACAATCTGATCTTGCAACACTGGAGGCAATAGGCCGGTCGGTAAGGGGTCGTGACTTCTATGCACTGAACTATTCCCGTAACGTATTTGGCGACGATCCTTCAAGGCTGAAGGTACTCATCTTTGCCCAGCAACATGGTAACGAACAGTCGGGGAAGGAAGCGGCGCTGCTCCTTGCCGAATGGCTGCCGAGGCCCGAGAACCGTTACCTGTTCGACCGGATCGACCTTGCGCTCATCCCCCAGGTTAATCCCGATGGAGCTGCTGTGAACCACAGGCGTAATGCTAACGACATGGACCTGAACCGCAATCACCTGATTCTTACAGAGCCCGAAACCATTGCGCTTCACCGGTTTTTCGACCGGTTCGGCTTCGAAGTCACACTCGATGTTCATGAATATTCTCCATATGGCGACTCCTGGCGAAAATATGGTTACCGGAAAAACTCATCAATCACACTGGGTACCCTGACCAACATCAACATTTCACCAAAAATTCGTGAGCTGGCTGTGACCAGTTACCTCCCATTTTTCCTCAGCTACACCCGTGAAAAGGGATTCACCGCCTTTGAATATTGCCCGGGTGGTCCGCCGGGTGAGGCCTATTTTCGCCGCAGTACCTTCGACGTGAACGATGGTCGACAAAGCCTTGGGATCCAACATACTTTTTCTTTCATCCAGGAAGGGATGAACGGGATCGACGATTCGACGGAAAACCTCCAACGGAGGGCCGAAGGACAGCTTGCAGGCATGCAGGCCCTGATCCTCTATTCCTATGATCACGCCGGCGAGATCAGGCGGCTGGTGAGCCAGGAGCGGGAAAAACTGTTCAAGCCGTCGAAGGGAGAAAAGGTTTCAATCCAGAATGAACATGTTGCCAACGGAACGATCCTGGAGCTGCCCTTGTTTTCCTATTCAACAGGCCGGGATACCATGGTTGAAGTGAAGGATTACCGACCGGTGGTGAAGTCATTGCACGAGGCGGAGAAACCGTATGGATACCTGGTCCCGAAGGATTGCACCATCCTGGCCGACTGGGTAACGAGACATGGATTTCTGACAGAAAAGGTACCGGTAAATATAACACAAGCGATTAGCCAATACCGGGTGACGGTCATCGATTCGATCGATTTTGAGGGCGATATCGTGGTCAATCCGATGGTAACATCCGAGGATATGAGAAATCTTCCTGACAAGGAACAAGCAGCAATAAGTAAAAGGCTTGCTGAAGATGGCTATTTGTTCCTGCCGGCAGCTCAGTTGAAAGGAAATCTGCTTGTTATAGCCCTGGAACCAAAATCGGAGCTTGGGCTGGTGACCTACCCGGCATTTGCGCACCTGTTACAGGTCGGGAAACCGTTTCCAGTGCTTAGGGTGGAATGGTAAGAATTCAAAGTGCAGAATGCAAAATTCAAAATGAAAAATTCAAAATAAGCATTAGCCATCAGCCATTATAAAAAAAATTCACTCATTCACTCATTCACTCATTCAATAAATCAATCATTCAATCATTCAATCAATAAACTATGCGTATAGATCGTATTGAACTGCGTCACGTTAAATTGATCCTGGTGAGCCCGTTTGTGACCTCAATGGGCACCGAATATGACGAAGAGCATATCATCGTGAGGGTCGATGCCGAAGGTCTTACCGGCTGGGGTGAAAGCGTTGCCGAAGGAACCCCGTTCTACTCCTATGAAACGGTGCCAACGGCCTGGCACATCCTGAGCGATTTCCTTATTCCGTCAGTTCTGGGAAAAGACCTGCAGGGTGTCGGTGAGGCCATTACCGGTTACGCCAAGGTCCGCGGCCATATGATGGCCAAAGCGGGACTGGAGGCTGCCTTGTGGGATCTCTTTGCCAAAAGCAAAGGCATCTCCTTATCGCAAATGATGGGCGGGACCAGGAAAAAAGTGGATGTCGGGGTGAGTATCGGGATCCAGGAGTCGGTGCCGGCACTGATTAAAAAAGTGGAGGGTTATCTTGCGGAGGGATATTGCCGGATCAAGATCAAGATTGCACTTGGGCTTGACCTTCAGTTTGTGGAAGCGCTGAGAAAAGAGTTTCCCGACCTCAGGCTCCAGGTGGATGCAAACTCGGCTTATACCCTGAACGATATCGGAATCTTTAAAAAAATGGATCATCAAAGATTGCTTTTGATTGAACAGCCGTTGGGGTATGAAGACATTTTCGACCATTCAAAACTTCAGCGCGAACTTCAAACTCCAATTTGCCTCGATGAAAGTATTCATTCGCTCGACGACACCCGGGCAGCCATCGAGCTCGACAGCTGCCGCGTAATCAATATCAAACCAGGCAGAGTGGGCGGATTCACCGAATCGAAGCTCATTCACGATTATTGCGCAGGTATGAACGTCCCGGTATGGTGCGGCGGGATGCTCGAATCAGGCATAGGCCGAGCCGGGAATGTGGCGCTGGCATCGCTTCCCAATTTCACCCTTCCCGGCGATATTTCAGCCAGCAAGCGCTATTACAAAACAGATATTGTGGAGCCGGAATTCGTAGTCAACCCCGACGGCACCATGGATGTACCAACAAAACCCGGGATCGGCGTGGAGATCAATTACCGCGAACTCGACAACGTAACCGTCAGGAGCGTGGCATTTAAGATTTGAAAATTTAACATCACCATCACCTAAGGTGGTGGATTCTTAGATTATATTGAATAAGTGATTATTTCCTAATCGCTATTCGATAATCCTTCATGTTGAATCTTGACATTTGAATTTTAAATTCTCTGTTTACCTTCCAACTGCCTCCCCGAGGCACTCATTAACAATGAACAGGATCTTCTCCATTCGCTCCGGGTCAGTCTTTCCGTAGATATCCCCAGGGGAATGGTAATCGGCGTGAAAACCCGAGAAGAACGTCATCACCGGGATGTTGCGGGAGGCAAAGTGGCAGTAATCAGAGCCACAATGGCCGGTCACATCCCAGAGATCAAGGTCGAACGGATGCTCAAGTCTGGCATTGCTTTTCCTGGCTGTTTCCCGTAAATTCTCATTGATGGGCAGGGTGCCGATGCTGACGACGTTCTGTTTGCCAAGGCTATCTTCACAACGGGAAATCATGTCCATGTTGATCGCCAGCGACAGCTTTTTCCCGGCAATCCAGGAACGGGTTGCAAAGTACTCACTTCCAAGTATCCCTTTTTCCTCGGCCGTCCAGGCGGCAAAAACGATATTGCAGGCCGGCGTTTGTTCAGCACCGGCCCATTTTGCCGACAAGGCCAGCATTCCGGCAATTCCTGAAGCATTGTCATCAGCTCCGTTGTAGATCAGCTTGTTCCGTTTTCCCAGGTGATCGTAATGTGCTCCTACCAATATATAACGGGAAGTATCGCGCCCCTGAATAATCCCTATGACATTTCTGACAGCGATCGTATCCTTTTTCACCCGGATGGATAACTTTACTTTTTTCCCAGGGATTGTGACAGCGGATGATTTTAGTTCGCCGCTGCGTTTTTCAAAATCGCCGATCTTGAATGGCAACAGGTTCAGCAAGGCCTCCGATACGGCTTGGTCTGGATTTATACAGGGAATGTATGGATGATCGGTGCCTCCGGGCAGGTAATATTCCGGGTCTTTGTACACCAGATGGATGGTATCGTCAGGTGGCGCATTTGCCCATAGGGAACCGGCATATCGCTCACCGGAAATGATCGGATTGAAGGGTCTGCGGAGGTTGATCTCAATTACTGCGACCGCCCCGTTGGCTTTCGCAAGCGTCAACTTTTCCTCTAACGATACTTCAGGTACGGCCTGATCCTTTTTCAGTTTCTTCCATGCAGGCGAAAGCGTATCACTGTGTCCGGGATAACCGCTCAGGATGACAACGACCTTGCCGCGGGCATCAATCCCCTGGTAGTCGTCGTAACCCGCTGTTTTCACGCTGGTCCCGTAGCCTGCAAAGACCAGTTCTGCCGCTGTGTCCTTCGCATCCATGACCGGGTCAATCCCGAAGTCGGATCCCAAAGTCCAGGCGATCACTGAATCGCCTTTCACTGTATGATCGACGAGTGTCATCGTGGCGTTTTCCACCCCGTACCGGATGAGACGAAAAGCCTGATACCAGTCACGGGCCAAATTTTGATCCTTTACGCTATTCTCTGCCGGCAGGCAGTCGCCAAACGGTTTCAGACCATTCAGTTGCATCATTGAGGCGAGGTATTCCGATGCAAGGAAAGATCCCCGTTCGCCGGCTTCACGTCCTTCCATCAAGTCGGATGACAGAAATGAATGGATGGGCGTAAAATCCGACCTGGAAGGGGTAGATGGAAACTGGGCATGGAGGAGACAGGGAAACGTGGCAACCAGTATCAAAAATTGGAGTGATCGCATGATTATAATTCAAATTAGTGATTAGATCGTATGTTTGAAAAGGCATAGGTCTTCGAAAAATAAGTAAGTTTAATTAATCAAAAAAATTAACCTTAAAAACGAAGACCTATGCAGACACAAAGTAAACAAATTGATTTCAATGGTCAAAACTTTTATTGTGGCATTGATACTCACAAAAAGAACTGGACGGTGACGATTCAAACCGATGAATTGGTATTAAAGACATTTTTACAGGATCCGGAACCTGATATCCTGATCAAACATTTACATAAAAATTATCCTGGGGGTACCTATTTGGTTGGATATGAAGCTGGGTATTTTGGTTATTCCATTCAGCGGGAATTTGAATCTAAGGGAGTTTCCTGTATGGTTATCCATCCAGCCGATATACCCACCACACAAAAGGATAAGGAACGCAAGAGTGATCCGCGTGACAGCAGGAAGATTGCCAAGTCGATGAGAAACAAAGAGGCGAAACCCATATGGGTACCACCGATAAGTATTGAAGAGGATCGGCAATTGCTTAGAGCAAGAGAGAAATTATCAATGGACTATACCAGAATAAAAAACCGGATTAAAGCTTCTTTGCAGATAAATGGGATCAAATATCCTGAGATATTCAGCAAAAAAGGGAGTCACTGGTCTGCACGGTTTATAAAATGGTTAAGTGAAATTCAATTGAATGAATCATCGGCGACAGAGGCCATGAGAAGCAGAGTTCGGTATTTAACCTTTATTCGTGGAGAGCTTTTGAACATGACTAAACAGATACGCTTGTTAGCCAACCATGATAGATACAATAAGGTGTATCCAAAATTGATTCAAATACCCGGCATAGGTGTGATCACAGCCATGACTATTCTGACGGAAACCGGAGATATTCATCGGTTCAAAAGTCCGGATAATTACCGATCATTTTTAGGTTTGGTTCCGCGAGTACATGGCTCAGGTGATAAAGTGCATGTAGGAAAAATAACCAAGCGCGCCAATACCCATTTAAGGTATCTTATCACGGAAGGGACCTGGACAGCGATCAGGTCCGATTCTTTCTATCTTAACCTGTATAAAGATTACCGAAAACGAATGAAACCGAATATTGCCCTGATTCGAACAGCACGGAAACTTGCCAATCAGATCTATTATTGTTTAAGGAATGAAACAATCTTGCAGTAGAATGATATAAAACTCAGAAATAACCCCTAAATTTATATGTTAATTTTTCGAGAGAGACCGCTACCAATCCCTGCAGCTCCATAACAGGATGACTGCCTTCTTTGATTAGATTGCGGCTCTCTCATTTTTTGTTAAACGTGATCTTGCAGCTCTGTTAAAAGATAATAAACGGGTGACTGCTGATAGAAGAATACAGAAAATAGGGATTATTTCTTATTGAAATATTGATAACCTCCAAAACATCAGCCTTTCAATCAGTTATCAACATTTCAACAAGATAAAAAGAAAAAAATGAGATAATAGTTGTTTTTCAACATAGAAGGGATCATCGATTAGCGAACAGATTATGAAGATTTTTATGTTCCGTTTTCAATTTTCAATTGTCCATTTTCAATTGTCCATTTTCAATTGTCCATTATCATTCAATCAATCCTTTCCCCATCGCCATCAGGTACCTGATCCCAAAGTCATGGTCCAATACCAGGATATCTGCATCGTTCTCGGCTGTAATGTTCCCTTTTCCTTTCAGTTTCAGGATGGTGGCCGGGTTTGAGGTCGCGACCATCAGGGCTGTTTCCAGCGGGATGCTTTCGTCGGTCACCGATTCTTTAATCTCACGGAGGATGGAGGATGGCAGTCCCATGTCGATCCGCACGAGCCTACCTTCCTTATCGAAGGTGGGCAGGGAGCCGCATCCGTCGGAGGTGAAGGTGATGTGCCCGGCAGGAACCCCGGCATCCAGCAGCTGTTTCAGCGCTTTAGAGGGTTTTATCTCGCAATCGGGATCGTAAGGGTACGAGCTGGTCGTAATATCGACATACCCTTTCTTCCCGTACGCCTTTGCATCCTCGAAAATGTAAGGATTCCGGTTGCAATGGGTGGGGAGGAACTGTTTATAGCCCATCATGGTGCCTTCCACAATCTCATGAAGCGGTTTGAACGGATCCTTTGCATCGCCCATGTGCATATTGACAATCCCGGCTTTCCCTCCGATCATCCCGGCCACACGCGCATGGGCCGTAATCCGGGCCAGTTCGTTGAAAGATGGAATCGATGAACGGTGGTCAGAGATGGCTACTTCGCCGACTCCGATGATCTCTTCAAACAGGGTGATATCTCTGGCAAGGTCGCCGGTGATGGTGGGGGTTGGCACCTGGTAAGCGCCGGTGTACATCCAGGCCGAGAAACCAAGGCTTCGTAAGGTTTTTACCTTCATGAGCACACTTTCGACAGTCCGGGTAATGCCATCGGTGCCCAGACAGCCAATCACCGTGGTAACTCCGCCCTCGATCATCATTTCTGGTAACAGCTCAGGCATCCTGCTTGCCGGTCCTCCTTCGCCACCACCACCAGTAATGTGAACGTGACTGTCGATCAGGCCGGGAACCAGCCAGAGTCCTTCGCATTCGACAATTTTGCATTCGACTCCCCGGGGCGGATCGATCCGGTCGCTCACGGCAAGGATTGTTTTTCCTCCGGTCATGACATCTTTCTTGCCAAGTGGTTCCGGTGCGTAGATTTGGGCATTTTTAAAAAGGGTCAGCATATCTTTCGGTTTTATTGAACAAATTTGCGAAAAATGGAATTTCTTTTCAGGCCTTCGGTAAATTTTTTATATTCGCAAAAGAAATACCTATAAGCATAATGTTCATACAAACCGTGAATATTAATTTATAGGAATTCCCTGTGACTATTGAAATCGAAAATTACTAACCCATAAAACCGCAGGGTCTCTGTCGGTACACAGATAAGGGGAATTATCAGGATGAAATTGTCGCTACCTTCATCGACGCTGAAAAGCGTTATCTTTCTACTCTTTCTTTTACCCTTCTGCGCCTCTGGTTCACCTGCAGGTAGGTTCCTGCTTGTCGGAGGGGGGGCGGAAAAGAATGACACCACTCCGGGAACGATAACTGTAGCCCGACCCGGGCCCGGAGGAAGCCTCGTAATAGTGGGTGGTGGGCTCGAGGCCAGCAACAAATCCGTTTTCAGGGAGCTGATAAATCGTGCAGGCGGTCCGGGAAAAGCCGTTTTTGCTGTGATCCCGTCGGCAAGCGGAGCGCCGGTGCAATCGTATTCCTGGCTCAGGAGCGAGTTGTTGATGTATGGCGTTGATGCGACCAATATCCACCTGATTCCTGTTGCGATGATCGATGATGACAGTACGGCAGGGATTAATGAGTCGGAATGGAGGAACAACGGGAACAACGCTGAACTCGCTGAAATTGTCGGTCGGTGTTCAGGAGTGTGGTTTACCGGAGGCGATCAGTTGCGTACGGTCAGAACGCTATATAATCCCGACGGGAGCCAGACTCTGGTGCTGAAGGCGGTATGGGAGGTATATAACCGAGGTGGGGTGATTGGCGGGACCAGTGCCGGAGCTGCCATCATGAGCGAGGTGATGATCGCTGCCGGTACTAGCGTGGCAGCATTGACCCGTGGAGTCATTACCCGGATCAGCGGGGAGGATTTGCCCGAGGACAGCGGTGTTTTTGTTACGAGGGGCCTTGGCTTTTTTCCGCATGGGGTGGTCGATCAACACTTCAACCAACGGGCAAGGATTGGAAGGCTTTCGGTTGTTCTTGCTGATCAGGCGGTGAATGCAGATAAAAAAGAAAGCAGGATCATGGGTTTCGGAACCGATGAGAATACGGCAATAATCTTTGATGCCGCACAAAACAGGATGAAGGTTGCCGGAACGAGAGGCGTCACCATCGTCGATGCCGGCCGGGCCGAAATTAAAATCATCAAAGGACATCCATCGATCCGGAACCTTCAGATCAGCTACCTGGAGGAGGGTGACGGTTTCGACTTTAAGACCTGTACCGCAATCCCTGCCCCCGGAAAAAGTCCCATCCTTGGAAGGGAACAGTTTGAGGATCTGTTCGTTGATCAAGCGGGGATCCTCGCTCCCACTGCCAAATCATTCAGTGAATTATACACCAGGTACCTGGCCGATAATAAGCGCAATGATTCCATAGTCACTCTTACGCGTACCTCCGGAAATTCCGGATTTAGGTTAATCCTCCGGAAGTCGGGGTCTTTCCAGGGTTATTCTTCAGCTATCGAAGGAGCATCTCCCGGGTATATGGTAACAGGAATATCCATGGATATAGACCCCGTCAGGGTAGTGGCCGAAACCATAGAATAAAACCATGAAATCCTCTGTTGGAAATCTCCAATGTAAAAACAGACTTAATATTCTCACTAAATCCTGAACGTATGAAAAAACACTACCTATTGTTGCTGTTGTTCGGGGTGTTCCTGGGGCGACTTGCTGCACAGGACATCAATGTTACCGGGACGATCGTCTCTGCCGATGACAACTCACCCCTCCCAGGTGTTACCATCCTGGTGAAGGGAACCACTCACGGGACTACCTCCGACCTGAACGGAAAATACACCATCGCTGCGCCGGTGGGGAGCATCCTGGTCTATTCCTTTGTAGGAATGCAAACGCAGGAGATCCCGCTGGAGGGGCGCAAAGTAATCAATGTAAAGCTAAGTGACCAGGATATTGCACTGGGTGAACTCGTAGTGGTCGGTTATAGCACCACGAGCAAAAAACTCATTTCCGGCTCCATCGAACTGGTCAATGAAGAGGAGATCAAAAACGTTCCCCTACGAACCATCGATGGAGTGTTGTTAGGACAGACCGCTGGCTTGACTGTCAATACGCAATCGGGGACGCCCGGAGGTCAGAACATGATCAAACTCAGGGGAGGAAGCTCCATCAATGCAAGTAATCAGCCGTTGATCGTGATCGACGGAATACCTACCATTACCGGCCAGTATTCGCAGGTCGGGATGAGCGGGCAGGAGCTGAATGCAATGACTGATATCAATCCCAACGATATCGAATCGATGACCATTCTGAAAGATGCGTCGGCAACTTCGATGTATGGGGCCAGGGCCTCCAACGGGGTCATCCTGATCACCACCAAAAAAGGTAGTCGCGGCAAGACTGATGTGTCTCTAAACCTTAGTTATGGATGGCAAACACTGCCGAAGGAGCGTATTATACCGATGATGGATGCCACCGAATGGAACGAGTACAAAGGCACCAGTGTACAGGGGATCAATACCGACTGGATGAGCGAGATCCTGGTCACTGCTCCGACCGCCAATACCGAACTTTCAGTCAGCAGCGGGAATGATAAATTCAGACTGTTCATCTCCGGAAACTATTACGACCAGTCTGGAGTGGTGTTGGGAACCTCTTATCAACGATATAGCGGAAGACTGAATGCCGATTACAAGATCCTTCCCAACCTGACTATCGGCGGTGGTGTCGGCATCATCTATGCAAAAAATGCCCGCATTGAAGGCGATGGAACCCTGAACGGTCCATTGCCCAATGCCATGTCCATTCCGGCCATCTACCCGGTTTATGATGCCAACGGCGAATACGATGAAAGCGCTTTTTATGCCAATCCGGTGGCTATCGCGAAAAATTCGATCAACATGGCCTATACGAACCGTACCAATGGAAATGCCTATCTCGAGTATAAATTTCTTGATGGATTTACCTTTACTTCCAAATTTGGAGTGGATGTATACGGCCTCCGGGAACACAGCTACGACCCCACCACCACCCGCCAGGGAAAGAAGTATAACGGCCTGGGGATCGAAGGGACCAATTACGCCAGCAACATCACTACCAACAATGTGTTGCAGTACATCAGGGAATTTAAGGAAAAGCATAACATTGATGTGCTGATCGGGCACAGTTTCGAGAAATATTCAAACCGTGCGACCTATATTGAGGGGATCAATTTCCCGAACGATGAACTTCAATATATTGCTTCAGCCGGTACCATACGTGCAGCATCCGCTTCTGCACTCGACCGGGTGCTGAATTCGTACTTTGGCCAGTTCAAATACAACTTCAAATACCGGTATATTTTTACACTGACTGCCCGTGCCGACGGTTCATCCAAATTTGGTAAAAATAACCATTACGGTTATTTTCCGGCCGGTTCATTTGCCTGGCGGATGTCGGAGGAATCGTTCCTGAAACCGGTCAAATGGATCAATGAGCTGAAACTCCGCGCCAGTTACGGACTGACTGGAAATGACGGGATCGGCGATTTTGCTTCCTTAGGTCTCTATGGTGCAGGTTATAATTACGGGGGCGCTTCGGGGATCGCACCTACGCAGCTTCCCAATCCGGATCTTAAATGGGAGACCACCGCGCAGACTGGTATAGGGTTCGATATTTCGATGTTCCGGAGCCGGGTCAATCTGAATTTCGATGTTTATTACAACCATACGAAAGACCTGTTGCTTGAAAGGCCGATCCCATCTTCTTCGGGATTTTACAGCATCTCGTCAAACATCGGCCAGTTGGAAAACAAGGGACTTGAGGTGGTGCTGAATACGGTAAATATTGACAAGAAGTTCACCTGGACCTCAGCCCTCACCTTCGCCACGAACAAGAATAAAGTTCTAAGTCTTTACCAGGATCAGCCCATTGACGACATGGGCAGGGGTGGCAACCGGGTCGAAGTGGGCCAGCCGATCGGTATTTTCTACGGATTGAATTGCCTTGGGGTTGATCCTACAACCGGTAACCTTGTTTATGAGGACATGGATGGCGATGGAACCATCACTTCGGCCGACCGGGTCAAGACCGGCGATCCGAATCCTGATTTCACCGCGGGATTCACCAATGTCTTCAGTTACCAGAATTTCGAGCTGTCCATTTTCCTACAGGGTGTTTACGGGAACGATGTTTTCAATGGAACCCTGATCTATTTAGAGTCGGGATCGGGCGAAGACAACCAGACCAAACGAATGATCGACCGATGGAAAAAACCCGGCGACATCACCCAGTTCCCAAGGGTGGGCGACACTTATAAATCATCGAGATTTATCGAGGACGGATCATTTCTTCGCATAAAAAATGTAACTCTTAGCTACAATTTCAGAAAAGACTGGATCAAGAAGATCGGGATGAAATCGGCAAAACTATATGCCACGGTCCAGAACCTTTTCACCTTCACGAATTATACCGGGATGGACCCTGAGGTGAATTACTACGGCGGTTCGAGCAACATCATTATCGGTACCGACTTCTTCACCTATCCGCAGTCCAGGACCTTTATGATCGGTTTAAACCTAATGTTTTAACTTAAACAGATAAAAGCGATGAAAAATATCATATATTTTCTGATCATTCTGGGGTTGACCACAGTATCCTGCACCAAGATGCTGGAAGTGGAGCCTGCACAGTCGATTTCGGCCGACCAGGCCATTAAGGATAAGGCCGGCGTTGAAAAAGCCATCACAGGGGCTTATTATTCACTTCATGATGTCGGTAACTACGGTCGCAACCGGGTCATTGCCGATGACCTGGCTGCCGATAACCTGGCATGGACCGGTACGACCCGCGATTATCAGCAGATCGCCGACAACCAGATCGCTGCCGATAATGCCATTATTGACGGGATCTGGGCCTCCAACTACGATTGCATCAACAGGGTCAACAATGTTCTCGATCGTATCGGCGGTATTGAGATGACTACGGAAGAAAGGAATATGTTTACCGGCGATGCGCTGTTTCTGAGAGCCCTGTCGCATTTCAACCTTCTTAACTATTTTGGAGGAATTCCTGTCAAGACTAAACCAACTTCCGACCTTTCCTCCATCAACCAGGCACGGAGCAGTGTTTCACAAGTCAATTCCCAGATTATAAACGACCTGCTGAATGCCGAGAACATTCTCCCTGCCACACGCACCGCCGGCTGGGCTAGCTCTTTCAGTGCGTCGGCGTTGCTCGCCAGGGTTTACCTGACCCAGTTCCAGGCGACTAACGATCCAGCCATCGCCAAATTAGCCATCGCCAAAGCCGAAAATGTGATCAACCTGGGAGGGTTTGTGCTGGCGCCGGCATATGCCGAACTTTTCACTGGGAATGCCACCGAAGCGATTTTCGAGGTCATTTTCGATGCCCAGAACTATAACCGGCTGGCACAGTACTTTTTCCCTGTCAGCCTGACCGGCCGTTACGAGGTATCCCCGCCGGCGGCATTTGTTCAAAGCTTCCAGACTACCGACACGGTACGCTTCGCTTCATCGGTTGCCTTTGATGAGAATTACCTGCCTTACGCGTTCAAATACCGCGACATTGTGTCGGGCGCCGACCGTGTGTTCGTATTGCGATTAGCGGAGATGTACCTGATCAGGGCGGAAGCGCTGGCCTACACAAACGGGGACACTGAAGCCATCCGGGCCGATATCAACACTATCAGGCTTCGTGCCGGTCTCGATCCGACCACTGCTGCCAGTATTCCCGAGCTGAAACTCGCTATCGAAAATGAGCGGCGTCATGAGTTCGCCTTCGAAGGACAGCGTTGGAGCGACCTTGTCAGGACAAAGAGGGCTGCCTCCGTGCTGGGGATCGACGAGAAATATACGCTATTTCCGATTCCGCTCAGTGAACTTCAGACCAATACGCTGATGACACAAAATCCCGGTTATTGATCAATTTGCTAACAGACAAACCTGAAAAATATGAAAATCAATATTATATTCTCGGCCGTGATCATGATGGTCATGATAACCGTCGCCGGATGCAAGGAGAAGGACATGGGGACTCCCCTGGCCAGTACCATAGCCAACTTCGATTATACCGTCACCAACGAAGGGTATGCTCCCTGCGATGTTACATTCACCAATCTTTCGCTGAATGCAAAGAGCTATCTCTGGGATTTCGGGAACGGTCAAACCTCTACGGAAGCCAATCCTTCGACCAGCTATGCAACTCCCGGACTTTACAATGTAAAACTGACCTGTACAGCTGTGAATCCGGTTTATTATAACCAACTGGTCAAGACCATGGTGATCAATGTAAAGGATCCGAATGCGGGGTTGACCCAGGTGCTCTATTTCACCTCACGGGGAACGCCGGGGAACGGGCACATGGTGATCCTGGATGAGGCAGCTCCCCTGGTGCAGGATTTCGTTCCGCTGGATATGGATCGGCCGTATGGTATCGCTGTCGATACGGCACACAAGAAAGTCTATATTTCCGATTATTCCAACCAGATCATTTACCGTTTCAGCCCTGATGGAAAATTACCGGAAAAAATTCTGGATGCCAGCGTTCCCGGACAGGAGATCGTGGGCGACGCGCAGGGTATGTTTGTGCTGGGAGATAAACTTTACTGGGGACGTACCGGAGGGATTTACAAATGCAACCTCGACGGAACCAATCCAGAGGTTCATATCAATACCACGGGTAATCCGCCCGAATATCCCATCGACATACAATATGATCCCGCCACTAATAAAATATACCTGGTCAACGACAAGACCGATTACAGCGGAGGATTCTGGGTAACAAATTTCGATGGTTCCGGTATGACGGAGATCATTCCCGATGTGGATGGCACCGCCCTCGAGATGGACTTCAAAAATGCAAAAGCATACCTGGTTCTCTATGGTTCAGAAGGCACCGTAGCGCCCGATGATGGCATCTTCATGTGTAATTTTGATGGTTCCGCCCTCACAAAGATTGGCGATTATGGGTCGAAAGCAACCTGGGGAATCACCATCGATTACCAGCGGAATAAACTGTTCTGGGGTTACAAGATCTCTAATTCGGATCCTGATGGTAAGATCATCCGCGCCAACCTCGACGGCTCCAATCCCGAAGACTGGATCACCGGGGTTAGTCCGCATGCAATGACTGTGGTGTGGATCAAGCTTTGATGAAAGAAGAGATAAAAAAAAAGGCGGCATTTGGCCGCCTTTTTTTTATCAGAATCTTCATCGTACAATCATCTTACCAGTCTTCGCTTCGCCGTTCACCCTGAGGGTGTAGTAGTAAACGCCGGCGGGAAGATCATTCCCGCTATAGTTCACGCTATGGCTACCCTTGGCCTGAATTCCATCGATGAGGGTGGCTACTTCGTTTCCAAACACATTGTAAACTTTCAGACTGACCTTGCCACTTTCGGGAAGTGTGTAACGGATAGCCGTGGTTTGCCGGAAGGGATTGGGCTGGTTCTGGTCAAGTTGCAGTCCCTGTGCGGCAATTCCCTTTTCATCAACTGCAGTAATCAGCGTTTGGTATTTATCCTCTGCAACAGCAATATTATTCAGCATGGCCTGTTCGTTCTCCCCAAGGGCCATGGCATAATAAACGTTGAATGATTCACCTGCATTGAGGGCTACCGGGGCTTGTGCGGTGATGATAACAGGACCGTCGCCGGTATTCGAGACATACTGGGGTTGAAGAGAACCATAATTCATCCAGTTATAGTAACTTGTGTCAACATAATATTCGTCATACCATTCAAAAGAGTAGAGTGATCCGAGTGTGGTCGAAAGCAGTTTCAGGCCTACATTAGTTTGATTCCCTCGGTGAAGCCTAACCACTCCTTCGGTGTTGTTGTACGTGACGGTATCGTATCCATAAATCTCATTAATATAAGGAATGATATCGAGACCTGCCATGGCATTCATGGCGGCTGTTTCGTTGTTCTTGATGATGAACTTTAGAATGACATATCCCCCGTCGTTCCAGCCATAAGCGTGCAGTTTAACGATCACATCGGGAGGATCGCCAGAATAGGTATTGTTGTAAGCTCCGTAGATTTCGAAGTCGCTTTGCGTAGGATTGGCAACCAGAACGGTAGGTTCGTCCTCATTCGCATCATTCTTATAATCAAAAACGGCATCGGGACCGCTGGCTACCAGGATGGAGGCGCGATCAATTTGGTAAACCTCATCCGCGGTGAATAGTTCAATGGCGCCATATTCATTGATTCCAATCTTCAGTGCGCCAGTACTGAATTCCGCCTGGGAGAAGGAATTTGACACAAGCAGCAGCAGAACTGCTACGACAAGTAAAAATCTTTTCATGGGTTTAAAATTTTAGTTTGACATCAATTATTGCAAATATAATGAATACCATCAAAATAAATATTTCAATAAGGATAATATTGATTTGTTTTAAAATTGGAAATATGGAATAATTTTGTACAGAATCGAAATCCTGTCCGTTTTATCTGTTATCCCGATGGAAAAAAAGAAGATCCCACACACCCTGATCATTGTATCGGTCATCCTTATTATTTTTCTCTTATTGACCTGGATCATCCCGGCCGGTGAATTTCAGCGCCATGATCTTAACGGTCGACAAGTGGTGGTTCCCGGCACTTACCATCATGTTGACCCCAGCCCGCAGGGGATGATGGAACTCTTTACCGCTCCCATCCGGGGTATGATCTCGGCAGCCCAGATCATTGCCTTTGTTCTCCTGATCGGAGGCGCCTTCGGGATCGTCAATAAGACCGGTGCGATCAACGCCGGCTTGTCGGGAATACTGGAGATGACCCGGAAGAACCCGGCCATCAAGAAATTCATCATCCCGATCATCATGTTCCTCTTTTCTTTAGCCGGAGCATCATTCGGTATGTGTGAGGAGGTTATGGTATTTATTCTCATCACCATTCCGCTGGCCATAGCCATGGGGTACGATTCACTTACCGGCATTGCCATACCGTTCATTGGCGCAGCCTCGGGATTTGCCGGCGCGTTCAGCAATCCCTTTACCATCGGCATCGCCCAGGGTATTGCTGAGATCCCCGTCTTCAGCGGCTGGGAATACAGGCTTGTGGTGTGGGTGATCCTGATGGCCACTGCCATTGCCTTCGTGATGTGGTATGCGCGCCGGATTGAAAAGAATCCGGAAAAAAGTCTTGTTTATGAGATCGACCGGAAGCGGGATCTGACAGCTTACCATTCGGCCGAAGACCTTGCCTTCACCTTGAAAAGAAAATTGGTCCTGGCCATTTTCTTCGGATCCATCGTCATGCTGATCGTCGGAGTAAATATCTGGGACTGGTACATCAATGAAATCGCAGGACTGTTCATCGCCATGGGGTTACTGGCAGCCATTTTTTCAGGGTTGAAGGCCAACGCAGCCGTAGGAGCATTTCTTGAGGGCGCCCGTGATATGATGACGGCTGCTATGGTGATCGGGCTTACCCGCGGAATGCTGATCGTGGCAACCGACGGCAAAATCATCGACACTATCCTGGCCGGTATTGCCGGCTCCATGGATCAATTCCCTAAGGTGGTCTCCGTTCAGTTTATGTTCCTGTTTCAGGGCGTCATGAACTTCTTTGTTCCATCGGGGTCGGGACAGGCCGCGCTTACCATGCCCCTCATGTCGCCACTTAGCGACCTGATCGGGATCACAAGGCAGACGGCTGTTCTGGCTTACCAGTTAGGCGACGGGCTTTTCACAAATATCTTCCCCACCAGCGGGGTCACCATGGGAATCCTGGCTATCGGCAACATCCCCTACGACAAATGGATTCGTTTCATGCTCCCGCTCTCTTTGATTTTCCTGATCATGGGTTGCCTGCTGCTGATACCGCCCGTATTGCTCTTCGAGTGGCGCTGACCGGTACTTTTTCATGGAAACTCCTTTTTTATTGATCGTACAATTTATAGGTTTCGTCGAATGGTTCTTGATTTCATTTGTCTTGCTTATTTTGTTATATCAAACATCGTTACACTTTCAATGGCCACCCTGTTGTAAAAATCAACCAGAACCGGGACGTAACTCTCGAGTGTCGGATACTTTTCCCTGTTTTTCTCATAGAACCCTAAAGCTTCAACAAGACCTTTCATCCAGAAGAATCCCCTGCCGAAGTCAGAGATCAGTTGTCCTTTGGCTGCTTTACCGTCGGGGTGGTGCTTCAACAGGTAACGGATTACCGAGGCCCTTACCAGCGATTCATTCATCATGGTCTGCCAGCTGTTATAATGCTGATTCCCCATGCCTTCTTTCATAAGGTCGAAGAGTTTTTTCCCACCATCTTCAAATTCCTTTTCATATTTTTTTGTCAGGGGATTTACCCAGGAATGGTTAAATTCATGGATAAGGGTGGGCAGGTAGTGATCCACCGGATAAACAGGCATATTGGCGCTATCGATCGACCATGTTCCCATGATGGCATAAATGGCTTCGGACCCATCAGGAAATACGGCTTTTGGACCATAATTGCCTCCTCCAAGCCCCAATCCGGCGATGATGTTCAGGCTGCCATCCGTCACTGTGCCATAAAATTGATGGTACCAGTTTAGATCCAGGGCTTTGTAAACCGGTATGATTCTTTCCTGCGCGGTTTGATACAGGGTTTCGTGTTCCGTGAAGAAGGCATCGCATCGGGCATCAATGTAGAACTGTTTCAACAGCGCTACGAATTTACCGGCATTGTCCTGTCCCCATCTTCGTTCCGGGATTTTTGAGGAAAATGGAATCAGTGGATCCAACAAAGGTGGCTGTTTCAAGTAAATTGCCATCGCCTGTACGGCATCAAAACCGACCCCGTTTTTATCACTCATTTCTTTGGCAAAGACAATAAGGGGATGACCTTTGTACTTGTCGAAGTGGTTGTGGATATCTGAAGCATAGCTCCGGTAAGCGTCATCGTTGTATTCAAAATTCCCTGCCAGGCGAAAGACGATACTCAGGAGTTCAACACGCTTATCCACCATCGGAAGGGGATAATGATTCAATAAATCCTGATCTGTCGTTTTTGTCACCTGCCCGAAAATCACCGTCGAGATAAAAAGGAAAAGAATAAAAAAAATCAGGTTTTTCATATCCCGGTTAATTGTTGACGGTAATCACCACGCTTCCCGTTTTATGACCTTTTTCAACATAGGCGTGGGCTTCCTGTATTTCTTCAAGGGAATATTCCTTATCGATAATAGTTACCAGGTTTCCGGCTTCAACCATGGTCCGGATAAAATTTAATGCATCGGTCTTGTTAACCGACATGGAAAAGATCACCTTCTTCCCCTTCCCGATCCGGGTTAGCAACGACAGCAGAACGTGCCTAAATGTCATGACCGTCACCAGGTATTTGCCACCGGGTTTAAGCGCTTTCCTGCAATGGGTAAAGGAACTTTTTCCCACGGTGTCGAAGATGATATCGTAGGTATTGACGGCTTCGGTAAAATCGTATTCGGTATAATCCATGACTCTTTCGGCCCCCAACAGTTTAACCAGCTCCATGTTCCTGGTACTGCAAACGCCTGTCACCTCAGCGCCGAAATAGCTTGCTAATTGAACGGCAAATGTACCGATGCTGCCGGATGCTCCATTTATCAAGACTTTCTGCCCTTTCTGGATACCGGCTTTTTCTTTCAGGAAAAACAACGCCGTTGATGCACCGTCAACGATGGATGCGGCTTCGCGAAAATCCATGTTACGCGGCTTCAGGGCCAGCGAATCATTTTCATGTATACATTTGTACGAGGCATAGCAACCGGTTCCAAAGCCTCTGAAACCATACACCTCATCGCCGGGTTTGAACTTGCTGACTTTTTGACCAACCGATTCAACAACGCCTGAGAACTCGGTTCCGGGGATTTGATATTTTTTCCGCGGTTTTCTGAATCCCAGGAATATCCTGCTTAAAACGGTATCGCCCCTGCGCATCATGCAATCGGCGGCGGTAACGGTTGTGGCCATAATCTTTACGAGAACTTCATGGTTCGCGGGAATGGGTTTTTCAACCTCTTTCGGAAGAAGAACTTCAGGAGGTCCGTATTTCATATATACAATTGATTTCATTCGTTAATAGTTTTTAATTTCATAGTTTTTTCATCATAATTTTTCTTTATCGTTAATTGTAATTGCTGAAGAAGATTACATCCTGAATTACGGCGCAAATGACGCACGAAAAAATGGCATAACAGTCCTTTTGCAGGTTGATGGACTATATTTTCCTTCGACGGATATTTTTCTGATTATTTTCTGATGTTCAACCATCAGATCAGTGAAGTAATTTCCTTTGGGTCTGTTTGCCGGGTTGATTCCGGTCTCTTTCCCGAATGTTTTCTCATTAACATTTTACCTTCCGGGTCTTTTACATCAACCATGGCCGTTTTTACCGGTGAAGAACCCAGCGAGATGGGTACCGGTCCCCTGATCGGATACACAAAAAAAATGAAGTAACGCTCACCATGTGCGATAAACGGATCATAAGCACAGGTCTGCCGGTTCCCGGAACGAGCCATAGCGCATGGGTCCGCCCCCTGGCCTTTACATAAACCTCAGTCTATTGAATCTTTGAAAAAGCGATCTGAACACTCCCGCTGTCAGGCTTTTACCTCTTGTTGCCCAACCGGATTGACGGTTTGCACTTTATAATAATCCAAGCGCTCCTGCAGCGGGCAAAGAACCACCAATCACACTGCAATGCAGATTTTCCGGAATTTTGCGGTATCTGTTTTCGTCAGTTTCATGGCCTTGGTCAATCAAGTGAAGATAGATGACCATCAGAATTCATTCATACTTAAGCGCCTCCACCGGATTGCTTGTGGCAGCCCGCCAGGCCTGCCATATCGTTGCAACAAAGGCGATGATGAAAACGAACAAGGCGCTTAACAAAAAATATCCCGGGGTGAGATGAATGCGTTCTGCATAATCCGAAAGCCATCTGTCCATTACCAGGTAACCTGCCAGAGAAGCAACGAGGATGGCGCCGGCGACCATGATCATCGTCTCCTTTAACAAACCGGAAACAAGTTCTAAAACCGTGCTCCCATTCACCTTCCTGATTCCAATCTCCTTCGTGCGGCGTGAGATTTTAAGAATAGTCAGCGCGAGTAAACTGAGCAGGCTGATGATGACCACTTCGGTTCCTCCGATGAAAACCATTTGAGCAAGCCGGTTTTCTTTCTTATACATACCATCAAAGATATCTGCCAAGGTACTGTGGTGGAAAATGTAATTATTATCAAAGTAATGAAAAACTGTCTTTATCTGCTTCAATTGGCTTTCTGTCAACGGATTGTTGCTACGGATGTAAATGTTCGGGGTTCCCCAGAAACAATTGGCAATGACTAAAGGTTCAATGGCCTCACCAGGGTTGAACTCATAATAAAAATCCTTCACAACACCAATAATTTCAACCCGTTCGTCCCTGTAAATAATTGTTTGTCCGGCTTTTGGACTTAAACCGAGTAATTTGACTGCCGATTCGTTTAATATGACCGCCTGGCTGTCGGCCATGGATTGTCGAAAAAACCGACCATCGATCAACTTAAAATTCATGAGTTCACCAAATCCGGGCTTTTCGCGGTATTCGTTGATCGCCTTGTTGCTATTTTCCAAATCGGTTACATTCCTGATGACCTGGCCACTGCATCCCCCGCCCATAAAATGTTCTCCTCCGCAAACGGCAGTAACAAACGGAAGTTTCAACAATTCTGTTTTAATGCTTTCATACTTTTTCGAAATGGGAGCGCTGCAATTGCTGATTGTGATAACATTGTTCTTATCGAACCCTAACGGTACCTGGTGCATATAAGATAATTGCGCTACAATAATAACAACGCAACTAATAAAGAATGAGGCTACCATGAACTGTACAAATACCGATGCGATCGATAACCAGTTGCTGTTTCCGCTGCCCGAAATCTTTCCCCTCAACCCCAACGCGTATTTCATTCTCGAAAGATAAAGTACAGGATAGCCTGATGTAACCACGATAAGTACCATCAGCACAATCATAACAGAAAGAATTCCTCCAAATGACAGCAGATCGGAAAGGTCAACTTTTGATTGCAACAGGTTTGACAGGTATGGCATTGCCATATAGATAATCAGAAATGCTAAAACAGCAGAAAAAAGAAAAACGATCAATGTTTCCAAAAAAAACAGCCTGGCAATACTGGCTTTAGTCGCACCGAACATGGTACGGGTTGATATTTCGGCAATGCGTTTTTCGCCTTGAATGATAAACAAATTGATATAGCTGACCAATGCTGTAAGCAGGACAAACAACGCAATCAATCCCACAATCACGATTTGTTTTGTACTGCCATGGATCGGGATAAATGAACCTGCCTCCGAATACAGGTACAGGTCGGTAAGCGGTTCCACCCCCGATTGTATTTTTGCATGCCAGTTGCTTGCCCAGTCTTTCATGAGCCTGTTATTGGCAGCTGCAATTTTTTCGCTGGCTGCTTTAAAATCTGTATTGGGTTTCAGCAGGTAATAGGTTTGAAATTCGAGGCTTGATGACAACCATTTCATTTCGAGTGTTGGTATAGAGATCAGGATTCCGAAATTCAGATGCGAGTTTTTTGGAATCTCATCCATTACACCGGTAATCACCACTTGTTCTCCATCTGCTTCCACAGATTTCCCAATGCAGTTGGTAGAATGGAAAAGTTTTTCTGCAACAGAAGAGGTTATTACAGCGTTTTTGGCCCCAACCAGTGCGGTTTTTTCATCACCAAGGCGGAGTCCAAGTCCGAAAACTTTGAAAAATTCAGGGTCGGCATAAAAAATCCCGACTTTCTCTGCCTTGGTTTCTTTGGTTTGAACCGATGCCGGCCAGCCACCATATAACTGAACGGCAGCCTCCACTTCGGGTACCATTTCGGGAAGCTGGGAATAAGCGCTGCGCAGGGAAATACCATATACCTGGGTGCTTGTATTATCGGTTACCCGGCTGTATAGTCTTACCACACGGTCTTTGGTTTTGAAATGACGGTCAAAGCTCAACTCATACCGGATGTAGGTGAGGGTAAAGATCACCGTGGTTAATGCTACACTCAGTCCAATGACATTGACGAAAAAAGAGAGCGGATTCCGTTTCAGGATCCTGAAAATAAATCTGAGATCATTCATGTTTAATTATGTTTTTATCAGCTTCGTTACCAATCATATTGATGCTATCACATTATCAGTATTGAGTGATTCTATTCATCCCTCAACACCTCCGCCGGGTTCCGTCGTGCCGCCAGCCAGCTTTTCCAACTCACAGTCAGCAGGGCAATGGCCACTGAGATCAAGCCGGCGAGCAGGAAAAACCACCCATTGAGCCTCGTCTTATACGCAAAATTCTGGAGCCATCTGTACAGGAGGAGCCAGGCAATGGGGGCGGCAATCACAAATGCAATAGCTACCCATTTTAAAAAGTTTTTGTTGAGCATCACCAGAATTTCCAGGGTTTCGGCTCCATTGATCTTGCGGATGCCGATCTCTTTTGCCCGTCGTTCGATCACGTATACCAGCAGTCCGAATAATCCCAGGCAGGATATCAGTATGGCAATAAAGGTGAACGCAGAGATCAGTCTTGCAAAGGCTTCATCTTTTTTATATTGCCTGCCGATCCAGTCGTCATAAAAATAATACTCCATAGGGCTGTAAGGGGCCATCTTTTTCCATGTGGCCTTGATGAAATCAAGTGTTCCTTTGGTATCGGTGCCATTCAATTTTATACTCATGTCGAAGAGAAAGGAAGTATTGAAATCAATCTCAACCGGAACGATTTTCTCATACAGGGAACTGGTATGAAAATCCTGCACCACCCCGATGATCTCTCCGTTGTCGGTTCGCTTTCCGCGAAAATCCTCCCATTTGTTTTCCTTCATGAGGGTTTCGTTGACCAGGCAGACATTCTTATCCCCCGGTGCAAAATTCCTTCCCTTCAGTATCCTGATCCCGAAAGTGGGGATAAAGGAAGTATCGGTTGAGATGAACCAATATTTTCCATCGGTAGCCGCCAGTTTTGCAGGAGTTCCGTAAGAAAGGGTGATATTGGAGATGCCTGGACTGTTCATCAACTCCGATTTCAGTGCAAAAGGTTTGATCTCGCTGGGTATGGTAAGATGTAACATGTTGTTTTTGTCAAATCCGAGATCCTTGGTATTGATAAAATTCAGTTGTTTTTCAATTACCATGGCGGAGATAATCAGGGTGACAGCAATGGTAAACTGGAAGATGAAAAGGTTTTTGGGTAGCAGTAGAATGTGCTTGTTGTTCATACTCCGGCTATTGAACAGTTCCGAGGTTTTTATCCGGGAGAGATACAGGGATGGATAATAACCGGAGATCAGTCCGAGGATTAACATGAACAGCAAAACCCAGAGGAGCTGCGGGAACCGGAAAAACCAGGTGACATCCACCCCGCTGTTGACGAGCTTGCTGAACATGCTGGCCAAATATTTCGATAAGAATATTCCAAAAATAAATGCAATGACCGAAAGGCCGACCGATTCAAAAAGGAACTGCAGAGTCAGTGTTTTGCGTGAAGCTCCGGAAACTTTCTTGTAGCCGATCTCCCGGGTACGTGAAAAAGCTTTTATAGTCGTCAGGTTGATGTAGTTGATGCAGGCAAGCAGGATCAGCAGAAAAGCCAGCGAACTGAAGACAAAAAGCATGGTTTTATCGCCATGTTTAAAGCTGTCGGTTTGTGTTTTATCGAAATAAACCTCTGAATAAGGATGAAATTTCAGGTAAGAAAAGAAGCCATCTTCTTTCATTTCTCTGTAGGATTCATTTTTCAGCCGGTTATCCATCCGGGGAATATTGGCTTTTGGATGAATCAACAGGTAGATATCGCACATATAAATAACCTGGTGAATGCCCTTTTTCATGCTGCTGAATGACATCATGCGGTAATGAAAGGATTTATTCTCATAGGAAACCAGCGCCTCGAACTGAATTCTGGAATCTGAAGGAGGATCTTTGGTAATGGCGGTTACCGTTAACTGCTCTTCCTTATCATCGAGTTTTATTTTAACTGTTTTTCCCAAAGGTTCATCAGTGCCGAAAAGCTTCCTGGCAGTACTTTCGGTGATAACGATGGATTGCAGATCAGGTAATGGATTGGCCGAATCTCCTTTAACAACAGGAAATGAAAAGATGTTGAAAAAGGAGGGATCAGTGGATAATATTTGTTTCAGTCTTATGGGACCGGATGATTGGATCACATTGAACTCGATGCGGTCAATGCGGCAAGTCTCTTTGACTTCAGGATAGCTGGATCTGATTTTCTCAGCCCAGTCCTGTTTTACCGTTGAGCTGTTGCCATCGGAGGCAATATTCATGAGAAGGAAAATATTATTGTACGCTCTATGGAATTTATCCATACTGTATTCCTGGATGACATAACGGGTGATGACCAGGATAGTGGCCATGCTGATGGCCAGTCCGAATACAATGATCAGGGTAAATAAAAGGTTCTTCCTGTAATTCCGCAGTGTGATTTTCAAAATATGTTTAAACATGTCAGCGATGGTTATGGAATCATTTATTCATCTCGCAGCGCCTCAACAGGATTTCTTCGGGCCACACTGAAGGCATGCCAGTTTACCGCAATCAGGGCTGTGAACAGGGTCAGACAGGCTGCCAGCAGAAACACCCACCAACTGAGTCCGGTCCGGTATGCAAAATTCCCGATCCACTGGTACATTGCATACCAGGCTACCGGTATGGCGATCAAAAAAGCCACCACCACCCATTTCAGGAACTCTTTGTTCAGCATGAACAGGATTTCGGATATGGAGGCGCCATTGGCTTTGCGGATCCCGATTTCTTTGGTGCGGCGGTTGCAGGAAAATACGGCCATACCCAGGATGCCAAGCATGGCGATGATGATGGCCAGGGCCGAAAAGATCAGGGTCAGGTTGCGAAGCCTCACCTCATCCTGGTATTTCCGAGCCAGCAGGTCGTCGAAGTAACTGTAGGAAAATCCTCTCGAATGCCGGTGTTTCCGGTAAACATCGCGAATGAATTTCAAGGTCTCTGCCCGGTTATTGTCTGATATGCGTACATTCATTGTCATGATGTTTTGCGGATCGTAGGTCAAGATCAGTGGACCGATTGGATAATGAAGCGGACGGAAATGAAAGTCCTTTACTACTCCGACTATGACATAGTTCCCGATTCGCTCTCCGATAGGGTTCTTATACCCGAAGGCTTTTTCAGCCGCTTCATTGATGACAGCAGGTAAGGAAAAACGCTCCTCCCCCACCGGTTTTCGGCTGGTATCAGCTTCCAGGGCTTTCCAGAATCCATCGAAATCCATCCGGAGGAATTGTCCCTTTACAATTTCCAATTTATAGGTTTTAGCAAAGTCCTCATCCGCCCAAATCATGGCGGCCCTGATGCTATCAGAACGGCCGGCATGGTCGATAGCAAGCCTCACCTGCCAGTTGAAGTCAATGGGAGCATTGGCGGTTGCAGTTACCCCCAGGATGTTGGTATTCTTCAACAACTCATCCTTAAAAGATCTATTCTCATACCAAAGACCTGTTGGAATGACCACGATATTTTTCCGGTCGAAACCCAGATCTTTCCCCTGGATATAATTTAGCTGCTTGATAAAGAACGATGTGACAATGATGAAGAAGGCAGCGATGCTGAACTGTATCACCACCAGTAACCTGGTAAAATTGCTCTTCGACCCGGTCTGGCTCCCGCCCCGGAAGATTCTGGTGGTTTTTAAGGAGGACAGGTACAAGGAGGGATAAATACCTGCAACAACCCCCACTAAAACCGTTAACAGCAGAATAATGATCATCAGCCCGAAAGAATAATTCATGGTGAGGGATTGCCCGGTAAATGCATTGAACCAGGGCAGGATCAAACAGATCAGAAAGAGGGCTATCAGCGTAGCCGCCGTGGTTTGTACAACCGCTTCGCCCATAAACTGAAGGATAATACCGGATCGTTCGGCGCCACACACTTTTTTGATACCTATTTCTGTTGACCGCTCCGATGACCGCGCCACCGACAACACCGAAAAATTCAGTGCCGCCATAAGAATGATCAACAGGGCCAACCCGGAGAAGATCCATACATACTTGGAGTTGCTGATATTTTTATCATAGAGGTATGTCTGGTAATCGGTGTGCAGATGGATATCAGTCAGCGGCTGAAATACAAGTTTATCCTTCAGCCTGGTGAACCGGCCAAGGTGGTTGGCAATGGAATTCAGAAACTTGTCGTCGATCAAAGCATTCTTTACAAGTTTGATGTAAACGCGCACATGGGCCTTATCGCCCCAGCTGTCCTCCAAATAAGCGTACCTGTTGCATTTCCCTGAAACAACAAACCCGAAATCGAGGTGGCTCTGCTTTGGTATCCGAACAACTCCGCTTACGATATAAATGTTCTTATCATACTTGTCACTGACGACAATTTTGCCTAAAGCCGGCTCCTTGCCGAACAATTTTCGGGCGACCTCCTCCGAAAGCACAGTGTTTGATGGTTTTGAAAATGCGTTTTCCGGTGTGCCCTCAAGGAAGGTAAATCCGCTGAAAATGGCAAAGAAATCCTCATTGGTACTCATACAGCGTGACTCGATCTTTTCGTCACCCTGCTCCCTTTTCAGGGGGGAGTCCTCTGAATCGAAACTGAGGTAGGTGGCGCTTTCGATTTGCGGGTAGGTCATCTTCAGGGTTTTCGCAACCGGCCGGTAGCACCCGGCCGATTTCACCACCTCATCGCCCTCTTTGGCAAGCGTGAGTACACGGTAAATCCGGTCATGACCGGGATGGAACTTTTCATAGCTCAATTCATTCAGCACCCACAGGTAGATCAATAAACTGGCCATCACGCCGAGGGTAAACCCCAGCAGGGTGATCAAGGAGTAAACCGGTTTACGTATGAGGTTGCGAAAAACTATTCTAAATGGATTGATCATTGGCTTTGTAATTATTCGACAACCATCAGGATGTCTTCATCATCGCGTAATGATTGGATCAATTTAAGCAACTCTTTCTTTTTTGCCGCCGGGGCAGTTGAGGCGCTGAACGTGGCAGAATTTTCGTGTTCTTTCAGCTCTTTTCCCTTCAATGAGATCAGTATCTCGCCGTGGTTGCCCACCATCCAGGAGGATGGCCAAACAGACATCCCGCCATCCAGATTATTTTTCAGAATATCAGGGTCATAGTTATACGGATCGCCCTTCACAAGGTAGAGCTTACGGGTCGATTTGGAGAAGAGCGCATAGTATTGTTTCAGTTGCTTGCTTTCTCGGGTATTCGGACAGTTGTAACTGTCTTTAGAGAAAGTCAGAAATATGAAATTTCTGGTATCGGCCCAGGTTTCAGGGATTATTTTGCCACTCAGGTTGAAATCAGGATCCACTCCTTCTTTTTTCAGCAGCTTGTATTTGCCAAGCCTCAGTACATATACCGGTAACAGCCGGTTGGGAGGTAACACCAGGAAAACGGTGTCGTTAAATGCATTACGTATGTAGTACCTTCCTTTATTTTCATACTGGACGCCTTGATCCGTACCCCGCATAACCGTTTTTGAAAAGCGGTCCACCTTTTCAAACTGGGTAAAAGTCGCCAGGGTATCACCCTGTTGACCGAAGATCCCCAGGGAGTATTTACCGTTCATATCGAATGGACTGGACAATTGCCGGACATAGGTGTTTCGATCAAGCATCATGGAACTCAGCTGCTGGTACATAAAGTCAGTTCCTGAGGACCACATACCGTTGACATTACCTTTTTGAGGAGCCACTCTTTTCCCGTGGTTGAGATCGATGGCAATCCGGCCCATCCCCCTGATCTTGTCAGGCTTTTCCGGGTCAAATCCCATGGAAAGACTCACCGGAGGTTGCGAACAATCATATTCCATGATATACGACTGACCCGTGAGCGAATTCCGGTATTTGTAGAACAGGTTGTTACCGGCCGACCAAATGGTGGTACCGCCGCCGACAAAGGTGCTGTTGCCCATAACCGTCATTCGGTTGGCGCTTACTTCAATACCGGTGGTTTCATTCTTCACCACAGTACACTTGTATTTCCCGTTTCGTGAAAAGAGGATGATTCCCGATGGATTAACCGCCACGATATTCGAATCCATCAGGTAATATCTGAACTTCATTACTGTGGCGAAGGAGGAATCGGGGAGCTTTTCCATCCGGATATAGGTGATTTTGGAAGCCACGTCCGAAAGTGCGAAATCTTTTATATTTTCAAGACTTCCGGCAATGTCGATGATCACCGGTGGGTGGGAGGGATCAACCGAACGATCTTCCCTGAACCGGAATCCGGGAGGGAGCTTTTTCAGTGAATCGGCCAGCCTGTTTTCACGTTCAATGCGTTCTGCCTCCTCTTTTTCCTGCAGGAGTATTTCAGCCGAGAGTTTATCCTCATCGTTTTCCAGTCGATTGCCCTGACACGACAGGAGCAGGATCGTGAGTGTGATTATCGTTGCACAATTTACAAGTTTCATGGGATCAGGTTAATTGTTCTCTGCATTTTTCCTGATGTTTCGCAGGATGGCATCGGATTATTGTATTTCACTCTGTTTTTAGTGCAATTGCAGGATTTACACAGGAAGCCTTGTATGCCTGAAAACTCACGGTTATGAGGGCAACAGCCAGCGCACCTAGTCCGATGGCGCCAAAGACCAGCCAGTTTATATTGATCCGGTAAGCAAACTCAAGCAACATTTTATGAACGGCATACCAGCCTAACGGAAACGCAATAGCGATGGCAATGACCACCAGTACAAGAAATTCTTTCGATAAGGCGAAAATCACCGAGATAGTGTCGGCTCCCATCACCTTTCGGACACCGATTTCACGGGTCCGCCGGCTGGCCGCGTGAGTCGAGAGACCATACAATCCCAGGCAGGCAATGATCAGTGCAATGATGGTGAAGTATTTCAGCAAAAGCCCCATCCTCATTTCCTTGATGTAGTGGCTATTGTAGTCCTGGTCAATAAAACTGTATTCAAGGGGGTAATCGGGCACAATCCTTTTCCAAACCGTTTCAACGCGCTGCAGGGCCGATGGAATATCACCGGGTGAAAGCCTTACCAGTATGTTTGAGAACGACTTGCTGTCGCTCACTGCGAACGCCATAGGTTCAATGGGCTCCTGCGCCCCCTGGTAATGGAAGTTTTTCATCACGCCCACGATGATCCCCTGCTGGCCCATGAAACTGAAACTTTTTCCCACCACATCGCCGCCTCCCATCAGCTTCGCCACCTCTTCATTCACCAGGAAATTCCCTGTCGTATCACCCATATCGGCCGGGTGGTCGCGCGAGAAATCGCGCCCGCTTACAAGCCTTATTTTCATGGTACTCAGATAATCGTAATCGATGACGTTTTGCCCGATCAACACCTCCTGTTTAGGATCTTTGCCCTTCCAGGTGGCCCCGCCGCCATTGCTTCCGATCATGGCCGGATTCTGTTGTGAAGCAGTGACGCCCAGTATACGTGGTTCCTTCAGCAATTCTCTCTTCAGGGTGTAATACCCCGACCTTACACTCTTATTCATGGAGATGCATATGAGATTCTCTTTATCATAACCAAGCTCCTTCTCCTGCATGAATTTTAACTGGAGGTACATGAAAACAGCGCCAAGCGCGATGAAAACCGAAAGCGAAAACTGTATCACGACGAGCACCTGCCTGAGACGGCTGTTTCTTTTCCCGGAAGCTGTCTCCCCTTTCAGTACCGTGACAGGCTTGAGCGACGACAAATAGAATGCAGGATAAATCCCAGCCAGGAACCCGGTAATCAACCCAGTGAGTAAGAATCCCACGATAAATTTTACCTGGAATATGTCGGCCACCGTGAAACTTTTGCCCGATACCGAATTGAAAACACCGAGCGACAGACTAACAAGAATCAGTGCAATGATCAGGGCGATCAGCACCATTACGAATGATTCAACCATGAACTGGAAAATCATGGTAAGCCGGTTTGCTCCCGCCACCTTCTTTATCCCGATCTCCTTTCCTCTTAAAGCGGCTTTGGCAATGGAGAGATTGATAAAGTTGATGCAGGCTATAAGAAGGATAAAGGCGGCAATGACAATGAAGATATAGATATTGACAATGTCACCTTTACCTTCCCCGTATCCGAAAGTGAAGTGCAGCCGGAAATCCAGCCAGGGGTACAGGAAAAACTTCGCATTGGTCTCCGGATCGTGTTCCACGACAATAGCAGTCAGCTGTTTGTTGATCGATTTGATATCTGCTCCCTTATCAAGCAGCACAAAGGTGAAGATGCTGTTGTTACCCCACGAATCGTCGGTCATGCCGATCTCCTTCAGGAATGAGTAAGGGATAATGGCATCTATTCCGAGCCATGACGGAGTGGCCGTGCTGAATACGGAATTCTTCGGAATGTCTTTCATCACGGCGCTCACGGTGAACGGATATTTATTTTCGACGGCAATGGTCCTCCCGACCGGATTCACATCACCAAAATATTTCTTCGCAAGTTTCTCTGAAAGGATGATCGAATGCGGGTCGCGCAAGGCGGTATGGACGTCGCCGGATATCAATGGGAATGTAAATACTTTCAACAGTCCTGAGTCGGCTGCCTTGACCCTGCTCTCCAGGAACACCTTGTCGCCCATGCGGAACAGCATTTTGGGAAAAAAGACCAGCCGGGTCGATTCCCTGATCCCTGGGATCCGCTCTTTCCAAACCGGGGCACAGGGATGAGGCGTGACTGAGACACGGTATCGTTCGCCTGTGTAAAACTGATCTTGGTTCACCATATAAATCCGGCCGGCATGCTGGTTGAAATCCTCATAGCTCAATTCATTCAATACCCACATGAGGATGAGCAGTGAAGCAGCCATGCCAACGGCCAGCCCGGTAACATTGAGGACGGTAAACCCCTTTTGTCTTAAAATATTCCGGACAATGATGCGAAAAATATTTTTTATCATGATTGCACACTATTTAGGCTGATTATTCCAATTCCACTTTATCGTTGTCACCAAACATGGCATAATCGGAAACGATGACCTGCTCTCCGGGCACGAGACCATCCATGACTTCATAATATTGCGGGTTTTTCCGTCCTATTTTGATGTTTCTCTTAGTGGCGTACCGGCCGCTCTTGTCCAGTACGAATATCCATTGCCCCCCTGTCGCCTGGTAAAAGCTTCCCTGTGGGATCTGGATGGCTTCAGTGGGCTGGCCCAACTGCAGTTTGATGAAGTAAGACTGACCGATGCGGATGTTTTCAGGGAGCTTGGCCGTAAACACCAGGTCAATTTTGAACCGCCCGTTACGTACTTCAGGATAAACCTTTTTTATCTCAAGCTGAAGGGTGTCGTTCGGCCGCTCGATATAGCCCGTCAGCCCGGGCCTGATTCGGTCGATGTAGTGTTCGTCAATGTCGGCTTCGATCTTGTAAGAGGTCAGGATGTTGATCTGCCCGATCCGGAAGCCGCGGCTGATCGATTGCCCGATCTCCACCATCAGGCTGCCAAGCTGTCCGTCGACGGGCGATTTCACATTCAGGTAATCCTGCTGTTGTTTCACCAGCGCGAGGTTCATCTGCATATTTTTCAGGTTTTCGGTGATCTGTTCAATCTGGAGGTTCCTGAATTCGTTGTCCTGCTTCTGGCGCAGCACCACAAGTTCAAGAGTTTTATCGGCCAACAGATATGCCTCCTCCGACCTGATGAATTCATCATGTGAAATCAGCTCGTCTTTGTAAAGCTCCTTGTTCTGTTCCCAGGTTCTCTTTTTCGCGATGAGGTCGAATTTTGCATTCAACATCTCCCGTTCGAGCGAATGTTTTTCCTGTTCCATTCTTATCCGGACCTCCCGCAAAAAGTTGGACTTCTCGGCAAGCTGTGCCTCGCTGTTGAGAATGTTCAGGTTCAAGTCGTTGTTGCTAAGTCTTATAATGACATCACCCTTCTTCAGCATGCTGCCCTCCTCGAGAATGATCTCTTCCACCTTTCCCCCTTCATAGGCATCAAGGTAAACCGTTGAGATGGGAGCGGCTGTGCCGTCGTTGGTGATGTAATCGTTAAAAACACCATGAAGCACAGTGGCAATGGTAATCCGTTCCTTCTCCACCCTGACGGTACGGGTCCAGTCCCTGAAAATAAAAAAGAGGATAACCGCAAGGATGATTACCCCTCCGGCAATATATTTCCAGTATTTCTTTTTAATCCACCGCTTCTCCGTGATGACCCGGTCCATGCCGGGGGATGATTGTGTTTCCATATGAGTTCAAAATTCAAAAGTCAAAATTCAAATCAGGCAGTAGGCAATAGGCAATAGGCAGTAAGCAATAACAAAGTTTCGTTTTCCATTTTCAATTGTCCATTTTCAATTGTCCATTGTCCATTGTTAATTGCTTCCCAGCAAGGATCCGGTGAGCAGAAACCGGATGTAAAGTTCTTTTAGCAACACCTGCAGCCCGGTGCGCAACACTTCGGTCTTAGCCTTGATCCACTTGTTTTTCTGGATGTAGAATTCGATGATATTGATGAGTCCCTTGTCCAGCTTTTTCTCAGCGGCATCATAAGCCTTTCTGCTTTTGGCCAACTGGCTGAGAGAGGATTCATATTCGGCCCGGGCCGACCGCCAGTCGGTGAGCGATTTTTCTACGCCAATTTGGAGTTTGTATGAAACATCCTCATACTGGATCTTGGCCTGCTGGTATTTCAGTTTCGATTTGCTCAAGGATGTGTACTTGGTGAACCTTGAGAACAGGGGAATCTCGATCCCAAGGCTGAGGTATTCGTTGGAGTTGTTCGACATCTGGTCGGAGAACGGAATGATCTGGTTGCTGTTATCACGGTCGGTTTCCGTGTATAATGAATTCCAGCCGGCATAAAATCCGATACTTGGCGAAAAGGCCCCTTTGCTGATCTGTACGGCTTTTTTGGCGGCCTGAAGCTGATTCCTTGCATAGGTCAGATCGGGCAAGGCTAAGGAAGCTGCACGAAACAGTTCATCCATCGACAGCGTGTCCATGGTTCCGGAAAAAATCGACGGTACCAGCGTATCCACCACTAAACTGTCACTCAGGGGATAGTTCATCTGGTATTTCAACGCAAGGGTGGCCTGTTCCAACAAATGATACGACTGAACGAGCAGAAAGCTGTCGGCCGCAAGGTTTGCCTCAGTTTCAAGCAGGTCGGTGCCTGGTTTCCGGCCCAATTCAACAAATTTCGTGGTGTAATCGAGCTGTTTGCTCGAAAGCTGATAATTCTCCCATGCTATGGCCGACAATCCCTGTTGCAGCAGAACATCAAAATAGCTGTTGATGACAAGGAAAGCCACCTCATTCCGAACCTGTTGCAACCTGTTCTTCTCCGCTTCATAATTCAGCCGCTGCATTTCTATGGTGTTCAGTTTCATGAAGCCGTTGAAGATATCTACAGAAGATGAGACCCCATAACCATTGTTAAAAAACTGAACATCGATGTAGGTGTTGGTGGTTGGATCGATGCTCCTGCCATAGTTCTGGTTGAATGACGACTGAAAACTTAGTGACGGCAACAGATCATTACCAGCCTGCATTAAATCTGCCTTGCGTATTCTGACACCTAATTCCTGCGTATGGACCGAAAAGTTTTTATCCCAGGCGAAGTTGATGCATTGGTCGAGCGACCATCTCTTTTGAGCAACCATGACCTGGTGTAAACTGCCCACGAAAACAGATACCATTACGATGATCCGAAACCATTCCATACTCAGAGCGCGTGCTGTTGTTTAGCTACCTCTTCGGTCACAATCTGGCCATCGAATAAATTGACGATCCGGTGTGCAAAGGCGGCATCGCGTTGCGAGTGGGTGACCATGACGATCGTGGTACCCTGTTTATTCAGTTCCGACAAAAGGTTCATAACCTCGATCCCATTCTTGGAATCCAGGTTACCGGTAGGTTCATCGGCCAGGATTAGCTGTGGTTGAGGAACTACTGCACGTGCAATGGCCACCCGCTGCTGTTGACCTCCGGAAAGCTGTTGCGGAAAGTGTTTTCGGCGGTGTCCGATCTTCATCCGTTCAAGAATTTCGGCGACCATTTGTTTCCGTTCGGCGGCTGATTTCTTCAGGTAAAGGAGGGGAAGTTCCACATTTTCAAACACATTGAGTTCATCGATCAGGTTAAAACTTTGAAATACGAATTGGATGTTTCCCTTGCGATACTGGGTGCGCTTGCCCTCCTTGTAATTCGAGACATCGACGCCATTGAAAATGTACGATCCATCGCTTGGATTATCAAGCATCCCTAAAATGTTGAGAAGGGTTGACTTCCCGCAACCCGATGGACCCATGATGGCGATGAATTCACCTTTTTTTACCTCCATGCTTACATTGTTCAGCGCAGTGGTCTCAATTTCATCAGTTTTAAACCGTTTTGTGAGGTTGATTGTTTTAATCATCGTTGGAGTTATTTAATTACGTTTAATACTTTTCAATTTTCATGCCAGAATAGTTATTATGCTGATTATTAGTATTATATGAATTTCAGAAAAACAGTAAATGTTAACTTTCTGAACAATTGTTTGTTTACATTCTGTACATTTGTATAAGTTTCATAACCTTCTCCCTTCATCCCCACCTCTGTTAATAGGGTGGGGAACGAAGTCAAAGCTTTAACCTGGTATCATGGAAACAAAACCCAAAGAAGGAAGGCTGCTTATTGTTGATGACAACAAAAGTGTGTTGAATGCATTGCGGATCCTCCTGAAATTTGAATTTCTCGAGGTGATCACGCTTTCCAGTCCGAACACCTTGATCCATGAGTTGGAGAACCGCGATATTGATGTCGTGTTGCTGGATATGAATTTCAGGACAGGTGAAAGTTCCGGTAATGAAGGCATGTACTGGTTGCGCGAAATCAAGAAATTCAGGAAGGATATCGAAGTAGTGATGTTTACGGCCTATGGCGACATTGAAACCGCAGTCAGGGCTACCCATGAAGGGGCTGCTGATTTCATTCTCAAACCCTGGGAAAATGAAAAACTTCTTGCTACTCTGAAGGCCGCCTTAAACCTGAGGAAATCAAAGCTGCAAGTCGGAAATCTGATAAAAAGGGAACAAGATCTTAAGGCGGAGATGAACAGGGATGACCGGATGATCATTGGTGATTCCCCCATCATGAGTCAAATTATGGATCTTGTAAAAAGAGTAGCCGCGACCGATGCCAACATCATGATCACCGGTGAAAACGGCACCGGTAAAGAACTGATCGCCAAGGAAATTCATCGTCTGTCGGAGCGGCGCAATGAGTTGCTGGTCACGGTTGACCTGGGATCCATGTCAGAATCGCTGTTTGAAAGTGAGATGTTCGGACACACCCGGGGCTCGTTTACCGATGCCCATGAAGACCGCACCGGTAAGATCATGCTGGCCCAGAAGGGGACCCTTTTACTTGATGAAATCGGGAACCTGCCGCTGCAGCTTCAGTCGAAACTGCTGAATGTATTGCAGAACAGGGTCGTGATACCAGTCGGGTCGAATAAAGAATATCCTGTCGACATCAGGCTGATCAGTATGACCAATAAAAACCTGCTTCAGATGATCCGTGATCAGACGTTCAGGCAGGATTTGCTTTACCGGATCAATACCATACAGATCGAGATCCCTCCGTTGCGGGAACGAAAGGAGGACATTGTAACGCTGGCCTATTTTTTTATCGGCAAATACAGTGTTAAGTACAAGAAAGACTGTAAAAGACTCCAGGACCGCACCATCGACCTAATGATGAAATATCCCTGGCCCGGAAACATCAGAGAACTGCAACACACCATTGAAAAGGCGGTGATCCTGTGCGACCGCGATTGCCTTTCGCCCGCTGACCTATACCTGAATCAATCCTACCAGCTTCAAACCGACGAAACCATGACGTTGGAACAAATGGAGAAACAGATGATCGTGAAGGAACTGAAGAAGCAAAGCCAAAGTCTGAGCTTTACCGCCAAAAATCTTGGAATATCGCGTACCACGTTATACAAAAAAATGAAAAAGTATGGGCTATAAAAGAATAACACTGACTACCGTCGCCATTGTGTTGATCGTCGCCCTTTCATCCCTGGCCGCCGGGTATTTGACTGCGTTCCACATGAATCCATGGTATTTACTGTTTGTAATACCTGTACCCCTGGCAACCTTTACCATCATTCATCATTTCAACCAGTCGAACCGCCAGATCGCCTTCTTTTTTGAGGCCATCAGAAATGAAGATTCCTCGTTGAAGTTCCCGACTTCCATCAGGCAGAAGTCGCTTCGTCATCTTTACCAGAGCCTGAATAACCTGAACGAGCGGATCAACGAAATCAAACTTCAGAATGAGTACCTTGAAAAATACTACCAGTCATTTATTCAGCATGCCGGTACGGGACTTATGGCCATCAACCAGGATAATGAAGTGGAGATCATGAACGACAAAGCCTTCGAATATGCCGACATCCTTCCATTTACCCCCCTGCACCTGGTGCCGCTCCGGAATCCTGATCTCTATAATTTCCTGATGGACTGTAAACCGGGTGAATCGAGCACCTACAAGCAGTTTACCGGCGATTCGCAGATCAACCTGCTGATCAGGAGCAAGGAGATCCGTTACGGCGACAAAGTCTCGAGGCTGATTTCTCTACAGGATATCCGAAACGAACTCGATGAGAAAGAACTGGATTCCTGGCAAAAACTGATCAGGGTGCTCACCCATGAGATCATGAACAGCATTGCACCCATCGTGTCGTTGACCGGCACTCTGCAGAAATTTTTCATCGATAAAGGCAAACCGGTTCCGCCCGGCAGGATTAATGATGAAGTCATAGAAAACGTGATAGAGGGTCTTGAAACCATTGGTGAACGCGGCAGCGGGCTTGTCAACTTCGTGAACAATTACCGGAAACTGACCCGGATCCCGCAACCGGAGCCTGAAACATTCAGGTTGCGCGATTGGCTTGATCAGATCGGATTATTGCTTCATGAACAGATGGAACAATTGCAGATAACACTCGAGACAAGGATTGACGATAAAGCAACGGAGCTGAACGGGGACAAGAAAATGCTGACGCAGGTCATGATCAATATCCTGAACAATGCCATGGAAGCGCTTTCGGAGATCCCCGGCAAACGGAAGATACGGATCACGGCTGACCCTGTTAGACCAAATTACACGAAAATAGTCATTGCCAACAATGGTCCTATGATCCCGGCAGAGGTAATCGATAAGATCTTCATTCCTTTCTTTACAACTAAAGAAAGCGGATCCGGCATCGGGTTGAGCCTCTCGCGACAGATCCTGCGGCTTCACAGGGGATCTATTCATGCAGAATCCTCTGTTGAGGCAACACGCTTCATCGTATTCATATAGCCTCAGAGACGGTTTAACATTTACGATTGAACATGATTTACGATTTACGATTGCACAATTTCCCTGATTTTGATAATTCAATCTTGTTCCTTCAACCCATACCATGCTATTGCCTGACCGGGACAGTAACGGCTGGCTGCCGCCCCGTTGATGTATAACCCGTTTCCTGTCTAATGTGAAAGATTGACATTGATAGCCAAATTACTTATTGAAGATGCTATAATTGCAGCAACGGCGCAACCAGCCAATACCGGTCCGCCGATTCCCAGAATGAGCCATGATGCGGTGGACTGTCCCCGGGCCTTTACATACACTTCGGCATGTTGAATCTGCGAAAAAGCGATCTGAAAGCTCCCGGTATCAGGTTTTTGTGAAACCAGCGAATCTGAAACATACAGGTGCACCTCTTCAAGAATATAAGATTCACTCTTTTTAATGTACCTGTTCCCGCCTTTCGGCTTTGTAGTCTGGAACTTATAACGGTTTTCGGGCAATGCCGTCAGTTTTCCATAGAGTGTTGTTCCCGAGATCAATGGTTGTGAAAGATGCCATGCCTTCTCTCTTTGATGCAGGATGAGGTATTTGTCAACAGTGGTAAAGGTTTTTACCTCTGGTTGCCCGACCGGGCTGACAGCTTTCACTTTATAATAATACATACACCCCTGCAGCGAGCAAAGAACCGCCAATGAAAAGACAATGGCGATTTTCCGGAATGTTACGGTACCTGTTTTTGTCGGTTTCATGGTGTTGGTTTTATGGTTAACCATGCGAATATAGCGTGACCGTCAGATCCATCACAATTGATTTGTATTCCAATTCAGAAATTTGTTGCATAAAATTCAAATTTTGAACGGGGATGATCCCGATCAGGCAAAAAATGCAATTGTCGCAAGGGAATCAGGTGAACCAGGCAAAAAATGCAAAATATTCCTCACGAACCGGATACCCTGCGCCGAAACCGCAATGGCAGGGTATTTTTTTCTTTGGAAAAGTGTCACTTTTTTTAACCGGGAAAGTGACAAACCATTTCGAACACCGGCAATATGATTGCAGGCAGGGACTTTCCTTATAGATTTGTAACCTTTTTTATAAACAATCATCTGATAGTTCAATGAACCTCTTAAAACCAGAAAATATGAACACACGTATTGGAAATTTCTTTCTTTTGATCGCCGTTTCAGTCTTTATCTTTGCGGGATGCACCAAGGAAGGACCCCAGGGGCCCCAGGGACCTCAGGGACCGGCCGGCGAAGATGCAGCGGTCTATTATTCCGAATGGTTTTCGCCCGCGGAATGGTCGGGTGCTTCGGGTGACTGGTATTTTGCGGCCAGCGCCCCCGATCTCACGAAGAACATTGTTGAAAACGGTGTTGTGCTGGCCTATGCCTGGCTTGCGGGTGATGTTTACGGCGGTACGGCGATGCGTCCCCTGCCCGCCAACGCCATCGGAGCGAACTGGAGTTTCCTGATTCACGAGTACGGAAGCATCGAGTTTACCTGCGATATGCTGACGCCTCCTGCGACTTCCGGTAACAAGTTCCGGTTCATCGCCATTCCCGGCACCATCCCTGCTCTGAAGTCGGGTACAGCCGGACACCCAAGTGCACAGGAACTGCGGAACATGACCTACCACGAGGTCTGCAAGCTTTACAACATCCCTGAGTAAGTACAATCGAATCCCGTCGGGGTGAAAGGGAATTTACTGATTGAGTGATTGAGTGAATTTTTTTCAAATGGCTAGTGCCTGATTTTTCTATGGAAACAAATATCGCGATCATTGCCATCACTGCCGGTGTAATGATTACCGGGTTGATCATTTGGTTGTCGTATTACTTCAGTAAAAAGACGGTTGTAAGGCGGAAGTTAAAAAAGGCCACGGTCAGGAGGATTTCGAATTTCGTCGATGGCGAGACTGCCCGGATAACAGGCAAAGTCGAGTTTACCGGTAAACCGCTCACGGCACCGCTTTCTGGGCGACCATGTGCCTATTATTATGTGTTGATCGAGCAACAGGTCAGCACCGGGAAAGGTGCTCACTGGCAAAAATACATTGAGGAGGAGGTGGCCGGCAAGTTCGGCATACGCGATGGAAAACACTGTGCTATAGTTGATTGCAACAAGGTAAAGAGTTACATTGTTCAAGATCGTAGCTACTCCAGTGGTTTCATGCATGATGCCCCGGAGAACCTGGAGCGATATCTTAGCCGGCATGGAAAGGACAGCACCAATATGGTAGGTTGGAACCGAACCCTCAGGTACCGCGAAGGGATTATTGAAGAGGGTGAAACGATCGCTGTTTTGGGAAAAGGAGAATGGAAAAGGGTTGAACAGGACCAGTGGTCCGACGATTATGGAAAGGTGTTGATGATTCATCCTCCAGAGGGAACACCTGTTTATTTGACCGATGATCCCACCGTTTTGCCTAGCACCCCGTCGGGGTGAGGGTACCCCGACGGGGTGATACGACTCTGCCGGGGTGGTGGGACCCCGTCGGGGATATCCGGAATATCAGGTGTTATAAAAGTCAGCCCTGGCCCCTGTTGGTTTCGATGATGGTTGGTTTTTTCTTTATCTAAAAACTTGTTTAGTTTTGTAAGGTTTTATATTTCAAATTTAACCATCCGGAGACTTATCGATGAAAACAACTTCTCAGATCCTGATCACCATTTTTTTTCTTATTATGGTTTCATGTTCCGATAAAACCGGTGACGAAAGCGGATCTGTTGCCGGCACCTGTAAGCTCCTGAGCGTTTACTACAATAACGATTCCGCTAGGACATTTCATTATGATGCCTCCGGGAAACTCATTCTGAAGTGGGATTTAACAGAGCAGGGGCCCTACATGCTTTCTACCCACTACTTTTATCAAAACAACAGACTGGTTTATTCTTACATGTCATCGACCGATTCTACTTTTTTTACCTATGACCCACAAGGCAGGATCAGTTCATATGAAAGGCATTTATATGGCATTGGCATTGTTCAGACCAGGACTACGATATTCACATACAACTCATCAAATCAGGTCATTACTGAAGTTTTTAAGGTCAGCCAACGAACAGGCAACAAAGGTATTTCCTCAACCGATTCAACTGTATACACTTACCTGAGACAGAATGTCAGGAGCCGTGATTATTATTCCTGGACCGATCCAACATACATTATCCATTACCATTATGAATATGTATATGATTCGGGAAATAACTATTATGCAATTACGGGTGAGCCTCCTTTAAAATATTACCAATGGAACAGGAACAATATCATCGGGATGTCGATTGATGGTTATCCTTCATCAACCGATACCATCAAGCAATATAATCCGCAGGGCTATCCTGTTCTTATCCAATGCACGCAAGGATACAATGTAATCCTGAATTACTCATGCCAGTAAGGTATGTCAGAGATACATGATTCACACTTCATAACAGCATTCGCGGTAAAGAACAGGCTTTTATCAATTGTTAAATTCATTACCAAGAAGAATAAAAGATTTTCGATGTTCCGTACAACAAGGTGTATCTTATTGACCGCGATTGCATTATCATTGATTTTCCTGTTCGGAAAATGCAGGAAGAATGATGAAGAGAACCAGGACCAAAATGTTTCCGCGATCATTTTTCATTCGTATAACTATAATCCTTTATTAATTAACAACGATACATTATTTTACGATTTCGATGATGATGGCGGAAATGATCTTGCTGTGACAAAACAGATCGACACGGTTGGCTCGAATATTCATTATTCGGGGACGATCTATGGTTTGGGCGACAACATAAATTTCACCTATATGTCGCTCAACCCGGGATCATTCATGGTGGATTCCGGTACGGTAATCAGCAATTCCAATAACCTGAAATGGTTAAACAGGCTGATCTATAAAGGGAGCGCGCCTTATTTTCCAGGTTCTTCAACATGGGCCGAAGGCGCATTTCTGTCATATTTTGGTTTTTATGTTCAAATCGGAAATCATCGTAACTACGGCTGGTTCCATTTCAACTACCTCGTCATTGACGAAATTGGTTACAACAAAACGGCAAACCTCCCTGTAACAGTAGGTCAGAAAAATTGACCCTGATAATCTGAACGTTAGGAAATCAATAATAAATAACTACGCAATTTTTAAACAGACACTTAAACCCTGGATAAATTGATTCCGCCATGAGGTTATTTTCAAGGGTGACCGTCAATTCTGGCCAACTGCAGGGATATCTGTTTAGGAGCGGAGCTCAGGGAGTTCTTCTTTGGTTGCAGGCTGAATAAATGTGACAGGAAAAGAACCGGGGTGATTCCGAGGAATGTTATACGGCAGAAGTTGGTTAATTCATGAAGAAATCCAGGGCGATCTTTTTCACTGAAAATCCTCGAACTTCTACTATTGAAATCTTCTGGAAGATTGAAAATGTGGGTATTGGCGGATGTTTTAACATCAGCATGAACAGAATGCCCACCACCGATAGTTGCTTCCTCATGATTCCCCTCTAACGTGATGCAATATACATCTATTTATGGATCAGATAAAAAACCTTATCAAGACAATGACCAGGGTACACAGTATTTCTATTGCACAATTATTTTCTTCTGTATAACTCCTCCGTCTTTACGCATGATTTTCAGTATGTAAATGCCTTTATGCAGACCATTAAGACTAAGGACCGTTCCGGTGAAATTCTCCAATTTTTGCATGCAGATTCCGGTAGATGTGTACAGGGTGATCATAGCGTGATCAGCGCCGTAAATGAATACCTTCTCCGTTGCAGGATTCGGGAAAACAGTTACGGTTTTTACCGGTGTGTCCTGAATCCCGCCTGTCTTTGAGAATTCGACTGTATATTGATTATGATCAACATTGTTCTGCGCAAAAACGTCGATGGTGGTGGTTCCCGGGTAAACCTGGGTGGGGATAACGATAACGGTTTCGTTCCTGTCGATTGGAATTCCTTGTACAATGTAGGTTTCCCCCGAACCGACTCCTGATTCAACCACATTGTAATGAAAGGTATCCGGATTAAAATCAGGGATCCCAACATCGTTGACGAGGATGTTGCTCAGGCGAGCCTCCGTACCCAAAACGCCATTCTCCAGTGAGTAACATGATTGGTAAACCAGCTTTTTTGCCAGGGAATCCTGAACCCAGGCCGCAACCATCAGGTCGTCCCAGCGTTCCACATGGGTGCCGGTAAGATCGACTGTATCCGTATAAGTAAATGGCTCGCGGTCGACCAGTTTCAACTTTGTTCCCTGAGCATTGGGCATCATCTTCATCATAACATGCTCGAAGCTGGTAGCCGTGCTGTATGGACTGGCGTTATTATAGGTGACCTTTTCGATTACCGCAACATATAATTTTAATCCTGAAAAGTTTGCAAATGGCAGGACGGTGGTATTTACTGCCATCACATGACCGGTAAGGGTGTGTGTGGATACAATTTTCATCATCCCCGACTTCCGAATCTCTCTGTCAAAAGCTTCCTGGACGCCAACCGTGTTAGTATTTCCAAAAATCCAATCACCATCGCAATATGCCCTGGGGACACCTCCGACATTATAATACCGTTTTCTCACACGCCCCTCAGCCGTACAATAGGGGTCACCCGGTGACGGCCAATACATCTGGTATTTGACCAGGGTGATGGCATTCTCATGGCTTGCACACCAGGGCCGGAAAAGATCATCGAATGCAGGACAAATAAAGCAAGTGGAACTGGTAAACTCTTCAAAAAGCGGTTTCCGGGCGACATGTAAGCACACCATCTGGACTTGAGTAGAAAGTGTATCATTTGAAGGGTCGGCGTCAGGAGCCCCGTTGATTTCTCGTATCCATACCACGAGGTTGTTCACCCCGATCGGGGGATCCATCAGGTCGGTACAAGTAAAATTGAAGGATAAAAGTGGGGGAACATTTAGATTATTGATCGCCGTCGAATGCACAGTCCCGTTATTTATCTGCCAGTCAATCACTGCTGAATGGATCGTGTCGCTGCCCATATTGTAAACCGTTCCTTTAACCGGAGAAGGAGTTGATATAAAAGTCGCAGTCGAATCGATGGTGGTTAGGTTCCCATCATTGGGCAACGGATCTATTAGGGCGATGTCATCGAGGAACCAGAAGCTGATGTTGTCCAGATTGCCCTCAAGCGAAAAACTGAGTTGGAACCGGTTGGATCCGACATCTGAATTGGTGATCGTCAGGTCTATATCTTTGGGCCCGTTGTTGGCGGACGGGTTAAGATGCCATATCCTGTTCCATTGCCCCCCTTTAGTACGTGTTGAAACCTCTGCAATTGGCGCCGGTGATTGTTTAAACTGGTAATAAAACCTGAAGTGGAATTTGACCGAGGTAAGTCCTGTAAGGTCAAATACCGGTGAGACCAGGCGGGTTGTACCAATCGTATCAATGAAACTGAATTTAGCTTCAGGGATCTTTGATGGAATACCACCGCTCGAAAGACTTGACCAGCTAATAGACCATTGCTGGGGTACTCCACTGATGGACCAGCCTGCGGGAGGCATCTGGCCTTCAGAAAAATCCTCATAAACGAATACCTGTGCGGAAACCAGGAAGCCCGTTACAACGAGGATGATGAATAATGAAATTCGGGGTATCATGGCTGGGAAGATTTATTGGTGTTCAATAAACGTTAACCCTTTCAGTTCCATCTAACTATTTGCAGTGGGGTTTTCACAAAGATACCTAAAGTTAGCCTGTTTTTTATATAGAGAATGGATTCTTTTTTTGAATATTTAGATGTAAATTTGTAATAGTCGTCAGATTTTCTTGTACGTATCAGGTTAAAATGGCAGGCTATATATATTTTACGGTAAAGGTCATCCTTGTTGTTGCAGGCATAAACCTGCTGTGGAAATCATCTGTTGCCCAACTCACTGTTATCCAGGGAAGTGACATGGGCCTTTCTCCCGAACAACTGGTCCGCGATCATCTCGTGGGGAAAGGGGTCTCAATTTTTAATGTCACTGTGAACGGATCTGGAGGAATAATCTCGAAAAAAAATATTGGTTATTTTAATGCAACGGGAGGTGCATTCACCCAGTTGAATATGAAAGACGGAATCATCATGACGACCGGGAAAGCCGACTATGCAATCGGTCCCAATGATAAACCCAGCTTAGGATTCAGGTCAAATACAGGTTCTGATCCTGATCTCGAACAACTCACAGCAACGATTTCGTATGATGCCTGCATCATTGAATTCGATTTTATCCCTCAATGTGATACATTGCGTTTCAGATATGCTTTCGGCTCGGAAGAATTCAGGGAATTTTGCGGACGCATTAACGATGCTTTTGGTTTTTTTCTTTCCGGTCCCGGAATCCACGGTGAATTCTCGAATAACAGCATCAATATTGCCCATATGCCCGGAAGTTCTGAATACGTTACTATCAATAATATTTGCGCAGATCCATCTTCAGCATGGGATAACGAAAATGGCGTTTTTTTCCAGTATGACGCCATAACTTACGTTTATACAGTCTATCATATTATCACGCCTTACATGACCTATCATCTGAAGATGGTTGTCGGGGACGCACTAGACCAGATTTATGATTCCGGAGTGTTCCTTGAGATGGGCAGTTTTTCGGCCGGTTTTGACTTCAATGTAAGGAATGTTCCTATGAATCCCGGTGCAGGGATTTATGCCATAGAAGGATGCAACGATATAGCGGTTGAATTCAGCCTACCACAGGTAGCGAAATCTGAACTTACCGTCGATTTTACACTTGAAGGAACTGCCATCCCCGGGATCGATTATTCGATTGATCCCTCTTCCATGATCTTTACGACAGGGCAAGATACTGGCAGGGTTATCATACACCCGATAAAAGATGACATAACAGAAGGAAACGAAACAGTAATTGTTAAAATTTTAAAGAAAACATGTTACGATACACTCACAATCTGGGATACGATCGTTATCCAGGATTATATACCGTTGTCAGTCTCAGCAGGAAATGACCGGGTGATCTGTCCGGGTGATACAGCCTCACTTATTGCCAATGTAACGGGAGGTGTTGGGCCTTTTTCCTATACCTGGAACAATTCATTAAGTAATGACAGTATCATCATGGTATCGCCCTCCCTGGGTAGCCAAAAGTATTTTGTCAGGGTCGATGACAGATGCCAACTTTCAGTCTCTGACACAATACTTGTGATGGTTGATACTGTAGCGGCGCTAACAAACCAGCCCACGGAAAAAGTGATCTGTAGTGGTGAAAAAACCGGAATCGAACTCACCTCCAATATTACAAATGCCGGTTTTAGTTGGAATCCTGTACAGGTTTCCGGCTCGATTACAGGATACACATCAGGAACAGGTAAGATGATAGACCAGAAACTGGACCTGCTTTCTTCAGGCTCCGGTATGGTCGATTATAACATACAGGTTTTCGGCCGGGGTTGTGATACATCTGAATCCATAATTCGGTTCATCGTAAACCCGGTACCTGTTGTGGAATTAGGCGATCCGGTCACAATCATTTTCGGGTCAGAGACAGCACTTCATGCCGGGAGCGGATTTGCCCGGTACCAGTGGTCAACAGGATCGAACGATTCAGTGATTATTATCGACCAGGGAGGTTTATACCGGGTTGAAGTGGAAAATATTTTTGGATGCATTAGCGTTGATTCGGTTTTTGTCAATGAAATAGGTTTGAACATCCCGAATGCATTTACCCCCAACGGAGATGGGTTAAATGATTATTTCCGCATCACTGGTCTTGAGAATATGGAAAACGTCATCATGCAGATATATGACCGTTGGGGAATAATGGTTTTCGAAACAAGGAATCCCGGAAATGGATGGGATGGGTCGTGTATGAAAAAATACTGTCAACCCGACACCTACGTATGGATCATTACAATAGGTGCTCCTTATAATAAAACGCTTAAAGGTACGATCACTCTCTTAAAATGACGACTTTGATAACGAAAAGGGTTTTCGATCCGGCTTACCAGATTTGAACTTGTCGGTGAAATTACTTTTTCCAAAGTCGTTCCATTTGTTCGAGGGTTTTCCCTTTGGTCTCGGGAACGATCTTCCAGACAAACCAGGCCGAGAGGAAACACATTACGGCGTAGATCCAGTAGGCGAAGCCATGGTTGAACTGCGCGGTAAGCCAGGATGATTTGTCGAGGACCGGGAACGTAACGGAAACCAGGAAGTTCGAGATCCATTGCGCGGCCACAGCGACTGCCATGGCCCGTCCCCGGATCCGGTTGGGGAATATCTCCGACAGAAGTACCCAGGTGACGGGCCCCCAGGAGACGGCAAAACAGGCGATGTAAATCAGCATGAACACCAGTGAAGATATTCCCACTGTTTGGAAGTAGAAGGTCAGTCCGAGGGCTGTCATCGCCACCGCCATGCCCAGCGCCCCGATGATCTGCAATGGCTTGCGTCCGAAGCGGTCGACGGTAATGATGGCCAGCACGGTGAAGGAGAGGTTGATGACGCCCACGATGATGGTCTGCAGCAGGGCGGCATCGGTTTTCGATCCCATGTTCCTGAAAATCTCGGGGGCGTAGTAAAGGATCACGTTGATGCCGCCGAACTGCTGGAATACCGATAGCAAAATCCCGATAATGATGACCTTGTACCCATACGAGAACATCTTTCCCGAATGATGGGTCACGGAGGAGGTGATCTCTTCCAGGATCGCAGTGGCTTTTTCGTGGCCATTGACCTGTTCGAGCACCCGGGCGGCCTTATCCGGCTTGTTTTTCAATACCAGGTAACGGGGCGTCTCCGGTACGAAGAAAAGCAGTACCATGAACAACCCGGCCGGAATGATCTCGGAGGCGAACATCCATCTCCAACCAGTCTGGTGGAGCCAATCCTCGTTGCCCTGCAAGGCGATGAAATAGTTGACGAAATAGACCAGCAACATGCCGAAGATGATAGCAAACTGGTTCCAGGAGACCAGCCGGCCGCGGATGCCGGGGGGCGCCACCTCTGCGATGTACATGGGCGATAACATGGAAGCCAGTCCTACCCCTATGCCCCCGATGATACGGTAGATGATGAAATGAGGCAGGAAGGTGTAGTCACCCTGACCGATGGGCCGGATGAGCATTTCGGGCCAGGCAGAACCCAGCGCGGAGACCAGGAACAGGATGGCAGCCAGCATCATTCCTTTCTTGCGGCCCAGGTAAAGGCTGACAAGTCCACCTGTGAAGCCACCGATGATGCAACCGATCAGGGCGCCCGAAACAGCCAGCCCGAGCCTCGAGTTGGCAGCCATTTCCGACAGGCCAGCCGGCTCGATGAAGACTTTTTCAAGTGACCGTACCGTGCCCGAGATCACCGCGGTGTCGTAACCAAAAAGCAACCCTCCCAGCGTAGCCACCAGGGTGAGCGCGTAAACATATCCCTTTTTCATGTAGTGTTAGAGTCTGTTTAAATTTAGTTTGTCTGGTGAATAAGCTTTTTATTTACGATTGAACATGATTTACGATTTACGAATGAAAACGAATGACGTAATTTTCCATCAGATGAATGCGTTGATAAGTTGCTCCAAGTATTCCTGCTTCCCGCTTATCTGCCGCGGTTCTCCGTCAACCCCTGCGATCCGGGAAAGTCCTTCAAGCGTAAGTTTGCCTTGTTCAAAGGCAACCCCATCATTGGTAGCGAAGGAGTGGTACCGCTCCTGTTTCTTACTGAGGTAATCTGACTCATGAAGGATCCGGTCGGCAATGATGAGCGCCCGGGCAAAGGTGTCCATACCCGAAATATGGGCGATGAAGAGATCTTCGTCATCGGTGCTGTTGCGCCGCAGCTTTGCATCGAAATTGATCCCGCCATCGGTGAAGCCTCCCGCCTGCAGGATCTCGAGCATGGCCTCGGTGACTTCGTAGAGGTTGGTGGGAAATTCATCGGTATCCCAACCGTTCTGGTAGTCGCCCTTGTTGGCGTCGATCGATCCGAACAACCCCGCGTCGGCAGCCATCCTGATCTCATGGGCAAAAGTGTGCCCGGCAAGGGTGGCATGGTTGACTTCGATATTCAGTTTGAAATCGTGCTGAAGCTGATGCTTCAGGATAAATCCGATGACGGTGGAGGCATCGTAATCATACTGGTGCTTGGTGGGTTCCATGGGCTTGGGTTCGATCAGGAAGGTACCGGTAAACCCTTTCTTCCGTCCATGATCGCGGGCCAGGGAGAGAAACATGCCGAGGTGTTCCAGCTCTTTCCGGGTGTTGGTGTTGTGCAGCGACAGGTATCCTTCCCTCCCGCCCCAGAACACATAGTTACTGCCTCCCAGTTCGATGGTGGCCTCGATGGCGTTCTTCACCTGGACGGCGGCGTTTGTCACAACCAGGAAATCGGGATTGGTGGCCGCCCCGTTCATATAGCGGGGATTGGAGAAAATGTTGGCGGTGCCCCACAACAGCCGGATCCCGGTCTCCTGCTGGCGCTGTTTCACGTGCGGCAGTATTTTCTCCAGACGCTTCTCGATTTCGAAAACGGCGCCATCGCCAACCAGGTCGGTATCATGAAAACAGTAAAAGGGAACACCCATTTTGCTCATGAATTCGAATGCAGCATCCAGGCGGTGTTTTGCTTTTTCGAGCTCACTGGAAGGTTCGTCCCATGGAAATCTCCTGGTTCCCAGCCCGAAAGGGTCCGATCCCGTTCCGCAGAAAGAGTGCCAGTAGGCCACGGCATATCGCAGGTGCTCCTTCATAGTCTTTCCACGAACCACGCGATTTTGGTCATACCATTTGAACGCCAGCGGGTTCCGGCTCTCCGGTCCCTCGAAGCCAATTTTTTTAATCGTTTTAAAATATTCCATAGTTTAAGAGTCTGTTTAAAATTAGTATGGCAGGTGAAAAACCTTTCTATTTACGATTGAACATGATTTACGATTTACGAATGAAAACAAATGACGCATGAATCCAGATCGACGAATGTTACTTTCAAATTTTAATTTACAGGTTAATTTCAACACGAAAAGATTTAAGATGATACCCTAAAATGGTAACTGTAGGTCCGAAATCAAATATGCAATCGTAAATCGTAAATCATGTTCAATCGTAAATTTTCAAGAGTCTTTAACTGTTTTTGTCATGATAAGTCTGACGGTCCAGGGCCAGTTCCCATCGCCGGTAAGCATCTGTAACCGCATCCTGTTGCCCGCGATCGGGCCGGAAGGTTTTGATGCATTTCAGCATTGCCAGTGCTTCAGTTTCGTCATGGTACAATCCAGCGCCAAGGGCTGCGCCCCTGGCCGCTCCCAGGGCCCCGTCGGTGTCGTAAAGTTCGAGGGTGATATCCTGTATTGAGGCGAGTGTGGAACAAAAGACACTGCTCAGGAACATGTTGGCATGTCCGGCCCTGATCAGTTTCGTCACCATCCCCGATTCTTCCATGATCTTCATCCCATAACGGAAGGCGAAAGCAACCCCCTCCTGCACCGCCCGGCAAAGATGGGCCTGCACGTGGAGGTTAAAGTCAAGGTTCATGAACGCGGCGCCGGGCGACCTGTTTTCGAGCATCCGTTCGCTCCCATTGCCAAACGGCAGGAAGGTAAGCCCGTTGCATCCGGCAGGGACGCCGGCTGCCATGTGGTCCATCTGTCTGTAGCCTTCGACTCCGGTCATCCGGCGTAACCAACTGTTGGAGATACCGGTACCGTTGATGCACATCAATATCCCCAGCCTGGGGCGCTGCGCCGAATGGTTCACGTGCACGAAGGTGTTGACACGTGAGAGCAGATCCGACTGCATCCGGTCGGTCACGCCATAAACGACCCCGGAGGTTCCCGCAGTGGCCGCCGTCTCTCCCGGTTCTGTCACCTTGAGGGAGAAGGCGTTGTTGGGCTGATCGCCGGCACGGTAAGCTACCGGGATCCCGGCAGGTAATCCGAGTTCCCCGGCAGCCTGTGTGGTAATCTGTCCCTGCATGCCGAAAGTGGGGACCGTCGCTGGTACCAGTTCCGGTGAAATGCCGGCTGCATCCAGCAGGAAGCCAGAAAGGGCGTTCTCTCTGAAGTCCCAGAGAATGCCCTCGGAAAGGCCGCTTACGGTGGTACAAATCTCGCCGGTCATCCGCAGGGCGATGTAATCGCCGGGGAGCATGATCTTGAATACCCTGTTGAACAGGGATTCTTCGTTCTTTTTAAGCCAGTGCAGCTTCGACAAGGTAAAGTTTCCCGGCGCGTTCAGCAGGCGCTCCATGCATTTTTGCGATCCTGCCTTTTCAAACAGCGTTTTACCGCTTCCCACAGCCCGACTGTCGCACCAGATGATCGCCGGTCTCAGCGGTTGCAGGTTCCGGTCTACTGTCACCAGTCCGTGCATCTGGTAGGCGATGCCGATGGCCGTAACGGCAGATGGCCGGATATCGTTCTCTTTCATCACCTTCCGGATGGCAAGGACGGCGTTCTTCCACCATTCCTGCGGTGCCTGTTCCGCCCAACCAGGGTGCGGGGCTGAAATCTCCATTTCATGATCAGGAAAGGCGGCCGTACCGGCGCAACGGCCGGTTTCCACCTCGAGCACGGAGACCTTCACGGCCGAGCTTCCGATATCCAGTCCAATCGTATACATATGTAATTGATTAATCGGGAAATCGCGGAATCCTGCAACGAATTTTTCCTTACAAGAAACGTTGAAACTGCGGCGGTAAAATTAGCCATTTTCCAACTGCAGCCTATGGAAAATGCAAATCAATTTTTACGAAAACCAGGTGGAGGTACTATGGTTAATACGCTTTATGTTGCATGGGCTGGATGGTTTCTGACTTTTATTGTTGATGAGGATGAAAAATTTTTATAGTCCTTGGTCATATATGATTTTATTTTATATAATTTTATGGTGTGATTAGGTTTATGGGATGGAAGTTGTAGTTTATTCAGATTTAAACAACCCGGGCTATAGATAAACACAGAAGTTGGTTTATTTGAACGTTATATGTTTATATATTAAAACATTATGAAAATATTTAACGCAATACTTGTTTTTCTTTATTATTAGGGTGGAATGATGATGGGAGGGGAAGTAGAGAAAATAAGTAACAAGTAAATCTATTTCTGGTCATGTCGCAAAATATCAGCAATAATTAATATGAAAAATGAACGGTTAAAATCGGCATGTGGGAAATTGTCTTATTGCATGATCCTTATATTCACTATTCTAACAAACAGTTGTGAAAAAAGTGTTTTTGATTATCGTCATAAATATGTAGGTGAATGGAACTTTAAAACTATAGGGTATTATTGGAGTATGAGTCCCTATCCTACGGGTTGGACTTTTCAAGATACTACATATTATTCAGGAGAAATCTCATATGGTGATGACAAAAGTGAACTAAATATTAATTACAAGTCTGGTGAAAACGTAATTGTATCAATAGATAAGGAAGGTGTAATTGATGGAACCCATGAAAAATCGGGTCAATTCGATGATAAAGAACATATTACATTAATATTAAGCTCTCCACAAAGCATGATGGGAGGAGGATATACAAAAACGATAACGGGATGGAAATGATGTTTTTACTATAAGAAGGACAGAAGCTTAACATGGTTTTTAAAAATAACTCTCGCTGTTAAGCATAATATAACTGCAGGTAATTATGCTTGGTGATATCGATATAGTTTTCCAATACAAGATATATTCGCAAAAACATTATTTACATAGCATTATAATCTGTTTAATATGAAGAAGCAGCTCGCTTTTATTCTGTATTTTATTTATTTAATAAGCACAGAAAACATACACTCACAAACATATGTAACCGTGCGCAGGGATACTTTCATGAATTATGCTGCCTATCAAAGTATTGGTAGTTATTTTAATGGCGTCAAAGTGGGAAAATGGACAGATGTTACCCGTGACAGTGTTGTCTATGCTGAAAGTTTTTATGACAGCACAGGTAACCCGAAAGGAGTTTGGAAAATCAATTACTCCAATGGATTACTACGCAGAGAAATAAAATATAATGATCACGGTATTTGCAGATGGAGTTTATTTAGGTATAACAGGAAAGTTGGTGAGGCGATCAGTGATTCTGTGATTCCAAGTGATATTTGCTGGAAATTAAATGCCTTTGAAACTAATTTATATGAACAGGAAAAAACTGTTCGAAGTTCAGCTTCAACCGTGAATACTGGCAGTGAATCATATCATGTATTTTCCTATACAAGAACCGATCCGTTTGAGGAAGTACTTAAAATTAAAGACATATTGGTTTCAAACAAGTTTACCGGAGAATTTTATGTTTGGAATTCAGATAAAACGGTGCGAAGAAAATGCACCTATGATAAGGGCAGTGAATATAGAATATCATACCTATATACTAAGAAAAAGATCGTTAAAAAGCAGGATGAATACAGGGATGATAAGTTAGTAAGGACCATTACCTTCGAGGGAGATGGAAAAGAAAAAATTAAAAATTATGAAAATTAAGAATAGCTTATTGACACACCGCTTTGCGAATAGGTTTCGGACAATTTTGATTGTATGTACAACGATTTAATGAAAACAAAATGAAAATCGGTCAGCAAATAATGTTCATTGCCCTATGTTTTTTATGGTCAAATACCCTTTCCTCTCAGGTCTTAGTGATCAGGCATGACACTTCTGTTACGTATAAAAAATCGAAAATGACCGGCAAAAGTTTTCGGGGCAACAAAGTCGGTTTGTGGAAGGAGTTATCGGTTGACGGCGTTACCTATGCTGAGAATTGGTACGATAGCGCTGGAAATCGAACGGGAACATGGAATATTAATTTTCCTGATGGTAATCCAAGATATGTAATTGATTATTCAGCAAACAAACCCATTAAATGGGCTATGTTCAGATATAAAAGAAAGGTTGCTGAAATTTCTTGTGGTTCGGGAATGACTGATGATGTTTTCAAACGTATAGATAAATTCGAGAATGACCTGTTCGAACTTGAAAAGTTTTCGTTGGAGAAATGGCATACCGGATATCGTGGTACAGCCTATCAGGGCATGGATGGTTATCAGTTTGATCCTTACAAGGAGGTCGAAGACATCCCCAGGATTTTAAAGTCTGAAAAGTTCACAGGATCACTGGCGATCTGGAATATTGACAATACCATAAACTGCAGAAACCAATACACGGAGGGAAGTGAATACAAGATTTCATATTTCTACAATAAAAAGAAGGAATTGACAAAACAGGAAGAATATCAGGATGGAGGTATTATTAAAGCGATTACATATAAATCTAACGGCGAACAAAAGGTCAAAATTTATTAACTGTTGATAAAACAAACCAGCAATTGAAATATGCTTTCGGTTCAATTGAATAAATCATTTTACAGGTGCCCTCCTATTGAGATATAGTTCATAACCATCCATGTTGGTTCAATACGTATGAAAACTATAATTTTGTCTCTAATTCTCAATACAAAATATGACTTCATATGGACATCAGTGAAAATCGAAAACTGAGAAAAATACCAGCTGCCGAACTTTTCACTCCTGTTGCGGATTACATTACAACAATCTTGCGTGGCGTTGGTCAGGTGATGTTCCAAAATAATGCTCTTACCGGAATTCTATTTCTTTTGGCTATTCTCGTTAACTCGCGTATGGCTGCAATTTATGCTCTTTATGGATCGTTGCTTGGCAGTTTATTTGCACTACTGCTTGCCCTTCCCCTCACTGCAATTAACATCGGCCTTTTTGGATATAACGCGGTTCTTTGTGGCATTGCCCTGGGATCGAAAAAATGGTGTGGATTTCTATTTGCCACTTTCGCAATTATCTTATCTGTTTTGCTAAACTATGGATTGGATAAAGTCGGAATTATCACGCTAACTGCTCCGTTCGTTATTGCAACATGGACAGCATTATTAGTACAAAGCAAACTGAAAGAAAAATAGATAAAAATTTCCATTTTGGGATTCATCGTTGGCAATGCACCTGGTATTCCAACGCGCTCCTGCCGGAAACCGATAGTGAATCCCTGCCTTGATTCCTTAAGGTATCCTGCTTCACACCCCGTGCAATCAAAAACATCCTAAAATGTTCGTATTAAGGCCCCGTTCTCCTTTCTCAACTCGGTCTTCCCCTTCGTGGTAGTGATGGCAATCTCATCCCCATACCATTTGGCGCTGGTTGCATCACCGTTCCCGATACTCCGTACCAGGGCCCCGTTTTCTTTTCTAATCTCCACCTTACCCTTCACCGTGGTTATAACCACCAGCGTCTGGTCACGATTAAAATCCGCTGCAATAGCATCTCCATTTCCAATGGTCCTGACCAGTGCACCGTTATCCTTTCTTATCTCCACTTTTCCGTTGTTGATCTTCAAAATATTCATAGGCTTATCTCCATATGATTTTTTATACATTTTATTGACCTCCTCCAGCGTTTTCCAGGTTCTATCAGGGTACAGGATTACTTTTTTGCCATCGACAGTAGTTGCTTCGGTCTGCGAATACGCTGAAAATGCTGAAAAAATGAAACAAATTAACAGCAATGTGATGTATTTGTGTCCGCAATAAAGCTTCATCCCCTTGTAATGGCGTCCAATGATTTGAACATCTTCGTCTGATTGAATCACTTGTATCATAACACGTTGTCCGTCTCCATTAAATACCGTTCCCCGAACTTCCTGAGCCAATCCTTTTGAAAACCGGACTGAACTATATTTACCCCTCCAACACGGGGTCTGCCTCTGGCATTTTGTTCTTCCTGGCGCGCTGCTCTGCAAGTTACCAATTCTTTAGAAACAGCGGGTCACACAGCGGTACTGTTTTTAAAATAAAGCTAAACGATAAAGGCACCGATCACCTGGATATCTTCGACTACAATTTCCTCATTGGTTCTTCGGTTTTCAGGGTCTTTTCACGAATATTTCGTGGGAAACCATGTTATCAGCAGTTAAAATCCGCAGGATATATATTGCCGGGGCCAGCTCACTCAGGCAGATCCTGTTCCCATTAATTTCAGGAATTTCGATCACTCTTGCTGACAGGTCAATGATCTCAACTTTCACTATAACCTGCTGATGATAAGGCTGAATGGTCAGAAAATGGGTTGCGGGATTGGGGAACAAGCCGAATCTCCCGCCGGTGTGGACCTCATTTACAGAATTCGGCAGGTTGGCGATGCTTCTTTGATAGATTCCGTAAGTATATGTGCCAAAACAAAGCTGGTCGCCCCTGACCATCAGTGTGCCACCCCACAGATCGGGTAATGGCGGCAGCCCTTTACTGATATCGGTCCAGCTCCCTCCGAAATTCCGGGAAAAATAGACCTCCCGGTTCTTACAGGCAAAAACAAGTCCGCCATCAGAGATGACTTCCCTCACATCCTCGCCCAGCGGAGCACATTCAACCCATGTCTCCCCCCGGTCCGTGCTTCTGAACATCTTGTTGATTCCTGTCGCAAAAATCATCCCAGGAGCCTCCCCAAATGTGGTGATTTTTTCACCCCCCAACCCTTCATTGCACAGGTGCCAGGTTTGACCGAAATCATCACTGTGAATGACTTTATCGCTGTATTCCAATGCGGCATACAGATCGTTTCCTGTAAACAACACATCGCTGAAATTACCTTTCAGACCCGCCGGAGGGGTGATCTCGCTCCAGGAATCCCCGGCATTGCCGGAGAGAAACATGGTGCTGTTCGCAAAAGCCACTACCCTGCTGCCATTGCTGCGTAATTTATATACACCGTCGTCGCTGTACAGCGGGGCGACAAGAGACCAGGTTTCACCGTTATCGCATGACCGGTAGTTCAGGCATTCGCTAACAAATTCACGTCTTACAGAAAACAGGAAGCATCCGTTCACATTGATAATGGAATAGATATATTCATTCAAATCTTCAAAAGGGGTGCGGTTCTCCCAGATCAGCCCTTCGTCAGTGGAAATGAAAACCTTGTCAAATTCAACTGCTGCCAGGGCCGCGGTGGTCTGAGCCATATTGCGAACATTAGATACTACAATGTCGTGGTTGATATTTTCCCACTTATTGAGACCCTTTGATATCCCGGTACCGTGGCCCAGGTAAAAGGTCGTCCCATTTTTAATGATGCATTGCGCATTCATATTGTCCAACCCGTTATTTGCCGGCAGCCAGGTTGTCCCCATGTCATCCGAAATCAGCAGTCCCTGCGTTTTAGTTAAAGCGAAAAATGTTTCGCCAATGCACTGGAGCCGGTTGACGGTGTTTCCACCCGACAGTTCAAAGTTGAAGACCCAGGTCTGCCCGTTATCCGAAGATTTGTAAAACCGGTTGCCAATGGCGATAATCAGCAGGTTCTCGTGACACACTATGGCGTCCACCCGTCCATTTGCGGGCAAACCCTCGCTGGTGCGGAACCACTGAAAATTTGTTTTGTCCGACCGGTACACCCCGTTTTTGGCGCCGGCAAAAACAAACTGATCATTGACACCTAATGAATACAGATTGCAAACATAATACGTGGAATACCCGTAAATGGTATCTATCGGGAGACCGGTATTTTGCATCGACCATGTTTCCCCATCCGTAGAATAGACAAATCCGGCGTCGCCGGGGCTGGGGGTGTTGCGCTGAAAGGCGGCATAAAGACAGTGGTCATCTGCCGTCAGACCTTTTACAAGCACATCGTTTGTGTATACGATCTGATGTTCCCACGAACCATCGACAAAAGTATGCTTGCGGAGCCGTGCCTGCCCGTATCCGGGATAATATTCGCCACCCGTATAAAGATTGTTGTGAAAGATCGCAGATTGGTAAAAAATCTCCGGCATGAATGGTTTCCAGTGGCAGCCGATGTCGACTGAATAAACCGAAGCACCGGAGGTTGAAAGGATAAATACCGAGTCGTTGACGATTAAGTCAATGCCGGAGAAAGCATCTTTGGGCCCGTTTACCTGATTCCATTGCGAATGAACGATGAATGGAGAAAAGATCAACCATAATGTGAGGATCGTTTTATTCATGATTTCCGGTGATTTTTTATTATGACGACTTTGACAGCAATAGCGCGCTTTTGTGACAGAACCCACCTGATAACCAAATGCTGATATACTACGGTTATGTTGATTTACAAATATAACAAAAACCGTTCGATATTAACGCAATAAAATATGACTGCGTTTGAATTCCAGTCAGAAGGCAATATCCATGATCTAACGGATAAAATTGGTAACGAATTTCTTTTGGGCTGATGGCGGTTGAATGGTTGGTGTTTAGCCAGGCAAATTTAAGGATTCATTGTTGGCGATGCACGTGGTATTCTTTCAATATTTTATCCGAGTGAAGATAGAAGAAAATCGTGATCAAACGCAACATTGATCAGTTCTTGTGGCGACCAGACTTTTGTGGGATTGGTTATCAGAACCTCCTGCCACGATTCATCATCCGTGAAATTGTAAATTCCGCTGGTCATGTTGCACAACATTGAAATTGTTATGCTGTCGGATCACATCACCACCATCTTTCCGCTAAGCGACTTTGAACCTGCAAGTATGTTCACGGTGTATATTCCATCGACATACCCGCCGGTAGAAATCACGTGCTTTTGTTTGCCTGGGTGGTTGAAATAGATCCGCTCATCGCTCACCTGCCGTCCGGCCTGATCGTAAACGAGCATTCTGGCCTCTCCCGGTGATTCCAGGATGAAGGAGAGCGTGGCGCTGCCTTTAACAGGATTGGGTGTCACCCTGATCCCTGCGTTGGCTAACCCCGGCCTGTCGTATATTCCGTAAGGCGACGACTTCACTGTGTCGGCTGCTGTGCGACCGAAAGGAGAGTAACGGTTATTGCGGAGCGACCATAAACGGTAATGATAAACGCTTCCGCTATCGAGGCTGGCGTGTATAAATCCGGTATCTATTCCTTTAAAGAGCACCATTCCACCTCCGCCGATTGTATCTCCAGCCTGGTAACTACCGGCCGGAACTCCGAATACCGGGTTTATCGCGTAAGCTAACAGCAAGCTGTCTGCCTGCGCATTTGCCATCCATGTGAGATCTATCTGCCCGTTATCACCTCCTGAGGCCGCGAATGCCTGTGGCGGTCGGGGAATCTGAGCGTCCATGTATTGCTGTGTGAACAGCAGCGCCCTGTATGCATTCAGTCTGCCACTCCCCAGCATTCCTTCGTAATCGGGATTCAGGGAGCTGATGTCGTCGGTCGAATTCAGCAGAATTTCTTTTACATCGTCGGGAACCAGGCTTCCTTTTGCCATTGAGATCACCAGTGCCGCCACTCCGGAGACATGCGGACATGCCATCGAGGTTCCCATCAGGAAGCCATAACCGCCGCCGGGAACTGTGCTCAGGATGTCCTCTTCGTTAAAGGGGTAATAGTTACCTCCCGGGGCGCTGATATTGACCCAGGGTCCGTAATTAGAATAAAAGGATCGCTTGTCCTGGTTTGAGGTGGCAGCTACCGTAATACAGGGTTCGTAGCATGCGGGATATGAGATTTCATTGGTATCGGCATTGCCGGCCGAGCAGATTATGATTCCCCCGTTGAACATCGTTCCCCCGCCGTTGGCAATGAAATAATCGATGGCATCGAGCAGCGAAGGCGAAGCTATGGGATAATTCCAGCTGTTCTGGGAAATGACGGCCCCGTGGTCGGCTGCCCAGATGTATGCGTTCGGGATATTGTTTTCGATGATCTGGTTTTCGGACGAAATGATCTGGCACGACATGATGCGCACCCCGTTCCCCAGTCCGTCTCCACCGGCAATCCCGCTCACCCCTTTTCCGTTGTTTGTATTGGCGGCGATAGTCCCGGCTACATGGGTGCCATGCAGGCAGGCTTCAACCAGCGAGGTGTCGGCATAAAAATTATACCCGATCCCGGGCCAGATGTTAGCCTCCAGGTCGGGATGCAGGAAATCGACTCCCTGGTCCATGATGCTTACGATCACACCGGAATCCCCTTTTTCAAGTTCCCAGGCTTCGGGCAGACTGATATCGCATCCGGGTGTTCCTCCGGCCTGACCGGTATTGTGATAATGCCATTGTAACGGGTAAAGTGAATCATTTGGTGTATACGAACCGGTTCTCAACCCATCGGCCGAGGAAAGGGTTGCCTTCACCAGCAGTTCTGCCGTCTCTACCTCAGGCAAACTGGCATATTGTTCTCGGAGTTGTTTCAGCGCGGCTCCCTCACCTACCCTTAAATCGTACCAAAGATGCAACCCCCATTTCCGATGCCTGGCTTCGTTTTCCCGGTCTCTGAGGGCTATTGCGAAACTCTGACTTGCTGCAAAAACCCCGGCTTCACTGTTCAAACGGTCTATACCGGGTATACCGAACTTCACACTTTGGCCATTCTGTTTTATGGAAGACGAATTCAGATCGCCTGCAAACGACTCCCGTATCTTAATCCGGATCAGTCCGGGGATCATGGTTTCAGTGGTAAGTTTTGAATAATCAGGCAAAGGTCTTTCTCCCTTTGGGGTTTTAACTGGTTCAGAATCCCTGTTTCCGTTGTTGTTCCCTGCGCTCAGCGATACAGACCAAAATGCCGGAATCGTTATCATGAGCAACCATGAGGTCAAAACAAATTTTTTCATCAGATCATAGTATGTTAAACAATTAAATATATTCGACCAAACGGGCGTGTGATGCAAATATAATGCCGAATTCACAATTAGCAAATCAATCCTCCTTTCATCGCAGCCACTACAATTGTTTGACCCGATATCCATCTTTGGGGACAACTTAGAGTCTGTTTAAAATTAGTTTGTCAGGTGAAAATCCTTTCTATTTACGATTGAACATGATTTACGATTTACGAATGAAAACAAATGACGTATGAATCCAGATCGACGAATGTTACTTTCAAATTTTAGGTTATAGGTTAATTTCAACACGAAAAGATTTAAAATGATACCCTAAGATGATAACTGTAAGTCCGAAATCGAATTGCAATCGTAAATCGTAAATCATGTTCAATCGTAAATTTTAAACAGTCTCTTATATTCTTATCTTTGAAGCTCATTTGATCAATCACAACACCCTGAAGAAAATGACTCGTACATATTCCTGTATGGACTTTTTATTCAACGTCAGAGTCCTTCCCCTTATAATTCTTGCCTGTATCATAGTATCTTCCGGATGCAAAAAAAAGGAGTCCGATCCCGAAACGCCTGTTGTTAACGTTCCCATTGGCATCGTCTTCTCCTTTACAGGAAACTTCGGCCCCTACGGGATCATCCAGCAGAACGGGGCGACCCTGGCCATAAACGAAATCAACGCTAATTCGTTTATTCCCGGTATCAGGCTTGTTCCGTATATCGTCGATGACAAATCGGTGCCCGACACCTGCCGGAACATTTTCAGAGAACTCATTTCGGTGAAAAAAGTGCTCGCGATCATCGGACCCACTTCATCGAATTCGGCATTTGTCGCTGATACCGTTGCCCAGAATCGTGGGGTTGTGGTTATGGGCATATCCAATACCGTTTCCGGGATCACCGAGATGGGCAACTTCATTTTCAGGAACTGTTTACCTGAACCAGTTGTGATCCCCAATACCATCCGGGTGACGCATGAAAAGCTCGGTTATTCAAAAGTCTCTATCATTTACGGGAACGATGATCCATATACCGTCGGGGCATATGAATCGTTCAGGACTGCGCTTGAAAACACGCCGGGCATAACGATCGTGTCGACAGATACAGTCCACAAGGGTGACAACAAGTTCACTGATCAACTGAACCGTGTAAAGGCGGCAAATCCCGACGTGATCGTGCTTGCGGTGCTTGTCAATGAAGCTTCACAGATCATGGTTCAGGCTAAGAATTTGGGATTCCCCGACAGCATCAGGTTCATCGGAGGCAACAGTTTCAACACCTCAAAACTCTGGCAGCAGGCCGGAACTGCCGCTCAGGGAGCGATCTGCGGCTCAGCCTGGATCCATACAGAAAATACGCCGGGCAATGCCCAGTTCATTGACAACTATGTCAGCCACTATGGCTCAACGCCTGATCAATTTGCTGCACAGGCCTATGCCAGCATCTATATCATTGCTGATGCCCTGAAACGTTCGTCAGTAATCAGCAGCGAGACGCTGCGCGCATCCCTTGCAAACACCAGTAATCTGGAAACGATTCTGGGGACATTTTCCTTCGATACGTTGCGCAACCCGGTTCATCCGCCAGTCGTCCAGGAACTGGTCGATGGTGAGTTTGTGCTCTTTCAGTAACAGGATTGGAATATGAACCTGGTTTTCAGAGCACGGATTACTAATAGTGATAACAGGTGATTAGCGTCAGTCAGTTCTGAATAAAGTTTTCAGGCATTTTCAAATATCCTAAATTTGTTTGAAAAACAGATTCCGGGCCATGGTACAATTACCTGTATTTATATATGATCTGGCGCTTATTCTGTGCACTGCTGCCGTTGTTACTCTTATATTCAAGATGTTAAAACAACCTGTTGTGCTTGGTTATATTATCGCCGGTTTTTTCGTCGGACCTAACTTTATTTTATTTCCAACTGTAATTGAACAGGAAAGCATAAAAACATGGGCCGAGATAGGAGTTATTTTCTTATTGTTCAGCCTTGGACTTGAATTCAGTTTTAAAAAGTTACTGAAAGTAGGGGGAGTGGCTGCACTTACTGCATTAACCGAAGTACCACTGACCTTATTGTTGGGATTTGGTGTTGGTCAACTGTTGGGCTGGAATTTCATCGACAGTCTGTTTTTAGGGGGAATTTTGGCTATTGCATCCACGACCATTATTATCCGTGCCTTTGATGAACTTGGGTTACGAAACCGGAAATTTGCAGGAATTGTAACGGGGGTTCTGGTCATCGAAGATCTGGTGGCCGTGTTATTATTAGTGTTGCTTTCGACAGTCGCTGTAAGCCGGACTTTCGCCGGCCCGGAGATGTTTTATGCCCTGTTAAAACTGGTTTTCTTTTTAATCATTTGGTTTTTAGCCGGGATTTTCTTTCTGCCGACTCTGTTCAGAAAACTTAAAAGGTTCATCAACGATGAGACGCTTCTCATTATCTCGCTTGCATTGTGTTTTCTGATGGTCATCCTGGCAACATACTCCGGGTTCTCTTCAGCGCTTGGCGCATTTGTAATGGGTTCGGTTTTAGCTGAAACCACAAAAGCAGAGAAGATCGAACACCTTACCAAATCCATTAAAACTCTGTTCGGAGCCATTTTCTTCGTATCCGTTGGTATGTTAATCAACCCCCAGATGCTCATAACGCATATCATTCCGATTGGCGCAGCAACTCTGGTTTTGCTGCTTGGAAAACCATTTTTTGTAACTCTTGGTACCATGGCTTCGGGTCAGCCAGTCAAAATAGCTATACCATCAGGCATGAGTCTTTCACAAATCGGTGAGTTTTCGTTTATCATCGCTGCCTTAGGACTAACGCTGAATGTAACAAGCAATTTTTTGTATCCTGTGGCAGTAGCAGTTTCAGTGCTTACAACATTTACTACACCTTACATGATCCGTCTGTCGCAACCGGTCACCAATCTGATAGAAAAAAATATGCCAGAAAAATGGAAAACCATTTTACAGACATATAGCTCAGGTAAACAGCGGATTTCAGAAATGAGTGACTGGAAAAGGGTCCTCATCAACTATTTCGTTAACATCGTCATTTTTTCAGTGATTATCATTTCAATAATATTCTTAAGCCACAAATACCTGGATACCCTTTTCACGGGGTATAAGTATCATCAGGTAATAAAGGCAGTTGTTACTCTTGTTGTATTGTCACCATTTCTTTGGGCGCTGGCATTTCGCAGGCCGCATAGCCCCGCTTACGAGAAGGTTTGGGCCAGAGATTCCAAACGACATTCTTTACTTTTTTTACAGCTTTCCAGGATCATCCTGGCGGTATTGTTCGTCGTGTCCCTGCTTAATCACTTTTTTTCACCAATAATCGCTTTTTTAGGAATTATTATTGCTTGTCTGATTCTAGTCATTTTCTTCAACCGGATTAAAACCCTGTACTGGAAAATCGAATCAAGGTTTTATACCAATTTTCATGAGCGTGAGTCAGGAACCGCAATACAGAATTATATCCTCACGCCATGGAATTCGCATATTGCCAAATTCGCGATAACGTTCCACTCCCCGTATGTTGGAAAGACGTTATCCGAATCAAAAATAAGGGAGGAATTCGGAGTAAACATTGTTCAGATCGAACGGGGAGATTTTATAATCCCTGTTCCTGACCGCGACAATCATCTGTATCCAAACGATATAATTTTAGTTATTGGCGATGAAGAACAACTTGGCAGATTCAAATCCTTCCTTGAAATATCCGGTACTGAAAATGTAAGAGAAGATAAGAAACACCCTGTATCGTTGCACCATTTTACGATTAAGAACAATGCGCGTCTTGCCGGCCAAAGCATCCGTGGATCCGGAATTCGTGAAAAAACCAAAGGTCTCATTATTGGCATCGAAAGAAATGGATTGCATATGGTAAACCCGGAACCTGACCTGATCTTCGAAGTGCATGATAAAATCTGGATTGTTGGACTCGAACAGAAATTAAAGCTGGTTATCAAAGAATTGCAATCACCCTGGGAGGGGATTCACCCTGTTGTTAATAAATAAGCCTTCGTGAGGTTGAGGAACGAGACCCACCGGATGTATTTCATGAAGAAATGGTTGTTCGAAAGTGGACGCGTTATCTGTGGTGGAAAAATTCCACTAGTGGTAGTTGGTTCTATGGGTGTATCTTTATTGTTGGCTTCATCAATGTTTTTTCTACGTTTTTATCTATTGCATTGTGATCTGAAAATCGTTAACCTAAAATCATCGTTATGAAACCTTTAAAACTTATGTCCCTTGTTTTATTGCTGGGCTTATCGATCCACCTTTCGGCAAAGGACTACAAAGCATCTATGTTTGGTATTAAATCAGACGGCGTGACTTTGAATACAACATCCATTCAGAAAGGCATTGATTTTATTAGTGAAAACGGCGGCGGAAGGCTGGTTTTTTATGTGGGGCGCTATCTTACCGGTTCCGTTTTCATGAAAGACAATGTCACCATACAGCTGCAGGAAGGGGCCGTCATTGTTGGTTCTACCAATCCATTCGATTATCAGAAAGCGTTAAAACAACCGGCGCTCATACTTGCCTATAATGTGAAGAATATCGGCATCACCGGTATGGGCGTCATTGACGGGCAAGGCTTCGCTCTGGCAAATAACATCATTGATATGGTCTATAAAGAGGTGATCATTGACAAACTTATTGACGACCGCCCTGGTGCCAGCCGACCGTTCGACATTTATTTCAGGGAATGCACCAATGTAACGCTCCGGGGGATCACATTTAAAGACCCCTGCGCCTGGACACTCGTTACCGACCAATGTAAAAACGTTGTAATTGACAAAGTAACCCTTGACTCCAAGGCATACTGGAACAACGACGGAATTGATATAGTCGATTGCGACAGTGTGAGCATCAAAAACTCATATATTGATGCTTCCGACGACGGAATATGCCTGAAATCGCATGACACCAGCGCTGTTTGCCAGAATATTTACGTTTACAACAATACCGTACGTTCCAGCGCCAGCGGCATTAAATTCGGTACCGCTTCATACGGGGGCTTTAAAAATATCAGGATCATAAAAAATGTCATTTTCGACACCTATCGCTCGGCAATCACTATTTCTGCCGTTGACGGTGCAACCGTCGATAATATTATTGTTGACAGTCTGAAGGCAATAAATACGGGAAATGCAATATTCCTCAGCATCGGTGAACGGCAAAAGGGTCGAAAAGGCAAAATGAGCAATGTCAATATTTCAAACCTGTATGTCGAAATTCCTGCCACTAAGCCCGATGCCGGCTACCGTTACGAAGGGCCTGTGGAAGATATGCCGCGTAACATTTCTCCTGCCAGTATTGTTGGCATGCCCGATGCGAAGATTGAGAACGTTACTTTGAAAAATATTGAGATACATTATCCCGGAGGTGGCAATGCAAATTTTGCCAAAGTTGATCTTGATAAAATAGACTCCATCCCTGAAGTGAAAGGCAAATATCCGGAATTCTCGATGTTCAAAGAGCTTCCGGCATGGGGATTTTATATACGTCATGCAAAAAATATTACTTTCACCCATGTTACGATGATATGCGATAAACCGGATTTCAGGATGCCGGTTGTGCTTAATGATGTTCAGGGTGCTACTTTTAAAACGCTTACAATAACTGAACCTGGCGGTAAAAAAGATCCTGTGTATTCACATAAATCGACAGGGGTGGTTGTTGAAAAATAATCTCAGGTATGTCAATCCACTAGTGCGAACTAAATATTGCATTTAAGACTTTTATCATGAAACAGTACATTGCATTAGACATTGGCGGCACAAAATTCATGGTCGCCTCCTTCACTGAAAATTTGCTGGAAATAAAACGTGTCAAATACAACACTCCTGAAGATTTTAATGAGGGGATCGATCTCCTTAATAAAATGATAAACGAAGTTTCCAATAAAGACAGAATTGGCGGTATCGGAGCCGCGATCGGTGGTCCGCTCGATGCGGTCAGGGGTATTGTGTCACCTTTGCATCAGCACCAATGGCGGAATATTCCTCTTAAAGATATGATGGAAAAAAAATGGGGATGCCCTTTTTATGTTGATGTTGATACCAATGTTGCAGCATTGGGCGAATATCATCTTGGAAAATACAGTCATGAGAAGTTCCTTTATATCACGTTGAGCACAGGAATGGGAGGAGGATATATCATCGACGGTAAAGTTTACCGTGGCTTTAATGGGAATCATCCTGAAGTGGGACATCAAACCATCAACTTCAGGTGCAGATATCCCGAAAAAGTACAATGTGAATGTGGTTCGCCCGATTGCATAGAAGCCCTGGTGTCGGGAAATGCAATAAAAAGAATATATGGCAAACCCGCTGAAGAGCTTAACGATGACGAATGGAGTGAGGTGATCTATAATCTCGGGCAGGGTTTACGTAATATTGCAACCATAATGACCCCCGATATTATTGTTTTCGGCGGAGGAATTGCTTTTGGCGCAGGCGAACCCTTTCTTCAAAAAATCGAAGCGGAAATGAAAAGACAATTAACCCTTGTGAAGCCTCCCCTACTCGCATTATCAAAGCTGGGATATGATACGGCCATTGCCGGAGCCGCTTACATTGCAAAGAATGGATTTTAAGGGAACTATGTTCAAATTGTGTTATTCCAAGCTATGAAAAAAATCATATCGCTTCTCGTGATGTTCTTGTGTATACTCATCGCACAAGCGCAAAAATCCGGTTCAGTCCCAGCCGCGAAAAAACAGGACAGCCTTCCTGTTATTGTTGCTATAGGTCATGCGCATATTGATCCCGTGTGGCGCTGGACCAAAGATGAAGGATATGCCGAAGTGTTTGCAACTTTTCGCTCAGCATTAGACAGGATGAAAGAATTTACTGGCGTGTCGTTTATTGCAAGCTCTGCACAATTTTATGAATGGGTCGCGAAAACCGATACTGCCATGTTCAGCGAGATAAAATACAGGGTTGGTGAAGGTCGCTGGAATATTGTGGGAGGATGGTGGATAGAGCCTGATCTGAACTGCCCCTTAGGTGAATCGCTGTTGCGACAGGGTTTATATGGGCAGCTTTATTTTCAGAAGAATTTTGGTAAAAAGGTAATGATCGGTTTTAACCCTGATGCATTCGGTCATCCCTGGACATTACCGCAAATTTTGAATTTGCAGGAAATGCAATCATATTGTTTCATGCGTCCAAATACAAATGATAACCCTGCGCTGCCTTCCCCTTTGTTCAACTGGAAGGGTCCTGACGGCTCTGGGGTGTTGGCCGTGCAGATTGCCGCTTCATACAATAATAGCAGAACCGGGAATTATGAAACGGTTATCGAACGATTGCGACAACGTTATGCCAAAGATCTTCCCGGAATAAACACCTTCCCTTTCTTTTATGGAGTAGGCAATCACGGCGGCGGACCAACGATTGAAAATATTCAGAAAATAAAAGAATTAGAAGCAGGCAAATATCCCAATATGCACTTCGGCTCGCTTGAAGACTTTGTCGACTGGATTAAACCGATGCAAAATTCATTTCCAGTCGTTGATGACGAATTACAACATCACGCACGCGGATGTTATTCTGCCTGCTCCGATATAAAGATGTGGAATCGTCAGGCGGAAATTGCGATGTTATCGGCCGAAAAAGTTTCATCACTCACAACAGCCATGTTCAGCTCAGCGAATCAGACTTCGCGACTCAATGAATCGTGGAAAAAAGTTTTGTTCAACCAGTTTCATGATATATTAGCTGGCTCGGCAATAGAGTCGGCGTACACCGATGCACGTAACGACCTCGGCTATGCCTTGTCGGAAGCCAGGGACATTCAATCAACAGCCATGCAGCAATTAGTAACGCAGGTAAATACTGCGGATACGGCATTTAAAAACTCCATTCCTTTCATCGTTTTCAATCCATGCGCATGGACAGTAAAAAAGTATATCCGCGTTGAGACGGAAAAAGAGGATTACAAAGTAACACCGGTACTTTACAATGATGAGGGAAAAGAAGTGACCTATCAGGAAGTGAGAACGGCGGGAGCTAAAGTAAGATGGAGAGCCACTGCATTATTTGAAGCTGAAATACCGGGTTTCGGTTATAAAATTTTCAGACTGGATTTCAGCAGCGCCAGGAAACCCCTGAAACCGGAGGTAAAAGGGATAGTCACAGAAAATTCGTTGGAAAATGATTTTGTGAAAATAATCTTTGATAAACAAACCGGCTATATCATTTCGTATTTCGATAAAAAAAGCAAGCGTGAATTATTACTGAAACCCGGCGCTGTTCCTTTAGTTTTAAAAGACTCTGGCGATACCTGGGGGCACGGTGTTGTTGCCTATAATAAAGTGATAGGGAAATTTGAAAAACCTGAATTTACCATCATGGAAACGGGTCCCGAACAAGCGTCCTTACAGGTGAAAATGTATTACGGAAATTCATCTGTAATACAGAACTTTTCTTTATGCAAAAATTCAGGGGGACTGGATTGTATGGTTACCCTCGACTGGCATGAAATTCAAAAGATGCTTAAAATAAGTTACCCGACAGTTTTGCCCAAAGGCACATTGACTTATTCCATCCCATATGGATTTATTCAACGAACGATGAACGGCGACGAAGAGCCCGGACAGACATGGGTTGACATTAGCGGGAACGACAGCAGCGGAACATTTGGAATATCGCTTCTCAACGACAGCAAATGCAGTTACAGCGTGAAAGACGGAGATATGCAGATGACCATTTTACACAGCACTGCATGGTCGGAGCATATTCCCGACACTGTTCAGGTGAGTGATGGTTACCGTTACATGGAACAGGGCATACATGAGTTCACTTACAAACTCGTGCCTCATAATGGCGACTGGCGCGATGGAGCTATTGCCCGTAAAGCCGAGGAATATTTAATGAAACCAATCGTGTTCCTCACCAACAATCATCCAGGAACATTACCGAAAAAGAATTCTTTTATCACCCTCACAGGTGAAGGTATTTCCATTACAGCCGCTAAAATAGCGGAGGATAGCAGCGGGTGGATCCTTCGCTGTGTTGAACTTAACGGGAAGGCGACAAAAGCAGCGATTGAAATCAAATCGTTGAATAAGTCTGTTGATTTTACCATGAAACCCTGTGAAATAAAAACCTTCGTTGTACCGATGAACAAAACAGGTGACGTGATAAAAGAAGTGAATGTGCTGGAGGAATAAGCATTCTTACTGTATTTGATATTCCAGGCCAACAAGTGACAACTGAATGCACTTTTACGATTGATGTGTCAGGAAACAACAACTCGAAATTTTTGGGATTAGAGCAATTTCCAGATCCTGACTGACATCCAAAAGTGACTAATTTGCAGGAAATGATAGATTTTATAAAAGTCCATTCAAAGCAGCCAAAATTTTGATTTCACAAATTATACTGCTAACAGGTACATATAAAATGGCAATTGAACCCAGTGTTTTTGACTTACTTCCGAGACAAAAAAAGAGAACCATCTGATTATCGTATTGATTTACTGAGGGTCAAGTGTCTATTGGGGTCTCCCCGCCAGGATTATTTTGGAGTTATTCAGTACCTTTCCATATAATTATAAATTCCATTTATCTTATTGATTTACTTATCTTTGGATTGAGATTTGATCATGGTGTAGTACAAAACCGTATAACCGGATCTATTCAGTTTTACCCGGTTTATGAGAAAAATCTGAGAAAAACGGGAATATTATATGTGGTTCTTATAGATGTTTCTAAGTTATTGTTTTGTGAGGATTGTAATTTTACCTGATTTTTTGAAAGATTTTATTTAACCCCCGATATTAGTTGTGTAGCTAATTTAATTCATGAATAATCCAAACATTAGGCTCTATATAAGTCCCTATATCATTTTTCTTGTCAACAGAAATTGGAATCAACGCTTTATCAACTATATAATCACCCGAATCAGGGAATAATAATCCAGTCCATTTTTCCCAATCTGAAATAGTCCCTGATATAGACATAGACTTATTACAAATCCCAACAATCTTACCTCCAGCCTTTATGTGAACCCTAATCCATGGATCAAACGGTAAATTATTTTTGTTTTTCCAATTTGTATATTTTTCAATTGAAATTAATGGATATTGACTCTTTAATGTCGGTCTTACCGGCAAGGCTATATTGCTAATCCCATTAGATTTTGCTATATCCTTCATAATAGTCAGCATTTTATAGCTAATACCTTGGCTTTGATATTTTGGATTAATCAATATTTGAACTCCAATTAGAAGATTAGGTTTTAATCCAAGTTTAAAATCTTTACTTGCTTTGTCCATAGCCCAATCCAATCCGTTATCAGGTAATTCTGAAAATGACCTTTGCCAGTTCAAATGAACAGTATTACTAATCCCGACAATTTCTTGTTTATCAAATAATGCAAATTGAAATTTTAAAAAGTCTGTATACAAATCAGGCCAATATTTATTTACAATATTATCATGCTGCATGAATTCAGGCCATGTATCTAAGCCTAAGGATCTTTGTATTTCACTAATTCTATTTTCTCCAATTAATATTTCGTAATCCATTTTCGTAAGAGTGTTTTTGTCTTTCTGCTATTGCAACTAACGGTTGATGGCATGGTGTCGTGCTTTTTATTTTTCTATTTCTTCCAATAAATCTTTACTCCACATTTCTTTGGGCAATTCACAATATAACTCAATCAAATTGTTTTCAGGGTCTCTGAAATGGACAACTCTTGAACCCCAACCAGCAATATCCTTGGGCTTATTAATAAAATCTACTCCATTATTAATTAATCTTTTATATGTTTCATCTACATTATCCACTTGTAGAACTATCACAGTTTTTTCTCTATTATTTGAAGGTAGTGTTTTATCAAAGTTACCAACTTGTTTTGCCATTAAATCGGATTTGAAAATCGAGAATCCCATTTTATTAGATGAAATTCCAATGTCAAAACTGGCATAATCTCCGCCAATGCTTCCCCACGTAACTTTTAATCCAACTTTCTCAGAGTAGAATCTGAAACATTCATCAAAATCCGTTACCAGAAGTCTAATATTGTTTAATCTCATTTCTATTTATCTTTGAATTATAAATCATAATTTAGCTATCCGATGAATTTCGCTCCTGCTATTCCAATACCAGAGCCTAATAAATAAGGCTTTTTGCTAGGCTACGCCTCACGAAGCCTTATTTATTGGCAGTAGTTGTTGTCCTCCTTTGTAATATTTATTGGTCCCAAATATGTCCACAGTCAGCGCAATAATGCTTTTTTATTAAAAAGGCTAATGGTGCATAAGCCCACGCAAAAATTATTGCAAAGATTGTTTTATACCAGGGAAACTTTCTTCGGTAAACATGATAAGATTCACACTCAGGACAATATGTATCTACTTGTACAAAATCTTTTGTCCACTTTTCGTCATCTTTTTTTTCCTCTTTCTTATTGTCTTGATACGTCTGTTTTAAGATCAATAATGCTTGTTCGGCATCACTTTCTTTGATATTTAGTTTTACTCCTCCGATTGCATTAGAAAGAAAAGGTTGAACAGAAACAGTATTTTCATCACCAAGAAAGCATTCTATGCCCTCTTCTTCAAGTCTTGTCATAAGGGGATATGCTTCTGTCGGAAACATGAATGTCGCTAGGGTTATTATTTTATCTGTCATTTTATTGTAGTTTCTTTTTCAAAATGTCACAGTAAATGATAATTACCGCTAACGGCCGAGGCCATATGTAGTAAGGGATTGCGGGCGATTTCCTATCACGGTACATGAAAAGTTGAAGCGGGCTACAATCCTTCGCATACCACTGAAACCCTTATTGCATATAGCATTTGTTGGCATTTCGTTGTTTATTCCCTTAATTTTTCTTCTCTCATTGTTTTAACTGCTTTTTTATTTTGTCCATCAGTCAGTGTGCATAAAAGCATAATAAGCAGTCTTTTTATTTTTCCGAATTTATCTTCAAACAGAACTTAAAATCTTGCACAAGTCGGCCATTTTTAAGCTTTCTTAAGTTTTGCTTTGTTAATTTTTATCGGTCAATAAAATGTATTATTATCAATCACTTTATTTTTCAGATTTAATTCTTGTTTTTCGCTCAACAAATTGTCCGAAGTAATATGCGATTAGTATTGGAATGAGTGCAAAACCAATATATTTTTCTATTAATCCACTCTCAACTAAGACAATCAAAATGACTGCTGCAATTACAATAAATGCTAAATCAAATATCAATTTCTTTTTGTTCATAATTTAAGGTTCTTTGTCACTTTGAGTGGGTAACATAATACGGATTGATTTTCGAGAAGTCA